>JBBQUZ010000061.1:0-21715 GCA_038212035.1 Fimbriimonadales bacterium
AACCGACAATCACCCGGACTCGGGCACGGGTCATCCCAAGCCTACCGGCTACGCCGAACTGGTTGGGATTCGACGGCGTAGCCGGTAGTCGGCGGATGATTTTGCCGACGTCCGGTTGCCCCGGGATAACCAACAATCACCCGGACTCGGGCACGGGTCATCCCAAGCCTACCGGCTTCGCCGAACTGGTTGGGATTCGACGGCGTAGCCGGTAGTCGGCGGATGATTTTGCCGACGTCCGGTTGCCCCGGGATAACCGACAATCACCCGGACTCGGGCACGGTCTCCGGCTTCGCCGTTGGCCGATTCCGGCATGGCGCCAGAGGTTTTGCCCGGCTACGCGAGGAAAGTCCCTGCCGGCAATCCGAAAGCTAAATGCGACCGATGTCTGCGGGGGCACTGTGGGCATCTTCTGCCAAAGTGCGTAAAGCCTCAAACGCGACGGCCGCCCCGATGGCACCCAGCACGGGGCCGAGTATGTAGATCCAGACGGAGGCCAAGGGTTCACCACCGGAAAATATTGCCGGAGCCAAACTCCGAGCGGGGTTTAGACTATTCCCGGTCAGCGGTCCTTCCATCAGTCCGCCCAGCATGACCATTCCGCCGATTGCCACGCCCGGAATAGGCGAGTTCGCGCTCCGATCTGTGGCAACGGACATGATGACAAACATCAAAAAGAAGGTTGTAATTCCTTCAGACAAAACCGCACGGTCCGCTGGAATTCGCGCAACAGTTGCACCAAAGCTACATGCCCTTGCCAATTCTGGGATGATTACCTTCAATGCAGTGCAGGCCAAGATTGCCCCCAGAATTTGCCCCGCAATGTAGCCGGGAACATTTCGCCAGGGAAACCGCCTCGCAAGGGCAAAGGCTACGGTCACCGCGGGGTTGAAGTGGGCCGCAGAAATCGGGCCCAACGCGTAAATCATGCTGGTAACTACCAGTCCAAACACTAAATTCACGGCTACGTGAGCCGAGGGCTGTCCGGCCAGAGTTGCGATGGAGCCGCATCCAAAGAAGACAATGGCAAAGGTGCCCAGCAGTTCGGCGAGAATCCGCTTTTTCAAACCTGACCTTCAATTTGGCTCATTAGCAGCTTCACCCGGTCCGCAATTTGGTCTCGGATATGGCGGACCGTCTCAATTGGCTGACCGGCGGGGTCGTCAAGGCCCCAATCTTCGGTAACCAAGAACTTTGCCGGGCACGCGTCGGCCTCTACCCCGCACCCCATCGTAATGATCCGGTCCGCTTCGTCCGCCATCGACTGGGTCAGTAACTTTGGTGATTGAGATGTAAGATCAATTCCTAATTCAGCCATTGCGGCGATTGCCATCGGGTTCAAGTTCTTGCCACCCATCGTCCCTGCAGAAGCCCGTCGGAGGTTTAGTCCACGCACACGGGCAACGTGGTTGAGAAATGCTTCTGCCATCTGAGAACGACCCGCGTTATGCACGCAAACAAACAGAATGGTGATCACTCAGGTTGCTCGCAACAAGATGTTTCCGCGCCTGCGCAACCGTCGCACCGGCTAGTAAGACTCTTGACGAGCAGGTCCACGGCGACGGGGTTAATCCGGCAGATCATATGCTTGCCCCTTCTCTCGCTGGTGACGAGGTCTGCATTTCGTAGCTCCTTGAGGTGAAACGAGATGGTCGAAGTCACGTGCGCATCGCCAGTTACGGAGCAGCAAACCTCACCTACTGTGGCCCCCTGAATCGGCCGTACTTCGCCCGATTCATCGACGGTCACTTGTGCCCCGCATTCGCGGAGCATCTGAAAAATCTTTAGGCGGGTGGGGTCACCCAGTGCTTTAAACATCGGGGCAATCAAATTGATTTCCATGCATCATCATACCAATCATTTCTATAATTCTAGAAATATAGAAATTGATATGTGGTCGCTTACTGGTAATCTCGGCTGGTGAAGAAACTCGGTGGGAGTGTGTCGGCAATTATCGCGGCCGTTGTGCTCGCCCTGGGTACGGTAACCGTATTTTGGGTGCTGCAAGATTATGGACCCCAGAGCGCAATCCGCCGATTTCACCTGGCCGTAGCCGAGAACAACTCGGTTGACATGCAACAGGTAGTTGCCCAACCCGTGACCTCATCGGACGTTCAAGAACTCATTCGAGGTGTGGTTTTCCTCACCTCAAACGGCCCCTATCAGATTGCGAGAATGGACCGTCAACCGCGAGAAGTGGCGGCCGCCGCTGTATATTCGTTGCCCGGCGGGCAGCGTCAAGTTCTGATTTGGGTGGTGGTCAAAGACCATCGGCTCTGGCGAGTGGACGCTACGCGCACCTTGGATCTGCTGAAGATGCGAGGTTAATCGCCAACGCTAGAGCGAGAATTGTTCCGTTGAGGTTTAATAGAACGTCAATGAGAGTTGCCGGGCGGATTAGTCTAGTTTACGTTGCGGCCATCGCGGGCGTAGTTGTGGTGAGTGGCCTTCTTCTTATGGGTCGTGAATCCCTCACCGCAGTGGGCGGTCGGTTTATGAGTGCCCTGGCTAAGGGGGACGTGAACACCCTCACCAAGATGTCTTACCTAGGCGACAAGTCGGAAGAAGATATTCGCAAACAGTGGGATTTTGCGGTGAACCATGCGGGCAAATACTACCAATTTGGGTGGCGAGTCACCGCGACTTCGGAAGCAGAGCCCAACGTTTCCGGTTCAGTGCGACTCTCCGTTGCGCGCAATATTGGATCCGGAAGTTCCTACGAAGAAAATTTTCAGTTGCCCGTGATCATGAAGAACGGGATGTGGAAAGTAGACGTTCGGGGCATCAGCCGAGAATTGTATCCCGGTTTGCCCCGCTAACCGAAGCGCCAATTAAGTGGAGCTAAAGGAGGCTAGCCGTCGCACTGACCGGGTGCAACATGCTCAATCGGATGGCAATAGCAACCGAGTGATCCGCCACATGTTCTAAGGCATGAAACGCTTCGATGGTTCTTACCAAGTGTTCCGTGGCTTCGGGATTGGCTTTGATGAGTTCAAACACGCGATTGCGGGCCACGCTGTAGGCGCCGTCAATCGCCTTGTCACCCTGAATAATCTCATTGGCCAACTCGGCGGAGTATTCGCTATAGAGCCGGATAGCTCCATTGAATGCGATTCTGGCCTGTTCGCCCAATTCAAGCAAAGCAACCCTCATTTCGGGTGGAAATTGTCCCGAAAGCTTTGTCGCGCGCCTCGCGAGTTTAACGGCGTCATCTCCCGCTTTTTCAATCTCGCCGACAATACCAAACGTCGAGATCAGAAATCTCAAATCAGCGGCAACCGGGTTTTCTTGCATCACCGCGATGAGGGTTTTATCTAGAATTGAGCGTTCGTAACCGTCGACAATGTCATCCGACGCAATCACTTGGCTCGCCAGTTCAATATCACCCTGCAAAGTGGCGTCAACCGCGTTTCGAATCATCTCATTCGTGTCGGCGGACATCCTAATCACATCGGATCGGATTTCTTCTAATCGTTCTTGAAAATGGACTCGAAGCATGGGTTTGTGCCCGTCACTTTTAATGTATTACACTGCAGGCGGGGAGCCATTATGACGTTTTTTCCACAAGCCGGTAGCAAAAGCCCAGATTGAGCCTTTTTAGCACTAAAACCTGCGTAATATGGCGCAACGAGCTATGCCAATTAAGGATGTTCCCCCGCCCAAAGAATCACGGTCGCTTTTGCGGAGACTGTTCGTTGAGTTGCGCCCATTCAAAGCTCTTCTCCTTTTAGCCGGGGGGCTAACCGTAACCCAAACCGCATTCGGCTTTGTGCCCCCGCTTATTTTGGGTGACATCGTGAATCGACTTCAGCGCGGGGACAAGATCAACAGCTTGGTCTATCTGGCGCTCATCGTGGGATTCTCACTCTTTCAGGGTGGTTTGGGCTACGCACAATCGGTGACAATGTCGCTGGTGGGTCAGAGGTTCCTTCTCAACACGAGAGATAAGATGCTGGGGCACATGCAATCTTTGCCCCTGGCCTACTTTGAGAAGAACCAAACGGGAAAGCTAGTGAGCAACGTGATGAACGATGCCGGCACGGTGAACCAACTGATAACGGGAAACTTGCCCACCATCATGTCCGATACCGTTCAATTACTCTTGGTCTGCGTGATCTTGTTCTCGATCAACCCCACGATGGCGATGATTAGCCTGAGTATCAGCCCCATCTACATTTTTAATTTCCGAAGGTTTTACAAGCCGTTGCAAGTCACCAGCGACGACATTCGGTCCAAGCGAGACTCAATGTACGGCCAAATGCAAGAGAAGCTGGCCGGAATTCAAACCGTAAAGAGCTTTGGTAAGGAGCGCTGGGAGGCTCGAAGCTTTATGAGTACCACGCGTGAGCTGATGGGACTCAACGTTAGACAAGGAGCGCTTGGCGGGGGCCTCTGGACCATTGCCGACGCGCTCTGCGGAGTGGCAACGGGTCTCATTCTGTGGTACGGCGGCACTTTATGTCTGCAGGGCAAGATGCAAGCCGGCACCTTGGTGATGTTTGTGATCTACGCCGTCAACTACGTGTACGGCCCCATTGTACGGTTCCTGGTTGTTCTAGACCCTTGGGCCCGCGCACAGGCGGCGTTGGCTCGGATTTTCCGCACGATGAACATGCCCAACGAAGTGCAGGACAAGCCGGGAGCCTTACCCATGCCACCGATCAAAGGTCGGGTGGCGTTTGAGGACCTATGGTTTGAATACGAACCCGACCAGCCCGTCATTAAGGGTCTGAACCTCGTGGTGGAACCCGGGCAAATGGTTGCTCTGGTCGGATTTTCTGGCAGCGGAAAAACGACTCTGGCGAGCCTCCTCCTGCGCCACTACGATCCCACTTCGGGACGCATCACGGTGGATGGCATTGACCTTCGAGACACCCAACTCCTCACGTACCGATCTCAGGTGGGCGTGGTGGCGCAAGAAAGCATTCTGTTCAACACCACGGTGCGGGAGAACATCCGGTACGGGCGTGAGTCGGCTACCGATGAAGATGTAGTCTTGGCCGCGAAGGCGGCGAGTATCCACGAAGCCATCGAAGCCTTGCCCGACCGCTACGAAACGAAGATTGGAGAAGACGGCATTAAGCTTTCCGTCGGCGAGAAACAGCGAATGGCGATCGCCCGCGCCATCCTCGCGGATCCTAAAATTTTGATTCTCGACGAGGCGACATCCGCACTGGACTCGCAAACTGAATCGTTGCTTCAGGCCGCACTCGATAATTTGATGACGGGCCGCACGTCGTTTGTGGTGGCCCACCGATTGTCCACGATTGTGAAGGCCGATATGATTGTTGTGCTGGAGAAGGGCGTGATCATTGAGAAAGGCGGGCACGAGGAACTGCTGAAATTTGATGGCCTCTACGCTCGGCTGTACCGGGAGCAGTTCCGAGTCGCGCTTCAGGCCGCCAGCTAACCGCGTCGGTTGCGCACGACAGAGGGAAGTGGGCATATACATTTAGTTCAGCTCCTTTAGCCCATATCATCGGTCTTGAGTGTATCTACCTAACGTAAAGGAGGCGCAGGCCGGCAAGGCAATTCACCGTGTCGAGGTCCAATTGATCGTATATGACCTTCCGGGACAAGGGAAGGCTAGCCGATGTCAAACATCTTCTTCCTAATAAATCCGTGGTTAGATTCTAGTGCCCCGGTCGGGGAACAAATTTATTTGCTGACCGATCTTGGCATCGCACCAGATATACATTTAGTCAGGCATCTTTCGGCCCATATCATCGGTATTTTGTGTACCGATCTAACCGCAAGGAGGCGCAGACGGGCAATGCAATCCACCCTGTCGAGGCCTAACTAAACGTATGTGAGGGAAGTGGCAGGGGGCCAAAGTTCGATTCAGCGCCAAGTTTCTGGCCCTTGCATTAACACGAAGCTATTCACCCAGGGCTATTTGGCGGCTGCTACCGGCGCGACTTGCGGGCTAAACCGCGGATACCCGTAATTGTCTTTACCGTCAGAAATTTTTCGCTCGCCGGTGCCATCTCGGTTGATTTGAAAAATTGAGCGCTTGCCGTCAGCTTCTCGCCGCGCAAAGACGAGTTTGTCGCTCGCCGGAGCCCACGAAGGCTCGTAAATCTCTCCTTTCACCAGCGGAGCGCCCGCGCTACCGCCGCCCGACCTTGCGGGCATCGTAACTAATCCCTTGGGCTGATGGCTGGTGTCTCCGTATGGGCCCACCGTAGCCACTAACGTCGAACCGTCTGGACTCACCGCGATGCTCCCAAACGACATCTTGTCGTCTTGGCTGGCAATGATGGGTGGCTCCCCGCCCTTTTCTGGGTCGATGGTGAAGATGCCGTGATGGAATGGAACCGTAATCTTATTACCTTTCACAAATTGAGCCGGAATTTTGTCGGGATCGGGAAACGCAAAGCCCTGTACCGCATAAACCACATCACCCGATTTAGGGTTGACGGCAAGTTCGATGTGATCTCCCGCAACTATCGGGATGGGGGGCTTAAATGTCTCAACGTCCTTTCCATCCGGACCCTTCACCACGGCAAGGGTCATGTCTTGCAGCACCAATATCTCGCCCGAATCGCGTTTCATTACCCCGGCAATCCAACGCTTGTTCTTGCACCACTTGGCTAACTTAAAGCTCGAGCCCAATTTTCCGTAAATTCCCGAAAATTGGCTGTCTGCTCCCTTCTCATCGTCCGAGCCGCCCTGGGTGATCTCCCGGCTCAGGGGGGGGAGCACTTGCCTGGTGGATCGATCCTTAGGATTGAATTCCAGCACGAATCCCCCCGAAGTGATCAACGCCGTAGTGTCCGCGTCCGGCAAATCTTCCACCGAAAAGCTTGGGTTGCTTCGACCGCGCGTGCCGATGGTCCGTGCTTCTGAGGAGGCTTGGCCCGGGCTCCAGCGGAAAACTTGAACCGTCTGGTCAATCCGATCGCTCACGAAGAAAAGAAAGTTTCCGTCCGGTCGCCACGTCAGATCTCGATCGGTAGATCCGGGTTTGTACCCCGCATCCTTGACCATTTTTCCATCGGGTTTAAATATTACAGTTTCCGCGCCCTCATTGAGGTAGTGGAGAGCGGCAATTAGGCCCACAGTATCTGATTTTGCCATGCCGCCGAGGTCGCCCTTGGTGCCTTCGTAATACTGGAAGCCAAGAAAGAGTCCGCCGAGCGCGAGAACAAGGATCAGCGTGCGTAAGACCAGCTTGTGGTAGATCTTGGGCTGAGTGGTCGATGGATTAGGAACTGACATAAGGGCTATTGGTTTTCAGAAAGGCTCATGCCCACCTTTAGGCGAGCGCCATTGGCAAAGTCGCGACCGGACATTCTCTTTTTACCTTCCGGCTGCAACTCTAAGAACTGCAGGGCTCCAGAATCTAATGCCAGGGTCAGGGGGTTTACGGATAGCACGGTGCCGGGTGCGCCATTCAAATCGCTCATTCGCAGGCTGTGGAGCCTCAGGAGTCCCTGGTTGGTCTTCATAAATGGACCCGGGGTCGGCGTAAAGGCCCGGAACCGGCGATATTCAATTTCGGCGGAGCCATCCCATTTTAGTTCTGCTTCTTCTTTCTCTACCTTGCCCGCAAGGGTCATGTGGGCATTGACCTGAACCGTCCTTGGATAGTCTCCGGCCACGATCTTGGGCAACCAAGTCAAAGCCATAGACGCGGCAAGCTCGGCCAGACGGTCCTGTAATTCTCCGTACGTTTCATCCGCCCCAATCGGAAGTCGCTCAATGGAAATGATATCGCCAGTGTCCATTCCCTTGTCCATTTGCATCACCGTGATGCCAGTCTGAGTTTCACCCTCCAAGATGGCCCGCTGAATGGGTGCCGCTCCTCGGTAGCGGGGAAGGATGGACCCGTGGAGGTTGATTCCGCCGCAACGGGCGGATTCCAAGACCGCAGTCGAAAGGATTTGGCCGTAGCTGGCCACCACGAGGGCATCCGCTTCTTGAGATTGGAGCAGTTCTAAGAATTCCGGCGCGCGGCTACGTTCGGGAGACGCCACGGGTAATTCCAAACTCTGGGCCAAGGTTTTAACTGGTGAAGGCGCCAAACGTAATCCCCGACCACTCGGGCGGTCGGGCTGAGTCACCACCAAGACCGTGTGCTCCGCCAGTGACTGAAGAGTCGGTAGTGCAAAGGTGCCAGTGCCAAAGTAGATCAAGCGCATGAAAGTATTGCCCGCTACAGTTCTTCGGCAAGTTCCGGGTTCATCCAGTGCAAAGTAGCCGGATCCACTTTATCAATAAACAACACGCCTTCAAGATGGTCAATCTCGTGCTGAGCTACCCGGGCGTGCATGCCTTCAAAGTCGTAGATTAGCTTTCGCCCGCGGCGATCTTGAGCCTCAACCTCCACGTATTCTGCGCGGACCACGTCACCGTAAAGTCCCGGAATGCTCAGGCAACCTTCTTCACCGATCTCTGACCCTTCCGATTTTGTGATTCGCGGATTGATGAGAGCTGTGGGCTTCATTCCCTCCGGCGCCATCACAAAGAGGCGATGAGAGAACCCTAATTGGGGAGCCGCCAGCCCAACCCCGTTGGCTTTCTTCATCACGCGCAACATGTCATCAATTAACAGCAGGGTCTTCTTACTGATCTTGCCAATTTCGCTTGCTTTCTGCCTAAGCACATCCGCAGGAATCTTTACTACGGGCCGCTCTGAGTTCTGAACGTAGAGGAACTTATATTCCTCGGGCACAACGACATTCATGAATTTAGAATTATGGCTCGGTGCGCTCTGCTTATGCCCGTTGCACTTTGACCACGCGAGGAATGCCGCTTAAGTCAGGGTGAATTGTTGGGCTACGCCACTCTGAGTTGCGGAACAAACCCGCGACCTTCTCTGACTGGGTATGACCAACTTCCATCATAAAATAGCCGCCGACCCGGAGGCAAGGCAACACCTCAACCGCCATTCGCTCGTAGAATTCGTATCCGGTATGGCCCGAGTAGAGGGCAACATGCGGCTCGTATTGGGCTACTTCGGGCATCAAAGATTCGGAGGTTCCGATATAGGGAGGGTTCACCACGATGAGATCAAATTCGTTTTTTATGGACAGGAATCCGTCCGACTGAACGAATTCAACGCCTGCCTCAAGGTGCTCGGCGTTGAGTCTCGCAACATCAAGTGCGACTTGGGAGATGTCAGAACCCGTGACGCGCCACCCCGGACGGGCCAGGGCCAAAGAAATGCCCACGCAGCCAGATCCCGTGCAAAGGTCCAGCATGTCAATAGAATCCTGGGTCAAGGCAAGCGCGGCTTCCACTAAGGTTTCGGTGTCAGATCGCGGAATCAGCACATCGGCCGTCACTCTAAACCAGTGCCCGTAGAATTCCCATCCGCCGATAAGATACGGAAGGGGTTCTCGGTTTTCCCGTCGAATCAGCATTGCTTCTGCGGCCAGTTCCGGAATCTCGGCCTCGGGGTGCGCAAATAGCCAAGCGCGAGAGACCCTCAGAATATGGGCGGCAATCACTTCGGCATCTAACTTGGCAGAATTAATTCCGGCTGACTTCAGGCGGAGGGTCGCTAAATGGAGCCAGGTCTCAATGTTCATAAAGCGTAATCCGTGGCGTTCAGCGAGAGCCGAATGGAGGGTAATCGACCCTCGTGGAGGTATTCCGAAGAAACCGTGAGCCCAATTTTTTCCATGACTCGCAGAGAGGCTACGTTCTCCTTTGCGGTCCGTCCGGACACACATTTGACATTCCATTCCTCAAACCCTCGTTTTACGAGGGCTTTGGACACCTCGGTGGCCAGGCCCTGCCCCCAGTATTGGGGCAAAATCCTAAAGCCCAGCTCCATCGCCTCTGGGAATTCCCGGTCCGGTCGAAAGTGAAACCATCCGATAAACGGTTGCTCCACTTCAAGCTCCGGAGCGGTAGATAGGTGAGCGGCCCAGAACCCGTGCGGGTGGCCTTGTAGCGAATAGGCTCGGAATCCCGCCAGAATATTCCTTGCTTCGGCGAGAGTCGTTGGATGGGGCTGATCCAAATGCCGGCGAACGTTTGGGTCTTGGTCTAAGTTCACGATGAGAGGTTCATCGCCAACCGAAAACGTCCGTAAAAACACGCGGTTGGTGGCTAAAAGGGGGTCTGGCATAGGCTCAAGCCAGCGCGTATCGTTTGAGCTTCTCGCGCATTTCTGCCACGAGTTCTGCCTTAACGTAGATTCCTTCGTCCCGATATTCCACCGTAAGCACGCGCCCATAGTCGTAGCAGTTCTGAACTAAGGGGGCCTCAGTGTACGGCACCAATGCCTCCACCCAGCCGAGAAGGTCTTGAACTTGCCGAACAATTGCCCGCATGAGGTCCGGCACTCCCGTTCCTTTGGCCGCGGATATCGCCACCGAGTTAGGCCAATCCATGACCAACCTTCGGGCGATAAAGCTGTCCTCTAGCCGGTCAATTTTGTTGAAAACCGTAATGATCGGCTTGTCTTGGGCACCTAAATGCGCAAGCGTTTCCAATACAGAGTCTCTCTGAATCTCCCACGCAGGGTGGCTTACGTCTACCACATGGAGAATGAAATCGCTGAACGTGACTTCTTCTAAGGTGGATTGGAACGCGGCGACCAAATGGGTGGGGAGGTTTCTAATGAATCCCACCGTGTCGGTAAGAAACATCGAATAGCCGTCCGGAAGGTCGATTTTTCTCGTAGTGGGGTCCAATGTGGCAAACGGCATCGCGTCCACCAGCACGTCGGTTCCCGCTAACGTGTTCATCAAGGTGGATTTGCCGGCGCTGGTGTAGCCCGCAATTGAAGCAAACGGGAAGGGGAATTTTCGTCGGCTCACCCTTTGCTGGTCTCGCACCCGTTTTACGTCTTCAATCTCACCTTTGAGTTTTGAGATCCGGTCGCGCACCATTCGGCGGTCGCTTTCTAGCTTAGTTTCACCCGGACCGCGCATGCCGATACCGCCTTTTTGGCGCTCGAACTTGGTATAGACCGCCATGAGCTTGGGCATCATGTACGTAAGTTGAGCCAATTCAACCTGCAACATGCCTTCTCGGGTGCGGGCACGGCGGGCAAAGATGTCCAGAATCAGCTGTGTGCGGTCGATGACTTTGCACTCGAACTGCTTTTCGAGGTTGCGCTGTTGCATGCCGCTGACCTCGCCGTCGATGAGCACCAGATCAGCGCGCACGTCTTTGGCGAGCATCGCAATTTCACCCACCTTGCCGGTACCCACGTACGTGCCCTTGTAGGGTCGGTCCAAGCGCTGGCGGATGGCTGCGAGCGGTTCCACACCCGCGGCTTCACAAAGGCCCTGTAATTCCTCTTCAACCGTAGTATCTTCGGCGTCGTCTTGGTTTACGTAAACCAGAACGGCCTTCTCAATATAGTTGTCGGCGGAGATCGACTTAGGCATCCAAGTATATGATGACTCACCCGACGGCATCTCGTTCAAAAAGATGGCTTCAAAGTCCTCGCCGGACGTGGCGCGCGGGATACGTTTTGCTAACCCATCGCCCTTACAAAGCCGGGCCGAGCAGAGCGTAGCCTTCGGCGATCGCGCGGAGTTCTTGAACGACACCGCTGACCGCAGCCTTGAAAATCACTTCGCCTTTTTCTGCGGTCGCGTAGGAAGGAAATCCGAACGCGCCATGCTCCGTCATTTCTCGAAAGGTGTGGATCACGCCTTTCAACGGTGGCTCCGACTTCAACCCGTCATCCTTAGCCCGATCAAGATGGACTAGGCCAGGTTGGAGGTGAAGCATCAGACTGGTTTCGGCTTCACAAGCATGCGCCATCGTTTTTAGCGGACCGGTGAGAATCTTTGCAACGGCTTCTTCGCAAAACGCATAGTAGCCGGAATGACCCAGGGTCAGCATCGGGAACTTCTGCTTTAAAGTGCGAATCGCAATCCCGTTTGGGTCTTGATTTCCGCCGTGCCCGTTCAGCACATAGAATCTAACGAACCCGTGAGGAATGAGGCTCTCCACCACACTGGAAATGGCTCCGACGTAGCTGTCGAAGTCACTGCTCAGGGATCCCGGGAAATCCAGATGGTGCCCGCTGGCCCCCAGCCAGAGTGTAGGGGTGAGTACAACTTGTTCACCCAATTGTCTCTCCACAGATTCGGCCACTGCCGTGACTATCAAAGTATCGGTGAAAAGGGGCAGGTGAAGGCCGTGTTGTTCCAGAGAGCCGGTTGGAATAACCACGACCACTTCTCGGGAAACCGATTCAACTTCGGGCCAAGTCAGTTCGGCAAGCTTCATCTTATTGAATTAGCACTCGGGATACAGGTTACGAATCAGCATCTTAACGGAAGCCGATAAATCTTTGTCTCCATTCATCATTTCGTTGATTTTCGTGTATGCATGCATCATCGACGTGTGATCTCGGTCGCCAAACAAAGATCCGATGTGCTTCCACGAATCGTGAGTGATTTCTCGCGTGATGAAGATTGAAATGTGCCTTGCGTGAACGATTGGGGCCTTTCTTGAGGTTCCCTTGATTTCTTCAGCGGGAATCTTGTAGTGCTTACTCACCGCATCCACAATCTGTCCGAACCCCGGTTTGGCCAGAATTCCCGTGCGGTAATACTGCTCCACCATTTCGGCAGCTAGGGCGAGAGAAACCGGAACGTTAGACACGCTGGCCTGAGCGACTAACTTGGTGAGAGCACCTTCTAGAACTCGGATATTGCCAGGCACGCTCTCCGCAAGTAGCATGGCAATGTCATGATCCAGCACCATGTGCTCTAAATTTGCTTTGCTTAATAAAATCGCGCACCGGGTCTCGGTGTCGGGCATCTGAACGTCTGCTACTAAGCCCGCTTCGAATCGCGAACGGAGGCGCTCGTCCATGAGGAACAGATCGCGCGGCGGTCGATCCGAAGTCAACACAATTTGCTTACCTAGAGAATAAAGATAATTGAACGTGTGAAAAATTTCTTCTTGCGTCTTGTCTTTCCCCGCAATAAATTGAATGTCATCTACCAGCCACATGCCCACGTTGCGCTGTTGCCTACGAAACTGCTCAATTCGGTTATTTTGAAGCGCGGCAATAAATTCTTCCGCAAATTGCTGAGCGCTTACGTAGGCCAGCGTAATATCCGGACCCCGCGAGATGACTTCCTTTGCGATGCTATGAAGGAGGTGAGTTTTACCTAGACCAGAAGAACCGTAAATGAAAAGGGGGTTGTACTTGGCCCCGGGTTCGGCCGCCACCGCCTTGGCCCCGGCCACCGCCAAGCGATTGCTTTGCCCCACCACAAAACGATCAAAGGTAAATCGGTCGTTGGGACGAAAACCGTGGGTCTCGGTTGCCGCCGGTCGGGCGTATCCTACGGGGACCTGGTTTGAGGTGTTCGGCCGTTCTCGTGGCTCAACCAAAATATCCACGACTACCGGTCGGCCGTATTCGTCAGAGACAATTCTTTGGAGGTGACCTAAGTAGCGATTCTTTACCCACTCCGCGACAAACTGACCGGGGGCTCCCACTGTGAGAACGCCGTTAAGGATGCCAATGGGTTCTAGAGGTCGAAGGAATTTTTCGAAGGATCCGCCTACTGCTTCATCCTTAAGGCGAGACAGGACGATGGACCAAGCTTGGCGCATTCGAATCAGGTCATCGGAGTCGTCAAGCGTAAACTGGGATTTCATCGCAAGTAAATCCCCCGCAGACTGGGGATGTGAGGTGCGATTATACACGTCGGAAATGCAGGGTTGCCCCATTTTGATGAGGATTCAGTTCCTAAGAACGTTAACAGATGGCATTGAACCGCAGATATGATGTAAAGGCAACGGTTTTATCAATTTTTAAGCTAATTTCGATGATTATCATGACAAACTCTATTTCATTTGACAGGCGTCTACTGGCAGGTGCTCTGTCAAGTGGACTCACCGTGCCAACGGAGACAATGTGAACTTTCACCGTATATTTGCGGTATTAGCCGGGCGAGACGTTCCCCTGGATCGCTTAGCTAAGTGGGCCGCTTCGGCTGATTATTTGGTGGCGGCAGACGGCGGCGCAGACTGTCTTTTGGATGCCGGATTCACCCCGCATATCACTTTGGGGGACGGCGATTCTGCCTCCCCAGAGGCCAAGAAGAAATCCGAAACTTTTCTCCTGATGGATGATCAAGATACGACGGATTGTGACAAGCTGCTGGCTTGGCTATCGGCGGAGGGCCACACAGAGGTCACGGTGGCCGGCTTGGAGGGCGACCTGTTGGACCATGTTTTGGGGTCCGTTCAGAGCGTTGCTCGGAGTAATCTTTCCGTGCGTTTGTTGCTTCGCAGAGGGCTTGGATGGATAAAAAAAGGCCCGATCACCTTTGTGCATGATGCGGAGCCGGGAGCCCGGGTGTCGCTGATTCCGATTACCGACTGCACCGGAGTTTCACTATCCGGAGTGCAGTGGGAGTTCCAGGGCCGGGCAATGTCTCCGGTAGGCTTCACTAGCCTCTCCAATCGAGCCGTCGATTTATCCGTTAAGATGTCAATTCAATCGGGGACCGCTTTACTATTCTTGGAGACTGACCGTTCTCCGTTCTGGCCTTAATTCTTACCCATAACCATGCAGGTTCCGCTTAAACTGGAAACGCTAGACATTGCCGTAATTGCCCTATTTGTGGCGGCAATCCTCGCGCTTGGGTTTTCTGCCCGAGTCAGGGATCATTCCTTGCTCCAATATCTTGCCGCGGGCAGAAACCTATCTTTGCCCGCGTTTGTGGGCACATTGGTGAGTACATGGTACGGCGGCATCATGGCAATCGGCGATTCAGTGAAAGCCTTTGGGTTCGGCACGTTTCTGTTAATGGGCGTGCCCTACTACGTGTTTGCCGTGATCTACGCTTTGGTGCTCGCCCCGCGAGTTCGCGCGGCCGATCAGATCAGTATTCCGGAACGGTTTTCCACGCAGTGGGGCAAGGCTTCTGGCCTTATTGGAGCCGCTTTGGTGTTCCTCTTGGCCGTTCCCGCCGCCCATGTGCTCATGTTGGGGACCCTGGTAAAACTTTTTACCGGATGGCCCATTCTCCCCGGCGTAGTGGTGGGCACCGCGCTGGGAACCCTTTTCTTGTACCGAGGCGGGCTGTTGGCGGACGTGCGGGCAGGAATGCTGGCGTTTGTGATGATGTACGTGGGATTCGGGGTGATTTTGGTTTGGTGTCTGGTTCACCACCCCCTTATTCCCACGTTGTCCACCATTGATCCTTCGCTCAAGCACTGGGACGGGGGCGGCGGCGGACTTCTGTTTGTGAGTTATTTCATTCTTGGCGCTTGGACTTTGGTGGATCCGGGTTTCCACCAGCGAGTTTCCAGCGCAAGGAGTCCTGAGTTGGGTCGAAAGGGCGTGCTGATCTGCGTTGTGGCATGGATGGTCTTCGATTTGCTCAGCATGACTACCGCGCTCTACGCTCTGGCCAT
Organism: Fimbriimonadales bacterium; assembly: GCA_038212035.1. Classification (GTDB taxonomy): domain Bacteria; phylum Armatimonadota; class Fimbriimonadia; order Fimbriimonadales; family Fimbriimonadaceae; genus Fimbriimonas. Next base: position 15,361 of record JBBQUZ010000061.1, read on the forward strand.
TCTCAAGCCAATTCCGGAGGGCCTCAGCTTCTTTCCGATTCTGGCTTCGCAAGTGCTCCCCCCTGGACTAAGAGCGGTGTTTTTGTGCGGAATCTTAGGGGCCGTTCTTTCCGCAGCCGTTGGCTATACGTTGGTGGCCGGGGCCACGTTTGGTCGAGAGTTTGTTCAGCGATTGCGTCCGAGTATGACGGACGATCAAACCAAGACCTGGGTTAGAATCGGCTTGTTTGTCACTTGCGTGACGGCAGCCACGTTGGCGGTGAGTGTAGACAACGTAGTGGTAGACCTGTGGTACGCCTACAGTGGAGCTATCGTGGGCGCACTTTTGATTCCTATGCTGGCAAGCTACGTTCCGTCTAAACGCCTATTTACTTCACCTAAGTGGGTGAACGCCAGCATGATCGGGGCTTTTCTCGTGAGTTTCTCTTGGATGATTTACGGAAAGAGAACCGGAAACCCATTTTTAGAGGTCTATGTTTCAGGGAGTCGCTTTACTCTCGGCACGGTCATTCCGGGAATTGCGGTTTCTGGACTGATCCTGTTGATAGGACACGTTGAACGCGCGCAGACCCAGAGGAGAACAACTGATGATCGATGACATGCAGAACACGGCCGTAGCCGAGTTGGACCCACGTGAACCCAACGAAGAAGGGGTTCCGAAAGAGAATCCGGAATATCCGGCTCAGCACGACCACCAACAACAACCGACGGAAGCAGTTCCTGAAGAAAACGCAATCGCTCGCTTGATCGTCAAGCGGGCGGGTGCGGAAACCGATGTAGAGTTCCCGGTGAATTCGCCGTGCATCATCGGGCGGTTTGACCCATCCGTGGGGCCGATTGATATCGATCTGGCTTCATTGCCCGAAGGTAGCTATGTAAGCCGTAAGCACGCTAAGTTCCATTTGGTAGATGGGGTTTGGATGGTCAAAGACTTAGGATCCAGTAACGGAACCTTTGTGCTCCGGGATGACTTTGAGCGGGTGGAAGAATCTGAGATTGCGAATGGAACGGAAATCGCGCTCGGGAACGCCCGATTTGTCTTCAAGCTTTCTTAAGCATTTGACCGTTGCAAATCCGGACCCTTCGCGGGAATACTAACTCCCAGAAAACGACCATGGAAGAATTTATTGAGCGTCTCGCAGATCACGCCGGTATCGATCAGGAATCAGCGGAGAAAGTGGTTGACTTCTTGCGCGACCACGCCACGGAACTTCCCGGTCTCCTGGGTGGCGGCGGAATCATGGGCACCATGTCGGGCTTTCTTGGCGGAAAATCCAAGGCGAAGAATGCCGATGTGGATTCAGAAGACGGTTCAGCCGCCGAGTCTGACGACGATGACGAAAACGCCGATGACAAGTAGTCGGTCCATTTTTAAACCGTCAGTGTTACTATCGCAGCCGTCCCGCTAAATCCTGCTCACAATTCTTAGCGGAAACCTGGGATCAACCCATTAATGCGAAGGGTGAGTTTAAGCGACTGAGTGGGGAATTGTCCCACCTGACCGGTAGGTACTTTCCGGCGATGGCATGATTGCATCACAGTGTTCCACCGAGCCAAGACACACCCATGAGCAAGACGCGCCCGATCGCTACTGACTTGTCAAGTGAAGCCCGGCGCGAGACTATCACCACTCTAGCCACTCGGTTTAAGAAGAACATGAACCGCCACAAAGGGGTTGACTGGGCCACGATTCAGGCAAGGTTGGAAAGCAGTACCGAGAAGCTATGGTCGCTCCATGAAATGGAACGAACCGGCGGTGAACCGGATGTGGTTGGGTACGACCCAGAGACGGGCGAAGCCCTCTTTTTTGACTGTTCGTCCGAAAGCCCCCGGGACCGCCGAAGCCTTTGCTACGACCACGAAGCGCTTGATGGCCGGAAAGAAAACAAGCCCATGGATAGTGCGGTAAATATGGCGGAAGCGATGGGGATCGTACTTCTGACGGAAGAGCAACTGCGAGAATTGCAGACGCTGGGCGATTTCGATCTGAAGACATCCAGTTGGTTAAAGACACCGGAGAGCGTGCGCAAACTCGGTGGTGCCATCTTTGCGGATCGGCGGTACGACCGAGTATTCGTTTTTCACAACGGTGCAGATTCATACTACGCCTCGCGCGGTTTCCGTGGCTCGTTGCGGGTTTGAAACTTGACGCGCAGTGCTACCGACGGCGTAGCCGGTAGTTGGCGGATGACCGTGCCAACGTCCGGGTGCCCCGGGTAACTGACAATCACCCGGACTCGGGCACGGTCATCCCAAGCCTACCGGCCCTAGACATATGCATTTAGTTAGGCATCTTAGGCCCATTTCATCGGTCTTGGGTGGATCGATTAAATATAAAGAAGGCGCAGACCGCCGAGGCAATTCACCCTGTCGAGGCCCAACTAAACATATGTGACCTTCCGTTGTCCCGGCCGGGACAAGGGAGGGCTAGTCATATACATTCCGTGCAGCATCTCTAGGCTCGTCTCATCCGTTCTCTTTGGATGGATCTAGTGTAAGCGAGGCGCAGACCGACAATGCACTTCACCTCTTAGAGGATTAACGAAACGTATATGACCAGGGGCGGATTGGGTGCCGACCGGTTGAATTCTCACAACCTCTGCCTTGCCACTACTTACCTTACGAACATCGCGCCGGTATGCGGTTCTAGTTGGGCAGATAACCCCGCTCGGTGACTCCGAACTTCGGTCATTCGGCTCCTCAACTTCACGGACACGGGCATAGCAGTAGGGTTCCAGACCACGGCTCCACGCTGGAAGTTGCGAAGCTGAACTTTGCCGTTTGGCGTGCCGTGACCCTCTAAAGGTTGGCCGAGTTTGACGGACCATTCCGGGCGCCAGACATGGCGGTGACCATTGGTATTGTCTGAGTAGAGATAGGCGTCGTTGGTATAGACCAGGGTTCTTACCAGCTCACGGTAAGCTTTATCCCGGTCCGATTTTTGACCGAAAACTTCTACCACGCTCAGGGTTGGCTTGCGCATCAAAGAATCGTAGTCGGAAACTCGCTTGTAAAAGGCCTCCTGATTGTTGTCCGCGGTGTGGTCTACCGAATCTTCGTACATGATTCCGTTAAGGTGGGGCGCCACCCACGCAAGGTCGGTGCTATCCCAACCGGCGTTGGCCATGACAAACATTCCGGGGCGGTAGGTGTGAATCTGGTTCAGAAGAGATTTCCAGCCGCTCTTGGCTCGGCTATCAAATCTAAGGTTGTCAATGTACACCCCGGCATGTTTTCCTCCCATCGCCTTATCGGTAGCAGAAATTCGATTTGCGATGTGGGTTACGTAGTCGGGGTTATCCGTCTTCATGTTGTAGCAGCCCGGCCAAAAAGTCGTTCGGCTGCCGTCGGCATTTCGCTCCCACCAGGGGCTGTCTTCGGGGTAGTCGCCCTTATTGGCTTCAAAAAAGTAGCTTTCGACGATCACCTGACTGCTGGGGTTCGCGCGGGAAAAATCGTTGATGCGACGGGATCCCACTCGGACCGAGGAGGGAGAAAAGGATTCCACTGCCGCCTTAAAGGGATCTTTGGTCCACTCTAGGCCCGCTTCTGATGAGCCCACCAGAACCAGGGAATATCGGTTAGCCTTCTGCCAATACGGCTCGGTTCCATCATACGGAGACCACAACATCGCAATTCTGGGGAATTGAGCCGGAACTTGGGTCGACGTGGCAACCGCTTGGATCAGAACTGGAAGTAGCAGGGACAACATAGGGCAATTATGCACACTGCGCTTACTTCACTTGGGTGACCGTTACCTCCGCTTTATCCGGGTCGATATCGGCGGGAAGGTCAATGCCATCTTTGCCTCCCAAATCCTCATGGGTTTGCCGGTCAGCCACCGCCAGTCCACGATAGACGGGAGCCGCTTTCTTACGCAACACCACCTCGCCCATGCTGTTGCGAACCACAAGTTCACCCTCAACTAGCACAACAGAGTGCCCCGAAACATTCTTCCATTTAAAGAATGCGACCGGGGTGGGATTTGTGGAATCTGGCCGCTTCGGCAAAACCTTCACCTCAATGATCTGTACATCAGGATTGCCCATGGGAGTGTGCTCAGAATTCTGAGGGCCATCCTTGGGTTGGTCACCGGCAGGGGCGGTATTTGGCGCGGGAGATGGCCCATGGGAGCCGCCGTGGCCAATGCCGCCAAGCATTCCGCCCAGCACTCCGCAACCCAACATCAAGACATGGAAAAGGATGAAAGCAATGATAATGCCGATGATCCACGGAATCGCGCGGACCAAAGCGGCAAGACAACCCTGCATGTCGGTCGCTAATCCACTCAGATTAGGCATGCACCCACTCAGATAATCTGGTCCTGCCTTCGAACCATATTCGGTCGGTCGGCCCGCAAACGGAGTGGGTTGCCAGGGAACCTCGGCGCGGGACTTTTCTTTTGGGGTGGTTGATGGAATCAATCCGGCTTCGAACCTAAACGTTTGCGCGCCCACCTCTATCTGGTCACCAGGATGCAGAATCGTAGGCATGGATATGCGGAATCCGTTGACAATCACGCCGTTCGCGCTGCCAAGATCCTGCGCCAAATATCCCGCATCGGTCCAACTGATCTTGAGGTGATTCCGACTGAGCTGAGGATCGGCAATTGCCACCGAGTTGGCCGCATCGCGGCCAATGGTCAGGTCGACCGCGGTCAGTTGAATGGTTTGGCCCGCTTGCTCTCCTCTCACTCCGATGAGCATTGCCGCCATGATCTTCAAAGAAGACGCGACGGAACCGATATTCGTTGCGAATCGTTGAGAAGCGATAGAATCCGATATGCCTTCTGCGCTTAGCCAAATCCTGACGTAGACACTAAAGACACTGTATGCCCCCCCGAACCCTAAAAACCGTAAGGTGGCCCGAGCGCGTTACGGAGCGACTTGCCCAACTGCCCGCAACGCCCGGTTGCTACATTTACCGAGATGAGAAAGAACACGTGCTTTACGTGGGCAAGGCCATCAGCCTTAAAAGCCGGGTGCGAAGCTATTTTCAGCAGTCAACGCGGCACGGCTCGCGGATCGCGCGAATGGTCACAAAAATTCGTGACATCGAGTGGATTGTGGTCGACAGCGAACTGGAAGCTTTGGTGCTGGAGTGCAACCTCATCAAGCAGCATCGCCCCCCCTTTAATGTGCGGATGCGAGACGACAAGTCTTACCCCTACGTGGTGATCACCAACGAAAAATTCCCCCGGGTGTTGTTTACGCGCAAGCTACGAAAAGATGGCGGTCGCTACTTTGGGCCGTACACCAGCGCTTTTCATGTCCGAGACACGTTGAAGTTGCTTCACAAAGTTTTTCCCCTCATTCCGTGCGGCAAGAGTTGGAGCGGTAGAGAAGAACAGCGACCGTGCCTTTACTATCATTTGGGCCAATGCTTGGGACCCTGTGCCGGGTTAAGTAACCGTGATGAATACAACGAAGTGATTGGCAAAGTCGAGCGGTTTCTGCAAGGTAAAGAAGAATCCATCGTCGATGATCTGAAAGCAGAAATGGGCGCGGCCGCCGAAGAATTAGAATTCGAGAAGGCGGCCAAGATTCGGGACCAAGTCTTGGCCATGGAGCATCTGATGCAACGGCAGAAAGTGCTTTCCAGCGACCAAGTGGATCAGGACGTGATTGCGGTGGTCAAAGATGAGCGCGGCGCCGCGATTCAAATGCTTTACATTCGGGGGGGAAAGCTCATTGGCCAGCGTCAATTTATGCTGGACGGTGCCTCGGAAGCCGCGCCCCAAGAAGCAGTTCAGGAGTTTGTAAAGCAGTACTATGCCGAAGCGCCGGAAATTCCGCGTGAAATATTACTCCCGGTAGAAATAGAAGAGCGCCAGATTGTGCAGACTTGGCTCCGGCAAAAACGGGGAAGCGCGGTCACCGTAGAAGTTCCTCAGCACGGCGAGAAGATGCGCTTGATGGACATGGCGGCCGCCAATGCGGAACAGGCCCTGAACTCGCTGGCCCAAGAACTTGCTCAGCGCGAGGAATGGGCTGATGAAGCAATGGGGCAACTGCAAGACGCGCTGGGGCTTTCCGAGCCTCCAATGCGGGTGGAAGGATACGACATTTCCAACATTCAGGGGACCTCGCCCGTGGCATCCATGGTGGTGGTGGAGAACGGAATGGCGGCCAAGGCCGAATATCGCCGGTTTAAAATCAAGTGGAATCCGGAGAGTCCCAACGACTTTGCGATGATGAACGAGGTTATCACTCGTCGGCTCAAAGCGTTTGTTGAAGGAGACGAGAAGTTTCAGAAATTGCCCGACCTCATCATGATCGACGGAGGCCGTGGCCAGCTTTCCGCCGCATTGAAAGCGCGTGACGAGTTCGGACTAACGGTGCCCATGATTGGCCTC
>JBBQUZ010000062.1:0-21028 GCA_038212035.1 Fimbriimonadales bacterium
ACTACCGCAAAGCGGCCGTTACACTACAAGCCATTTCCAAACTCACTCAGATTCAAACACGGTCCAAGAACAAGACCATCCACACTCAAGAAAAATATGAAGATTCCAATTCATTACCGCAACTGCGGAACTTGGGCTAGGGAGGTCCAGTTGTGCCTTTCCCGGCCGACTGTATTCCAGGAGAAATGTTGAAAGTCAAACCGGTTGGAAAAATTATCATCTTGCTTCTTGCGGTCGGCATTGCCGTTGGTGCGTTCCGGGTGCTCGGTGGCGGCGGCGGTGGTGGATTTCTATCTAATCTCGCACCTTCTGCAAAGACTCAAGAGTCCGTGGTTCCGCTAAAAGCGGACCTGCCGCAGATCAATGATGCTCCAACTCCGGCATCAATCAAAAATGTTTCAATGCCCGGAATCGCTAAGGCGCCGGGTTCTTCACCGGAAGTCCGAATGCTGGTCTGGGCTTGGAACGCGCAGATGGGACTGATGTTTGCCAACGGAGGGTCAGAAACCACCCAGGGAAGCCTTATGGCCAATGATGGAGTGAACCTCAAGATAAGCCGCCAAGACGACGGTAGCAAGATGCAGGAAGCGCTGGTTGAATTTGCAACATCGCTTAGCCGGGGTAACGCACAGCCAGATCGCGGTGCTCATTTCGTGGCCATCATGGGCGATGGCTCGGCTACGTTCTTGGCCGCCCTCAATAAGAACTTGGAGCGCCTTGGCCCCGAATACCGGGCCAAAGTAGTGGGCTCTTCTGGGTTTTCTCGCGGTGAAGACAAGTTTATGGGACCCAAAGAGTGGAAGGCAAATCCAGCCGCCGCAAAGGGTGGTGTGGTCGCGGGATACACTGGAACATCGCCCAGAAATGGCTAGGCGATAACGGCCTTAAGAACAATCCCGACGAAAAGACCTACGATCCTGATGCCCTTAACTGGGTTGCGGCCAACGACTATATCGACGCGGGAGAAAAGTACATCACCGGATATTCAGAGAGTCGCAAGGTGGTGCGAAACGGTAAGCCTACCGGCGAAACCAAGCAGATTCACGTAGAGGGAGTAGTCACTTGGACTCCGGGCGATGTAAACGTGGCCGAAAAGAAAGGTGGTTTGGAAAGTATTGTGTCCACCAAGGAATATTCCGCCCAGATGCCCCAGGTTATTATCGGCATCGATAAATGGATGAAAGCCAACCCAGATTCCGTGGAACACATGTTAGAGGCGATGGTGGTCGGCGGAGACGCTGTGCGGTCTAGCTCTGAGGCCTTGAGACGAGGAGCTGAGGTGAGCGCCAAAGTTTACGGTGAGCAAGACGCAAGCTACTGGGCTCGATACTACAAGGGAACGGTCGAGAAAGATCGAACTGAGAATAGCGTAGAACTCGGCGGTTCTGCGGTAAATAATCTGGCCGATAATATGCTCCTCTTTGGGCTCGCCCCCGGTTCCGCCAACGTGTTTGGGGCCACGTATCGAGTATTCGGCGATATCGTTAAGGCTCAGTATCCCGATTTGGTTCCTAGCTACCCACCGGTGGACCAAATTCTTGATACCAGTTACCTTCGTGCGGTAGCCCAAAAACTCAACTTTGATCCCAGCCAGCTCGCCGCCAGCAATATGACTCCGTCCAAAATTGGGGGTGGAAAGCGGGGGAGAGTCATCAGTTCGCGCGCTTGGAATATTACGTTCAAGACGGGCAGTGCTCAGTTTACGTCTCAAACCATTTCAACCCTCGACAAACTCATTAGGGACCTTTTGGTGGCGGGAAACACGGTGGTGGAAATCCACGGACATACCGACAACGTAGGAAATTCCGATCAGAACATGAAGCTCTCCGAGAGTCGCGCATTTGCGGTGAAGAAGTGGTTGGAAGCCAAGGCCCCCGCGCAGTTTCCGGCGGGAAGAATTAGGGTGACAGCGCACGGGCAAACCCAGCCGGTCAGTCCTAATACTTCTGGAGAAGGTAGGGCCCGAAATCGCCGAGTGGAAATCAAACTTGGCGCGACAACCTAATCCATGGCAGAACTCAAAGTCATTGATGCTGAATTGGCCGCCTCCGACCCCGGGGCGGTCTGCAACCCAACGCCATACATACCCAAACGGTACGCAAACTTCTGGGAGGTTTTCCTCCCAAATCGGTTGGTCTCGCCTTCCACGATCAAAATTATGGTGGGCTTTCAGGTGGTCTTCTTCCTGATGGTTTGGCTCAATTCTCCTTTCAAAGTCCTGCCGCGCCCCGGTGAAGTGTTTGAGTCAGTTCGCGACCTATGGATGCACAAAGGATTGGGTCAAGAGCTCATTTCTAGTTTCATTTTCAACTTTCAGGCCTTGGTCATCACCACGTTCATCTCACTTATCGTGGCCTACTTTTCCGTAGTTCCGTTTGTAAGGCCCATTGTTGCCGCTGTGAGCAAGGGTAGGTTTTTAAGCCTTGCCGGCTTCTCCTTTTTGTTCACCGTATTGGTGCAGGGTGGACACAGCTTAAAATTGGCGCTCCTGGTGTTTGCCATGTCGGTGTTCTTTCTCACTAGCATGGCCAACGTAGTAACCGAGATCCCCCGCAGTGCGTTTGATCACGCGCGAACTCTAAGGATGAGCGAATGGCGAGTGGTGTGGGAGGTTGTGATTCTGGGCACCGCAGATAAAGCGTTTGAAGTGATTAGGCAGAATGCCGCCATTGGCTGGATGATGCTGACCATGGTGGAGGGCATTGTTCGATCAGAAGGTGGCATTGGAGTGATGTTGCTGAATCAACAAAAATATTTTCGAATTGCGGATGTGTTCGCGATTCAGTTGGTGATCCTTGTGGTTGGATTGGGTCAAGATACGATCATCTCCTTGCTTCGCCGGCTTGGTTGCCCTTATGCCAGCCTCACCTTGGAGCGAAAATAACCATGGCACTCTCTCCAGTTGGTGCTTATGAGCGCAAAGAAATTCTGCTCAAAGTAGAAGACGTTAACCTCACGCTGGGGGGCAGGCGAATCCTTAGGGACGTGCAAATTGAGTTACGTAATATTGTGAGACCGGGCTTAACCCAGGGACAGATTGTAGGTCTGTTGGGTCCGTCGGGAATGGGTAAAACTCAGCTTTTTCGGATTCTCTCCGGGCTGAATCAGCCCGATTCGGGCCGGGTCTTGGTAACCGAGAAAGGTACCATGGTTCGACCGGGGATGGTGGGAGTAATCGCACAAAACTATCCCCTATTTGAACACCGAACCGTTTTAGGGAACTTGATCGTAGCCAGCAAACAGGCCGGGGTTGCCGACCCGGAAAATCGCAGTCGAATCCTGTTGAAAGAATTTGGTCTGGAAGATCAAGCGCCCAAGTATCCCGCTCAACTTTCCGGGGGCCAACGCCAAAGGGTGGCCATTTTGCAACAGTTTCTGTGCTCAGACCACTTCCTTTTGATGGACGAGCCGTTCTCGGGGTTGGACCCGTTGGCGCTGGACCGCATGTGTAATTTTCTGTGTGAGATGGCGGCGAGCGATGAATTGAAGACGTTCATTCTGGTGACCCACGATATTCACGCCGCGGTGAAAGTGTGCGATACGCTTTGGCTACTGGGGAGAGATCATGATTCAGAAGGGAATCCCATTCCCGGATCGCGAATTCAGAAATCGATCGACTTAATTCAACGGGGGCTTGCCTGGCGAAAAAACATTGAGCGGACTGCAGAATATCACGCCACTGTAGACGAGGTTCATGACCTCTTTGCTCAATTATGAACTTGAATTTGTCATACTGGACTCATTCTGGTCGTTCGCGGTTAGCGCGGCTAGGATGGTAAGTTCCCTGTGAGCATCGACCCATCTTCGCCGAATTACAGAAGCGTCAGAAACCGGTACGCCGAAGCGTTTAAGGAAAACGCAAACGTAGTGGGCTTGGCGGGAATGTTGGCGACTGCGGCGGCATTGGTTTCTCCAATTCCCCTCCTCGTAGGGATAGTCGCAGAAGTTGCGTATTTGCTATTTGTGCCGGATTCTAAATGGTTTGCCCAGCGGTTAGAAACCAAATTTGACGCGGAAGTCATCTCGCGCCGAGAAGCCCTTAAAAAGCAGGTCTTTGCTCAGGTTCGTCCCGATATTATGGTGAAGTTCTCCCGATTGGAGGAGGCACGGTCCATGATTGAAGGGCAAGCCAGAAAGGAGAATAAGTGGTTTAGAGAAGCCCTGCGTAAGTTGGATTTCTTGATGGAGAAGTACTTGGTCTTTGCCGCCAAGGAAGCGCAATTCTGCAATTATTTAACCACGTTGGTGGACGAGTCGCGCGACAAGATGACTTCTGACCAGCGCCGACGCGTGGGGCAAACCAGTAAAGCAGAGCTCAAAACACGCGAAACGTTTGCACCCACCCGGGAAGCGGCTCCCCCAACTTGGGACGTGGCTTCTAAATACGCCACGGTTCCCCAGTTTATTGTGCCTACTGAGAAGTGGGTCCAAAATACGGTTGAGGTCATTCAAGAACACCACTCAGACGAAATTTCGGATCTTGGCAAACGCACGGAAGAAGAGAGCGTGTTAGCCACACGGTCCATACTTGTGAAACGTAAAGAAGTGCTAGAGCGTCGGCACCAATTTGTGGGTAGGATCGGGCAAATTTTGTCAAATCTGGGGCACCAAATGGAATTGATGTCTGACACTTTTGGCCTAATTAACGATGAGATTAGGGCCCGCTCACCTGAGCAGGTGCTAGCGGATATCGATGAGGTGGTGTTAACCACCACCTCGCTCACCGAGGCGATTGACGAAATCACGCCAACTGACGAATTAGTGGGCAACCACCTGTAAATTTGGGAACTATGAATTTTAAAAGTGCGCTTCTTAAGGCCGCCGGGTTAGTCTTGGAGATTCCACCCGAGGCCGAAGTGAGTGATAGGCCATGGTCGGTCATGGATGACGCTCCAAATCCCGCTAAAGGCCCTGAACTAAAGACGGTTGATCAGATTGTTCGTGAGCAGCCGGGCCCAAACTTAGATCAAATAAAGGTTGATGCCACCGGGCTGGGGCCCGTAAGCGCTCCCGGTGGGAAGGTGGAATTTAGCCAGATCTACGAGCGAGCTGGGTTGCCCAGCACTCAGTTTGGGGCCGAAGAAGCCCTTGATGTCATCCATTCCCTTCCGGTCGAACTCCCGATTCAGGTGAAGAGAGCCACCGTTCAGGCAACGCTCACCGCCATGGGAAAGGCGATGGGCATCAATACGGAAACCGTGGTCGCAGACGCCTCTCGAAAGTTGGCCGCGCTTGGGGCATACGGAGAGGCACTAACCCATCAGACCAGTCAGTTCATTTCGGTATCGGAAGCTAAAATTTCCGACCTAGAAAAAGAGATCGCCAGTCACCGAGCCACGATTGAAGATTCAAAGTCACTTCTTGCGGCCGCCTCCGCGTCTTGCACGGCGGAGGCGGATCGGTTGGATGATGTGTTGGAGTTTTTTACGATGGATGTTGCGCCCAGTAAACACGCGACCTAATTGAGCCAGTTGCAAAACTAGGCATAGGCGAGGATTCCGTTTGCGAAGATACTTCTTGTGGGCTAGACTCGTTTATAGCACCGTCAAAAGGCGCGTTTCCAAGTAAAACTCCCTCCCGCGTCCAAAACCGCTGTCGGGGCGAATGCCCGGCACAATACATCTTAACTAACCCGTATTGGGGCAGGGTGAAAGTGAATTCTCCGGTTCTTAGCAGTCCCTTCTTAAGCCGCTACGCGTGCGCGTCCCCCAGTTCCGTGCGTCCGAAGTCAATGCAGATTTGTATTACGCACGTGATGATGACTTTGGTTAAGGTTTCTATCAAACGAGAATTTTTCTGTTTAAACCTTCGTCGATCCTTTTAGACTTGGACGTAAAACAAATTTGCTTCACTGAAAATCAGATGCACTTACCCACACCAAATTAGCGAGGAGCCAGGCTTTATGACCACGATTGCTACCGATACTTTGATAATCAACCCAACCGCTCAGTCTCGGCCAATGACAAAGACCATGAATTGCCCGAGCTCACCTGAACCCAATAAAGGGCGCTCGAAGCTTATATTGTGGGGAGATTTTGGATGGTGATCGGCAACTTCCGAAACATGAGTTGGCTCTTATTCATAGCCGGTTCGTTCGGTTGTGTTCAGCCCCGCCTAAGCACTATCAACAAATTGCGGCCAGATGGGCGATACGAAAACTTGGCCATCCAAGCCGGGGTTAGCGGCCTCACGGCGGCCGATGTCAAAGGAATCTACTTTTACCAACCATATATTGAGAAGCCGGAACCTTCTACCGAAACAGGGCCGGTAACTTCAAAGGTCGAAATAGCAAAGATACTCAACGCCTTTCGTGCCTCATCCCGCGATGAAAGCACTGAACATGTAGTTTCAAAGGATCCGGAGATGGTTTACATTATAGGAAACAATGGTAAAGGAGTGGTGTATTATTTCGACGGCTATCCCACGCAATATGATGCCATGTAGTGTCCAGAACTGGGCGCGGTAATGAAAAAATTCGGAGGCACGTCGTCAAGGGCAATGATCAACAGAATGGATGCGGTCAAGTTATACCGAGCCCAGGATGAGAAGTGGGACTCAAATTGAGCGCGTTCCTTGAGTAAAGCCGGCTGAATGACGAGGGTCCCCCGGTTGATCATGTCTTAGAGATGGGGGTCCACGAAGGTTCTCTTTTAACGCCAAGCGCGCTACCGACTGGTAGGCCGCCGACCCCCTCATCCCAACCCTTCGCCCCCAATTTCAAGAGAAATCGGGGGCGAAGGGCTCGGAACCCTCTCTTAGAACTTCATGCCTTTCGTAGTCTCGGATCAGGCCGACGATTTTTCCGATGATGCGGGCGTCGTCTTGTTTCACTTTGATCAGGGCGCGGTTCAGAAAATCTAGGGAATCTTCTTGGATGCTACGCCCGGCAAGCCCAGCGTGGGACGAGTTGCTCCCGTAGATTTGAACTGCGAACGCTTTCGTCTTGCTTCGGCACCGAGGATGGTTTGGGCGATGGATTTTACGGCGTTCTTGTTATCCAACCGTGTCACCAAGAGATACGTGAGCTGGGACGTGGGGTTATAGGCACCGGCGTTCTGCGCGGGAATTTTTAACGCTTCGGCGATGCTGGGGCTGGCACTCTCGTCGAACGGGTAAATGGGCATCACACCAATGCCCTGTTTTGACCCGTGGGCCGGCGTTCTGATCACCCGGTAGGCTTCACCACGGTTGGGACTACTTCCTAGCGGTTCGCAAATGTAGGCCTCGTTTTTCAATATCTGGGCCGCCTTTAGAGCGTTCTTATCTTTCTTTCCCGCGAGCTGAAGCGTTTTCACCACGCGGTCAATGTCTTTAAGCCTCTGCGCTGTGGTGACGGCGGAACGGAAAGACCAGCCGGACAAAGCCTGTGCTGCAACCAAGGAGTGCGCAAGGGTAATGAAGAGGAATGCCAAACAGAGGCGTTTCATATCGGATATTTAGACATATTTTGCCCGAGATTCGGCAAAGCCGCTACCCTTTGATGCCAGAGACTCGAAATTGGGTGAAACTTAGGAACAACTTTCCGGCATCTGCACGAGATTTCTGATCGGCCCGCCACGATTGGCGCTCGTCGGCGGAAATTCTCCCCATTTCTAACGCGGGGTCGGAGATTTGATCGATCAGCCACGAAATGTGGGCCCAAGGAATTCCTGCCATGGCCACCGCAGTGGGTTCCACCCTTAAATTGTTAAGGCCAGCAGATTTGAACATTCCGAATAACTTACGCCCGATCCAGCCTTCGTGAACGTGGTCAGAAAACGCGTTCACGATTGTACGGGTGAGTTTGGAGTCCTCGGCATCCACCACCAAGGTTTCCCAGTCTTGCTCCACGATGGTGACAAGGCCCCCGGGACGGGTTACCCGAATCATCTCGCTGAGCGCTTTGACCGAATCGGGCAGGTGCTGGAATACGATATGCGATGAGCCCCGATCAAAGGAGGCGTCGGCAAATTTCAGGTCGGCCGCATCCATCTGGAGGAACTTTATTGCAAGCCCAGAGTCTTTGGCGCGGCGGGTGGCTTCATCGACCATGGTCTGGCTGAAGTCGATACCGACGATCTTTCCCCCCGGCGCAATGAGTTCTGCAAGGGCATGAAGAGTGGAACCGGTTCCTGCGCCAACCTCTAAGATTTGTAATCCCGGCTTTGGGTCTAGAAACGCAAAGTATGCGGCGGGATTGCGCTGAATCTCGGCAATGGTTTGGCCGCGACTGACGTCCAAGAATTCAACAAACCAAGCCGGGTCCGCCGTAGAATCAAGATCGGCCCACTTAGCATGACTTGGCTTTGGCGTTCTCATCTCACTATGGTACACGGCATTTACGATAGCGACTGATTGTAGGCGTCGCCAATTCCCAACAGCTGCATTTGTACGGGGTCACAAGACGCTTTGGCTTGGGCGATAAGGCGGGCGGAGGGTTCGTATCCTTTCCATATCTTCATGTAGAAGTGGCCGTAGTTGTAGATGAGAACTCGGCGGGCATTGTCAGAATCGTTGTTCACCGCGCAGTGGTAGACCCGGCCGTTAAACAGGTAGGCATCCCCCGCTTTGCCGGTCATTTGGACCGAGCCAGGCATCGCGCGCGGATCATCCACCTTGGGGAACTGAAAGTCCATTGGCAATCGGTGGCTACCCGGGACCATGGCGGTTCCGCCGCTGTTGGCATCTACATCCGTAAGCAGAAAGAACACCTTGAGCATCATCACGGACATGGGATGATAAATACCCAGAAGCCCCACATCGTGATGCCATCCCGCATGAGTTTGCGGGGTCCTGGGGGGCGTGATGAAATAGTCGTTATCAATCATCGAGACATCGTTCCCCACGATTTCTCGCACGATTGGGAATACGTTGGGGTGCCAGAGAAGGTTAAGTAGCCGGTCGTCGTATTCGATGAGGGATTGAATCTGGTTGAGGACTTCAGAGCGATTTCCTTGCCGAGTGAGGTCGCTACGCCAGGTTGATTCTGCGTGGTCGGCGGCCTCGCGAACTTGGGCTAACTCACTGGGCGAAAGTGCGCCGGGAATGGTTAAGAATCCCTTGGTCTCAAATAGTATGCGCTGGTCGTCGGTCATGGTTAGAAGCTACCCGGAAGCCTTCGTTAAATTCTCAATGTCTTAGTGCCATCTTATTGATAAATTGAACCTCTAGATGCGTAAGGAGGTGCTGGGGACATATACGTTTAGCTTAGCCTCGACAGGGTGAATTGCATTTGCGGACTGCACCTCCTTTACGTTAGATCGGTACAGAAAAGACCGCTGAAATGGGCCTAAGATGCCTAACTCAATGGATATGTGGTGCCGTGCCAGGATCAGTCGACGGCGAAGCCGGTAGCCTCGGGATGACCGGAGCCTTTGCAATGGAAACTTTCCAATCTGTACCGCAAAACAATCGAAGGTGATCATTTCAGCTTGCTACCATCCTTGTTGCCCTGCAAGGGTTTTGTAGGATGTTTGAGGCTCAGAAAGTCCTGAGATGGGCTTGGATCTTGAGTAGTGCCTGACAATCGTAAGCGACCACGCCCGCAGAAAATCCATTGCAAAGGCTCCGACCGTGCCCGTGTCCGGGTGATTGTCGAGGTCGAGTGGCACCCGGACGTCGGCACGGTCATCCGACGACTACCGGCTACGCCGTCGAATCCCAATGGCGGGCGGCATATTCCATTTTTTCGGTGAGTGCATCGGCGATTCCCGATATGTGGAGATACATTTCAACTCAAGAAGCGCACCATCATAAGAAATCTCATTGGAAGAGCGAGAGTATCTACTCAACGAAGCGGGTGTTGATTACGATCCTCGATACCTTGATTGAAAGGTGCTGGTGCCCCTGACGGGGAACCTAGCCAGGACGCAACTGACCTGGCACGGCGCGAGAGATTGTGCCAGGCTACTCGGGGATAGTCCCTGCCGGGACAACGGAGGGTCACATACGTTTTGTGTGGCCTCGACAGGATGAATTGCCTTGCCTGTCTGTACCTCTTTTACACTAAATCGATACACCTAAGACCGATGAAATGGGCCTAAAGGAACCTAACTAAATGTATATGGGGTGCGGAGGTCTGGGTATTCGGCTGCAAATTCAGCGGCGTAGCATCCAAACTTTTTAGGCGCAATTGACTGAGTGGTCTCCTAAGTTCAACGTGTGCGCTTTCCTGGGGTTGTGGGTTTGTTGTAGTAATGAAAGTTAATGGTTATTAAATTAAAAATCAATTAGGTCTGCGGGCTGGTCGATGTCGCCTAGGGAGCCAGGCAATTTGATGAGGACTACCTTCTCCGGGTTTGACTTAATTATCGAGCGCGCTCCTTGGTCACCCGTCAGGTTGATCAGGGCCTCTAGATGGTCCGCACCGAATAACACTGGATGGCCGGGGCGGTTGGGTTCGCTTTCGTAAACCGGAGCGATAATCGCATCCAACGCCACGGTTTCAAATGTCTGAAGAAGGGCTAAAACCACGCTTGGAGCCAGGCCGGGCATATCACCTAAGACAATAAGAAACCCCTCGGCATGCGGACACGCGGCAACTCCCGCGGCAATGGAAGTTCCCAGCCCTTGAGAAAACTCCTCATTGAATACGGTGCGAAATGGCGCAACGGCGGACCCCACGAGATCGGCATCGCGACCCGTGACCACCACGATATCTTCAAGGCACAAACCCAGGGACTTAACGGTTGAGCCAATGATAGTTCCCTGACCCCACGGGAGCAATAATTTGTTGGAGCCGCCCATGCGGGATGAGTTTCCTGCCGCCATGACGATGGCACTAACCGCGCGCATTCTTAACCTGAACGATCTGAGCGATGATGCTGAGCGCAATTTCTTCGGGCGATTTTGCTCCGATGGATAGGCCGATGGGGCCGTGGATTCGGCTCAGGTTTTCTTCCGAAAAGCCTTGTTCGGCAAGGGTCGCGCGGCGGGTGTCCTGCGTAGATCGGCTACCTAAAGCCCCTATGTATCCCACTTTGCTATTCAATAATATTGCGAGGGCGACATCATCTATTTTTGGGTCGTGGGTCAGAACCACCGCAAATGTGTCCTCGTTCAAGTTCAAGTGAGCGAGAGCCGCTTCTGGCCACTCGGCAATCATTCGGTCGGGCAGAACGGGGAAACGCTCTGGGGACATAAACGGCGGGCGAGGGTCTATCACTAAAGTTTCAAAGCCCAGTGTCTGGGCAAACCTCACCAACGAGACCGCAATGTGAACCGAGCCCACGATGACCAGGCGAAGCTTCCGGGGCAGAACATGGACAAAGTGCCTATCTCCTGCGACCTCAACTTCCGTGCTCCGGCGACTGCGGTATGCCACTTCCACTTCTGGAAACGGAGCGGGAGACCCGGGAACCCACAACGTTTGGGATCCCGATGCGTAGTCTGTTACCACCACGAACGGTATATCTGCTTCGATATTTTGCTCGATGCGGGCCCACACCAGCCCTTTGTTGGGTTCGGGCGTAATGCGAACGTGAATTTTGCCCCCGCAGGAAAGGCCAAGTTCCCAGTACTTGGAATCTTCCAAGGCTCCAAAAACAAGGTCTTTGGGCTGACCGTCGGTCAGCGAAACCAACGCTTCTTCAATCACCGCCGATTCCACGCAACCCGCGCTTACCGAACCGCAGACAACACCGTCGGCTCTGATCCCCATCACCGCCCCCACCGGGCGCGGTGATGAACCCCAGGTTTGAGTGACCGTGGCGGTGGCAAACCGGATGCCTTGGGCCACCCACTCAATTAGCGTGGGGAGAACATCGCGCAAGAATTACACCAACTCGTTCATTCTAATCGGGAATTTTCGAACGCGTTTTCCGGTCGCCGAGAACACCGCGTTGGCCACGGCGGGCATCACGGAAGGGTATCCCGTCTCACCCATTCCACCCGGTTCGGCGTTGCTTTCAATAATATAGACTTCTTGTTTGGGCATTTCGTCAATGCGAATCCACTCGTAGTCAAAGTAGCTGGTTTGCACCACTTGGCCCTTATCTACCGTGATTTCCGCGTGTAACGCGGTGGCTAGACCATCGGAACATGCTCCCTGCATTTGGGCTTCTACTCCGCTGGGGTTGATGGCAAGGCCGCAATCTATCACGCAGACCGCGCGCAGCAGTTTGATTTTGCCCGCGATCACGCTGAGTTCAATCACGTGGGCCGCGTACGAGCCGTAGCCTTCAAAGCAGGCAATTCCCCTACCGTGACCGGGGGGCAACGGCGCTCCCCAGCCCGATTTCTCGGCGGCGACTTCCAGAACTTTCTTCAGCCGATCGTCATCAATAAGGTCATGCCGAAACTTGAAGGGGTCTTTGCCTGCCGCGTGCGCCATCTCGTCGATAAAGCACTCGTTCACCACGTGGATTTGGGAATGCTCCACCGACCGCCAGTAACCAAACGGAATTGGAGAGCTGACCCCACCCTCTGTCATGCCGGAGTTGGGGATGTTGTAGGGAATGTTGGCTTCTCCAAACTTACCCGCCTTGCCCCGGCCCGGAGCGTTGAGGGCTTGATGACTCCACGCGACCGGCTTCCCGACGCTATCCACCGCGCCGCGAAACGCATGATGGCTCATGGGGCGGTAATGATCATTGCGAAGATCGTCGTCTCTTGACCAGACCACTTGGACGGGTTTTTTGAGCTGGTTAGAAATCTCCACCGCTTCGTGCACAAAGTCGTTCATACTTCGCCTTCCAAAACCGCCGCCCACCAGAGTGAGGTGAACGGTGACCTTATCTTCGGGCATGTTTAGGAGCCTTGCCGCTTCGCCCCGCGCCGAATCTGGGCTTTGGGTAGGGGCCCAAATGGTGCATTCGCCATCTTTTACCCAGGCGGTGGCGTTCATGGGCTCCAAGGTGGCGTGAGCTAAATACGGCAGGTCGTAGGCGGCTTCTACCACTTTGGCTCCGGCGGGGGTTGGCTTGTGCTCGCCCACGGCGGCTTTTAGGCTGGCCCTTAGTTTGGGCGTATCTAGCATGGCGTTGGGTCCGGGGCTCCAGGTTACTTTGAGCGCGTCTCGGCCCTGCATGGCGGACCAAGTATTAGTAGCAACTACTGCTACGCCCGAAGAAATCTTGACTACATCCACCACACCGGGCACCTTGTGGGCGGCGGCATCATCTACGGTGAGTAGGGTTGCGCCATAGTTCGGACGTCGAGAAATGACGGCTCGGAGAAGGCCAGGCACCTTGACATCCATGCCGTAGATAGCCGAGCCATCCACAACCGCCTTGTTGTCGATGCGCGAGGTTCGCTTGCCGATGATCTTGAAGTCAGCACGCGCTTTAAGTTTGATGTCGCCGCTTGGGACGGGCATTCCCTTGGCCGTTTCGGCGAGTTCGCCGTAGGTGAGTGACTTTCCGCTGCTGTGGATCACCCGACCGGTATCGGTATGGCAGGTAGCGGCATCTACGCCCCACGTCTTAGCAGCTGCGGCTACTAGCATGGATCGGGCCCCGGCACCCATCTTTCTCAGGTCGTTGTGCATGCTGGTGGTGCTGGAGCTTCCACCCGTACCCTGACCGTTCTCGCCAACCGAGCTTGCGCCCGCTTGCCGCACCCCGATTTTGGACCAATCGGCATCCAATTCTTCCGCCACTAGCATGGCAAAAGACGTGCGCACGCCCTGCCCCATGTCGGTTCGAGTGATGGTTACGGTGATTTGGCCATTGGGCAAAATGCTGATAAAGGCATTAGGCGTAAAGGGGTCGGTTGCCGCCTTAGCGGCGGTTTCCGTACCCGCACTGGTCGCCGTGCTAGGGAAGCAACCCAGGGCGAATCCGGCGGTGACTCCGCCTACGACTTTAAGAAAACTGCGTCGGGTGAGGTTGTTCATCGTCTTCATGCGTTCCCCTTGGCGGCGGCGTGGATGGCTTCTCTGATGCGCTGGTAGGTGCCGCACCGGCAGATATGGTCGCTCAGGGCTTTGTCAATGTCAGCATCGGTGGGGTGAGGCTTCTGCTTGAGCAACCCGGCGGCGGCGATAATTTGTCCGGCCTGGCAGTATCCGCATTGGGGAACGTCGTGCTCTATCCACGCTTGCTGAAGCGGGTGGCTGTGGTCTTGAGAGATGCCCTCTATGGTGGTGATGCTGGCGTTGGCTACGTCGGCAATGTTCACCATGCAACTCTTTTTTTCTTTGCCGTCAACCAGCACGGCGCACGCCGCGCAGGACCCCACTCCGCAGCCGTACTTAGAGCCGGTGAGTCCTAAAAGATCTCTCAGTACCCATAATAGCGGCATATCCGCCGCCGCCTCCACCGACTTTTCCGTTCCGTTGACCTTGATTTTGTATACCGCCATAATGTGCGTCTCGCCCGTATCAATATGGTACACCGCCCGCCACCCGATTGTTCGCATGTCCTAGTGACGGCCCTCGTGTTCGGTCAGAAACGCCCGGAGAATCCGGATCAGCGCCCCACCTTGAGAGATCTCTGCGGGCGGCCGAGAGCAGCGTTTAGGAATACGCTAATGAATGGCGGTTGGGTGCGCCAAGGCACCGCCAACATTTGCGACAAAAAAATTCTTAAGAATTGCCCAATAGAGAAAATCCAGACTCAAAAACGATGGTTTGTGTGTCAATAATAAGTGACATGAGCCGTGACAAACACCACGAATACGAGCGAACCCACCCTTGGGTCACATTCCGGCTTGATATGCGCGATGTGGCTTATGAAATTTGGATGTTTCTGGGCGAAGCAAAGTCTAAGTGCCAGCACCTCTCCATGGTGCCGCTCAACCCTATCCTGGCTAAGGAGATGCAAACCGTGTTCTTGGCTAAAGGGATACAAGCCACAACCGCCATTGAAGGCAACACGCTTAGTTTGGACGAAGTTAGGAAGCGATTGGAGGGTATTAAAGATCTTCCCCCATCAAAAGAGTATTTAGGAGTAGAAATTGATAATGTTTTAGCGGCGGTAAACAAAGTGGCTTTTGAGGTGGTGGAGAATCCATCAACGCCCCTGTCTAGTGCCGATATCCTTCGCTACAACGCACAGATCCTTGCGGGGCTGCAGGTAGAGGCCGGCGTTATTCCGGGTGAGATTAGGACGTATGAGGTGTCGGTTGGCCCTTACTGCGGAACGCCGAGCAAGGATTGCCCGTATCTGCTCGACCGAATGTGCGAGTGGCTCAATGATGCGTCGTTTGTTCGGTCGGATGATATGCGAATTCCGTTTGGAATTTTACGAGCAGTTATGGCCCACCTTTACATTGCGTGGATACACCCTTTTGGGGACGGCAATGGCCGGACGGCTCGGCTACTTGAAGTTAAAATACTCATCCAGGCGGGAATTCCAACGGTCGCCGCCCACCTTCTCAGTAACCATTACAATGCCACTAGGAGTGAATATTACAGGCAACTTCAGCGGGCAAGCGCAACAAATGGAGACGTTGGGCCCTTCATTAAATACGCGGTCCAGGGATTTGTCGATCAATTGGTTGAACAGTTATCTATGGTGTGGGCCGAGCAATGGAAGCTAGCTTTTGTTAACTATATCCACGAAACCTTAGCCGGGGATGGCCAAACAGAAAAACGGCAAAGGCACTTGATGCTCGCGCTGATTGATGTCCCAGCGCCGGTCAACCTCACCACGGTAAAGACGCTCAGTGTCAAAGTTGCTTTGGCCTATAAGCGAGTATCCGCAAGGACTTTGCTCCGAGATCTTAAGCGGTTAGAGAGTGAGAAATTGGTGCTCAAGACCCCCACCGGGTATCTCCCCAATAGAAGCTTGATCAGACAATTTATGCCGGGCCAGGCTAAAAAATGATTGCCCGAAGTACGCGAAGCTCGTAGACCGCGGATATCCGTGCCGCGGCGGGAGATCGTAATCAGAAACATAATCACGATGCGAAGCGTGCAGCCGCAGATATCCTTGCCGCAGTGAGACGTCGAACTGACCCTGGCTGTGCCGCTAGCCCATTCGTCTCACTTCCTATTTCTGGCACCTCAATATTCGAGAGACACCCGGACCGGGGCACGAATAACCCCGATACACATTTTTGGGAGGCTACTTGTCTGCTAGGCCATAGAGCGCTCAACCCAGTCAAGGAAAAAGGAATAGTCCACTGCAAACAGCAATGGGCCAGCGTTTGACGGTTCACCCGTTGTTCGTTTGCTACAGCCCTAAGGGACCGCAGGTAATGGCGTGCGCCAAAAACGAAAATGGCTCGCTCCTCTAAAGGGCGAACCACGTTCGACGCAACCGTTTTACCGACCACTAAGTTAGGGTGGGGAGACCCACCGTTCAACTACTTTTGTTGGAGCAGCCGACCATTTTCTAATTCGTTCATATGATAATATATCGCAGTGTCAAATGTCAAGACCTTTTCTCCTTATGTGATCGGATTAGACCTGGGAAGTAATTCCGTGGGGTATTCGGCAATCCAGTCTCAGGGGTGGCAAGAACTTGAGGATCCCTCAAAGTTTGGGATTTTTCTTGCGGGGAGCCATGTTTTTGAAGAAGCGGGGGAGGACGACCGCGGCAAGCGTACTCTTAAGAATCAAGACCGCCGAAAGCACCGATTAAGCCGTCGGACCTACCGCCGTCGCGTTTGGCGGCGAGATTCGCTGTACGCACTATTTGCCTCTCATAACATGTTGCCGGCCGACGAGGCAGAACGGGACGCAATATTAACGAAGGACACCGACCACGATCGGAGCGTTCAACCGTGGGCTCTGCGCGCCCGAGCTCTCGACGAAGCCATATCGCTGGAAGAATTTGCCAAGGCGATCTGCCACCTCAACCGAAGCCGCGGCTACCTAAGCACGCGTGACCTGATGGCCGACGAAATACCGCCTGAGTACCGCCTGCAGTCGCAGTATGCCGATCCCGATAGCGAGGAAGAAGCCGGGGAAGTAGATTCTGAAGAAAAGTTAGGGGTGGTGCTGGGTGGCATCAAGGCCACGTACGAGGAACTTAAAATAGGCAATGCCCGAACCTACGGCGAGCTCATGTTCAAGATTGGCGAACAGGGAAATTACACGCGCCACTACACATCTCGCTTTAATAAGACAGAAAAGAATAAAACTCCCGAGCCGGAAACTCGGAAATTGACATTTCGTTCCGATAGAGCGCTGATTCGGGCTGAGTTCCACCGAATGTTTGAAGTTCAGGCAAAGTTCCACCCGGGAGCCCTCACAAAAGGTCTTCGTCAAGAAATCGAACGAATCATTTTCGGGCAGTTTCCGCTCCAAGATACCGATGGCTTAAGAAAGACTTGCCCCGCCTACCCATCCTCCTACTGTGCGCCTAAAACATCCGACGCCTTTCAGAAAAACCGAATTCTCAGTGACCTGTTTAATTCGATTCAAGTGGGGGTCAAACCAAAGAAGTCAAAGAAGGAACTGGAACCGGTTGAGGTTAGAAACACGCTCTCCGCGGCCCAACTGAATATCATCCTTCCCATTCTGATGGACGGAAAAGACTTAACTTTGGTCGAAATTGTGGCGCTGACTGGCCTGGATGAGGCGGAAATTCTCGTGCCCAAAAAGTCGATTCTGGTGCGGAGAGGGCATATTTTTGGTCACCAAACTCGGCGACTGATGCGCGAACTCACCGATCTGGGCTATGACGAATGGAATGACGAGACCAAGACCCGGATTCAAGACATTGTTAACAGCGCAAAGTGGCCCAACGATACTTACCACGCGCTTTGCAAATTGGGGGTTTTAGATCGGGCAATTTGCGCTAAGATCGCCCTCGCCCCTTTTCCGGATGGATACGGGGAGTACAGCACAAAGTTTCTGAACCGGATCAACGATCGGATGGTGGAAACCGGGGAATACCATGCCGTGGCTCTCGTGCCATTGATGGCCGAGGTCCGCCAGGGCCGGCAAGCCCATGTGAGCGAGGCAGAATTGATTTCTGATCCCGACGAGGAAAATCCCAGTAGCCTCATCAAACTTCCCGCCGATCTTGGGTTGCGTAACCCCATTGTGGAGCGAGCGATTCGTCGCTCCATTTGGGTCCTTAACCAGATCATTTATCGATACGGTATCCCAGAAAAGATTCGGGTTGAGTTGCCCCGAGACCTCACACTATCGGCTCTAAAGAAGAATGAGATTGAAAGGGCGATTGCCGACAACGAGGCGAACCGGCAAAGGGTCAAAAAGAAACTTGAGGCCCTCGGAATTGATCCCACGGGTATTCGGGTCAAGAAGGCGATCCTGCTGGAAGAAACCGATTTCATTCTGTTGTATGAATCAAAAAACGCTTCCTACCATGACCTGGATGAATTGGAAATAGACCACGCCTATCCGCAGTCGCGACTTTACATTAACGACAACCGAAACCTCGTGCTTTGCACCCGATCCACCAATGCGGCTAAAGGCGAGCAACTGCTGTGGGAATTCCTCGGGGATGATTTCTCTAAGTTTCAAACCCGCGTAAAGCAGTCCAAGCGAATGGGACGCGGTAAGCAGAATTGGCTCTGCCGAGATACGGAGCCCGAAGAAGAGTGGCTGGCCAGCCAGCTTGCCGCTACCGGTTACATCGCGCGAGAAATGACCAAGCTACTCACTCAGTTGGGGGTTTCCGTAGAGATTACTTCGGGCCGAGCTACCGCCCACTTGCGATCCGTGTGGGGGCTAAATAATCTGTTTCCAGACTGGCTCGGTTACGCCAAGCACATTAAGGATGGAGGTGCAGAAGCCGACTTCAAGGCCGACCCCCGCACCAAAAATCGTTCGGATCACCGGCATCATGCGGTTGATGCGGTGGTGGTGGCACTTACCGATGTAAGAACGTTCCAACAAATTAGCCGGGTCTACCGAGATCGCAAACCGGGGGAGCATAAAATTGATTGGCACCAAACCTGCCCGATCAAAAACTTAGACGGATTCATGAGAGATCACGTGGATGACATTGTGGTGACCAGCCACACCATCAAAAAGGTAAGCGGTGCCCTTAATGAGGCAACCGCGCATCGAGAAGATCTGAAAAAGCTGGATGCCAATCTCCAAATTGGCGCGCCCAAGTCAATTCGGGTGGCGGGGGGGAAACTCATTCGCTACAACCGAGACGGAAAGGCGGCGCAATGCTACCGGCTGGGCAACAATCATCACCTCACCATTTACAAGAGTCTTAAACCCAACAAAAAGGGGGTCTTTGAGTTTGAAGCCGAGATCACCACCATGATCGAAGTGGCCTTCCGCGCGCGCCGAAAGGAGCCGGTATATCAAGAAAACCCTCTGATTATCCGGAAAGGGTTTGCCAAGTGGCTCACGCTGGAAAAGGGTGAGTTAGTAGAGTTTACCGACCGACCGGGTGTATTTTATCGCACCTCAGCTTTGACTGTAAATCCGGCCTTCGAAGCCAGGTTTCAACACGTGAACGTAGGGACAATGCATCCCGGTTTGTACAATAGGTTGCACCAGAGCCGAGTCCCGATTTTGAGGCTGAGTAGCCTTTTCAAGGCGACCTTAATTGTGAGGAAAGTGTGGGTCAATGCGTTTGGTGAAGTGGTTCACGAAGAAAAGCCGAAGCAAATCCCGTAAATAACCCAGCCCAATAAAATAACATTGGCCTTACCATAAGGTTGTGGTTAAGCGATCGGTGGCCATCACAACGGGCGGGTTTCTCTGCGTACGCCATCGGCAACTCGTGCATGAGCAGGGCAAACAAATTGTCAATTCCGCCCCCCTGGAAGATTTGGCCCTCATCGTGGTGGATACGCCGGAGGCCTGCTGGACCAGCGCCCTCCTTGCCGAATGCGGTGAACAGGGCATCGTCATTGTGATTTGCGGGGCCAAGCACTTGCCCTCCGCCATCCTGATCCCCAGCGTGGGGAACCATCTGATGGCTTACGTGCAACGCAAGCAACTGGAGGCCAAGCTTCCGGTTAAGAAAAGAATGTGGCAAATCATCATCAGCGCTAAGATCCAAGCGCAGTCCCAAGTGTTGCGGGAAAACGCCAAGGATGACCGGGAACTGCAAGCCCTCAGTCGGAAGATTAAAAGCGGTGACTCCACCAATATCGAAGGGGTGGCCGCCGCCCGCTATTTCCCCGCCCTCTTCGGCGCAGGCTTCATCCGGGATCAAGAGGCGGAGGGCATCAACTCGCGTCTTAATTACGGCTACGCGGTTTTGCGGGCTGCGGTGGTGCGGGCAATCGTGCTGAGTGGCCTTAACCCCAGTGTGGGAATCTGGCACCACAATCGGTTTAACCCCTTTGCGTTGGCCGACGACCTTATTGAGCCCCTACGTCCCTTAGTAGATCGGCTCGTTATCGCAAGCCTGGGTGCGTATCCCGCAGAGCAGCTGGAACTCAACCCGCCGATCAAACGCTTTATGCTCCAGGCGCTTACCGTAGAAGTCGGCTGGGCGGGTGATCAATACCCGCTGGACACCGCGCTTCAACGCTATTGCGCGTTAGTGAGAGACGCTCTAACCGAGGGAGGGCCGGATGTCCAATGTCCCACGATCTAGCCACGCCATTCAAAACCGGGCAATATCGCATGATTTACGGAGGGGTGCGTAACATGTGGGTGGTTGCGATGTTTGATTTACCCGTGGAAACCCGCGAGATGCGCAGTTGCTACCGCAAGTTTCGAGAATTCTTGCTCAACGATGGGTTTCTCATGATGCAATTCAGCGTCTACACCCGATTCTGCCCAAATCGGGAAAATGCGGAGACTCACATGGACCGCATTGAAACCAGAGTCCCCGAAGACGGACAAGTGAGAGTTTTCACCCTCACCGAGCTGCAATATCAGAAAATGAAGATTTTTTCCGGAAATTCAAGCGTGCCGCCCGAAGCTCCGCCCCACCAGATGAGTTTTTGGTGAAAAATTTCGCCGAAAACACGCCTCGTCCAGGTTCAACTGAAGCTGGGATGTAGTTTACCGAATTAGAAAATGGCCGGTAGCCCCAACCACCGATCTTCCTGCTCGTTATTGAATGCCAGTGTACCGAATTAGAAAATGGCCGGTAGCCCCAACAGATCGCGGGCACCCCTCCGAAGGCCTTTAGTTTACCGAATTAGAAAATGGCCGGTAGCCCCAACGGCGTTCAAGCCGGTCAGCTACGGAGCTTGAGTTTACCGAATTAGA
>JBBQUZ010000063.1:0-20530 GCA_038212035.1 Fimbriimonadales bacterium
GGATATCTACTCAAAGAAGCGACTGTTGATTGCGATCCTCAATATCTTGACCGAAAGGTTCTGGTGCCCCTGCCGGGGAACTTAGCCAGGACGCCACTGCCCTTGCATGGCGCCAGAGCTTATGCCAGGCTACTCGGGGAAAGTCCCTGCCGGGACAAGGGAGGGTCACATACGCTTAGTGGGGCCTCGACGGGGTGAATAGCATTGGCGGTCTGCACCTCCTTTTCGTTAGGTCAATACACCCGAGACCGATGAAATGGGCGTAAAGGAGCCTATCTAAATGTATAGGAGGGTGGGGGTGATATCGATGCCGGGACCACTGGCATTTGTCGGCGCTCCACGCCCGGTCCGCCCAAACAACTCTACTGAGTTGCCGAGCCGTACACAAAGAATTCGGCTGTCTCGTTTATCTCTAACTGCCAGCCAAGAGGTGCCAAGACCCTTTCCAGCCCACCCGGTTGATAGAAAATTTTCACGATATTAAATTCCCGACCGTCATTCAGCTTCCGTGTTGTGGTGGTTGAATCGGCACCGTCTAAGTGATGGTCTCCGGCGGTGGAAGCGGGGGTGAAGCGAGAGTCGATAAAGAACACGCGCCCTCCTGGTTTAAGCCCGGCACGCACTGACTCCCAGAACGGCACCAACCGATCCGGGGGAACGTGAGAGAGCCAAAAGGAAAAAAAGACCACATCGTACTGATGAGTTGGAGTCCACGCAAAGAGGTCAACTTGCCTGCGCTCTATTTTGGCCCCGGGAGTCTGCCGAGCGTTGATCGCCAGCACTTCCTCGCTGGCGTCAAGGCAAGTCAGGGCGTCTGCGGTCTTTACCAATTCCTTAGTCCAGATCCCTATGCCGCATGCAAGTTCCAAGACTTCACCGGTGGCGTGGAAGTTGTGGAGCGCCTCTTCAAGCTGGGCAACCTCGCTGAACCATTGCTGATTCACCGCCTCCCCGCGGTCATACCTACCCCGCCGGTACCACCAGTCCTCATACTCGTCGGCCCGGGCCGAATAGTACGCCTTCTGCTCGGTAATGAGCCGCTCAAAGTCCATGGGGAAAGATTACACCGAACTCTTCCCAAACCGTTGCGGGCAAAGCTTCGTAGCAGAGCGGGCAACCCGCCAGACCACTGGCTTGAACCTGCTGAACCGTGGTCTGGCAGAACGGACATACGTGCGTGAGTAGCCGGGGAGACTGAGTGTGCGAAATCAGCTGGCTGACCTGAATTCCCCCCGCCGTGCGATCCGTGCAGCGGTCGCACAGATATCGACTTGCACCGTCTACGGTGACCAAAAATTGGCCGGCTTTTCCGCAGTCCGCACACGTCGTCTGACTTGTCAAAACGAAATGCCGGTCGCGGTGTGGGCTCTAAATCTGGAAATGAGATCACGAGTGATCACGCCCGGAGTTCCACACCCAATGGGTTTAGCGTCCAGCGAAACCATCGGAATAACCTCGGCGGCAGTTCCCGTCAGAAACGCTTCATCCGCAGACAGCGCATCAAACAGAGTGAGATAGGTTTCTTCCGTCTTATATCCGGCTTCTGTGGCCAGGGCAAGCACGGTGTCTCGGGTGACACCCTTAAGAATTCCGCAACTGGCGTGCGGGGTTCTTACGGTCTGGTTCTGAACGAGGAAGATATTGTCGCCGCTGCACTCCGCCAGGTATCCCTGAGGATTCAGCATTAACGCCTCGCCGGCCCCCACTCGGTTGGCTTCTTGCTTGGCCAAAATGTTGGCCGCATAGCGACCGATGCATTTGAGGCGCGGGTCCAAGGCGTCCGGGGCAAAGGTGCGGATGGAGCTGGTGATCACGCTGAGGCCAATCTCGTAGGCGTCTGGCGTGTAAAGGGCCAAGCTGGAAACCATGATCATTACGTTTGGCCGACGATCAATCATGTTCGGGTCTAGGCCCAAGCCGGTCCCCCTGGTGATATTCAACCGAATATAGCCGTCGGGAATTTCCGACTGACGGCACACGTCCAAGATCGTAGCCCGAAGGTCCGCCTGGGTGATGTGCATCTCGTAGCCCAAAAAGCGAATGCCGTGGTAGAAACGGTCAAGGTGCTCATCTAGCTTGAACACCTTACGTGCGTAAATTCGAATGCCTTCAAAGAGCCCATCGCCATAAAGATGCGCATGGTCCGCAACTGACGTGGTGGCGGTTTCTAGAGGCGAAATTGTTCCGTTGAGCCACACCAGCTTCTGCATCCTCATAGTTTACCAACCGATCTCCGCTTTGATGTATTTTGAAGCACGTTCGTAGTAACCATTGAGGATAACGACATAATGGCAGGGGTGTTTTAACGCCTACAGTTTTGAGATTTACCCTTGAAGAAAGCCAATTATTTGCCCTGGATTATCGGACTGCTCACCTGCCTGGTCGGCCCGATTCACGCACAGTTGCAACCTCTGCAACCTGCCCGCAACGAGGTAACCCGACCTAATTACCGCATCGAGGGCGTGGATGTGGGATCCATGCCTACTGCGGAAGCGGCAAAGCGGATGAGAATTTGGTGGGAAGTGGTCAAGCTAGAACCCGTACACGTTAAGGTTGCCGGGGCAAAGGGCGAACCTCCCTTGGTGACCTGGGGAGAGCTGGGCCTTGCGCTTGATGACTCGGCGACGATCGCGCAGATTCCCAAGGTGCTCGCACCGGGCGTGGGAACCGTGTACGAGCCGGCAACTGTCGAACCCATATTTCGCCTGAGTTCGCAACGGCCGATCAAGCTGCTGGAATGGATTCACCACTCCGTTGGGTTGCCCCGACCGGCCAAAGTTTCTTTTAAAGGACGAATGGTGAACCGGGAGCCGGAGTCTTCTGGCGTTGCCGTTGACGACCTCCGATTTTTCGATGCCTTGGTCAAGGCGTTCAAAGAAAAATCAGACGTGGAGATCCCGATTAAAGGCGGAGTTTCGCAGCCTCTGAATCCGGAATGGGCCGAATTTCCGGATGTTGTAGCCTCATACACCACGCGGTTTCCCCTCAGCAAGTTCACCCGTAATTCCAACATCAAGTTGGCCGCCGGTAAGCTCAACGGAGTCATCTTGAAACCAGGTGCCATCCTCAGTTTTAATGGGACGGTGGGGAAGCGCACAAAGCAAGCTGGCTTTAAGTTGGCCGGGGTATACAAGCAGGGTAAACACGATGTGGGTGTTGGTGGGGGCATCTGCCAAGTGAGTACTACGCTTTACAATGCGTCCTTGCTGGCAAACCTGCGGATTCGCCAGCGATCCAACCATTCTATGCCAGTGGCTTACGTACCACTTGGACGGGATGCGACGGTCGATTACGGTTCCCTAGACCTGATTGTTGAGAATTCTATGCCAACGCCAATTTTGGTCAATTCCGAATATCGGCCGGGTCACCTCACGTTTAGAATATTGGGGAAGCGGGAACCCGGACTCCAAGTAAAGCTCATCGCAGGTCCGGCCCGAGCTTGGAACCGAGCTACCCGCACGGTTGCTGATCCCAAGCTTAAGCCAGGACAGCACAAAGTGGTGGACAAAGGAAGTCGCGGTCACGAAGTTGTCATCACGCGCGTGGTGATCCGGAACGGCATAGTGGTCAAGCGAGAAAGGCTCGGGCGAAGCTATTACACGGGCGGCGACAAAATTGTGGCGGTGGCACCAACTCCTGTGGTGGTCGGTAGGGCAGTGCCCTCGGTTACCGTCCACGTGCAAGCGTTGCCAGATCGAAAATCAAACCCACGTCGTTAGCCCTTAGGGATTTGAATCAAGCGAAACTGCGTGCCTTCAACTACCATCGTTCCCACCCGTCGAAAGTCAAATAGCTTGGCATTCGGAAACGCTTCGGGAACGGGGGCTACTACGTACTTGGCCCCCAGTTGGGCAAGTTCGGCTCTCTTCTCCTCCACCGTCCCTTCGGAAAAGAATAGGTGCTCTAGCTCGCCGCGTCGCTTTCCGTATTGAGGCGTTTCGCTCCAATGGCCAGCCACCGTGTAGACCCCGGTGAGACCGGTCATGATAGGGTTTAGGTCAGGAATTATTGGCGTCATAAAAGTATCCACCAAGGTTTGTCCGGTTGAGCTATCTGCGGCAGTTGATGCTCGTCCGGGGACCGCAATCAACACATTTCGTCCGGTTTGGTTGTTGAGATACGCCACCATTCGTCGGACGTCGGGAGTGAGATATACCGGATGAACCGTCGTGTTGGAGACGTTGGTCCGGATCAAGTCGATCTCTCGGTAAAGCCAGCGAAAGCTGGAGGCAGAGAGTACGATCAAAATAAGGATTGTGGCCAAATTTCGTGCGGACCGCTCTTGTTTCTTAAGCAAGTGCCCAAATCCGTAAGCGGCCAGAATGGCCCACGGAATGCTCAGTCCCATCGCGAGTTTTCGCTGAAATAGCGCGGGGAAGTAAAGGGCAATGGTTCCGACAAAAGCCCATGCAATCACCAAATTAAGGCTCGGGTTTGGGTCAGACACCAGAAAGAGGGCAATCAAAGTTCCCGCAAAGCAAACTCCCCACGCGGGCAACGTCAGAAAGAATCCGTCTGTGTGGGTGGATGCGGCGAGGAAGAGGCTGAGCATGATCCCGGAATAGAGTGCGATTCCGACAATTCGTCGCTTCCTTCGGTCAACATCCTCCGAGGCTCGGGTGGCGATGCCGACCAGTCCACCCGTAATCAAGAATAAGTAGCCAAAAATGACTTGGCGAAAATTTGGCGAAAATGTCTCGGTAGCCGCCCGCGCCTGAAAGACAGGATCGGATTGCAACACATGGACAAACCAAAGGGCGGGCAAAATAATCCCACTGCAGATGACAAGGGACCGTGAAACCCAGGGGAGTGAAACATCGCCCCGGCTCAGGCATGCCGTTAGGAATCCCGCGAGCACCAGACCTATCATCAGCACGTCATAGCTGTGGATGTTCATCAGAACGCCCAAGGCAATGGCCCCACCCAGGACGGGCTTCCAGCCTGCACGGGCCTCCAATATGCTCTGAAAAACCGTGATAATCAGGCATAAGCTGGCCATAAACAGCGCGTTGGTGAGCATGGAGGGGAACACAAACCCCTCGGGTTGCCAAACATCACTTGGCAATCGGCCCAACATCAAACTGGAGATAGACGCGTTCCCCGGTCGGACTATGGCAACCCCAAAGTTGTGCCACACCAGAAAGCCAACGCCTCCCCCCAGCACGGCAAGTGTAAGGGCAAGCTTTGTGGTGAAGATGTCTGGCTTTAATGTGGCGATGAACCGGTAGAGCAACCAAATAAAGAGCGCACTTAGGCCAACCCTAGCTAAATTGGCGGCCAAAGTGATGCCAAGCACCTTAGCAATAAGCCCGAGGAAAAAGAAGAAGAGGTGTACCGTTAGGCCGGGCTGGGCATCGGTGGTGAACCGATTATCCATAAAAAAGCGCCATTCCATGGCTTGCCGCATCCACGCGGCATAGACCATGTGGTCATCGGTGTTATACGGAAACCCAAGATATTCCGTGCCGGAACTTGCACTTAACCAGCCGACAACAAAGGGCAACGCAACCACAAGGGCAACGCAGGCACAGAGGAAGAATACAAAACGCATTTCGTTCCGCGCCTTGCCTTCTCCCGTTGTCAAGTCTATCTTGGGCATCAACATTGATGATCGGACTTTTTGCGATGCATCTTTACTGCGGTACCGGTCTTCCCATCTGTTTGTAAATGGCAATAATCATGTCTGATTCTGGTCTAGCAACCGGATTGTTGGGGTCAAGTTTTAGCACCTCCCGATAGAGCCTAAGGGCTTGGCGGTACTTTAGCTTAGCAGGGAGGGCAGGGGAGACCATGGATTCGTGACCAAAGACCACCGTAGCTTCAATGTACTTCTTTTTAAGATCGGCTTTTTGGGGTTTCCGACCGTAAGCGGCCTTAGCCACGTTATAGGATCTCTCTAGTGTCTTGAGTTTAGCGGCAGATTGATAGCTTTCTTGACTGCTTACGGATCCCCGCGGAAGACGTGGGTCCATAGGGTGAACCTGGGCAAATGCAACCGAGCTGAGGATTGCAATCATGGCGACGGGCAGAATTATTGTGCAGACTCGCATTCGTGAATTATCCATCACGGAGCCGCTTTCGTGCCAATGGGTTCAAGGAGCGGGGAATTCGCACCCACTCGGAGGATTCAATTTCCAATTTTCGAATTAATCCCAATGCCTGATCTGGCCGCAGTTGGTCATCGGTTGAGGCTACCGCCACCGCACTCAGCGCTTTAGCCGCATCCGACGGAAGTCTCCGGATTGCGTCTGAAGGTAAAGCATCGTAGGGCAAGCCCAGCGATTTCCGCAACTGGGGCATCAACGAATCCAGTGCGAGCTGGGCCGATGTCTTTGCCGACTTTGTCCGACTCATTGTGGATGAAACGGCATCCACTAATTCTCGGGAGCCTCGCTGCGCGGGTCGGCGGGCATCGGGGAGTCCGAATGGCATGCTCAGCGTGAAAATGATTACCAACCCCACAAAGAGGACTTGGTACCAAGCCGCAAGCGCCCAATCCCCAATCGCGGCAAAGAAACCCAGCTCAGACCCATGGCCAGATACCGCTTCCGCAAATACAATGCGGTCGGGAGCTGGTTTAATGGTCTGGATGAGGGATATCATCAGGCGAGCGTCGTCGGCTCGATCTAAAAATCGATTGGTCGCTAGCAATCCGTCCGAAACCCGGATCAACGTGCCCTTCTTAACCTTAACCGCTCGAGCGTAAAAATCGCCGCCGTGCCAAAGCGTGGCGTCAACTCCGGGTTGCGCAATTCGTAACTCATTCGTGCTGTCAAGGGGGGCGGAGGAGAAAATGTTCAACCGTTCGGCCCGGTCTGCGACTCCTTTAATATCATTTGGAGTGGCTTTAATGATGAGCTTTGGCTTGACCGAAAGGGCCTTGGTAGAAGCCATTCGAAATTCGTCTGAAATGGGCAGGTGTAAGACAAAACCGCCCCGGGAAAGGTGCTTCACCACGTCGGCTTGGCTCTCAATTTCGGCTTTGCTCGCCTCACGAAACGAAGAATGCTGAACCGAAAATACGAGGGCCAGGTCATTGGCGCGTAGCTTGGGATGGGTTCCCGAGTCAACCACCACCGTGAATCCTTGCTCTCTCAACAACTCGGCCAGGGCAGCCGTGCCGCTTGGAGCGTAGGAAGACGCTACCGGCTTCGTCATATCTTCTGATTGCCCAAGCGATATGAGGCATGCCGAAGTTGCCAACAAAATCAGCAGTCCCCATCCCCACCACGGAATGAGTTGCCTCAAGCGGCCTCCTTTACAAAAGCCCGAGACAATTCTTGGTACCACGCCCTAAATTTGTCAACATCTTCCTTTCCGCGCACCTGGTGCCCGTACCAGGCTCGGTCAAAAGCTTGGGTGGTGGCTCGGAAGTCGGGGATGGTCGGATACTTGGGGCTGGCTTGAATCCGCGCCAAATGCTCCCAGTTGGTTTGTCCACGGTCAAACCGCGCAACGAGTTGTTCATCGTAGCGTAGCAGGCAGGCTAGATACAGACCCCTTATCGCCTCCCGGTGCCTGCCCGCTTTGGCATGCTCATCTGCCAGCGCCAGCCATTCATCTAAAGAGTGATCGGGCTCGTCATCCTCCAGCAGGGCCCGTGATTTTCGGCGAAGGGTAGCTTTCCATCTTACGTGCCGAGCCGCGAAAAATAGTAAGCAAAGCACGACCGCCGCCAAGATGCCCCAGACCACATAGATTGCCCACTTCCCCAGGCTTCCAAACATGGGTCGGTTCGCCTTGGGTTCGGGTAAATCCCAGTGAATGTTCCTTAATCTTTCTAGGGCTTGGGCTAACCAGTTGCTGGATCCTTTCACACCGGCATCCCGATATACGCGGGCCAATTTAATTTTTCGGGCCGTGACATTTACAGATTCGCTCGCCGGGACCGATTCATTCATCGCGAACAGTTCTATCTGGTCTATCAGGTCTCCAATGGCGGCCCTGCGTTCCTTATCGCTTTCACTTTCATTCACCGCTTCCAGGTCGTCGTCGAGGTCCTTATTGACGCCCAACGTTGGGCGGATTTGTTTAATGATTCCGAACGCCGCCTCCCTAGACTTCGATGATTTGAGCTGTTTGGCGAGGTCGGAGTAAGAACCGGCGAGGGCGGTGGAGGCGAAAAAGCACGCTAATGCCGCGCACAAAATTTGCCGCACAAATGTCTGACGGCTAGATTTCAAAACGATTGGTCCGTCCTCGCGTGGAGATCTCGGAGGCAAGCGCCTCGATGTCGAACCCTTCTAGCCGTATTCGCCGCTCATAATACAGCATGGTGGTGGTTACTCCCCAGGCGGGAATCACAGCCCACAGAATCACAAATACCGGCGTTAAATCCCAAATAGTGGCCCATAACTGACCTATAAGTGAACCAGGGAATAACTTCGGACCTAGTTCGCCAATGTGCATCAATTCTAGGGCGATTGAAATGCCCAAGACGAGGGCGATCATCACAAAGAAAAGCACGAAGTAAAGCGACCAAATCGTCCGGATGCCGGAAGGCACAAGGGCGCTTCCCTTGAGCAACTGTTTGCTCCTCTTTGCGGCGGCAGTTGGCCCCAATTTTTCCACTAGCGCGGCCGGAATCGCCAAAGAGTGGGTGGCCATAACCTGGAGGAACACGGCAAACCCCAAGAATAAGCCCAAGATGCCAACCGCTGCCACCAAACCGGCGGTTACGGTGTCTGAAGTGGTGACCGTACTGAGATAGCCCCCAAAGAGTGTGATGGCACCGCCAATCACAATTCCCAGTGAGGCAATAAACAATTCCCGCAAAGTTAACCGAAGAATGAGCGCAAGGTTTTGCCGCACGGCATCCAGGGCGGCTTCTTTATCTAACGGCCGACCCATCATGAGGCCAGAAGTCAATTGGACGGCGATAGCGCTGGACGTGGCCAAGCCGATAATAACGAGCGGGCCACCCACCACCAGGCCGAGGAGCATCAATCCCAATATTTCCGAAGCCTGAACGGCAAAGCTGCCGGGGTCTTTGGTGAAATTTAGGGCAGGAATTACGTACGCAAACAAAAAGGCCACCGCGGCCAAACACAGCGCCGTGGGTGCTAACGTAAGCTGGAGCAACGGACCGCCTAACTTTCGGCAGGCACCAAACGAGGCATCCAAGATTTCGTTGGACGACATCGGGCGAAGCCGGATCCGGCGACCCAGGCGCTCACCACTGCTTGCGAAGTAACGCTCAAGGGGATCCGACGTCACACCAATAAGTCTATCCCAAATCAATTAATACCAACCCGAAACCGGTATAAATCTTTGGGAACCGACCGAATATAGTGATTGAATGATTTCGAGCGTATTGTCTCTGTTTTCCTATGCATCCATGCTCGTTGCCGATCCGCAAATTCAGGACTACGTACAACCTGGGCTTAAAGACGCGACGTTTACCGCTAAGGTGGTTAGGTCAGACCAGCGCGAATTAAGAAAAATCAACGAAGATTTTGGTCGATCTTATCGATTTAATTCCACCAAAATTATGGTGAAGGAGCCGTTTAAGCTCCGAATTGAAACCACCATCGAAGACTCAAAGGTAACGTACGTTTTGAACGGCGTGAAGCAAGAGTATCGGGCCAAGGGCCTTTCTGTGCCGGTGCAAAACCTTAGCCATGCCCCAGGCCGGCGGCAAACGATGTTGGACTTTGGAATTCTCACGCCGTCTCTATTTGAGTCACTGTTCAACGCCAAGTATCTGCGCGTAGACCGCGCATCGGGCGATTTAGTATTTGATGTGACCTACAAGAACTTTGACGATGATGTGAGTCGGCACCGCATCTGGGTGGACCGAAAGAAAGGCATTGTCAATAAACGCGAGTGGTACAACCAAGCCGGCCGTCAGATTGCCACCTTCTACTACGAAAACTCCATGAACGTAGATGGGGTGTGGTTACCTACCCGGCTTACGGTGAAAAATGTCGAGGATCGTTTGGCCGGAGTCACCACGTACGAAGACATCAAGGTAAACACCGGTCTTTCAAATTCACTGTTTCAGAATCGGTAGTTTAAGAATCAGAGTTCACGCTCATCCTGCCCTCTCCCGCAATGGACGAACCACCATCGCAGGCGAGGGTTCTGAGCGCCATTCTCCCCCAGTTTTTCCGAAAACTGGGGGAGAATGGTTGGGATGAGGGGGAATTCCGAGGCTCCAAAAAGTCCCTTCCAATTTTCCACCTGTCAATTACTAACCAGTCAGACGACGCAACCTCATCCCAGCCTTCTCCCTCAGATTTCGAGAGAAATCAGAAGGAGAAGGGGCAGAAAGCATCTCACCCATAGTGGAAATGCACCGCTACAGGCGAGGGTTCTGAACGACGAAACCAAACTCCTTACTTGTCGTAAGTGAAGTACTTCTCGTAGATGCAACCGGCGGCATCGGTGGCGTGGATGGTTTCTGGGTTGCCCTTGATGTACTTGCTGTGACCATCTAAGAAGCTGAAATCGCCGCCATCGCCTCGATATCGGAACCGGGCTTCGCAGCCAAACTTGGTGACCACCGCGGTCTTGTCGTGGTTTACGGCCGTGTAGGCGTCTCCAATGTTCGCCGTTCGAGCGACTTCAACCACTGCACTAACGTTGACGGTCTGCTGAACGAACTTGTTTTGCACGTAATCAAAGTAGTAGCCGCTTCCGGGGTAGTTGGCGTAGGGCTGCGTCTCTGAGTTTTCTCCCGCATTACAGGACCAATAAATGGCGGCCTTGGCGATGCCGTAACCCGCCAAGTACTTTCCGTCGGAGGGGAGCAAAGATTCAACGTAACCGGCATCGGTGCCATCGCAGTCCGGTTGAGTCATTGCTTTACGCAAATTACCTTCGCTAAAGCCAGGGCTGTTAAGAATACCCGTGCTCTTGAGGTACGGCTGAAGGTTGGTAACCCAAGATCCGGTGATTTGGGCATCCAAAGATGCTAAATCTGAGTCACTGGGATCATCGTGCTGGGTATTCGACGGGATAATCGAATCGTCGTAGTCATTAGAGTAAAGCAACTGACCCAACGCAATTTGCTTTGTGTTAGAAAGGCCCGCCGTTTGCTTGGCGGCTTCTTTTGCCTGAGCAAAGACGGGGAAAAGTATGGCCGCCAAAATGGCGATGATTGCAATCACAACGAGGAGCTCAATGAGCGTAAAGGCCTTGGTTCGGGTGTTCATGAGGATTTCTCGCGATCCCAAACCGTGCAACCATCGCACCGGACCGCTCAGTAATTATAGTGCGTGTTAGTTAACAATAAGGTTCGGCGCATTACCGGTTTCTAAAATGAATCGCCGAATCTTACGGAATCGGCGGGATGCTACTAAGGATTCTATTCCCTAGGAAACGAAGCCGCCGCATACCAAGCTCGTATACTCGGAAAATAGATGAAAAACCCCGATTGGCGTCATCTCCTCACCGAGGCCATTAATTACGACCTTTATGCCAACCGCCTCTGGTTGCCCTCCGTAGTCACGAGCGAGTTGACCGAGGCAACCATCGTTTACAAACACATTTTGGGGGCCAGCAAAATATGGGTCACTCGGCTGGGAGGCACGTCTTTACCAGCTATGCCGGATGTTGATTTGACGGACAGTGCCCTTGCCGAACTTCACGGGAAGTGGATTGACGCCGTGAGCAAATTTGAGTTTGACGAAGTGATTCATTACCGCAACTTGGCCGGTGAGCCCTACTCTCGCGCTTTTGGCGATATTGCACGGCATGTGTTGAATCATGCGACTTACCACCGAGGGCAAATTCGCTCCCTATTCGGAGTTTGCGGCCTGGAGTTTCCCGAAACCGATTTTATTCGGTTCACTTTGGACCGAGATGAGAATCCCTAAAATGAAAAGGCTCGATAAGCAAATTGCTAAACCGAGCGCTTTTAAGATGGGTGCGGGGAAAGGATTCGAACCTTTGACCTCCGGGTTATGAGCCCGACGAGCTACCAGACTGCTCCACCCCGCGGTACAAGAATTATTATCCCTATTTGCGGGGTTCAGGTCAAGGGTGGGGGCAGACTATGCGTTTGTTTGAGCAGAACATCCGCCGGCAAACCGGTATCCTTGATGGGTGGCTTACTGGCTTATGAAGTCTGAACCGGACGTGTATTCAATTGATCATTTGAAGGCGGCGGGTAAGCCGGATATGTGGGAAGGGTGCCGAAATTACACGGTGCGAAACTTTATTAGAGACACGATAAAGGACGGTGATCTGGTGTTCTTTTACCATTCTAATGCCGACCCCAGCGGGATTGTGGGCGTGATGCGGGTGGTGGGCCCGCCTTACCCCGACCCCACCCAATTTGACCCTTCTACCGAATATCACGACCCCAAAAGCCAGAGCGAAAACCCGAGATGGCTGGCCCTTGATGTGGAATTTGTGCGGAAGTTTGACCGCACCATTCCTCTGAGCGAGCTCCGCAACGTTCCGGGCCTCGCGGATATGATGGTGATTCGCCGAGGGCAGCGTCTAAGCGTTATGCCGGTGACGGCCGAAGAATGGAATACGGTCTTGCACCTTCCCGGAATCTAGCCTTTCATCACATCACGCAGGGTTTTCACCTGAAGACCCACCGCATCGGCAAGGTCAAGAATTTCTTGCACTTGGGTCAAACGAGGGTCTGCTTTGGCCAAAACTTGCGGTCTGACGGTGAGGGTAACGTCATGATTCCTACTTGCGCTTTCTCGCAGATGGACCTTTACCGAGTCTGACCAAGTTCGAGCGGTGAGCCCGGCCCGAGTGGCTTCTCTTACCGAACGGGCCTCAACTGGAAATAGCTTTACGCCCTTGGGGGCAGAACCCGGTCGGGCGCTGAGAAACTTAAGCGATTCGACTCCTTCAAAAGTCTGAACTTCTGCGGGCCAGGTCCCTTTTACACAGAACCCGTGCGGCTGGTGGCCAATGCCCGAAAAAAGCTCTTTAACCTCCGCAAATCGCGTCCCGGCTTGCGTGGGGTGTTTGCAGAGCCAATCTAGGTCGTGGCCGTCGTTAAGGACGGCTTCTGCGGTGGCCGGGAACGCCCGCAACACGCGGCTTGAAACAAAGAAATGAAATCGGTATCCCGAATGACGCGCAAGGTCAAGCAGGCGCAAAAAGGCCGCGGGTTCACCGTGACCAAACTCGGTGGCATCTGGAGTATCCCACGGCACGTAATCTAGATCTACCCGAAGGCAGAAGAACATACGCTTAAGCATCCTGCAGGGCGGCAATCCCGGGGAGTTCTTTGCCTTCTAAAAATTCTAAACTGGCACCGCCACCGGTGCTTACGTGGCTCATTTTGTTGGCCAAGCCAAATTTTTCTACCGCTGCCGCGCTGTCTCCCCCCCCCACAATGGTGAGCCCTTTAGACTTTGCCATTGCTTCTGCAACCGCGCGAGTTCCCGCGGCAAAGGCATCAAATTCAAACACGCCAACCGGGCCGTTCCAAAGAACGGTACCGGCGGTTGCGATGAGTTCCGCAAAGTGGGCTCGGGAATCCGGACCGATGTCCAGGCCTTCTCGGTCGGCGGGAATTGCGGTTGCTTTGGCATAACCCACTTCGGCATCGGCGGCAAACCTATCTGCAGTCACTAGGTCAGTGGGTAAAACCAACTTTTCTGGGTTCTCTTTTAGCAATCGGCCCGCGTATTCAATGCTGCTGGCATCCAGAATCGATTTCCCAATCTCGTAGCCTTGGGCTTTGAGAAATGTGTAGGTCATGCCGCCGCCAATCAGCAACTTGTCCACTTTAGGGAGCAAGTTATCAATGAGCGCGATTTTATCTTTCACTTTGCTTCCGCCCATGATGGCGACAAACGGTCGCGCGGGGTTATGAA
Source organism: Fimbriimonadales bacterium (assembly GCA_038212035.1). GTDB lineage: Bacteria > Armatimonadota > Fimbriimonadia > Fimbriimonadales > Fimbriimonadaceae > Fimbriimonas. The sequence goes on from JBBQUZ010000063.1 coordinate 13,794, forward strand.
CGGCTTTGCCCAGAAACTCCATTTCTTTACCGATGAGGAATCCGGCGTAACCGGGGAGAATGTGGGCTACGCCCTCCGTGGAAGCGTGGGCCCTATGGGCAGTGCCAAAGGCGTCGTTTACGTACACGTCGGCAAGTTCCGCCAATTGGGCGGCAAACTTAGGATCGTTCATTTCTTCTTCGGCGTGAAAACGTACGTTTTCCAACAGAAGCACCTGTCCCGCGGAGGCCCGTTGAACTTCTGATTTCACCTCTGGGCCAACGCAATCGGGAAGCAGAGGAACGGGATGGCCCAGTAAAACGCTCAAGCGATCAGCGACCGGGCGAAGCGAAAGTCCCGGGGTTACGCCTTTAGGTCGACCCAAATGGCTCGCCAAGATCACCACCGCGCCTTGATTGAGCAGGAATTTTATCGTCGGGAGTGCTTCCACAATTCGTCGGTCGTCCGTGATGCGGCCGTCTTCCAGAGGGACATTAAAGTCGCATCGAACCAGGATTCTTTTTCCTGATGCATCAAAGTCGCGGACGGTTTTCTTGGCGAGGCTCATAGATAGATTCTACCGCCGGGGGCAGAAGGCTTCCGCCGTGGCGGTGGGCACGGGGAATTTTGGGGTTGCGGTTAGAGAAATCCCAAGAGGGAACTCTGGCCCGGTCGCCGAGTTACTCTCGGCCGTGCAGGTTTGTCCCCAACTCGCCCATAATCACTCTAGCGCGCATTCTCTGCGCCACCCAGCCGATGTAGCTCAGGGGTAGAGCAGCTGTTTCGTAAACAGCAGGTCGCCGGTTCGAATCCGGCCATCGGCTCCAGTATTTGAACCTAGAATCTGGCCAATTGCGGTCAGGTTTCTGTTTTTGACTGACCGTGAATGATTCCGTGTATCAATCAGGACGAATAGACTTCATTCGACTCTAGCCGGAAAGATTGCCTCTGATACTTCCAAGCTCTGGTTAAACCATTTCAAATGTCGATTACTAACTGCCCGCGCTCCCTACCCGCCGTCCGTGAACTCGCCGAACTCATTTCATTGAATACCATTTCGTGATCGCGAAGGTGTAAACTCCGCCGCGGGCGTTTGCATGGTATGGCCCCCTCACCAGATGGGTCTGAATCGGTCTGAGAGGCCGCCATGACTCCGCGAGAATGAAAGTGGTCGAAGTTGGAGCAGAGCGAACTTGAAGGAAAACCTCTTTACCCAAGCTGGTGAGAACGTAGCCAAAGTGGCCCCACGTCCCAGAACTCTCGATTCTGGGCTTAGAGATAACCACAGTCGCGGAACGCTGGTTGAGTTCCTTCGAGAAAAGGTCGCAGTGGGTAGCGACCTCTCCATTGTCTCGGCTTACTTTACAATCTATGCGTATTCCAGCCTCATGGAAGAGCTGGACCAGATTGGCTCCCTCCGGTTTCTCTTTGGTGAACCCAGATTTATCGCATCACTTGATCCAGACAAGACAGACAAGAAGGCGTTCCAGATCGAGGATGCCCAAATTCACCTGGCGAACCGCTTGGAGCAAAAACAGATAGCACGAGAATGCGCTCGGTGGCTAGAAAGCAAGGTCGAGATACGGTCAGTGAAGAAAAGTCAATTGCTCCACGGCAAAATGTATCACATCGACAATGGCTCAACCCAAGACGCCATTATGGGTAGCTCTAACTTCACGCAGAGTGGGATCGGGGCGGCAACCAACCCAAACATCGAGCTGAATATCGAGGTCGACAGCAAACGTGAGCTTCAGGACCTAAAACATTGGTTTGATGAACTCTGGGACGACAAAACCTTGGTCGAAGATGTCAAGGGAGAGGTTCTCCGGTATCTAGAGCAAATCTATGTGGACCACGCCCCAGAGTTCGTCTATTTTAAGACCCTTTACCACGTTTTCGAAAAGTTCCTTGTTGACCATCAAAGCGAGGAACTGCGATTCCGGAACTTAGAGATCGTCGAGACCGAAATCTGGAAGGTCCTGTTTGACTTTCAGCGCGACGGCGTGAAAGGGGCCATTAACAAGATCAACACTCACAACGGTTGTATCTTGGCGGACAGTGTTGGTCTCGGAAAAACCTACACTGCACTGGCGGTCATCAAATACTTCGAGCTTCGCAATCACCGCGTTCTGGTTCTGTGTCCTAAGAAGCTTCGAGACAACTGGACGGTCTACCTCGCCCAAAACGCCAGCGAGCTGAACCCCTTTGTGAGAGACCGATTCAATTACACCGTCCTATCTCACACTGACCTATCCCGAGAGTCAGGAAAAACCGGAGATATCGACCTTTCCGCCTTGAACTGGAGCAACTTCGATCTCGTGGTCATCGACGAATCACACAACTTCCGAAACAACACCAAGGGCAAACGGGATGAGGATGGCAACGTCATCCGTAAGAGTCGCTACGAGCGGTTGATGGAAGACATTATCCAAAAGGGAGTTAAGACCAAGGTCCTCCTCCTCTCCGCCACTCCGGTCAATAACGACCTCAAGGATCTCCGAAACCAGATTTACTTTGTCACCGAAGGCCAAGATACGAGCTTTGCCGAAACTTACTCAATTGCAAGCATCAAAGACACTCTTGCGGCGGCCCAAAAAGCCTTTCTTGATTGGTCCGAGCATGCCCGCGAGGAGAAAACCCAGAGTTTGACGGAGCGGCTTCCGGCGGGATTCTTCACCCTCTTGGACGAACTCACCATTGCTCGTTCACGCAAACACATTCGGCGTTATTACAGCAAATCGCTCAAGAGTCTCGGCGACTTTCCGCGCCGAGAAAAGCCCGCCGCCATCTTCTCCGAGATCGACGCACAGGGCCAATTCATGTCCTATGATTCCCTCAGCAGCAACATCGACAAGTATCAGCTTTCCCTTTTCAGTCCCTTCAGTTATGTAAAGCCAGAGTTCCGGCCCCAATACGAGTCGAAAATCGGCAACTTCACCCAGGCCACTCGAGAAAAATTCTTGGTCGGCATGATGAAGGTCAATTTTCTAAAGCGGCTCGAAAGCTCCATCAAGTCGTTTGAGATCACGATGGATCGCACGGTTAACAAGATCGAAAAACTGGAAAAGCGTCTCACCGCCTTCCGAGACCATCAAGTGGGGGCGGCAGAAGTTACAAGCGAACTTCCAGAAGACATTGAACAAGATGATCAGGACACCATCGATGCCTTCGCCGTAGGAAAACTCGGCTACCAGATGGCGCACCTCGATGTCGATCGATGGATGGCCGACCTCGAAAAAGACCGTGAGCAGCTGGTCAACCTGCGCGATCGATCCCGCGAGGTCACGCCAGAGCGAGACGCCAAGCTTGGCGAACTCAAGAAGCGAATCGAGCAGAAGGTTAATCATCCCTCCATCAACAAAGAGGGCGAACCGGTGCGAAAGCTCCTGATCTTCACCGCATTCGCAGACACCGCTGAGTATCTGTACGATAACCTTATGCCCTGGGCGCGAAAGGAACTTGGCGTTCATATCGCAATGGTTTCGGGTGGGTCAAAGGAGAATCAAACCACCTACGGCAAGGCCGACTTCAATCAAATCCTCATCAACTTCTCGCCGAGGGCCAAGAATCGCAACAAGATGCCGTCGATGGCAAAAGACGACGAAATCACGATTCTCATCGCCACCGACTGCATCTCAGAAGGCCAGAACCTCCAGGACTGCGACCTGTTGGTCAACTACGATATCCATTGGAACCCGGTGAGGATCATCCAGCGGTTCGGCCGTATCGACCGAATTGGAAGCATCAATCCCGTGATCAACCTCGTTAATTTCTGGCCAACCCCAGACCTAAACAAATACCTCGATCTCAAGCACCGCGTTGAAGCAAGAATGGCGCTGGTGGACCTCTCGGCGACGGCCGAAGACAACCTGCTTGACCCCAAGCAAATTGAAGACCTTATCGAATCTGATCTGAAATATCGAGACAAGCAGCTTCTTCGGCTGCGCGACGAGATCCTCGACCTGGAAGATTTTCAAGAAAGTCCATCGCTCAACGAGTTCACCCTCGATGACTTACGCATGGAGTTGGCAAACTACATCCAAGCCAACAAAAAGCTTCTTGAGGAAGCCCCGCTTGGCCTCTATGCGGTAGTGCCCGTCGCTGAGGATCACCTCTGGCTTCGCCCCGGCGTCATCTTCTGCCTGCGGCAGACCGGCAGCACCCAGGGCACCGAGGCGGTGAATCCTCTGCAGCCGTACTACCTTGTCTACGTCCACGACACGGGAGATGTAAGGTTCACGTTCTCGCAACCCAAGCAGATTCTGGAACTCATGCGCGACCTATGCTCCGGCCAAACCGAAGCAAACCGCCGCCTGTGCGAACTCTTCAACGAACAAACTCACGACGGCAAAGACATGAGCCATTACTCGCATCTCCTTAGCCGATCAATTCAAGCAATCTTAGAGCAGTTCGCCAAGCGGAGTGTGGCTGCGCTGTTTTCGGGGCGAGGGGGAACTTTGCCTAGTTCGTCAGTCCGGGCAAAATCTATAGACGACTTTGAACTCATCACGTGGTTTGTCATCAAGAGGCCAGCATGAACATCCCGGAATGTCTTTCGCGGTTCACGCAACTCGCATTGGCCGATGCCTCGCGTGGACTACTTCATGATCTGGGTTACAAGTCAGACCGAACCGTTGATTTGCCCTCCTCAAAACCGGAGGATTTTCTGGAAGTCATCACCCAGTTAGTGCCCGGTGCGCCATTTGAGAGGGCCAAGGCACTGTTTCAGGAATGGTCCTCGGCCAACTTACTTTTCCAGCTCACCGATGAGGATATTTCGGGGCAGAGCCCCCTTTTTAAAGAAACTTCCGTCGTCCCAGGTCTCTTGCGGTCCTACCTCTTCTTTGCGGTGGAGCTAACCGGCAACAACTACTCCCGAACCAAGCTCACCGGCATCGTTCGCCAGCTCAACCGCCTCTTCCCCATGCCCGTGATGGTGCTCATCAAGCACAGACAGGCGAGCCGAGATGTTCTTAGCATCGCGGTGATCAATCGCGCTCAGAACAAACGGGAGGCCAGCAAGGACGTTCTTGGGAGGGTCACGATCATCCAAGGGATATCCCTTGAGAAGCCGCATCGCGGACACCTCGATATTCTTGAATCTCTAAAGGTCGAGAATCTAAAGCACCCGCAACGACTTCCAATCAACAACTTCGACGCGCTGCACGCCGCGTGGGAAGAGATTTTCAACGTCGAGCTGCTGAATCAGCGTTTCTATCGTGAGCTATCCAACTGGTTCTTCTGGGCCCTTCCTCAAGTTGACTTCCCGGCGGACATCGACACGGACTCGGAGCGACGACGAGCAACCTCACTCATCCGTCTACTCACTCGGCTCATCTTCTGCTGGTTTCTCAAAGAGAAGCACCTCATCCCTGAGGACATCTTTGTTGAAGCCGAACTCAAGAAGATCCTCAATGAGCTTGATGACGATAGTTCAACTTTCCATGAAGCAATCCTGCAAAACTTGTTCTTCGCGACTCTCAACCAGAGGATGGGCAAGAATGATGAGGGCCTCCCCTACCGAGCGTTCGCAAAGGACGAGGGCTTCCAAAGAAACAAGACAACGTACGGTGTCGACACCCTCCTCCGCTACGAAGACCACTTCCAAAGCCCTCACGAGATTCTCGAACGACTAGGCGATGTGCCCTTCCTCAACGGCGGTCTGTTCGAGTGTTTGGATCGAACGGATGATGAGACCGGGAAGAAGGCGTATGTCGATGGCTTCTCCCGTAACCCCAAGAAGCGGCCCAAGCTCCCCAACCGCCTATTCTTCTCACCTGAGATCAAGGTCGACCTATCGGACGCCTACGGCGAACCCAAGCGAAAGAACGAAACCGTACGTGGGCTCATCCGCCTCCTGAACTCCTACAAGTTCACCATTGTCGAGAACACCCCACTCGACCAAGAAATCGCGCTTGATCCGGAACTGCTCGGTAAAGTCTTCGAAAACCTCCTCGCCTCCTACAACAGCGAGACTAAAACGACGGCTCGGAAGCAAACTGGCTCGTTCTACACCCCTCGGCCTATCGTCGATTACATCGTGGATGAGTCGCTCAAGTGTTATTTGACTCAGGTCCTCACTCAGAGTGGTTCAGACGAGAAACGGACAAAAGACGGGTTGGTCAAGCTGCTGGGTTACGGGGAAGGGGCTCATCCATTTACGCCACGAGAAGAGGATTTGATCCTCGATGCGATTCACAAGTCAAGATTCTGGATCCCGCCTGTGGCTCGGGCGCGTTCCCCATGGGCATGCTCCACAAACTGGTCCATCTGGTCCACAAGCTCGACCCTCAAAACCAAAAGTGGAAGCAGCTCCAGATCGATGCCGCCCAAGGCATTCCGGATTCAAACGCCCGGGAAGCCGCCATCGCCGCGATCGAGGAAGCGTTCAACGAGAACGATCCCGACTACGGACGCAAGCTCTACCTCATCGAGAACTGCCTGTACGGGGCGGACATCCAGCCGATCGCCATTCAGATCAGCAAGCTTCGCTTCTTCATCTCGCTGATCTGCGACCAGAGAGAAGCCCCGCAAAAGGAGAACCGAGGCATCCGGCCCCTTCCTAACCTGGAAACCAAGTTCGTAGCCGCCAACACGCTCTTGGCCCTTGAGTCCAAAATGCCGCAGGATCATCTCTTCGCCGAGGATGTGCGCACCATCGAAAAGCATATCGCGGCCAAATATCACGACCACTTCAACGTGCGAAGCCGAAAGGACAAACTCGATCTTCAAAAGAGCATCCGAACCCTGAGGCAGGA
>JBBQUZ010000064.1:0-20461 GCA_038212035.1 Fimbriimonadales bacterium
AGAAGCGAAGCGCATCCGCCCATGAAAAGGCCCGAGGCAATCTTGGGTAGGGCGCGATGACGTCCTTCAAATAGCCAAAGCAGAACGGCGACTACAAATAGGCCGATTCCCGCATAAATGAGTCCGCGACCGGCCTGCCCCACCCATAGTGACCACGGTTCCGCCATGGGGAACTTGCTGAGAATCTGTTGTGGGTCCACGGCCTAGCTCTTTGCCACCTGGCTGACTTTAGGGTCGCCTTCGTATTTAGAAGGGCACTTAACCAGGAGCTTCTGCGAGACAAATGAATCCCCGTTCATGCCCCCAATGGCAACCACTTTCTTGGCTTCGCTGATGTTGGCGGGTTGGTCGCCTCGATGAATTACGGTAAGAGTGGCTCCCTCCGCGTCTTTTATAACAAACGTCAGGGCGTGCTCCTTGAGGCTTTGCTGAACGGTTCCGGGCACGATTTCACCCGCTACGTGAAGTTGATCATCCTTCATCGTTCTGGCTTGAGCAATGGTCACGTAGGGATTCGCGTTGGTCATAAACGCCCCTACTACCGCCGCAATCGCAACAATTGCTACCACACACGTAATGACCGGACCTTTGCCATTCATATCCTTGAACCTACCTGAAACACCTTATTCTACGCTTATCAACCCGGATTGAGATCTCGCAATGGGATAAACTATCAGACATGCAGTTTCCTGCGTTTTCACGCGTCGGCACGGTGGCCGCTCTCGCTCTTGCTTTATGTGCGGCGTACGGTCATCAGAATACGGCCGGCCCCGATAAAATCGTCTTCAAAACCAATATCGGGAGCTTTAAAATCTTAGGTGGTGGAGACGTACCCGCTCATGGTGCCCTAGACCTAACCTTTACGGGAACTGTTCTCGTCAGCAATTTTGAAGGAACAATCACCCCCGGCTCTGGAGTTCGAAAGGAATTCAGTAGAGGGAAAAAGGATGTTTATTTTGGTTCGGGACATATTTTCCTTAACGGAAAGTTCCGAGGCGCCCAGTTTTTCGGGCGGAACGTTAACGGTAGCTTCCAAGGCTTTGGCATCATGCGTTTATACGGCGAGTTTGATACTAAGTTAGAAACCGGTGAGTTCTGGTACGAAGGAAAAGAGCACCGCCCGTGGGGCACCGGCGGCATTCAGGTTACGGTTCCCGAAGTGATCTACAATCAAACCGCTAAGCCTCGAGTGAAAGACGTGGGCAAGGGCTAAAGCCTAGCTTGCTGGAACATACATTTGTTCACATTCCCGGCCTTGGCCCCACCACCGAGCGTGCGCTGTGGGGCCAAGGCTGTTGTTGTTGGTCGGACCTATTGACGGGCCTTGATCAATATCCGATCGGGCAAGTGGAGCGCCACGTGGTGCAGGCCACTCTGGAATCTAGCCAATCTGCTCTGACCAACTTAGAGCATCAAATCTTTGCGCGTGGCCTGGGTCTGAAGGAAGCCTGGCGAGCCTGGCCAGAGTTCCGATCCCGTTGCGTGTACTTGGATATTGAGACGGATGGGGGAAGCGGGGGGAATTCCATCACCACGATCGGAATGTGGGACGGTAAGTCGTTTCAGTGTCTGGTTAAGGGCGATAACCTCGGGAACTTTCCCGACATCATCTCTAACTATTCGATGATTGTGACGTTCTATGGCTCGGGGTTTGACCTCCCGATGTTGGAGAAAGGCTTTAAGGGGCTCAAGTTTGATCAAATTCACCTCGATCTGTGTCCCACGCTGCGGCGAATCGGAATCCGGGGCGGCCTTAAGCGAATTGAAAAGCAACTGGGAATCAAACGGGGGGATGACACGGAGGGCCTAGATGGCCTCGATGCCATCCGCCTCTGGCGCCGTTACACCGCGCTCGGAGACAATGCCGCCCTAGAACTGCTCATCGCATACAACCGCGAGGATGTGGTCAACCTAGAGTGGCTGGCTAATTACACCTATCAGCACATGAAAGTCGAAACCGTGCGGGGAACGCCGTTGGCGATCGCCTCGTAATCTGCACGAAAATCCAACTCACGCTCACGTCGGCACGGTCGTATTGACGACTGGACGCCAACCCTTAACCTGCACACGTTGCAAATATTTTGATCGCGGCCTGAATTTGTGCGTCGTCGATATCCGCATGCAACACCAACCGAAGTCGATTTGCAGCCGTGGCGAAGCAGGCAAGGCCCTTTTCCTCCACGCGTAAAGCCCACTCGGGTGCGGGGGTTGCGGTTTCAATGACCACCATGTTGGTCTGCACGCGATCGAAATCAATATGGATTCCCGGAATCACGGCAAGGGCATGGGCTAATTCTTTGGCGCGACGGTGATCATCGGATAAACGATCCACCATTTGGGTCAACGAAACTAATCCGCATGCAGCCAAGATTCCCGACTGACGCATGCCGCCGCCCATGCGCTTGCGCCACAACCGAGCCCTCTCAATAAAGTCGGAGGACCCGCAGAGCACCGAACCAACCGGCGATCTTAATCCCTTACTGAGACAGAAATTTACGGAATCTACGTGTTGAGCAATTTCGCCTACCGGTACGCCCAAAGCTACAGCCGCATTAAATACTCTGGCTCCGTCCAAATGAATGCGCATCCCGTGGCGGTTGGCAATCGACCGGAATTCTGCCATTCTCGCGAGCGGAATCACGGTGCCGCCCGCGCGGATATGGGTGTTCTCCAAGCAAAGGAGCGTAGTTCCCGGCGTGTGAATACTCGCCTTTAAAACCCGCTTCTCCACGTCGGATGGGTCCATCACGCCCAGGATGGACGGGAGAGTCCACGAGACCACGCCGCCGAAAATTGCCGAACCTCCCACTTCGTAATAGACCATGTGGGCTTCTTCTTCAATCAGAATGGCGTCGCCTCGGTTGCAGTGACAGGCAATCGCAATCTGGTTTCCCATGGTTCCGCTAGGCACAAACACGGCCGCCTCTTTGCCCATCATCGTGGCTGCGAGTTGCTCTAACTGGGTTACGGTGGGGTCATCGCCCAGAACATCATCTCCTATCGGGCAAGATTGCATCGCCTGATACATTTCGGGGGTGGGACGGGTGACGGTGTCGCTACGAAGGTCAATCATAAAGCTGGTTTTAGAATATCCTACGGAAACCCGCACTAACCCGGTCTTGGGACGGGTACAAACGCGAGATGCGTGCATTGCTGGTTGGAGCGGGTGGAATGGGCCGCGCCTGGGGGCAGAACCTCAAAGAGAATTCAGACGTGACTTTGGCGGCGTGGGTTGACGTACGTCCTGGCGTGGCGGCCGAGGCTTCGACTACCCTCGAATTGTCTCCGGACCATACGGGGACAGATATTGAGGAGGCGATTGCCAAGGCCAAACCCGACTTTGTGGTGGACGTAACTCCTCCGGAAATTCACCACGACGTGACGCTTTTGGCCCTAAAGCATGGGCTCCCGATCATTGGAGAGAAGCCAATGGCCGCCAGTATGGCGCAAGCCCGGGCCATGGTTGCCGCGTCTGAGCGAGCGGGCAAGTTGTACATGGTCAGCCAGAGTCGACGCTATATTGGACGGATAAATGCCTACCGAGAGCTGATCAAAACTTACCTGGGCGATCTTGGCATCCTCAACGCAGATTTTTACATCGGCGCTCACTTTGGTGGATTCCGTGACGAAATGCCGAGTCCCCTGGTGCTAGATATGGCCATCCATACCTTTGACGAAGCCCGATACATCTCTGGTGCAGACCCGGTTTCGGTTTACGCCGAGGAGTTTAACCCCCGTTGGAGTTGGTACAAGGGCGATGCATCCGCCAACGCGCTCTTTGAAATGAGTAACGGACTGAGGTTTGCCTATCGAGGTTCGTGGTGCGCAGAGGGTTGCTCTACCAGCTGGGATGGAGACTGGCGCGCCATAGGTGCCAACGGCACTGCCCTGTGGGTCGGCGATCAGCCACCTACGGGTCAGGTGGTCGCCAAGTCTGGCGGTTTCCATTCGGAGATGAAGGATGTGTCCATCCCGGTTCCCTCGATTTCTGAAGGGATCAAGGGCTCCTTGGAAGAATTTCTCAGTGCCCTCAAAACGGGCGTGACCCCAAATGGAGAGTGCCACGATAACATCAAGAGCCTCGCCATGGTCTTCGCCTCCATCGAGTCTGCGGCGCTCGGTACGCGGGTTAAAGTCGAAGTGTAGGCGAGGCTGAAAGGATCGTGATCACACCAGCATCGACAGCATTTCGCCCGTCTCCGCCAGCGACTCGTCGAGCGCTTCAATCACCTGGGCGATATGTGCCTCGGTGATCACGAACGGGGGCTCAAAGCGGAGCACACGGGGGTTGTTGAGGGCATAGGCCACGCACACCCCGCGTTTCATCAGTTGCGCAACCACCAACTCTCCTACTTCGTCCAGCCGGAACTCCATTCCGATCATCAGACCTTTACCTCTTACTTCCAGAATCATCTCGGAGTGTCGAGATTCCAAATCTCTGAACTGCGCCAGCATTTGGTCACCCAGGATTTGAGACCTTTCCACCAATCCTTCGTCGTGAAGCACTTCCAGTCCCGCCAGGGCGGCAACGCAAGCCAGGGGATTGCCGCCGAATGTGCTGGTGTGAGCGAGGGGGTTTGGACCGTAAATCGACTCCCAGATCGCCTCGGTTCCTACGGTGGCTCCAATGGGCATGACTCCGCCGCCCAATGCTTTGGCCAAACACATCAGGTCCGGAGTTACTCCATCATGGTTGCAACCAAAAAGCAGTCCGGTGCGTCCGAGCCCGGTCTGGACCTCATCAATAATTAAGAGCGCGCCTACCTTGTCGCAGGCTTTCCGAAGTGCCCAAAGGTATCCCGTGGGGGGAATAATGATGCCGCCTTCTCCCTGAATCGGTTCGACAATCATCGCCGCCGTGGCAGAGTCAATCTCCGCGATCGCCGCCGCCGCATCCCCAAAGGGCACAAATACCACTCCCGGCATCAGCGGTTCAAATCGTTTGCGATACTTCTCCCGGCCGGTGGTGGCCAGGGCACCCAGAGTCTTTCCGTGGTAGCTCCCATGGGTGGATACAATTTTGGCCCGACCCGTTGAACCCTTAGCAAACTTTAAGGCGGCTTCTACCGCTTCGGTTCCGCTGTTACTGAAAAACGTATATTCCAAACCTGGCGGTGTGATCGCGGCAATTTCTGCGGCTAAGTCGGCTGCGGGCCGGCTGAAAAAAGCCTTACCACTCATCGCCATCTTATCCAGCTGATTCTTGACCGCATCTACCACCCGCGGATGGCGATGTCCAAGGCTGAAGGTGCCGTAACCACCCAGGCAGTCGATGAACTCGCGACCTTCATGATCGGTAATGATCACGCCAAGCGCGGAGGTTTCCACTCCAAACCCCGCAAAGGCCATAAGCCGACCTAGCCCCGGGTTGATGTGCTTAGCGTACTTCTCAACCACATCTTGATACAGCGCATCGGAATCCATATTCGATTTTAGCCGCGATCCGGCTTGGTCTACCAAAGCGAGACGGACTTTGAGTTAGGATATTTCTTCACCATCATCTGGCAAAGCAATTTAAACCTGAGATCTGCCGCTGCTACCGCTTTACCCCGAGTGGGCTTTGACTTACCGCCCCGAATCGTGATGGGGATGAATTTGTCCATGTGAAAGCAGTGGTCTTGCCATGAGAACTGGCAAAGACCGCTCACCGCCGGAGTGCCGGAAATTAGGTTCCCCATTGAATAAAGGATCGGCTTTCCTCGGTACCGCTCGGCACCCTGGAGGACATGGGGATGGTGCCCCCACACTAAATCGGCACCAGAATCAATCATCGCTCGCCCCAGAGCCACTTGGTAGGGGGTTGGAATGGCTTTTTTTTCGATTCCCCAGTGAATAGCTACCACCACCGCTTCTGAGTTGCGCCTCTGCTGGGTGATCCAGCGTCGCAACTTAGCCTTAGCTACTTCGTTGACTGACCCCTGAAAATTAAGCACATTAATTCCGGCCTCGGTTAGGGTTGCCGGGGTGGTTTTCTTAAGTGCCTTGGTGCCCATAAACGCTAAACACGAGAGTAGCGCAATGCGATGGCCAGATGCCGTGATCAAAATCGCGGAATCCGCCGCACGGTTCGCGTTGATTCCCGCGCCTGCGGCCTTGATCCCGAATCTAGTGAGCCCCTCACTTTCCTCTTTTAGACCTTGAGGGCCGTAGTCCATGGAATGGTTGTTGGCCAGCGAGACCGCTTTGATTCCGCTGGCGGCTAACCAGGCTAAGTGGGCGGGGTTGCCCTTTAAAATGAACTGGTCGTGACGTTTGACTTCTTGTGCCGTCTTTCTCACGGTTGCCAATCGGGATTTTGTGAGGGGAACCTCCAAGTTTGCCAGCGCCAAGTCGGCCCCTTTGAACGAAGGGGTCACGGCCGATAGCGGGTTGGAAATAGGAGAAATGCCATTCAACATCACGTCTCCGCCTACCACCACACTAAAGGAAGTTTCGGCAATCGCCAGAATCCAAACTGCAAGCACAACTTGCAGACGAACTTGTGGCACCCGGTGACGCACTTAGTTTCTAAAGCGTATCCTAATGCGATACTGAACCGTTTGAGATAAATAGATGAGAAATTCCTTAAATGCATCGTTAATCCTTCTGTCGTTTGCGGCCCTTGCCGTGGCTTCCATCGCACCGGCGTCTGCGGAAGGAATTCGCCTCAAACGATCGTTTGTTGAGAATGAGATCACCAAATACAAGGTCGAAACCACAGGAACCCACGTGATTGTCAGCCCCTTGCTTGGTGACCAAGAGATTCAGGAAAAGGGTGTCTTCTCATTGGACATTAAGACCCTAACCGTAACTCAAGAGGCAAAGGGATATAACATCCAGGCAGATAGCCTGGTGCAGACCTACGAGAAAACCGGACCGATGGCTCAAATGGTTCCGGGACCAAAGGTCGGCGACCGGCGAACTCAGCAGGGCACCCTAGACAGCTTCAATAATCTCACCATTGCTAAAGAGGCTAAGACAAACCTCCTGGCTTATGGGCTAGAAGATGCCTCAACGATCGGCCTCATCATCACCTTCCCGGATCGAGATCTCAAGGTAGGCGATTCGTGGGATGTGGTGCTGCCGCCCAATCCGGCGGTCAAAGTTAGCGAGTCACAGTATCGGGCTACGTTGCAGAGTGAACGGACGATTGACGGCGTGGACGTCGTGCTCGTTTCCCTGATTGGTAAAGCAAAGTCGACGGTTGACATGGCCAAGGCATTTGCCAATGGGGGAGAAGCCACGGCCGCCCTTCCGCCCTTGGAGAAGGCTCTGATGATGGTGGAAGTTGATCTGAAGGCCGATTTGGTGATTGAAAAAGCCACCGGTAAAACCCGTTCCGTCACGGCAACCATTGCCAGCAAGGAAGTCACCGAGCTTCAACTAAAAGGCGATCCAACTTCCCCGGCCACCAAGGGCCAAGACATCAGCATTCCTTCCACTTCCACCGCAAAATTCACCGTCACGCTAGTGAAGTAACTTCCGGTTTGGCTTAGACCGGGGCTAATCGCCCGCCGCACCGACGCCGATTTTTTGAGCGGCGAGTTCTTCGCGGGTTTCGATCTGGGCGAGTTGACCGTCTCGGATATGAAAAATCCGGTCGGAAACGTCAAGCATTTTGTGGTCATGAGTGGCCGAAATAATCGTAACCCCCCGCTCCGAATTAAGGTGGCGCAACAAGTCGATGATATCCTGGCCGGTCTTCAGATCCAGGTTTCCCGTTGGTTCGTCGGCCAAGATAACTGCGGGACTGTTGGCCAGGGCCCTGGCAATGGCCACCCGCTGTTGCTGGCCGCCCGAAAGTTCCGTCGGTCGGTGATGGTATCGGTGGCCCAGGCCAACGGTGTTTAAAAGTTCCATGCCCCTTTCTTCCGCTTCATCCGGGGCAACGCCCGCAAACAGCATGGGAAGCGTTACGTTCTCTAGGGCCGTGCGCACCGTAATGAGGTTGAAAGTTTGAAAAATATAGCCAATGGTGTGGCAACGCAGAAACGCGAGCTCCCTTGGCGTAAGCTGGGCAATATCGACCGAGTTCACAAAGACGGAGCCTTCGTTAGGCTTATCCAAGCCGCCGATCATGTTGAACAAGGTGGATTTACCGGAGCCGGATGGCCCCATGATGCTGAGATATTCGCCGGTGTATATCTCGCAGGTTACGCCGTTGAGGGCACGTACGGCGGCTTCGCCCTCACCGTATTGTTTGACCACGTTTTGGGTTCGCACCACAACTTCGCGCCCCTTTTTGTTGCTCATTGTAAATCTCTCATTTGAGTCCATGCTTCGTTGCTAAAACCTATCATTTCTAAACTTCTACTCGCAAAGCCGCCGCCGCGGGCATCTTTGCGGCTTGAAAAGCGGGCGCAATGGCGGCAGCCACGGTCATGACCACTCCAATGGCCGTGCCCAGCATCACGGTGGTGAGTACGCCTAACACGGGAATTTTGCCTCCACTGATCGAGGTAACCGCCCACATTAAACAGGCTCCGGCGGTGGCTCCGGTGAGGGAACCTACCGATCCCAGAATTAGGGCCTCCAGAAAAAACACTTTAACAATGAAGCCATCAGAAGCGCCAAGGCATTTAATGGTTCCAATCTCCCTAAACCGCTCGGCAACCGACATAAGCATGGAGTTGGTGACCCCCACCAAGCACATCACAAGAGACGTTCCTACTAGCCAAGTAAGTTGGTCGTCGCTTTGGCCCGAGGCTCCGCCTTTCACCAATCGCAGAGTTTGCATAGAGGCAAAGAACGCAATTCCTAAGGCGATTCCCAGGCTTGTGATCATCTGGCGCAAAAAGCGAACTCGGATGCTGGCCACCGCTTGGTTCCACGCCACCCAGAATGGGGGATCAATGTTCTTGAATTGGGCCTTGCTCACTGGGTAGATTTCCTATTCTCTGGAGTCAGAAGGCTAATCAACCGCCTTTGGCCCAGCATCTGCAGGAAGGCGGAAAGGGAAGCGTCTGCTTCGAGACGATTCATTTTATACCGTTCTCTTAGCTTGCGCGAAATCAAATCGAAAGAATGTTCGCCATCGCATAATTCCCAAACAAACGCACCCACGGATTCTAGTTCAAACTTGCGTTCAGGCGGAGTTTTTGTCCGGGCCGCCACCCAACCCGCCAACCCCTTCACTCTGCCTTGCAATGGAGCCACCAGAACCACTGACCCATCCTCTTGGGGATGGGTCACCACTTCCGAATTTCGGTAGGGTCGGGCCGTTCTCAGCACTTCGGGAGCCAATGGCTCTCGGTGTCTCATCGCCCGCTTTGCTAGTTCAACCAATCCCATTCTGGCCTCCATTCTGATCGACGCGTGGCGACCCTTACCGTAATGATCTGATTCAAATCTGGCTCAACTTTTACCAGCGCTTCCACCGGCGACAGGGGCCACAGAGAATTCTTAAATATCCTAATGCCATCGGGGGTGGTTTCCACTTGGCCGTGGGGAAGTTCTAGCGTTGCCTTAGACCAAGCTTCTATCCCGTGCTGGGCGATGAGTTGCTCCGCAAACCCCCAACGCTCCGCTTTTAAGTGCACGCCTTTCACTTGCATCTGCAACCTTATGAGCCCAGCCTGAAAATCTTTGCGTTCAATCACCAATCCCCGAGGGGGCTTTAGGTGCAGTCCGAGTACTGACCACAATTCTTTACTGTCTTCGCCAAAAGAATGGAACGTTTGCAGGGCTTGCCTAAAGGAGGTCTGTAGTGAATCGCGTTGGGTAGAAAACAGTTCTAGAAAGAATAGCCTACGGCAAGGCTTTGAGTAGAACAGTGTTCCGCGTCCGTGGGTCACGCCATGGTAGCGGTAAGTCCAGTTTGACCCATCTTGATCAGTATCACTGGTAAAGGCTACATTGGCTTTCTTAGCGTCTTGGCGCAATTTGGCCAGGTAAGATTCGAGTGCAACTTTAAGGCCGTCGGTGGGCTTGGACGTTTTCCAACGCACCTGCAAACCAAGGCGATCTGGCGACACGATTCGGGCGTAACCTTCCTGTCGGTGCCCCGACAAAGTGGCAGGAGCCCAATCGTCGGGATGCTCAAGCAAAAAGCCCTGCCAACCGAAGGTCAAGGGCCTTAGAGGACCTTGGTAGTTTCTTGAACCTTTGTTTCTTCCACCGTGGGGGTGGATGCTACCGTGGTGGAATGGTGAATGCTCTCGTTCAGCGTTCGCTTACCATCTTCGATGCCTTTCTGTAATTCGCCCACGCCCTGACCGACGCCGCGCATAAGTTCGGGGATTTTCTTTCCGCCAAACAGCAGGAGAACCACCACTAGGACGATCGGGAGAGTTTCTGGTCCAATCCAGGCAAGCATGTTAATCATGTTTTTAATATCCGTTTAGGCGAGAGCCTTCTATCTACAGTATACGCCTAGGTAAGACGGTTCGCATCGTCAAGCGTTCACGGGTTGGTGCAATAACTGGGTTGATTGCGGTAAATCGGTGCACTACAGGTTGATTTTGACATCGGAGTCGTCATCTGACTTTGATTTGGTTGGCTCTTTGGAGATATCAGACATGTTCGTCCCCATGGGTTTTAGGCTACCGTTCCGGTCACTGGCTAAGGGCTTTCCCGTGAGCGGAATCGCTAACCAGCCTCGGTGCATCGTAAATAGCTTTGGCGACTTCTCAAAGTCTAGGGGCTTGTAAGGCTGGTTGGCGTTCTTGGCGGGTTTTTCTATCTCAAACACAACAATTGCGGCCATTTGATCTTTGATTTCTTTTACGTTCTTGCCGGAAAAGTCTCGGTTGAAAGACATGCCGGTCGTGTTGTCTCCGTCCACGCAGCCCCAGTCTCCGTTCGGATCAAACATCTTAAACGGTCCTGATTTCGCTTCGTAACGGCTGGCACTATTTTCCACGTACGGTCTAAGTTCGTCTTGCCATTTTTCTGCGCTTGGGAGCTTACCGTTGTGGTCTTTAACGTAATGCCTAAGGGCTTTTTGTACAACGGAAAAATTCACCATGCACTCAATGGAACCCTTTCCCGTTTTAAACGCAAACCATCCTCCTCCTGCCAGCAAGAGCATGGGACCAATGCAGCACACGGCCGCGCCACCGATAATCAGCCCAATCCATAATCCAGTCTTGGATTTGGGTGGGGTCGGCACAAATTGAGGTGGCGCGCTCATACGTGGAGGGACGTTCATCTGGCATTTAGTGTACAGCTTTCAAAATGGCGCTACGGGCCTTTCGTCAGTCGTGCAACTCATTCAAAACCCGTGCTACAGTTTCTTTGAGTGTTACAAACTGCCCAAGAGAGTGCCTGGAGACAGAAGACTGGAAGAATTAGCCTTTGAAAATGACCTAGTGAGAACGTTGCTCAGCCGGTTGGACCACCATCACGTGGGAGAGCGCTCGCATGCAGAACGCGTAGCCGTGTATGCCGTGGCCACCGGAGCTGAATTGGGGTTGTCTGAATCGGAATTGCGGAGCCTCCGCTATGCCGCCGAACTTCACGATGTAGGTAAAGTTCGAGTTGCTCCAGAGCTCCTCAATAAGCTCGGAGAACTTTCTGAATCTGACTGGGCATCCATGCGAGCGCACGCCGCGCTATCTTTGGAAGTTCTTGCCGATTTTGATTTTCTCAAACCATGCCTTCCGGCCATGATCTACCATCATGAACGGTTTGACGGTCTTGGATATCCTGATGGCCGGGCGGGAGATGACATCCCTTTAGGGGCCCGAATTATCGGGCTTTGCGAGGCGTTTGATGCGATGACCGACGGGGCGGGATGGCGTGCGGCGCGAACCTACGCGGAGGCTCGCCACGAGGTGGCCCGACTCGCAGGAAAGCAATTCGACCCTAGAATTGTGGAAGCCTTTCTTAAGGTCCAGCCGCTGATTCAGCCCCTTAGCTAGCCAGCTGGCTAGCCACTGTTGACCGAAGAAGCTCCAGAAACGTCCTGGACCACGGAAGGTGATCCGGTGTACGTGATGCGGCTGGCCCCGCTTGCTTCTGCTTTGAGGGTCCGTGTGACTTCTAGTTTGATAGACGAGGCTCCGCTGGCTGAAAGCTGGGCGGATTCCGCCTTTAGGGAGGCAAGGTCAAGGTGTGAACTTCCCGAGGCGTCTACCGCTAGGCGAGCACAGGTGCCGGAGAGTTTGATCCGAGAGGCTCCCGAGGCGGCCAAATCCACGTCGCCTCCGTTGACCGAGTTGAGAACAATGGAGCTTGCGCCGGTAGATTCGCCCTTCAGCTTCGTTGCTTTCACTTCGGCCGCCAGTTGGGAAGCGCCGCTCGCATGGGCGGTGAACTCAGCTTCCGAAAATCCTTTCACATTGGCGTGGCTGGCCCCCGAAATTTCGATGCTAGACAAGTGAGGGGTCGTGATAAAAACTCGCACGGGAGTGGTCGTGCTGTAATCGTGATCGGCATAGACCTTGAGGGAATTGCCATCCAACTTGGTGTGAATGAGGGGCAGAATATCCGCCGCTCCTTCTAACCGGACGGAAGTCGTGTCGCCCAGTGTGATCTCGCCGTGGATTGCATTTGCAATCTCCACCCGATTAAACCCTTGCGCGGGTCTCGTTTCTTGAACGAGGGGACCCGTTGCATGTACGCCAGATTTCATAATTATCATCGGCACGCAACCACCAAGACTAAGTGCCGTAGCTAATCCTATCACGATTCGAGCGCGAGCCATAAACTGATTTTAGGCCACATTCTCCGTGCCCGCTGGCAAAGGACCCAGTTGCCGACCGTTCGCCGCACGGTATTCTGAAAATCGCTATGACGATGCAGGAGATGATCTTTCGGCTCAACGACTACTGGGCCGCCCAGGGATGCGCGATCTTGCAACCCTATGATGTAGAGGTAGGTGCGGGGACCAAGCACCCGTCTACCGCGCTTCGAGTTCTGGGGCCCAATCCGTGGAATGTGGCCTACGTGCAACCCTCGCGTCGGCCCGCCGACGGACGGTACACCCGAAACCCTCAGCGAAGCCAGCGTTATTACCAGTACCAGGTCATCATGAAGCCGTCGCCCGATAACATCGTGGATCTCTACATGGGCTCGCTGGATGCCCTGGGATTTGACACGAGTGCCAACGATGTGCGACTGGTAGAAGACGACTGGGAAGATCAAGCCGCCGGGGCCGGGGGCGTGGGTTGGGAAGTCTGGATGAACGGGGCAGAAATCACCCAGTTCACCTTTTTTCAGCAGATGGGCGGTCTGGAATGTAACCCAGTCTGCGCCGAGATCACGTACGGTCCGGAGCGGCTGTGCCTGATTCTTGACAAAAAGAGTTCGTTCTGGACGGACCTAGATTGGAACGATACCGTCACCTACCGACAGGCCGAGTTTCAGCTTGAGATGCAGCACAACGTTTACAACTTTGAAGTAGCGTCTACCGACATGCTGTTTAAGCTGTTTGATATGTTTGAAGAAGAGTCAAAGCGGGTGATTGAGACAGACGTGAGATGGGATTGTGAACAGGGAATTCTCACCACCGGCGAAGTGATATCAGGACTCACGCCGCCCCCGCTCAGCCAAACCGGACCGATGGGGCTGGTGTACCCTGCATTTGATTTGGCCCTAAAGTGCTCCCACGTCTTCAACCTGCTGGATGCCCGAGGCGCGATCAGCGTGACCCAACGCGCAACGTTTATCAACCGCGTTCGCGCCCGCGTGCGCGCTTGTTGTCTCAAGCACATGGAGCAGTTCCGCGCCGAACCCGTGGCCGCCGCCGTTTAGCTTTTGATCGGTCGGCGCGGCGGGTAAGTTTGCGCCCGGTTGGCTGTCAGGGGAACTCACAACAACCGGACGTCGGCACGGTCATCCGCCGGTTACTCGCTGTGCGGAATCCGGCTTACCAACCCGGCTTTAACCTTGGGCCATTCTTCGGCGATAACGGAATAGAACACCGTGTCTCGCAAGAAACCGTCCGGCATGCGACCGTGTTTACGGAGACAACCTTCTCTCACGGCACCGAGTTTGGCGATCGCGGCTTGGCTACGGAGATTCCGGGCGTCTGTCTTCAATTGAACGCGTTCACAGCCCAAAACTTCAAACGCGTGGGTCATCAATAAAAGTTTGCATTCCGGATTCACCGCCGTTCCCTGGAACGCGCGGCTGTACCAGGTGGCCCCAATCTCCAATCCCGCATGCTCTTGCCTAATGTCCAGGTAACTGGTGCTGCCCACCGCTTTCCCCGTCGATTGCAAAACCACCGCAAACATCAATTGGTTAGAAACAGAGCAAGCCTGTTCGATGACCCGACCGAGGTCCGATTCCGATTGTTCAGTAGGAATATTCCCCAAGAACCACTTAAACAGGTCCAGTTCTGCGACTTCGGCGAGGTCTGCTGCGTGTTGGAGACCCACCGGCTCTAGTCTCACTACCAAACCCTCCAAAACCGTCGCAGTCACCTGAATCATCACAGACCGTAGATTTCGGTGTACTTGGCCTTGAGTCCGGCAAGGTATTCGGTTGGATCCATGGGCTTTCCGGTGACCTGTTTGACCAAATCCTTCGGCTTAACCGATTTACCTTTCTCGTAGATATTGGACTGCAACCAAGCGAGGATGGGAGCAAAGTTCTTAGCCTCCATGAGGGCCTCGGTGTTCGGAATATCTTGCTGAAGCTTGGTCCAGAACTGGTAGCTCAGCAAATTGCCCATGGTGTAAGTGGGAAAGTAGCCAATGCTGCCCTGAGACCAGTGGACGTCTTGCAAGCATCCCTCAGAATCTGTTTTGGGGATGATGCCCAGATATTCGGCGTATTTGGCGTTCCAGGCTTCTGGCATATCCTTTACCGCAAGTTCTCGCTTGAGGACCGCAGATTCAATCTCAAATCGCACGAGCACGTGCAGATTGTAGGTCAGTTCGTCGGCTTCCACCCTAATAAAGGTTGGCTCAACTCGGTTGATCGCGCGGTAAAACGAATCCTTATTGAAACTACCTAATGATGGGAAGGTCTCTACTAACTGAGGGAAGAAGGCGTTCCAGAATGGCTTGCTTCGGCCCACGATGTTTTCCCACAGTCGGCTCTGACTCTCATGAATTCCCAAAGACACGCCGCCCGCCAGCGGAGTTCGGTCCCACTTGACGGGGGAGCCCTGCTCGTACATTCCGTGACCCGCTTCGTGCATCGATCCAAAAATGGCGCTTCCCACGTACGGCTTATATCGGGTAGTTAATCGAATATCGCCGACGCTCCAACCGGTACAGAAAGGGTGGGGCGCGGTATCTTGGCGGCCCCGGTTAAAATCGAAACCAAGTGACTTGACGACCGTCTCCGTAAATGCCTTCTGCTTTGATTCTTCCCAGCTGCCATACAGGCCGGCGTCGTCAATTGTCGTCTTCTGGGTGATCTGCTTGAGCAATTCAACCTGGGGGCCTTTGATGGCGTTGAACATCGTTCTCACGTCGGCGGCAGTGGCACCTTCCTCGTACTGATCCAAAAGGGCATCGTAGATATCCTCTTTGTAGCCAAAGTATTCGGCTTCTTGGCGGGCGATGTCGAACATCTTTTCCAGGGTAGAGGCAAATCCGACAAAGTTATTCTCTGCGCGTGCCTTAACCCATTCTTCGTGACCCACCGCACCCAGCTTTGCCTTGAGCGCGACCAAGTCTCCGGGGAGCTTGGTTGCCTGAGTTATCTCTCGTCGCACCACTCGCAACATTGCTTCGTCGTCTTCACCTTCCGGCGAAGCCGCGTCCAGCGCCTTAAGGGTCTCATCTGAGGTCAGGGCCGCGTGAGCGAGTCGGCTAAGCCTACTAAGGTGCTCTGATCGCGCCTCCGCGCCGCCCCGGGGCATGTACGTTTGCTGATCCCAATCCATCATGGAGATCGCCGCATGAATGGCGTTAACGTCGAAGAGGCGTGATTTAAGATCAGAAAGGGCCGAAGACATGGGTCAAAGCATACCGGGTTCGACGGAAGCACTTGCCAAAATACTTCAATCGATTCGAGTTCGCCAAGGGATCCAGATAAATTGAGATATTCAATATTTTTTTAGAAATATATGAATAATCGGAAACCTCCGGGTTTGGTTTTCCGTATCGCTCGGTATGGGAAGAGATAAATTGCACCGGTTGCCTTTCCGGGATCCCGTCTCGGGTGGAGACCTCTACGTGAGTGAACTTGCCAACGACGATAGTGGCGTGACGTTGAGGGGAAGATTTGAGATTCCTCTCGTTGCCCGTCTGGATTCCGAACAGTACAAGTTTCTGGAAACATTTTTACGATGTCGGGGAATGCTCAACAGCGTAGAGCGCGAGCTGGGCGTGAGCTACCCTACGGTCCGCGCCCGTCTCGACGCTTTGCTGGATTCGCTCCACCTGAGCCCGGCAAAGGATCCCGAAGTGAAGAAAGACAAGCAGGTGGATAAAAAGCGAAAAATTTTAGAGCAGTTAGAACGAGATGAGATTACGGCTGAAGAGGCCAAAGCCAAATTGGGGGCATTAAGATGAAAGACGAAATACAAAGAATTAGCAAGTTGGTGGCCGAAGGCAAGTTAAGCCCGGAGGATGCCGCCGATCTGATTGAGTCGTTCTACGCCAGCGACAAGGCCGCTCCGGCAGGAGAAGCGGAAGCGGTTCATCACTCTCCCCCTCCGATTCCGCCCGATGCAGTTCAGGGGGACGCCGGAGAAGGCCAGGCCCCACCCCGGCCCAAAGATGCCTTTGCCGCATTTGTGGAATCCGTGGAGCGCATGACCAAAGATGGTTTGGAAAGCGTGAACTGGACCGAGGTGAGCCAGCAAGCGAAGCAATCTGCGGTTAAAGGAATGGAGGCTTTAAAGGCCGGCATTGATGAGATTAGTAAAGGCAAAATCAACCTGGGCTGGATCTCTGGCCAGGAAATAAAAGAAGTTTCGCTTCCGCTCATTGTTCCCGAAGGCAAGACATTGCGAATCGAAAATCACGCGGGATCGGTTAAGGTCTACGGAGGATTTGGAGAAGCAGGGAGCGTGGTGGCCAAGGCACGTTTTAAAGCGGCAACCATTGAGGAAGCTCGACAAAAGGCCGAAGCCTACATGTTTGTGATCGAAGAAAGTGATCATGTGGTGCTGATAAAACAGCCCGACGTGACGGGGCTGCACGTGGACCTAGAAGCGATGATGCCGGGGAAAGCCCCCGTGGAGATTCGCGCTCAGAGTGGGGATATCCATGTGATGGACACCGGCGCCGGTTGCCGAATCTCTAATCGATCCGGCGATATCAAGCTGAAGGGCCTCAACGGTCCGATTGAAATCAACGGTGAAAACGGAGATATTTCGGTGGAAGACAGCGACACTCCCGGGCTGTCAATCGAGAACAAGACGGGCGACATACTGCTTCAGGGAATTAGGGGCAACGTTAATGCGAGAACCGCATCCGGAGACGTCTCGATCAGGGGAGGAACCGGAAAGGTAATCTCGGTTGAATCGGTTTCCGGAGACGTGCGGGTGGACACCCTCGAACCGGTATCCGGAACGCTTAATGTGAGAACCGTCAACGGAGACGCCAAGGTTTCTTTGCCCGATGGAAACGATTGTCGCATCAGCCTCTCTACTTTGCGCGGAACCGCCACGTGTGACCTTCCGCTCACTGATGAAGCCAGATCTGATCAACGCGTGACCGGCCGTCTGGGGAACGGCATGGGATCGGTAGATATCAGCGCGGTGACCGGAGACGTGGAAGTGGCGCTAAGAGACGCCCTCTAACTACAAAAGCCCTGCTCTATCACCTGCTACCCGTTGGGTGGCAGTGGAAAAAGCAGGGCTCTCACGTTTTTGGCCCAGCTGGAGATTTCCGGCTAAGGCCTTTAACCGATTACGGGCAGACGTTGCCCCATGGCTCAGGGTTTGGATACCACTTTTCGCCAAACGCATAAGCGTTGGCGTCTAGCGTCTTGTCGATGGACTGGTATTTAGCATGACCATCGGCAAAGCTGTAGTTTGCTCCGGCCTTGCTGGAGTGGCGATCCCAGGCGACGCGAAGTACATCGTACTTCTTAAACTGGGCCTTTGCGGTGGCGGCACCGCTAAGAACCTTACCGTACTGCAGTTTGGCTTCGGCGGCGGGGAAGTAGCTGTATTGCTTTCCGCCCGCGGGGTAAGGAACAAGGTCCCACCCGGCGCATGGCTGGGAAGGGAAAAATCCACTGGTTCCCTTGTGACCATCGGCGGCAATACCGTCGTCTCTGTGCTCGCCAACTACCGCCTGGTTGGACGGGCTAGGGAACTGGCTGAGATTTACCGCTTGCCAGTCGTGGGCAGGCAGAGCATTATAAATGGGAATGTAGCTGTTCTTCTGAGCGGCCCAGTCGCAGGTCAGCTGACCCCCAGTGAGCTTGCCCACGCCGGCTTGACCGTCAGTGCAGAGCCTGTCGGTAGGTACGGGTTTAGAATCAGATGGGCACACAAAGATGTCCCAGCTCTTTACGTAAGGCTGAATGAGGTAGGACCAGTGAATCTGGTAGCCGCCGTTGTTGAATGGCTGAGGAGTAGCGGCGGTTTCCCAACTGGTTTGGCTCAAGGTGTCGTCGCTGTCACCGGCGTACATGTAAAGGCCGAGGGCAATCTGCTTGGTGTTGCTCACGCAGACGGTCTTCTTAGCGGCTTCCTTTGCCTGGGCAAAGACGGGGAATAGGATCGCGGCTAGAATCGCGATAATGGCAATGACCACCAACAGCTCAATGAGCGTAAAGGCGGAGCGAATATTTCGAGAGCTCGTCATCATGACCCTAGAGGGATACCCGCCAACCCAATTCGTAGTGTTAATATATCGTTAAGCTAAGCTGAAAAATTTTTCAGCTTAGCACGATTGCGCAACACTTTATGTACGTTTTTGACTTCTTAAAAACGATCAATTCGAAGATTCTAACGACCTTTTTTGTGCGATCTAAGACTGTTGACGGCTTTTAGAACTTTCATCGTGGTCATAACGCCAATGATGATGGGGCTAAACTTTTCGAACCCGCGCGAAGCGGACTGCGCCACGATCTCGGCAGATCCCACCACGCCACGTGCCTTTGAACCCACTCCATCTACGGTCTGCTTAACTGACGTAGCGATTCCGTCCACCTTGTCCACCAAGCTGTCAACCTTCGTGGTCAACCCGTCAATTTTTGGCTTAAGGTCTTGCATCAGGCTCATTACGCGCAAGAGCACCAAACTCAATACGGCAAAGAACACGATGTTGACAACGAGGAAGGCTCCGGACAGGTATTGCCACCAAATAGGCATCATAATCTTTTTCCTTGAAACAATCTCACTTTTGTGGCTCAATCACCTGACCGGCACCAGATTCTTTGATTTCTACCAGAGCTTCTACTCCGGCGGGCAACAATAGTTCAAATCTAATTTCGCCGTCTCTGCTCTGTACCTCGGCATTACCCACATTAAACCGAATTCCCCACATCCCGTGCATCGTTACTACACACAACATTTCTCGGTCGGCAGGGTTAAATATCGCCACCGAAGCCTGCCTCTTCCGTCCGTCAAACCGAAAATCTTTGATTACCCCAAAGCTGGTTGCGATGTCCAAACCTACTTGCCTAACCACGATTCGTCGCCCCACGCCGTCCCAAGGTCGCACAGAGTACCAATCGCTCGTGTCCTCAGCGTCACCTTCAAAGTGACAACCAATCGTCAGCACGCCTACGCCACGAGTGGGCAATACATACGAACTCATCCCGTGGAGATAGTAAAACAGGCTAAGGCCAATGTCTCCCGTTGTTCCCGATATCCCCACGTGGCCAGAAGCAGAATCGGGACCGAATCCCATTCCGGCCGCCCCGTCGGAGCGAACCAGTGCCCACGGGCTGAGCAGTCCGCCGGTGGCCTGCCGAAGGTAGGCGTCGGAAATATAATAGGAATCGCGTTCCAAGGTGGTGAGGAACATCAACGAGTTTGCCACCGTGCTGGGTCCCACGCATAACTCGCCCCGATCCGCCTGCCAGGCGTGACTGCTATCGTCTAGATCCTCCACCGTTCGTTTGTCAACGCCGTACCACCACCAACTGGGTGATAAAGAACGCGTGGCGTAGGCACATCGGAGGGTGCGCTCTTCTAGCTCGTCATTCTGGCGCCGCCTTGCTGCGTCGTAAACCTCTTCAAAGCCAGAGGTACTCCAGAGTGACTCTCCCCCAAACGGATACCGACGTCGCGAAAAATCTAGGGTTCGTGCCTCGGTCAGTCGCTGTCCTGCCGAGACATCCACCCCGTGCGATTTAAGATCGGCCAACAATTCGTAAAGGTAGGGCATTAACGGCTGGCCGGTGCCCAGGAAAATGGATTGATCCACGTGCCTAAACATCGCGAGAGCAGTTTGGTAACCCTTCTGAAGGTATTCGATTTCAGTTCCGCTCAACCCCCCGTAAGTGCGGGCGATCCGGGCGAGCGCATGGTAAAGGCAGAAAGTAAGGGGATATACCTTGGGGGAGCCGTAACCCAGCGCCACCGACTTTAAATCCGGCAGCAAGGACCCAACGCTACCGTCAGCAGGATTTCGGAGGTCGTCTTCCAAGAAATCTTTGACAAAGTCATTGAGTG
>JBBQUZ010000065.1:0-19700 GCA_038212035.1 Fimbriimonadales bacterium
GCGCAAGATCACATTCGGCCAGTAAGCTGTTACGCACTTTTTAAAGGGTGGCTGCTTCCAAGCCAACCTCCTGGCTGTTTACGCGATCTCACATCGTTTCACACTTAGTCATCGTTTAGGGCCCTTAGCTGTCGATCTGGACTGTTTTCCTTTTGACGACGGATCTTATCACTCGCCGTCTCACTGCCTTGCTTATACTTGGGTATTCGGAGTTTGGTTGGATTCGGTAAGCCGGTAAGCCCCCTAGTCCATTCAGTGCTCTACCCCCCAAGCACAACGCAAAACGCTGCACCCAAATGCATTTCGGGGAGAACCAGCTATCTCTGCGTTCGATTGGCATTTCACCGGACTAACCACAGTTCATCCCGAGACTTTTCAACGTCAATGAGTTCGGGCCTCCATGGTGTGTTACCACCACTTCACCCTGACCATGGCTAGATCACGCAGTTTCGGGTCTACTAATGCTGACTTGGCGCCTTATTCAGACTCGGTTTCCCTCCGCCTCCGCCGCTGAACGGCTTAAGCTTGCCAACACTAATAACTCGCAGGCTCATTCTGCAAAAGGTACGCCATCACACTTGATCGGATTGCTCCGAACATGGTGCTTTGACTGTTTGTGGGTTGTACGATTTCAGGTTCTATTTCACTCCCTTCACCAGGGTTCTTTTCACCTTTCCCTCACGGTACTGGATGCACTATCGGTGACAAGTTGTATTTAGCCTTACCGAGTGGTCTCGGCAGATTCACACGGGGTTCCACGTGCTCCGTGTTACTCGGGTACCACATAAATTTAATTGGGTTTTTACGTACGGGGCTGTCACCCTCTGCGGCCGGACGTTCCAGTCCTGTTTCGTTAACTTGCTTAATCTTTTTTTCTACCAACCTCGAACTGAACTTAAAAGCTCAATTCGAGGGGGATGGTAGTAGTGGCCCCACGACCCTGGCCGGTAAACCGACCAGTTTAGGCTCTTCCGCGTTCGCTCGCCGCTACTTGCAGAATCTCTTCGATTTCTTTTCCTCCGGTTACTTAGATGTTTCAGTTCACCGGGTTACCTCCTCGCCCCCTATTTATTCAGAGACGGGTTGATGGACATTACTCCACCAGGGTTTCCCCATTCGGATATCTCAGGATCAACACTCTTGTGCAGCTCCCCTGAGCGTTTCGCCGCTTTCGCGTCCTTCTTCGGCAACTTGTCCCTAGGCATTCGTCGTACACCCTCTATAGCTTGATAAAACTCTCTCGCTTTATCGAGTGCTCGATGCACTTCTCAACAACCACTATGCAATTTTCAAAGTTCTTTCTTCGCTTAATCTTTCTCATTTCTGAGCGACTGGCAAGGAGAGATGATACCGTTCTGTCAATCTAATGTCAAGGGCAAGTGAGGGTTTTCGTAAATATCGCATGAAATTGATAAAATTCATGGTTGGTCTTACTCCCGCCGATCTCCTTGAGCACACCCGAAATTGAACCTATTTGTGAGGTTTTGTGCATGTTCCTATGGGTGTCTTTGCCGGTAACAAGTCAACATTGTCCTGTCCCACGACTTTTCTAGAGAATCTTGGAAAATTGTCAATAATTTTCCTGCATATTTGGCTAGTGCATACGCTTATCGCCCAGTAAGAGCTGGATTTGGTTGATCTGACCAAAGTGGTAGACCAGATTCCAGTAGTGAAACGCCAAAAGGTCGGCCATGGTGTAGGTGCCAAACGGCAAAGTCATTTCTTCTTCTAACTCAGCATCGGGAAAAGCTTGGATGGATTGGCACAGATCAGAGGTCGATTGCCGAGCCGCTTCCACGCATTCATCTACAGTCGAATACTTTTCCCGGAGCTTTGCCGCTTCTTGGCGGGCGTGCTCATCAAATAACGGCACGGTGCGGTCTTTGATGATGGGGAGGAACCAGGCACCACCGGTGGCCAGCTCTTGCATTTGGCTCAGCACCGATCTCGCTTCTCCACCCGGTGACCAGTCGGCCTTATCCTCGGGCACCGCGCGGGCGGCTCGGGCAATGTCATCTAATGCTTTTTGAGTCTGCCTTACGAGTTGATCCTGGTATCGCATGCCCAAAGTTTAGTCTCACAACCCGCCGTATACTCATATAGATGTCGATAAATTGGGAACTTGCATTAATGGAAGCGGAAATAGCGGGCATTAAACTTGAATTAGTCCAGGGAAATCCCACATGGGAGTTCTCTCCCTCCATACGTCATCAAAATTTCCTGGATCGTATTCGGCAAACAATTCGTGCGACTGACGGCCCATCCAACCCCTGTGGTTGCCACAGTGTCCACGACGCCTATTTTCGCTTTCCTGATGGGTCGCTGAAACGACCCGACATTTCAATTTTTTTTGCAGAGCCCCCAGACACCGACGTTGCATCAGAAGTTTTGCCCGATGCCGTGGTGGAAATTGTAAGCCGAGGGTTCGAAAAGAAAGACCTCGAAATTGGACCGCCTTTCTATCTTATGCACGGCATCAAAGATGTGGTCGTGGTTAATCCCATAAATGGTCTGGTCCACCACTTCACCCAGTCCGGCGTAGTTGTGACTTCATCACCGTGCACCATCCAACTCAGTATCGGTTGTGCTTTGGATGCCTAGGTAAGCGGAATTCCCCAAATCACCTGACCCACCGCTCTAGGCTTGGTTGGTATTGGGCAAACGGTCACTTTTCATCGCATGCGCCATCACGCTTTGACCTTCCCGGGCTAAATTATGAAGGTCAAAGCGTTGAGTGCCCACGGCGAACCCCTTATAGAATCGAAAGACCGGCTTTGTTCCAGTCCTCTAAGAACTGAGCCAGGCCCTTGTCGGTAAGTGGGTGCTTGTACATCATGCCAATAAACTTAAGCGGCATAGTAGAGACGTGCGCGCCCGCCTGAATGGCTTGAACAATGTGCATGGGATGGCGCACCGAGGCAACCAAAACCTCGCTGTCAAACCCGTAGGTATTTATCATTTCCACGGTATCCCGTACCGCTTCCATGCCGTCTCCAGAAATGTCGTCTACGCGGCCAACAAAGTTGGATATGTAAGTGGCGCCGGCTTTGGCGGCCAACAAAGCCTGAGTCAGCGTGAATACCAGGGTCACGTTGGTACGGATTCCCCGATCCGCAAGGGTTTTAACCAGGCCAACTCCGGGCTCAATCAACGGCACCTTCACCACGATCTGGGGGTGCCAGCTTGAAACTTCCAGAGCTTCTTTCAGCATCGTTTCGTAATCCGTGGCCACCACTTCCGCGCTAATATCACCCTCGGGCACCAGCTCACAAATTTTGAGAACCGTCTCCTTAAACCCTTTGCCTGCCTTGGCAATCAGCGTTGGGTTAGTGGTGACTCCGTCAATCACCCCCCATTCCGCAGCCTGTCTAACTTCTTCAACGTCACCGGTATCTACAAAGAGCTTCATCGCACAATAGTTTACTTGGCAAGGGCTGCGCGGAGAATCACATGAGCCGCGTGGTCACAATGAATTGTGGCCTCACCCTTTGACTTGATCGCGGCGCCGATTACTGCCGTTGGAGGATCGGTAGCGATTATCCGCATATCGGGTCCCTGCGCCTGGAAGGTTGCCGAACAAGTATTTTCCCCCTGGCCCAACGTCCCCTCCGCGCGGCACTCATATTACGGGCACTTTTCAAACGGCGACGACGGCCTGATGGTTCTTTTTGCAGAGGGTCATAGCTATACGGACGAAGAGAGCGCCGAGTTTTCAATTCACGGGTCTCGGGCGTCCGTTACTTCCCTTCTTAATCATTGCTACCGTGCAAACGTAAGGACCGCGGACCCCGGCGAGTTCACCCTTCGGGCCTTTCTGAACGGTCGGATTGACCTGGCACAAGCCGAAGGAGTTAGGGATACCGTCAACGCGCTAACCCAACGCCAGCTTGAACTTGCCACTCGGCATCGAGCGGGAGAGTTCAGCCGAACCATCTCAGCTTTGAGAGCCAAGGCGCTACGGGTGTTAGCCGCCATAGAAGCTCACGTTGATTTTAGCGAAGAACTAGGGCCATTTGATTCCATCTCGGCTGGCCTTCAACTAGCCAGCCTCGTAGAAACCCTAGAAGAAATGATTCGCTCTGCAGTGGCTGGCCGCATGGTAAGAGAAGGGTATCGAATCGCCATTGTTGGGCCACCTAATGCCGGCAAATCATCTTTGCTTAATGCCATTCTCGGAACAGAACGGGCCATTGTCACGCCCATGGCCGGAACAACCCGAGACACCCTTGAGGAAGCAATTGATTTTCGAGGAGTACGCGTTATCTTTGTAGATACCGCGGGTTTGAGGCAAACCAACGACCCAATAGAAAAAATTGGGATCGGGCGAACTCATACGAGCATCAAAGCCGCAGACCGCGTCTGGTTCGTCTTTGATTCATCTACAAACTCGTCTGAGGTCCTCGCCGAAGGCGTCATTGATGAAAAAACAATCCTGGTGGGAAACAAAGCAGACCTCGCACATCCAACCCAAGGTTACGCCGTTTCCGCAAAAGAAGGCTGGGGAATTGCTGAACTCCTGGAAGAAACCATCCCCCAGTCCGTAATCGAGGGATCCGTTGCCATCGCTAACCAACGTCATGCTGAACTCCTTTTGGCGGCTGCCACCCACCTGGTAAACGCAAAAGCCGTTGTTATGGAGGACTTGCCGCTAGATTTGGCATCCGTTCACCTCCAATCGGCGTTAGAAAGCTTGGGTGAAATCACGGGGGAAACCGTTGCGGAAGACACACTTGCGGAAATCTTTCGCACGTTCTGCATCGGAAAGTGAAACCCTAAAAGACCCTTTTACGTTATGTTTATTGACTGACGTAATTTGACAGTATAGGACTCAATGCAAAATGCGATTTGAAAAACTTACCCTCAAAGCTCAAGATGCGTTTCAAAGCGCCCAATCAGAGGCAGAGAAACGAAATCATGCGACCGTTGACGTTGAGCACCTAATGGTCGCTTTAATTGAACAAGAGGGTGGTATCGTCCGCCCTCTGTTGCAGAAACTGGGAGCTGATCCACAAACTATTTTGCAGAGCGTGGAGAACGATCTTGCCCGGTCGGCCCAGATCCAGGGCGGTGGAGCCGTGGCAGGAAACTTGTCTAGCCGCCTGCAGAAAGTATTTCAACTTGCGTTTGCAGAAGCAGATCGGCTTAAAGATGAATATGTTTCGTCCGAACATTTGCTTCTTGCTCTTTCAGAAGACACGGGTGCAACCGGAATTACCCTAAGATCCAATGGCGTAACCAAGGACGATCTGCGAAAGGCAGTTGACGAACTTAGAGGGGGTCGGCGGGTGACCGACCAGGGTGCCGAAGACAAATATCAGGCCCTGGAAAAATACGGAATTGACCTGACCGCACGCGCCCGGGGCGGCGAACTTGATCCGGTTATCGGTCGGGATGAGGAAATTCGCCGGGTGATTCAAGTGCTAAGCCGCCGCACCAAGAACAATCCGGTTCTTATTGGTGAGCCCGGAGTGGGCAAAACCGCCGTAGTGGAAGGTTTGGCCCAACGGATTGTGAGTGGCGACATCCCCGAGGGGCTGAAGAACAAGGCCGTTATCGCCCTAGATATTGGGGCGTTGGTTGCCGGGGCCAAGTTTCGCGGCGAATTTGAAGAGCGACTCAAGGCCGTTCTCGACGAGATCAAGCAGAGTAACGGCGCGATCATCTTGTTTATTGATGAGATGCATACGTTGGTCGGCGCCGGTCGCGCCGAAGGATCGATGGACGCGGCAAACATGCTCAAGCCGATGCTCGCCCGTGGAGAGCTGAGGTGCGTGGGTGCCACCACGCTCAACGAATACCGACAATACATTGAGAAGGACAAAGCACTGGAACGACGTTTCCAAACCGTGCTGGTTGATGAGCCGACCGTTGAAGAAGCCATCAGCATCCTCCGCGGTCTAAAACCGCGATACGAGATTCATCACGGCGTTCGAATCACAGACTCTGCCCTGGTTGCCGCCGCCACCTTGAGCAATCGCTATATAACCGGTAGGTTTTTGCCGGACAAAGCCATTGACCTCATGGACGAGGCAGCATCTCGCCTCAAAATCGAAATTGACTCCGTTCCCGCAGAAATTGACGAAGTGGAACGGCAAATGGCCCAATTCGAGATCGATCGCGAAGCACTCAGAAAGGAAGAAGACCCGGCCAGTCGCGAGAGGTTGCACGCGACTGAACGCAAACTGGCTGAACTTGAAGAGAGCGCAAGTGGCTTACGAGCCACTTGGCAACGAGAGAAAGAGAAGATTGAGGGAGTTCGCACGATCAAGACTGAAATTGATCAATTGCATTCCCAATTTGAGGCCGCCCAACGCGAATCTGATTGGGCGCGGGCTTCAGAAATTCAATACGGCAGACTTCCCCAACTGGCTCAGCAGCTGGAGCACGAAACTCGCGAATTGGACGAAATTCAAAAGTCCGGCAAGATGCTGAAAGAAGAAGTGGATAGCGAAGATATCGCCGAAGTTGTCAGCAAAACAACGGGGATTCCGCTCAGCCGATTGCTACAGGGCGAAATGCAAAAGTTGCTCAGTATGGAAGAAGTGCTGTCGCGGCGAGTAGTGGGACAAGATGAAGCCCTAAGAGCCATTTCTGATGCGGTCCGTCGCTCACGGTCTGGACTGAGCGAGCCTAATCGACCGATCGGCTCCTTCCTCATGTTAGGTCCAACCGGAGTGGGTAAGACGGAAACTGCTAAAGCGTTAGCCGAGTTTTTGTTTGATGACGAGAGTAGCATGGTGCGCATCGATATGAGCGAATACGGCGAAAAGCATTCGGTCGCCCGGCTCATTGGGGCACCTCCCGGATACATTGGCTATGAGGAAGGCGGTCAGCTCACAGAAGTGGTTCGACGACGACCGTATTGCGTGATCCTGCTGGATGAAGTAGAAAAGGCGCACCCAGAAGTGTTTAATGTGCTTCTCCAAGTGTTGGACGATGGTCGGTTAACCGACGGCCAAGGCCGAACCGTTGATTTTAGGAACACGGTGGTCTTGATGACCAGCAACCTAGGGTCGCGGTATTTTGCCGACCCCATTTCGGACATGGGCACGTTTGAAGACATTAAGCGAGCCGTCCTAGAAGAAGTACGGGCTCACTTCCGCCCCGAGTTCATTAATCGGGTTGACGACATTATCGTTTACCACGCCCTGGGGATCAACCAGATCAAGGAAATTGTTCATATTCAAGTGGATCGATTGGTCCAGCGACTCAGCGAGCGGCGAATTGAATTGACGCTGACCAACGGGGCCATGATGCAGATTGCCACCGCCGGATTTGATCCGGTCTACGGAGCGAGACCGCTCAAACGAGCAATTCAGAGGGACGTAATGAATCCTCTTGCTCAGTCCCTGTTACGAGGGGAAATCATGGATGGTCAACGCGTGGAGGTGGACTATCAAGACGGTCAATTCAGGTTTAATCACGCAGTCACCGGGGTAGAGGGGCTTCAAAACCAGTAATTTAGCTTGGTTTTAGGCAACCTGGCAAGGCAATTCATCAAAGGGGCAGTACAATTTAGGTGTGGTATGCAGATTGATCTGTGTGGCAAGTTTTTCGAAGGAGATTTTATATGAACAAGTCTAAATTTTTAGTCGTTGCACTTGGGTTGCTAACGGTTGCCTCTTCCGCGATGGCGGGTGTTGATGTTTACGTTGGATACGCGGACGGCCTCCGTGGCACGGGTTTCTTCCCAAGCCCTTGGGCTGGCGATTCTGGCGTAACCTTTCTTGGTCTGACTGCCCCCGCCGACTCTGGTGCCCTTATGTTCGTTAACACAGGTGCGACGGCGGTCACTTTTGATGCGGGCACTAAGGTTGACGGATTTGGTAGTGGTTCCACTGTCCAAATTTGGGATAGCCTCATCGGCACGGGAATCTCTATCGCACCGGGCGATAAGCTGATTCTCACGGCCACATCTTACTACGACTTCGACAGTAGCGACTACGTAGGTTCGATCACGGCAATTCCTGTGGTCCATTACAGCATCGATGGTAACTCATACGCAAAGAGCGACTCCGGTCAGGTTCTTAATACCGGAGGCTACGACATCGCTGCTTACGGCCTTAACGAGTCCTACCGCTGGCGCTTAATCGGCGGAAACGGTAGCCAAGCGGGTACGCCGGCTCCGGCGGCTGCGATCACCATGTTGTTCGGCCTCGCCGCACGATCACGACGACGAAAATCCTAATCTAGGGTTTGCTTTGAAAAGGCCTGCCATCGTTGATGGCAGGCCTTTTTTTGTTGATTGATGTTGTGTTATACGTCAACATAATTCCTAATGAACGGTTTGATCCCCTTGCTGGTTGGAATAGCGGTCCTTATGATGAGTTCAGCCGCCGCGCAAGTGCGAATACCATCCCTCACCGGCAACATCCAGCGCATCCCGAATTTCTTCTCTGGCGCGCTAGGAAATAAGCGTGACCTGATTATTTATCTGCCCCCTGCGTACAATCAGAATCAAAAGCAGCGGTATCCGGTTCTTTACGTTCACGATGGTCAGAACATCTTTGACGGAATGACATCCTTCATCCCCAACCAAGAGTGGCGCTTAGACGAAACGGCCGAAGCTTTAATAAACGCAAAGCTGATTCCACCCCTCATCATCGTTGGCATCTACAATGCCGGTGCAGAGCGGATGGACGAATTTTTGCCCACCCGATTCCGGTTGCACTCACAAAATATGATGATTGGCGGTAAGGCAGATCTTTACGCTAGAATGCTCGTCGAAGAGATCAAACCGATGATTGACCAGCGGTACCGAACGCTACCTAACCGAGAAAACACGGGAGTTATGGGGAGTTCTCTAGGCGGCGTGCTTACCCTGCATTTGGGTCTGACCCATTCCGAAACATTCTCCAAGGTCGCCATTGTGTCTCCGTCGATGTGGGTTGACGATGCGGTAATGGTCAAGAGAATTCGTGAACTGAAGGCCAAACTTCCCCTCCGCATTTGGGCAGATGTGGGTGGCGGAGAAGGTGATGAAGCGATAAAAGGCGCTGAAGACCTCGTTACCGCTCTCGTAAGCAAAGGTTGGCAAAGAGGCAAAGATGTGGTCTTTTATGAAGATGGATACGCGGCTCACAACGAAGAAGCGTGGGCTCGCAGAGTTCCCGCGATACTGATGTATCTCTTTGGTCATTTAAGATAGGTTAGCAACACTCCCAATGCATGCTGGTAACCGTCGGATAACGGTGCCGACAACCGGGAATCGTTTCTTCCTCGCAATTCTTCTGGTAGCCAAGCGACACCCCGATCCTCATTCCTAGAGCCATTCTTTGCCGAAGCAGAGACGGGACTTTGAGTTTTTGCGAATTACGGCGATTCACCCGGACCGCGACTGAGATATCCTCTGGCTCCGATTCGCCTTGTCGTGCAGAAGGGTAGATTGATGGAATCGGGCTCCAAGGTCGTAATCGTGTTAAAAAAGCCAACTCTTAGTCCCAGCAAAATCACCACTTACCTGGCCTGTCCGGTTAAGTATAGGTGGACATACATAGACCGGAAGACCTGGTACCTAACGGCCAAGAGCTACTACTCGTTTGGAACATCTTTACACCGGGTGCTTGAACGGTTTTATGATTCAACTGACCAGGGCGTGACCACCACCGAACAAGCTTTAGCCGCCTTTGAGGAAAGCTGGATCGACGCCGGTTACCAGTCGGCGGAGGAAATGGCGGAGGCCTTTGGCGAAGGCCAACAAATGGTAGCCGACCACATATCTAAGGTCCTAGCCAAGCCCCCATTGGGCCGCGTGATGCTAACTGAACGCCAACTTCGCGCCGATCTGGGGGATTTTGTTCTGCTTGGCCGCATCGACCGAGTTGATGAGTTGCCAGACGGCACTTTGGAGATCATTGACTACAAATCGGGCCGCTCAACCGTTGCTGATCACGACGTGCAAGCGGATATTGCGATGCAATGCTACCAATTGCTGGTGGCCAAGAAATTCCCCGATGCAACGGTCAGAGCGACGATTGTGGCTCTAAAGTCGGGCGACCAAGCGTCCTACGGAATGGAGCATGCCGAAATGGCGGAATTTGAGCAAGACCTGCTTAGGTTGGGTAACGACATTCTATCTGAGGATTATGGTGATCTCATTCCTAAGCTAAAGCCCTTGTGCTCACGTTGTGACTTCCTCCCCCTTTGCCGCAAGCATCCGGAGTTTGAAGAGTCCTACGTAGCACAAACCTTCGCTACCGCAAAAGAGTAGCCCAGTGCGCCTCACCGGTTATGGATGCCAGCAGTTCTCGCGTCACACCATCGGAACCCTCGCCTGCGGCGGTGAATGTCCGCTGCGGGAGAGGGCAGGGTGAAGGTGCACTCCGGTTCAAAAACTGTCCCTTCCGCAAAAACACACCCCACGTTGCTTAGATCAGCTTGGCTTTATCAGAGCTTGGCCCGCTTCACGAAGGTCTTCCAGGTTGACTTGGTTCATAGACTTGATGAGTTGTTCAGCATCCCAAGTTCGCCCCGTCTTCATGCCCCAATAAGCAGCCAAGAACGCTTGGTCTTCAATGGTGGAGGACGGCGGACCCTGGTTAGTGAAATACAACGGGCTGAAGTCTAATCCGCGACGAAACACCGAGGTGGCAAACCCTAACGCCCTTAATCGGTCTTCTTCTGACCATTTTGTGATACTCGCACTCAGTTCACTTCTAACCCGCTGCGAGGTCGGACCGTCATGGGAAGCAATTGCCAAAATGATCCTGGGAGTCCAACCTAAGGTTGTGGGCCACAGAAATGCCTCCTGGCGATAACTCCAGGTCTGCTGTCGCCGGCAGACTTGGAATAAATCTGAACCCTTACCCCCGCCTAATGCAATCAGCGCCAACATCCGAGACGGGAGATCCACGTCACCGCTGCGAATGGGTTCGCCGGAGAATTCCACCGTCGTCAAAGATGTTCCGCTAAAAAAACTCACCTTGGGCGGGGCCTTGTAGGTGTCAGCTGGGCGTAAGGCCGGCCAATTTTCGCACCGCATCTGCCATTCGGTTGCTGATACAGCAGGCATCACAGCCCCTGCGACTCCCACCCAGATGTTGTCAGGTTGGCAAAGTTGGTGATACATTGAGCGCACATCATCTGCCACAACACATGACAAGTCAGGCAAAGATCCAGACAATGATTGGGTCCACGGATCGCCCTGGGTTGGGTTCTGTCTCTTAACTTGGTTAATGCGTTCATCACTCAATGAGGCTTCTTTAAGTAGCGATTCCAAAAGAGAAAACCCCGCTTTGAGATTGCCCGGGGGCACCGAAACCCCGATTCGGATCTCGTCTGGCATGTACTGGGCGCGAACGGGTGGGCCGTTAGTGACCATGCGCATGTCTCTGACCGAGTAAGTTACCGTTCTGTCCTTTAGGGACAGGGCAAGCGTCTTGGCAACCGCTTGGGCGTACGGTGACGGATCCTTAAGCCGAATTACCGCTTCAATCGCGATTTCGCCCGCTTGAGGTTGAACCCGTTCGTAAACATGAGAATCACCTTGGATGACCATGGCCAGCAGAATCGAAGTTATCATCGCAGATTCCCAACCGGGGCTTCACCCTGATAGATCCTAACCGCACGAGAAAACATCGCGGGAGTCACCGAAGAAATCCGGTTATGAAGCAACTCAGGTTTCAGTCCTCGATCTAGAGACAGAAGAAAACCTCGAGAAAACGCAATATCCGCGGGTTCGTGAAGTTGGCGATCCACCCAACGATGGGCCAACGAGACTCCACGGGCAAACAATGGCGGCCCATTGATACCCGGCAAAGTTGCACTGACATTTTCTTCCTCACTGCTGATTCGCATCAATCCCGGTTGGGTGGCCACGGTGTAGGTGAAGGACGCTCCCGAGCATTCTGACGCCAGCCCGAGTCCTGCCGCAAGCAATGCCGCCGTGAACGGCTCCCTGATGTCCGGTGCGGTCGCCACACCCACGGTGGAAGGAGGAGCAGACGAGTGCCGCGACGGTTGTGCGTCACCCGCGCCCTTTGGAAAGAGACTCAACCAAGCGGAGACTTCTTGGGTGGTTTTGTCAAGGTCAACGTTCCCCACCACCGTTACCGTCATTCCGTCTCCAACTAACAGCGCCTTACGTAGAGCGCTGAGTTCGCTAGAGGACGTGTTCGCGATGATATCCAGGTTGCCAAATGGATCTAGTCCGGCCACTCCGTAGGCGGCTTGCCACGCTTGGGCCGAACTTATTTCGTCGGTGGAGCGCAAGTCTCCCTCCCGCGCCAGAATGGTGGATTCTTTCTGAATGTCGGCCGTGGAAAACTCTTGGGTCTGGGTCATTTCGGTCAGGGCCGCAACTCCAAGCCTAACTCCATTAGGGGGAAGGGTAACCGCGTAGACCGTGACGTCTCTAAGCGTAAACGCCCGGAGGAATCCACCGCCAGTTTCTAAACGCCGATCCAACGTTCCCGCTTTCCCTAAGGCGCTAAGGTGCTCATACAAATGCCTCAAGCCGTGACTTGCGGGAGATTCCGGCGCTCGTTTGGCGGATAAAAACAGGTCCATCGCCACCGTCGGCGAACCATCGACTTGCTCCACCATGATACAAGCACCGTTGGGCAATATCGTCCTCAGACGCGGCGGTTGAATGATCGTGGCCTGGGTGAGGCTGAGTCCGACAAGGAAAGTTAGGATCATGGAAGACGTATTAGAATGACGGGTTTCTCAATGAAAGTAGCTCGCGCCGTTGATATCAAGGGTGACACCGCTCAAATAGGATGCATCGGAAGACAGTAAATATGCCACCGCATTTGCGCAATCCGCAGGGGAAGCCATCCGACCTAATGGAATACTGGCCAGAATCTCTGGGAGCCGCTCGTTCATTCCGTCTCGCATCACGGAGGTATCCACCCAACCGGGAGCAATTCCAAATACCCCAATATGCTTAGGTGCAAGTTCAACCGCTAGTGATCGCGTGGTGTTGATGATTGCCGCCTTGGTAGCCGCGTAGATCGAGGCATTTGCTTCCCCTCTGAATCCAACGCGACTGGCCACATTTACGATGGAGCCTTGTCCGGAATTTTCAAAGTGTGAAATGGCTTGTCGCATGAGCTGAATGGGAGCGTGGTAGTTTACTGACCACATTAAGTCACTGGCCTTCTCGTACTCTTGATCCGTCACGGAAAAAGGTTGCTGAATGTAAATGCCCGCGTTGTTGACTAAAGCGTGGACAGGGCCATCTGCAATCACGGCGTTCCAAAGTCTGGTCACCGAATTAGGTTCTGAAAGGTTGGCCACGTACTTGCCCGCAGAAGCAGCCCCAAGGTTCGTCTTGGTGTCATCTAGGTCATCCGAAGGCGCGCTTCCGTGAACCGCGACCTCCCATCCGACCGAGGCCAGCTTCAGGGCGATGGCTTGGCCAATTCCCCGAGAACTCCCCGTAACTAAC
This sequence comes from Fimbriimonadales bacterium, assembly GCA_038212035.1. Taxonomy (GTDB): domain Bacteria; phylum Armatimonadota; class Fimbriimonadia; order Fimbriimonadales; family Fimbriimonadaceae; genus Fimbriimonas. The sequence continues at coordinate 13,391 of JBBQUZ010000065.1, forward strand.
ACGCGTCGGGATTCCAATGTTAAGGGAAGCACTGGGCAATTGTACTCATTGAAAATTCAGCCATACGATTAGGGGTGCTAATGAGTCAGAATACGGAAAGTTATGGCAAACCTTGCGGCCACTGGGTCTATTACTGCACTTATCGTGACCACCTTAGCCCCATTTGCGATCGCGGTTACGCCAACGCCTTTGCCACCACGAGCAGTAGCTCCCACTTACGCCAAAGACGTAGCTTCCCTACTGAACAACCGATGCGTTTCTTGCCATCGCCCCGGTGAGGTCGCTCCGTTTTCTCTGATCGGGTACGAGAATGCCAAGCTTCACGCGTCGATGGTTTGTGCGGTGACGGAGTCTCGCCGAATGCCCCCGTGGAAAGCCGTGCATGGCTACGGTGAATTTCGGGGCGAGAATCGATTGACCGAGGAGGAGATCGCTCTTTTGGCCGCATGGACCAAAGCAGGATCCCCGCAGGGCAATAAGCGACAAGAACCTAAGGTTCCCGTGTTTACCAGTGAGTGGTCGCTCGGAAAACCAGATCTGATCTTGACCCAAAGCAAACCGTTTAAGGTCAGCCCGGAGGGAGCGGATATTTACCGGAACTTTGTTTTCAAAACCAATTTTGACCAGCCCATGTGGGTGAAAGCGATTGATGTTAAGCCGGGCAACCGCAAGATTGTCCACCACATGATTGCGTACCTAGATGATGGCAATTCTGCCCTGAAGCTGGAGAAACGGCTTGCCGACGGTCAAGAGGGCTACACCTCTGACGGAGGCGGAGTGGGAATCATGCCCAGCGGAATGCTGGGAGGCTGGGCCCCCGGATTGCAACCCCATCTCACGCCAAATGGCATTGCCTTTAAGCTCAACCCGCACTCCACGATTATTATGCAGGTGCACTACCACCGAACGGGTAAGGAAGAAGCGGATCAAACTAAGTTGGCACTTTACTTTGCCAAAGAGCCAATCACTCAAGAAATGAATATGCATTGGGCCATGGATTTGGGCCTGAACATTCCCGCCGCAGCTGCGGCTCACAAGGTGGTGAAAGAAAGAATTCTCCCCAGAAACATGACTTTCTATGCGGCCATGCCCCACATGCACCTGTTGGGCCGAACCATGAAAGCATGGTTTGACCTTCCCGATGGCAAGCGTATTCCTTACATCTACATTGACGATTGGGATTTCAACTGGCAGCTGAGTTACCCCATGGCTAAGCCAATATCGGTTCCCCGAGGCACTAAACTCCATGTGGAGGCTACCTACGACAATTCTGCGGCCAACCCTCGGAATCCAAATTCACCCCCCAAAGCGGTTAGATGGGGAGAGCAAACCACGGATGAGATGTTCCTCCTTCTCTCGGCATGCACTTGGGATAAGCAGGACGCGCCGCAAGCTAAGACCACCGGAAGCCCATAAGCGGTTCTCAGAATTGCCTCAAGTGGCAGTTGGTGCGCTGGGCAATTACGCTACCCCAGCCCGTTTCTACGTGTCGTCGCAAAGGCTTACAGGCACAAGTTGTTTGAAAGACGAGTTCCTATAACGATGACAACCACGCTGAAGGTTGAACAAATAGAAGCGCCCGCCTCTCCCGACTAGCTTGAGAGGCGGACGATTTTTTGCATTACTCTTTTCAACCCTTAGGGCCGATGCCGTTCCAAAACCGGTCTACTTCCGGCTTAGTGGCTCCTTCGCCTACCAGGCCCTTGACTGAAGTCACCTTGGTGTGACCGTCCAGCCAGGCGACGATGACCTTATCTGGACTGAATCTGGGCCAAAGCTGCCCTTGGCTTCTCGCATCGGGATATGTGTATTGGGTCCATCCCTTGCGCGGCGGGTTTGCGGAAGGATCGCCAAAAGGCGGTTCAATTCTTGAGTAACCAATTGGGTTGGTAATCAACTCACCGTTGTTGGGATTCCGCTTATTTTTCATCGTGGCTTCCGCCATCATCACTGTCTCCGCTGGAGACTCCAATGACGTGAGCGAGACACCTTCGTAGTGAAATCCAATTGGGCCCCCCGGTACTAATACGTTAAGGTATCGGTAATTGTAACCGTAACTACAGTTAGCGCCTACGATGTAGAAGTGCAAAGTGTTCGCCGGATCAAACCGTCCGTGGGTGCCATCACTGAGAACTGGATCATCGGCTGTGTCGTTGGGGCAAAGCAACACTTTTTCGCTCTTAGTGTAGGGCAACATTAAGACCGGCCAATAGTAAAACCCCTGGGTGCTAGGGATTGAAAGGTTCGTCGCGTCGTAATAGTAAAGCGGGACCGAGACGTCGTTCGCATCATTTGAATAGAGCACTCCGGCGAGACCTAATTGGCGGACATTGCTGATGCTGGAGATTTTCTTAGCGGAGAGTTTGGCTTGGGCAAAGACCGGGAATAGGATCGCGGCTAAGATCGCAATGATGGCAATAACCACCAAAAGTTCGATAAGTGTGAATGCTCTTCTCATAACTACTTACATATAGGCAGTGCGCACGCGCTATTTGCTTGAACTCCTTAATGGTCGCTTATCAAATTTGATGATGGCGGTATTGAATCATTGCCTCGTGAAAGTGATCGCTATATTTGTTAGTTCTTATACCGTCGGGAATCGGGCCCCGTCATTTTCTATAGGAAGTCACCCGGCTAATTCGGACGTCTCCATATGAGTCGGTACCGCCATCGGTATGCCCAGTTACTCTGAGAGACAAAAGACGCCCGGAAAGGTTTTCTGGGACAGTCAGGCGATAGATCGAACTATTTGATTTAGCTCCCGCTTGCGACTCGTGGACATCTCTGAATAAAATCATGGCGCCATCCATCAGTTCGACTGATGAGATGTCAAGCCCATGGTCACCCCCAAAGTAGATAAATGACACCTGGTATTCGCCTCCAGTGGGCAAATGATGTTCGACTCTCCACGAATGGGTTCCCTCTCGCTGGGAGAAAAATCCAGGTTGCCATGATCCGGCACGATCTTTCTCAATTGGATCTTGCGGATGCGCATTCACCTTGAGCGCGCCCAGTCTTAACATGTGGCTTTGTAGCCGCAACCAGAAATCCGGATAGTCCTTCTGACCCGGCTGACTCCAAAACACTTCTGAAAATGCACATAGGCGCGGAAATAGCTGATACTCAACTTGTGCCGGATCTCGAATGAGTTCGGTCCAAACCGCACTCTGAACCCCCAGAACGTGAGAGGATTCCTTGGCGGTTAGTTCCATTGGAACCGGTTCATACCGATACGCCCTTTCCAGCGACAGGTATCCCCAACCTCGGTTAATCTCAAGTCTTGGATTCTTAGTTTGCAGCTGGTCTAAATACACCCAACTGGAGGGACACATCACCACGTCGTGTCCTGCCTTTGCGGCGGCAATACCTCCGGTTTCTCCTCGCCAACTCATTACGGTGGCGCCGGAAGCAAGTCCACCTCCTAGGATTTCGTCCCAGCCAATGAGCCGTCGGTGCTTGAGGGCCAAATAAGAATCCATCTGGCGGATGAACCACGACTGAAGCTCATCTTCATCTTTCAAACCCCGAGCCTTTATCTGCTGCTGCGCTCGTTGGCTCACTTTCCACTGCCCCTTTGGTGCCTCGTCTCCTCCTACGTGGATGAACTTAGACGGAAATACCTCCATAATTTCATCAAGCACATGCTTATAAAAAGTGATCGTCGCATCATCTGCATTGAGAATGTCATCGTGAACGCCATACTCGGTGGACACCTCAACCCTTTGGTTAGGGTGACCAGGAAGTATATTGCCTAGCTCTGGGTAGCTGGCGACCGCAGCCTGGGAATGGCCGGGCATCTCTATCTCGGGCAAGATCGTGACAAATCTACGATTTGCATAGCCCACTAAATCCTTGAGTTGTTGCTGCGTATAAAAGCCCTGGTGGGGCTTCCCTTCAAACTCGTCGGGGCCATCGTTAGACTGGCTGTCTTTTCGATAGGAACCGATCAGAGTGAGCTTAGGGTACCGCTTGATCTCCATTCGCCATCCTTGATCATCGGTGAGATGAAGATGAAGCACGTTGAGTTTGTGGAACGCCAAGAGGTCCACCAACTTATACAAGAACGGGAGCGGCATAAAGTGTCGGGCAACATCTAGATGAGTACCCCTCCAACCAAATCTTGGTGCGTCGCGAATCTCTAGGCAGGGGATGCTCCAAGAGGGATTCTTACCCTTAGTCTTGATTAGCGCATTAGGGGGAAGCAGTTGCAGCAGAGACTGCACTCCGTAGAACGCCCCGGCCGGCGAGGATGCACAAATTTTAATTTGGTGAGGATTAACGGTCAATCGATAGGCCTCGGTGCCCTTAACTAGAGGATCCATTTCAAATTCGATTGAGTTGAAGAGGTGTTTTTTGACGGCCAAGGTTTTCGAGCCCAGATGGATGCCCATCCAATCCTGAAGATAGGACGCGACACCGGAAGCAGCCTTCTTGCTGAACACTTGCGTTGTGGACGCCAATGTAAAGTGTCCCGGATGCAAATCTAAGCTCTGGGGCCTTGGAATGATGCACGGATTTGTTTGGGTGGACACAATTAAGGCAAAGACACATATAATCATAGAGAACAATCCAAGGATTCTATATAGAAGTATAAAAGATCGGACCGTTCTTTCGCGGAGCACAGGCTCAACTTAGATTTACCATGCCACGCACTCAGCCCAAATACCACCACATTTCAGAAAACCTGTTGCACCGCCTCAATAAGGGGGAATGGCAGGCGGGCGATCGACTTCCTAGCGAGATGCAGATTGCCGAGGAATACGGCGTAAGCTACATGACCGTTCGGAACGCCATTAGTGAACTGGTTAAAGATGCGAAACTTAGGCGAATTAGGGGTCGTGGCACCTATGCGGTTCCGCTTGAAGCGCCCGACACCCGTCGCTCACTGGGGCTACTACTCACCGCGAGGTGGCATAGCGTAGACCCGTTCTACTTTCCTCCATTGGTTGACGGTTTTGTTCAGCGATCCTCGGAGTTAGGTTTTCAGGTTCACATTGCCGACCAGACGGAACCACTTTTAGACTTTCTCACGCTTAAGAAGCTTGAGGTAAGCGCCGTTGCGTGCGTTCTTTTAGGTGAACCCGACCTTGACGAATGCGATGGCCTACTTGACCGAGGAGTTCTGGTGGTGGCCATAAATAATTATTCTGGAAGCCGCAGAATTCCCACCGTTTGCCCCAATAACTGGCGTGGTGCCTATGACGCAACCAAGCATCTGATAGATTTGGGCCATCGGCAGTTTGCCCATTTGCAGGGTACGGAAGGAAACTTTGATGCCATGGAACGGTTGCGAGGCATTCAATCTGCGATGGTTGACTCGGAGATTTCACTTTCCCAATTAGAACTGTTGCCGGGTGGTTTTATGGAGGACTCTGGTTATTCACGAGGAAAGGAGTTTGTGGACAGGTCCAGTAAGGCAACTGCAGTACTGGCGGCAAGCGACCTCTCAGCGATCGGATTTATGAGGGCACTCAGCGAAGCAGGAATGAGAGTTCCGGATGATGTGAGTGTCTTTGGGTTTGGCAATTTTCGGCTGTCGGCCTTCATAACTCCCTCTTTATCCACCGTGGAACTGCCCCTCAAGGAAATTGGACGGCGTGCGGCCGATGCGTTAGTGGAGCAATATCGCGGAATGAGGTCTGATATGATCACGCTTGAATGCCCGCTGATCATTCGGGAATCTGCGGGCCCCGTAAATATATTCTAGAGAAACTATTCTCAATTGCGCGGAATCAATGATACAATCACGGTTGACTTCTATATAGAAGCATTTTAAGATGTTGCTTGCTTATGAGGTTTGAATCTCACAAAACTTATCGCAAACCCCAGTCATAGGAGACACTTATGAATCATTTCCGAACCACCATTCACCGCGGCTTTACGCTCATTGAGTTGCTCGTCGTCATCGCGATCATTGCGATTCTTGCTGCGATCCTCTTCCCCGTATTTGCCCAAGCAAAGGAAGCCGCCAAGAAAACTCAGTGCCTCAGCAATCTGAAGCAGATTGGACTCGCTGCCGTTATGTATGCAAATGATTCAGACGACTACTGGGTCCCGTCCTACTCCTACTTTGACAACCCCGCCCAGTCTGGTTCAGATCGAATTCACTGGTGGAACTTCATATTGCAACCGTATATGAAGAGCTATCCGCTCACGATTTGCCCCACTCGAAAGTATGAGATGACTAACGTTCAGGCTCCCGACAAGTGGGACAACGGAAAGGACATCATGAGCTATGCCGTTAACGACATGACTGTGTATTACATGTGGGCCAACGCGGCCGAACTTGCTTGGAACGGTACCGGCAACT
>JBBQUZ010000066.1:0-19600 GCA_038212035.1 Fimbriimonadales bacterium
GCACTATCTTTTCGACCCCCAAGGCAGTGTGGCTCAGCGGCTAGATGGGTCGCAGGCTATCCTGAATAGTTCACTCTTCGATGCCTACGGAGCGGAGTCGGCGACTACGACCCCTACCGATCCATTTGGGTTCAACGCCCAGTCCGGATACCTGCTAGACCGAGACACCGGTCTGTACCTTTGCGAGCATCGTTACTACGATGTAGCCACCGGTCGCTGGGTAATTCGCGACCCGATTCGGTCTTCTGTCGTATTTCGGTGTGCGATCCCGATTCAGGAGACAATTGATTTATTTCCCAAAGAAGCACAGGCGTGTCACATTCGGCTAACGGAAAACAGCTTGCGCAACCCTCAAGCATTTCTGCCACAACATCCTCAGTGGATCCATTGAAATTCCCAGAGGCCTAGGGAGCCTGAACGCTATAATCTTTATGTGAAGCTTTTAGAGGCATTACGGCGCGGGGTGCTTATTGGGGACGGCGCTAACGGAACTTGCCTTGACGCTAAAGGATTCACTCGCCAACCCTACGACCTGGCCAATCTCCTTGCGCCCGATCTGGTGCGAGAAGTCCACAAGGACTATGCCGATGCGGGCTCCATGATGGTAGAAACCAATACGTTTCAGGCCAATCGATTTCGCATGAGCGGCTTTGATGTGCGAATGCTGAACCATGCCGGCGCGCGTTTGGCCCGAGAAGCGGTGGGGGAAGACCGCATTGTGATGGGAGCCATTGGTCCGTGCGGTAAGCCCATGGAGCCCATTGGGAGCGTCACCGAGGCCGAAGTCGCCGAATCGGTGCGCGAACAGGCCACCGCACTAGCCGAAGGGGGCGTGGATGGGTTTATGCTGGAAACCTACACGGATCTTGCGGAGCTTTCGGTGGCGGTGAACGCGGTGAGAGAAGTAAGCGACCTGCCCATCATTGTAAGCAAAGCATTTATTGAAGACGGCGAAATGCTGGCCGAAGGACTCCCCATTCGATGCGGCAAAATGATGACCGATCTCGATGTGGTGGCGGTGGGGGCCAACTGCATTGTGGGTCCGCAACGCATGTTAGATCTGGTCCGTCAAATGGTGGAATCCACCGACCTTCCCGTCTTGGCTTTTCCGACCCCCGGAATGCCGCAACTGGTGAAAGGGCACGTGGTATACGATACCGATCCCAACTATTTTGCCCGTGCCGCTGTTCGCTTGGTGGAAGAAGGAGCCCGAATCATTGGGGGTTGTTGTGGAACAACGCCTGATCACATTCGAGCTCTGAAAAACCTACTCGATGGTAAAAAAATCGTAGTCAAGGAACGCTCAACGGTGCGGGCAGAAGCGGCCGAGCGCAAGCCGCTGGCTAACTCTGAACCCAGTGAGCTCGCCCAAAAACTGGGTCGTAAGTTTGTCACCGCCGTAGAAATGGACGTACCCCGCGGGCTCAATCTGGAGAAGCTTCTTTCCGGGGCCAAAGCGCTGAAAATTGCGGGAGCCGACGTCATCAATATTTCCGACGGCGCCCGGGCCCGGCTCAGAATGAACCCGGCGGCAGTAAGCACGCTGATTCAGAACCGGGTGGGGATTGAAGTGACGATGCACTTCTCCTGCCGAGATCGCAACCTTCTGGCCATCCAAAGCGACCTCCTTGCGTGCCACGCCCTGGGGATTCGAAACATCCTCGCGGTAACGGGCGACCCCGCCAATATCGGCGACTATCCCAGCGCCACCTCCGTGTTCGATATCGACGCGATTGGCCTTTGCCGAATCCTGGCCCGGTTCAACGAGGGTATCGACCTCGCCGGTTATTCAGTGGGGGTCAAGTGCGGATTCACCATCGCCTGCGCGTTCAATCCGCTGGCGATTGACCGCCGAGAAGAGCAAGACCGGCTGCGTCGTAAAGTGGATGCGGGGGCCCAGGTCATCTACACCCAACCCGTGTTCGATGTTTCGGTTGCGGAGGAGTGCGGAGCGTTCTGCGCCTCGCTGGGGGTGCCCGTTCTGGTTGGGGTCTTACCGTTGAAATCTATTCGCCAAATGGAATTCATGCACAACGAGGTCCCCGGGGTTGAAATTCCGGAGTGGCTAAGAACCAAAATCTCAAATTCGGCGAATGACGCAGAAGCACTTGAGATCGGAGTCGAAGAATCCCGCCGCCTCACCCAAACCCTCAGAGCGTGCGCCCAGGGAATTTACTTAATGCCCCCCTTCGGCAGCGCCCTAATCGCCCAGCGCGTCATGGCCCCGTAATCCGGCCAAGCGAAAGGGGCGTGCGGACGGACTTTTACGCCTTGGGCGTAAAACTGGTGCCGCAGCCGCAACTTCGCGCTGCGTTGGGGTTTTCAAACTTGAAACCACCGCCGATGAGGTTGCCGGTGTAGTCAAACGTGCTGCCCTTTAGATATACCGCCGACTTGGCATCGCACACCACGGTAGCGCCATCAAGTTCCAATTCGAGGTCGGTGGGTTTGCGGGCGATGTCTAGCTTCATCAGGTACTCCAAGCCGCTGCATCCTCCACCTTTAACGCCTAGGCGCAAAAACACGCCGGACCGGTCATCTTTAGCGATCAGCCGCTTTACTTGCGCCGCCGCTTTCTCAGTGACGGTGATGGGGAAATTCATTGAACTTTTCATGGTACTCAAAATTGGCGTACAGTTTTAACTTACAGATGTAAGTCGGCGGGGTTGATCGAATAGCTTAACGTTAATTGGAGCATCTTTCGGGCCAATGAGGTCGGTCAGCGTCATCGGACCCACAGCGGCATCCACGGCACTTTGAATAACCTGCCAAAGATTGCGCACCGTGCAGTCAACGGAGTGAGCGCACGTAGCGTTAACTCCGGCGTGCTTGTCACAGAAGTTGTCATCATAAAGCCGACCACCAAGCGAAGAAAGCACATCTCCCACCCTAATCTCATTTGCTGGTCGGCCCAACGTATAACCGCCCAGTTGTCCCCGAGTGCTGGCAATAAACCCGTCTCGCCGCAAGATCATGAGCATCTTGGCCACGTGGGTGCTACTCAGCCCTTCCCGTTTGCTGATCTCGGGAATGGTGAGGCTCTCCCCCTCTGCTAACCGGGCAATTTGAAGGATGCACCGCAGGCCGTACTCTTCTTGAGCAGAAAATTTCAACGCCGTTTCCTCTCCATTAGTCGATCCCTAACATCAGACGAACGTCGTGGCTCATTCGATCTACGGTAAAGGGAGGATCCCAAGTGAGTTCCACCGTCACATTGCCCACGCCGGGGGTCGCACGGGCGGCACACTCCACTTCGCCGGGTAGAGAACCGGCGACGGGGCACGCGGGAGAGGTGAGAGTCATCATGATGTGAACATCTCGCTGATCGGATACTTGGATGTCGTAGATGAGGCCGAGATCGTAGATGTTCACGGGCAATTCAGGATCATAAACCGTTCGCAATTCTTCCACCACTTGCGACGCATACAAAGACTTCTCAATGCTGGAAAGAGGTCGCACCCCATGTGTTATGGGGCTCGAATTTGAATCGGAGGGCGAGGGGATCGGGGCGGGCATGGTCATTTTTCCGGGGGATTACTTTTCGGTTGAGACGGACGTTTGTTCGCCTTGTAAAGCGGCGTGAAGGGTGTGCCACGGCAAAGTGGCACATTTGATGCGAACGGGGTAATCCCTCACTCCGCCTAACACTTCTAAATCGCCAAGATCTTCGTTTGCTGGCCCAGACGTGGTCACCAGTGACTGAAAATCTCGAAACAGCTGTTCCGCTTCTTCAATGGTTTTTCCCTTGACCGCTTCGGTCATCATAGAGGCACTGGCAGTGGAGATGGCGCACCCGTGACCTTCAAACCGGACCTCAACCACCCGACCGTTTTCTTTAACCACATAAACCGTTACTTGGTCTCCGCAGAGCGGATTATGGCCTTCGGCCTGACCGGTAGCGCCGTCAAGCTTTCCCCGGTTGCGGGGGTGCTTATTGTGGTCCAGGATTACTTCCTGATACAGTTCGCGTAAGTCGATCATAGTTATTCTAAACGTTTGTTTTGCGGGTGAGGTGCCCGGCTCAGCTAAAGAGTTCCTTTACAAGGATCACCGCATCCGCCAGGCGATCTACTTCTTCTAGCGTGTTATAGAACGCAAACGAGGCCCGTGCGGTTGCGGACACGCCGAGCCTTTCCATGAGGGGCATGCAGCAGTGGTGCCCCGCCCTAATCGCAATGCCGTGCTGATCTAGCACGGTTCCGATATCGTGAGGATGCGCAGATTCTAGGGTGAATGCCACCACGGCCGCCTTAGTAGGAGAAGTGCCCGTAATGCGAAGCCCATCAATTTCGCGAAGCCGCTGTTGGGCATATCCGGTGAGCTGGTGCTCTTGTTCACCAATCCATCGGAACGCACCGTCTAGACCGCCTTCCGCCGACACCCGGTCGCCCAGGTCTCGAAGGTAGTCAATCGAAGCGCCAACGCCGATCACGCCAGAAACGTTGGGGGTGCCGGCCTCAAACTTGGCGGGAACCGGCGCGTAGGTGCTACCCGAGAAACGCACGGTGCGAATCATGTCTCCGCCACCCTGGTACGCCGGCAACGCCTCTAAATGTTCAAGCTTGCCGTACAGCACGCCGACCCCCGTGGGTGCGTAATGCTTGTGGCAACTCAGCGTGTAAAAGTCGGCGTCCAAATCCTTCACGTCTACGCGTAGATGAGGACCCGCTTGCGCTCCGTCCACCAGTGTCTTCGCTCCCACGTTATGCGCCATGGCCACCATTTGCTTCACCGGGTTAATGGTCCCTAATGAGTTAGAAACGTGGACCATCGCCACTACCTTGGTTCTCTCGCTTAACATGGAGGCATAAGCTTCCATATCAACTTCGCCTTCGTCCGTAATCGGAATCGGCTTTACTACCGCCCCCGTGCGTTCGGCCGCCATCTGCCAGGGAACAATGTTGGAGTGATGCTCCATCGTTGTGACGAGAATTTCATCTCCGGGCTTGAGTAAGGTGGTGGATAACCCAAAGGCAACGAGGTTAATCGCTTCGGTGCAGCCTTTGGTGAACACAATCTCGCGTGCGTCATTGGCTTGGAGCAGATCACGGACCTTCTCTCGGGCGAGATCATAGGCTTGAGTTGCCTCTTGGCTAAGTTGGTGAACTCCGCGATGAATATTGGCATTTTGGGTTCGGTAGAACCGATCCATTGCTTGGATTACGGCTTCAGGTTTCTGGGAGGTCGATGCATTGTCAAGATACGCCAAAGGTTGTCCGTTGATGATGCGGGACAGCACCGGAAATTCTGCACGAATTTTCGAGATGTCTACGACAGGAGATAGAGAGATCATTGAGCTAATTCCTTTGGGACCTGTGCGAGCACCCATGCGAACAGGGTCCGCCATTCTTGCCTTTGCAGTTCCACGAGTTCAACGGCAGAAGTGTCCGCACAATTCCTAACTCGAGTCACAAACTGGGCGGGGTCATAGTTCGCAAGGTCAGAAAAAGCGGGATGAGTTCCGGCGAGGCGCCACCAGTAAAGACTGTTGGAAAAATCTCCCTCTCGACGATGCACAATGGCATGCCATGCGGACCCGGTGGGATTCTCTATGGCCTGCGCCACGGTGTGAGCTCGCTCGATGTCATCCACGTAAATCCACAGGCCCGCGGCGATCTCGGGGTGAACACGGGCGGCAACTTGGGCCACCCAATCGTACACCGTGCCGGTCACCGGAACCATGCCAACCAACGCCGGCATCGCATCTTTGAGAGGCAGCCGCCGGGCCAATTCTTCGTATGAAAACGTCTCGGCGATGTTCATCTTAAGTAATATTTTGCTGGGCCCTAAGCCGGATTCTTCATGCCCAGGTTCTTAAACAGAATCTGATCTAGCCCCTCTCTCACCTGAGGCATCGTGATCTTCTCCAACACCTCGGCGACAAAAGCATAAACGAGTAATCCCTTTGCTTCGGCCAACGGAATGCCGCGCGCTCGCAAGTAGAACAGAGAGTCTGGATTGAGTTGCCCTACCGTGGCTCCGTGGGTGCATTTCACGTCGTCGGCAAATATTTCCAGTTGCGGCTTAGTGTTAATGGTCGCGGTGGGCGAGAGAAGCAATGCCTTGTTGGTCTGCTTAGCGTCGGTCTTCTGCGCATCTTCGTACACAAAGATCTTGCCGTTAAAGATTCCCACCGAGTGATCCCAGAGGATTCCCTTGTAAACCTCAAACGAGTTTCCGTTGGGTTTCGCGTGATCAATCCTCGTGTGATTATCAATTACCTGACGATTCGACCCGAGGTAGGCCCCGTCGAGAGTGGTGGCGGTGAACTCTCCGTTCAACCATACGTTCACGTCGGTTCGGGCGATCTGGGCTCCAAAGTTGGCATTCACGGAATGATAAACCGACTTGGTTTCTTGATGAACCGCCACGGTGGCGATGAATACGGAAGACGCACCCTCTTGCTGCAGCTTCACGTGCTCAAGCCGCGCAGACTCGCCTAAATAGACTTCCGTCACCAAATTGGTAAACACAACTCCATCTAGCCCCACAAACGATTGGACGACATGAGCTTCTGCGTTCTCCTCAAGAACAATGAGTACTCGCGGGTGGCACACCAGCGGACCGTGATCGGCCTGGGATAGAAACTGGAGGTGAATCGGCTTCTCAATCGTCACGTTCTTGGGAACGTAAACCACCGCCCCTTCGGAAAGGAACGCGGTATTAAGATAGGTAAATCGCTCGTCGTTAGTGGATCCCAGCTTGCCGTCTAGATTTGCAATCTTGCCCAGGTGCGCCAACACTTCCTCACCGAGAACCGAAAATGCATCCGACAGGCTTCCCACAAATGCGCCCCCCGGCAGGGCATGGAGTATTCCCAGCTCAGGGGCAAACTGCCCGTTTATGAATGAGACCGTAGCCCCATCCACGTTGCCCAAAGCGGCCGACTCCGCCTCATGGCGGGTAAGCGTAGCACCGTAAGCGGGCTTGAACGGTGATTCGTCAAGGATTCGCAGGCTGGTGTAGCGGAACTCTTCGTCTCGCAGGGTGGGCATACCCACGGAACGAAATCGCGCCATGGCCGACTCGCGGACGGCTTGAAGTTCGTCGGGACCGTAGGTTTTCAGAACGGATTTCAGTTCATCAAACTGCATGGCAAGTTGGTGATGTCGGGTTTCAACGGTAGGCATAATGGTTAAGCAGAGCGGCTTCAGGTTCAGGGTTATATGAACTTAGGCGTGGCTCAGTTGCTCCTCCACAAAGCCGTATCCCTTCTCTTCTAGTTCGAGCGCGAGTTCCTTACCGCCCGATTTGACCATTCGGCCCTCCATGAGGATGTGTACGAAGTCTGGCACGATGTAGTTCAGAAGTCGCTGATAGTGAGTCACCACCACCATCGCGCGCTCCGGGCCGCGAAGGGCATTCACTCCGTTGGCCACTACCTTGAGCGCATCAATGTCAAGTCCAGAATCGGTTTCGTCAAGAACGGCCAACCGAGGCTCCAAAACAGCCATCTGAAAGATTTCGTTGCGCTTTTTTTCTCCGCCTGAGAAACCTTCGTTCACCGCACGAGAAAGAAGCGAGCTGTCTAATTGCATCATCTCAACTTTGCTCTTGATGTGCCGCATAAACTCTGACATGTTAAGTTCTGGCTTCTTGTTGTGCTTGCGAATCGCATTGAGCGCGGCGCGTAAGAAGTAAGTGTTAGTCACTCCGGGAATTTCTACCGGATACTGAAAAGCAAGGAATACTCCCTCGGCGGCGCGCTCTTCCGGCTCTAACTCCAGCAGATCTTTGCCGTCAAGAAGGATCTGGCCCTCGGTAACTTCATAGCCGTCTTTCCCCGCGATGATTGACGCGAGAGTGCTTTTTCCAGAGCCGTTTGGCCCCATGATGGCGTGGACTTCTCCCGCGTTTACGGTCAAATTGATGCCACGGAGAATGGTCTTTTCCTCAACGCGTGCGTGCAAATTCTTAATCTCAAGCATGGACATAGTTTCCTACGACGATTGTGACAGCAAAGTAGACAAAACTGTCTAGATTCTATTTGGGCAAGCTGAAATTGAGAGTGATCGACTCAAAAAGTTAGCTTCTGCTTGATTGTAAACAGTGGACGATTGCGCTCGCACGGATACCGGCGAGACGTTGGGACAAACGACCCACCGGCAAGCGTGCGGGTAGACCTGAGAAATCGGGCTGGGGTACCTTAAGATTCAACTCTACGAGGAGGTGAACCCGAGATGAACAAAGAAGTAAATCCACCATCCGCCGCCTCCGGCTCTGCAAGTTAGCAGTTCTCGGAATGCGCGGCCAAGACCGCATTCAGGAGGCCTACTTGACCCTATCGCTTAATCTAACGCCCAATATCGATGCGCTTGATGCGGCTGGTACCTCTCTGTTTCCCAACGAAACCGAGATGACCGGACTCATCATGTCCATTCAAGGCTCGCGAGCCTGTGTAGTTTCCGAAGAAGGAACCTTTGCTTTTGAAGCTGAATTGAGTTGCTCCATGCCCGTAGGGTGGCGAGTGCGATTCACCCGTACGGGCGACCAGTTTCAACTTCTTTAACCCTGGAGCCGGCCGACCTGGCTCAGTAATTCAACGTACTGAGCCAAGCGGAGGTCGGTCGGAAACCGTTCGGTCAGGAATCGTAATGCCCGGATTTCCACCGCCCGAAATGGGAATGGCGGCCCGAATTCCAACTTTGCCGCCTCATTAAGCTGTTCGGCGGCCTGAACCTCCATGCGTGATCCCATGAGGTAAGCGTAGGCCCAAAGGTAACGTAGCATCGGCATATCCTTGTGCCGAATCGCTTCATCAATCCATCGGCTGGCCTGATCCCATCGCCCGGTTTCCGTGAGCATTGCCGCCACTTCGATGAAGTTTTCGGGGTTCTCCTCCAGCGCTCCCAAGAGCGGGTTCGGCTCTTTCCCCATCTCCTGACTCTGGGCGAGAAATGCCTCTGCGCGTAGTGCCGGTTCCAAGGGAGCGAGATAATGAGCGTTCAACAGCTCGGTTTGGCCTTCCTCGGCGGCACCAGAGAGTCGGCCTACCAGCGCCTTCAGCCACCACATCAGCGGGTCGTCGCCGTTATAGAGTAATGCCTGTTCCAACTTTTCGTCCGCTTCCGCCAGGTTATCCTGAGCCAGGGCCCGCTCGGCCAACAACAAGTAGGCGAGGTGGCGAGTTCCCATCGCCATACTCAGATTCCATACTTCATCGGGCTGTGGTGAAGCCGTTGTGACCTCTGATAGGACCAACACTTTTTTCGCCGCGTCTTGCACGGCAACCGCCGCAATCTGACCGGTAAACTCACCCAAAGGAATCGCGGTAATTCGTTCTGGATACAGATCGGCGGGAGATTCAAGCACCCGTCCTCCGGTGGTTTGAACCATGAGCTTCGCGCCCAAAAACACTCGCGAAGTTTGGATCGATAACGCATTTTCCGACACCAATATCGCGACTTGGTCTCCGGCAACGGGATCCCCGCCCAGGCCCGACCACGGGTTTAACCGAACGGACCAGTAATCGACTTGCCTCGGTCCAAGCACGGACTCGACGAGGTCACGATCAAAACGCAATCGATCGCCTTGAAGGGAGGGAAGTGAGAACGGCGGCTCGGTGGAGTACAAAGAAAAGCCTGTGTCTAAGGACTCAACATAGACTGTATTGCCCCTCACGCAACCATTACCGATTCCAATGGAGATGCCGCCCCGGTACGCAACGGGCAGGCGGGTGCGATTGAGCACCCGCGTCTCGATGAGCAATTCCGCTCGATCGGCGGGGAGATGTACATGGGCCTGCCAACTTATGCCCGTTCCGCCCACGGTTTCCGATATCCAGACTCCGGCGGGGGATTCGTCATCCATGGGCCGTTCTAGCGCGGTGTCTACGTTCCCCATGGAATTTAGCCGGTCTTCAACCCCAACCTGAATTTGTAGTCCGTCGGCTAGCGAAACCCCTCTCGAACCCCCTGGCTGAGGGAGTAGCGTTTGAGAACGCGGCAGAATTTCTTTACCGGTGCGCTTATCAAAGATGCTGATCATACGGCCCCCCAAGCCCGGAAGGATAGTTACGGTTAGGTACGCATTTTGCAGAACCACGGTTCTAAACCGCCGCATTTCTTGGTCTCCCAGCGCACTCAGCGAGGGGTAGGGGTAAGACTTCGCGGTCGGGTCACCCGCAGAAAGGAGGCCAATCTGAAGGTCGATAGCGTCATCGTAGGCGTCGGCTGGCATAGGGCTTGGTTAGGTTACCTGTGCCACAATCCAGGCATGAGTGCCCAGAAAAAGAAGGTTTCGGTTAACCGCGAACCGTGGGTGGCCAAATGGCTGGTAACGCCACTTGCGCTCGCCGTCGCGGGATATTTCTTGATTGGTCCCCATCTCGGCAAAGAACTCTTTGGGCCCAAGGGAATCATCTCAATGCCGCCCCATAAGGTGCCCAGTGCGACCCCGAAACCGCACGAACCCACCAATTCAGCGGAGCCAGGGGGAGCCACTGAAAACGAAGTTCCCGCATCCCGGGATGCGGAAGAATCTACTCGGCGGGCTGCCGAATCCAAAGCGCACACCTCTGGCCCCGACGTGGCGATCTCAGTGCGCCCCGCCGGATCTGAGGACAAACCCGCAGACGTGGTAGCCCAAACCGAACCTCCTTTGAAGCGGCGACATCATCATAAGAAAAGAGCAGTCACGGTGACCCCGCCCGCCGACCCATCAGAAATCCCCCCCGTGCGTGAACCCACCGACGAAGGGAGTGCGGGCGGTCTCGCTGATAACCGGGGCTAATCCGGCTACTCGTTTGCCCACTGATTGATCAGCCACCATCCGGCCTGATCGTGAGGCACAAACTTGGGATGGGAAATCATTTCGAACGAAGGCAGGTAGCCCAGCGACCCATCTCCGTAGTTCCGGATGCGTGCGATCACTTGCTCAACGTGTGCCTTAGCAATTCGGCATCTCTCGATATCCGCTAAGGAACCGCCGATATTCAGGTAAGTAGCCTTAGCCACCTTCGCCAAGTCATCAAACATCACTCGTGCGGGAGCCAAAGCCGCCATAGCAGCCCCGGGCCGGTTGTCGGCGTAGGCTACGTGAGCTTGCTCGGCGTACCGAGCGAATAAGATTGCGCATTTTAGAAATTCACTCACTCCCCGACCGTTGGCATCGGGGGCCATGTGAAGGGCCCTTTCGGCAATTTCTAGGGCCTTATTGCCCGGTGCCCCGCACAGATCTTCTCGATTTCTGAGCCATAGCAAGAATGGGTTACCGTACAACAACAAGCGGCATTTAAGCGAAGACCTAATGCGGCTGAAACTGAACATTCCCCCGGCGTCCAAGAGTTCCACCCCCATCAAGCGCGCCCATTCTTCGTGTCGTTCAGATTCTTTAAGATAGGATTTCATGAAGACGGGTGCTTCGGTTACCGGGCCGTAAGCCAGGGCTCCCAGTTCGTCGTAAATGCCGTCCGCTCGGCACGGCAGATTGGGCGTGTTGAGAATCTCGCCGCTCGCTCGAATTGCGGGGACCAGAGTTTCGTAGTTGCCAAAGAGGCCCATTTCCCAGGTGGTCACGCAAACTCCAAATGCATTGAGTGCTTGCGCCGCCGCCGCATGATCGGTGACGTTCCGTTCGCTCTGAGGCAAGTGAAGCCACGGTGCGTTGTAAGTGTGCAACGCGGGGCAGAACACCACGTCGAAACCGGCGTCCAAAAATCGCCTTGCGGTTTCAGACGGACCGCTAAAATATTGCCAGTCGAAGATCAGCGTTTCTTTGGGTAGATAGTCTAACGCGGTGGGGTGCTCCACAAACATGTCCCCCCATACGGCGGGTCGACGTCCGACTTCGATGACTCGATCGGCCAGCCGCTTAAAGTGCTCTCCGTAGAGCATAGCTTTCCCGTCTTTGCCCTGAGCCGCCGCATCCGCAACGACTTTTGCCGAACCCGGACCGGCACCCAGTTGTTGCGTTTCATCTCCGCCCAAGTGAACGATTTCGCTTCGGAAAATCGCGAGAGTGTCCTCCAGAATCTGGGCCGCCAGGGCAATAAAAGCAGGATTTGTTGGGTCTGCCTGAAGCCCCTTGAATCGTTCTTCCGCGTACGGCACCCCGGCTTCTGTGTAGATAAATCCTTCGCAGTGTCCCAATAGGTTGGGAAAGGGAATGATCTGCAAATCGGGAAACTCGTCCTGAAGCACCTGAATCATTTCGGGCGTTACTGCGCCTTTTCCGTGCGCCCAGGGGGTGGCGGGCCAGGCAAAGCGGTGCTCTAAGTACAGGCCAAGCGCGTTATAGCCAGAATCCACGGAGAGGCGGCAGAACTTGCGCAAGGTATCGAGGTCAGGCGACTGTTCGCGCGCAATATCGTACAACCACATCCGGAGATTCATCCCCTTATGATAGCTGGCCTAAATGAGTTCTAGGGCGACTTCCGAGCAGAAATGCCGACCGGCTGGGGTCAACTTAATCCGATTCTCCCGTACTTCAATCCACCCGCGATCGGTGAGTTTGGACATCGCTTGCGAACTCAGGGATAGGCTAGAAAACGGCAATCCAGTGTTAAGCCTCAGCCCTAACATTATACGCTCGGTTCTCAGGATGGCTTCGTCTAAGAATTCTTCTTCAAACGCCACCGGCGACTCTTCTTCCACCGCGTCGCAATACCGTACTGGGTGCTTGAGATTGGTGTAGCGCCTTCGCAATCCAGAATCAGTATCCACACATCCAACGGCCCCGGGACCGTACGATGCGTACTCGGCGGCCGTCCAATATTCGAGGTTGTGTTGGCACTCTCGGCCTGGTTTGGCGTAGTTGGAAATCTCGTATTGTTCAAAGCCCGCCGCGTTTAGCCGGGCCCAGCAACGCTCCATCATCTCCACCTGGTCTTCGTCTCCTGGGAGATCCAGTTGGCCTCTCAGTTGTCGCTTGTAGAAGTCGGTACCGGGTTCGATGGTTAGGCAGTAGAGGCTAAGGTGTTCGGGGTCCAAGTTGAGGGCTCGATCCAAGTTAGATTCCCACGCGCGCACGCTTTGGCCGGGAAGACCGAACATCAGGTCGAGGTTGATGTTCGTAAAACCGGCGTCTCGGGCCGCGCCTACCGCGCGCTCGATCTCCCCGACCCGGTGAACGCGACCCAGGGTGATGAGATCTGATTCCAAGAAGCTTTGAGCGCCTAAGCTAATCCGGTTAAAACCCGCCTCGTGCATTCGTTGGAACTTGACCATGTCCACCGTTCCGGGGTTGGCTTCGCTCGTAATCTCGGCATTGGGAAGAGGAGGGTGCGCATCGTAAACCGCCAAAAAAATGCGCGTAAGTTGTTCCTCGGTGAGGAACGTGGGCGTGCCTCCCCCAAAGAAAATTGTTTTTGCGGGCCGTCCGGCCCAGGGTGATCGCTGAATCTCGAGGATGGTGGCCCGAACCGTCCGCTCCACAATGTCCTCCGTCAAACCCCCCGAGCCGTTGAGGGTGTAAGAGTTAAAGTCGCAATATCCGCACTTGGTGGGACAGAACGGCGTGTGAACGTAAACGGCAATCGGAGATTTCATGCGGCGGTCTACAGTTTATGACTCATCAAGATGCGTCGAGTGTGTCGATCTTCTCGTTGCCCTTCATCTACCGACAAAATTTGTAACGTAGGCATGAGAGCGGTGGCTTCAACCACGGTAAGAATTCGTTGATCAGAATTCGGTTTGCCCGTCTGCTCTCTATGGATTTCATCCAGGGTTTCAATCGCAATCCGCCCGGTGGGAGGCAGCAAATTTGCCAGCAGGGGAAGTAGTCGCTTTTCCAGAAAAGCAAAGAGGAGGATGAGGTCAAAGGGGCCCTTCACGGGCAGAGCGGTTGCCAAATCGGCCGCGATCCATTCAATCGGCGGACCCGCAGTTCGGTAATTGGAGTCCAACCAACGACCGCGATCCAATGCATCGGGCAGCCGATCTATTGCGGTTACTTCCCATCCTAAAGATGCCAAAGCCACCGCGTCTCTCCCGGTTCCGCATCCCAAATCCAGAGCTCTGCCCTGGGACTGATGAAGTGGGGCCTCACTCAACCAAGGGTTTGGACTCCAAAGCCGGCCCGGCGATGGGCCCGGTTGCCCGTCGCAGAGCCGTGCCCTTCGCCCGTGTGAAGTGAGCCAGCTCACGGCCTGAAGCGCCGCTGGACCGACGTCAGCAACCAGAATTTCTTGGCCACTGCCGCATAGTGCGTAAGTTCGGCTCGGCAACTCACTAAATGGAACCCAGGCCGCATGGCGTGCGGTACGCACGCGGGGGCCAGAGTCCAGAATCCTGGTAAGCGGATGCAGATTTGTCCAGAGATCGGGGGTGGTCATGGGCTTTACCGTCTTGTGATCCATTATTTCACGCTGACCACGGGCCTACCGGTTCCGGAACCCGGTCCGGCATCCGTGGCGAGCCTCGGACTACTGTGCCTCATTGGAGGCGGCGGCGCAAATCGGTTGCCCAAGCGGTGCGATCCTACTTGAGCTACCAACCTCGCTAAAGGACCTGGACTACGACCTGCCCGCGCCCAGATACACGCTCACCGGACCTTCGAGTTCTAGCTTAATCACGGTAGCGTCGTGGTCAACCACGGAATCAGGCACGTCGATATAAATCGATCCGGGCACGTCACACCAGTCCGCGCTTCCGTTTCGGTACTGGTGAAGTTCTTGGCCGGACCCAACGACGGAGGCCCGTTTCACCTTGTTTCGAATTCCCTTCACCACAATTTGGTCAATCGGGCGATCAAAGAAGAACAGATAGACGGTTTCTCCGTCTTTGCTAAATGTGCTGGGTCCGTAGTGGAGACCGGCGGGGAGTCCGGCCACTGTGCCGTAGATGCCTTCGGCGTGCTTGTGCATCCAGCGTCCCAAGCCTTCCAAACGGTCAACTTGTTCTGGTTGCAGGGAACCGTCCTCAAAGGGGCCAACGTCAAGCAACACGTTGCCGCCCTGACCAAAGCATTCGGCGCACATCCTCACAATCTGCCGAACTGATTTGTGATTTTGATCCTGAACTTGGTAGCCCCACGAGTCGTTTATGGTAACGCAGAACTCCCAAACTCCTTCGGGAGCAAAGATCGGCTGACCCTGTTCGGGAGTTGCGTAATCTCCGTAACCGAGCATTCTTGAGTTGAGAATCACGTTGGGTTGCATGGCGTGCAACTCGTCTCGCAGTTCTTTCATGCGGAACTGTTCCGGGTCTCGTTCCCAGTCACCGTCAAACCACAGCAGGTCAATGTCGCCAAACTCGGTGCAGAGTTCTCTCAGCTGGGCTCGGTGAAATTTCAAGAAATTTTCCCATCGCGCGGGGTCTTCTTTTCCGGCTTCCGGGTAGGCAAATCGGTTGGAGTATCGGGCCGGGTCGGGTTGGTTTTCGTTGTCCGCTTTGGGAATCACGGTTGCGTAATCGGGGTGCGACCAATCTAAGTGTGACGAGTAGAATCCGACCTTCAGATGGTGCCGCCTAAGCGCCTCGACGTACGGGGTAATCAGGTCTCTCCGGGCCGGAGTTTTCTTAACGACACTCAAGTCATTGGCTTTGGTGTCCCAGAGCGCAACGCCATCGTGATGCTTGGTGGTGAGTACCGCGTATTTAGCCCCGGCCCGTTCAAACAAGTCCGCCCACGCTTCGGGGTCGTATTGCGAGGCGGTAAAGCCGCCCAACTGGCTCATATAATCTTCGTAACTCACCTGACCGTTGAAGAACGACCAAGATTCCGAGATGCCCTTAACGGCATAGATCCCGTAGTGAATGAAAATGCCGAGTTTGGCGTCGGGAAACCAGGGTTGCATCATTGTGATTAGCTCGCGGGCAGGTTTACCCGGTTTCCGTATTTGTCTGCAAATGGCGTGGTCTTTCATCGGCCAAAGTTCTGGCGATCACCCGCGGGTTTTCGTGTTACAGCCCGGGTGATAATCCCACGGCGTGATGAGCAATTCGGCTCATCGGCATACATACTAACCACCCTTTATCCCCGGTTTGGGGCCGGCTTTAAGGGCCCTTCTTACGTGTGTGGTCCCCGTCGTTTTACCGGTCTATCTCTTTCGGCATCAGGCTAAACTGGAGGTCCGTTACCTTGCGGCTTGGTAGCGCCGGCCCGAGGAGCTAGTAGCGGAGGAATTGCACTGCCGGGAGGCGACGGCAAAATGGGACGGCCACACGTCTTCTGTAGAGCGGGGATGACGTTCCTTTCACTGATATAGGCATCAAGTAGCCCCTATTCATGCGTGGATGAGTGAGTTCATGGTACACCCATTAAGTGGCAGAGAAGATATCGGGCGGTCGAGATTTGGGAGGTTCCGTTTTAGGGATACTTACCTTCCTCGGCGGCATTGCCATGCTCGGTCTCACCTTTAAGCTGGCCTACGACCTTTTTACGCAATCACCCACCCAAGTGCTGGGTATCACGCCGGGTAAGCCGCTGGATTTGGGCAGTGCCGGTGCATCTTTTCTGGGGGTTGCGGTGAGGATGCTTCTTTTGGTGATCATGGCCGTAGTTGGTTCGGCCATCGCCAATCGCGGTGCCACCTTGTACGCAAAGTCGGCGCATTTGCGAGTGAAAGAACTTTAACCCGTGCCGCCAAGGGTAAATGGAAGTGTGACGTTGAGAATCAGGCGGGCGCAAAATGATTCTGCGTTGGGGGCGCCCTGAATAAGAAAGTATTCCGCTCCCCGATTTCCCGGTCGTTTGAGCGCCATGTCCCCATTGGTGTATCGGCACGGCTGAACCTATCTGCCACCCATCGATCGGTCGTTCGTCAAGTCGTAGTTTGCGCTGAGGACTGTCTGCTACGTTTACCCGTCAAATCGAACCGCCTGAAATTGGAGTGAAGTCTGAATTCGATCATTTATGCGATAGGAGGCTCCGATCCACATGCTGCCATATCGAGACCCCGCCTGCGACCCCCAGAAATAGTTGGCGCTCAAGTTTCGGTACGGGGTGCCGGCGGGATAATTCGGGCCCACGTCGTAGACGTAATTTAAATTGTAGGCAAGCCAAAACTTTCCGGTCCCCGGGGCCGCATGGTGGGTATTTGGATCTAGTAATCCTCCAACGGAAAGAACATTTTGACGGGCGGCACGGGAATCTGCATTCCGGCAACTCGGCGAGAAGTAGACCACACCGGAGCCAACAAGCCAAAGCTCAGCATCAATATGCAACAGCAAGCCATGCGGGCAGATTACAGACGATCAATATTGAAAAGTTTCCACATCCCCCAAGAGAACGGAATTCGAAGATTCATTCGTCGGGGTCCGGACCCCGAAAAGTGTCAATCCACTCACCATCACCCTTACCTTCGGCAAAGAGCCAGGTTTTGTTGAAAGCAATCTTCTCTTCCGCAGAGTTTTTTACGCGGGCTACCCCGGCCAAAAACACGGAATTTTTTCCGAATTTTTGGTTGACCGCGTCCATTGCATGGCTGAACTTGGCCCGGTCTACCACGGGGTCAAACAGGCTTGGTGTAACGGCCGCTGCATTATGCAACCTTGTAAACGTGACGCTGACGGATCGGGGCGAAGCAAAGTCACGCTTGGCCCATTCTTGAAGCAGGTACTCAATCATCGTGGGAGAATCGTGAGTAGTCGGAAGTTTGATTCTACATTGCCAACTATTCTTAAATCCGCTCACGCTCACGATCATTTCCGAGGTCCAAAGATTTGTGGATCGCAACCGTGCGCTCGCTTTCTGTAGAAGTCTGAGGAGCACATCCCTGCATCCTTGGTCGTTTCTAAGGGCCGGGGCCAATACATGGCTGTGACCTAAAGACTTTCCCGTTTGGGCCTCAAAATCCACATCAAAGCCTCGGAGGAGATACCACCAGCGCTCGCCAACAATGCTTCCGAATGCCGTTTTGAGTTCTGACTTGCTGGCTGAGCAAAGCTGCTCAGTGGTGAAAATGCCGTGGGCATTCAGCCTAATCTGGGTGCGACGATTGATCCCGGCGAAATCGGTGAGCCCGCACGAATACAGCTTGTGCGGCAAGTCTTGCTGCTGAATAATGACTAACCCATTGGGCTTCTGCATGTCTGTCCCCAACTTTGCGAGGAAGGCGTTGGGGGCTACTCCCACACTGCAGGTCATCTCGGCACCCACTTGGTCGCAGATGGCCTGTTTCATTCGGTGGGCCACCAGGGTAGCACCGTCGGGAGTTCGCTCCTCTCCAAGCAGTC
Organism: Fimbriimonadales bacterium; assembly: GCA_038212035.1. Taxonomy (GTDB): domain Bacteria; phylum Armatimonadota; class Fimbriimonadia; order Fimbriimonadales; family Fimbriimonadaceae; genus Fimbriimonas. Next base: position 18,117 of record JBBQUZ010000066.1, read on the forward strand.
GAAATCGCATTTCGTCAATGCTGCAGACCTTGTCAATGGGGAGCACCTGCTCTACGGCATTTAGCACCTTCTTATGGTAATGCACGTACAGGGATGGGGTCGCTTTTATCACGACAAGCCCTGGGCACATGGACCGGGCATCCCTAATCAGGGTTCCGCATTTGACACCAAACTTCTTTGCCTCGTAGCTCGCGGCAATGGCAAACGTTGTTTCAGCATCCACGGCGGCCACGGCTACGGGGCGGCCTCGAAGTTCCGGTCTCTCCTGTTGCTCAACGCTAGCAAAATACGCGTTGAGGTCCAGAAACAGAAACCCAAGGGGGCGGTGGTAATTCTCTATTGGTAGATTAATGTCTACCATGAAGGAATTCTACACGAGAAACAGTTGTCACGTTCGTTAATTTTTGAATTACCAAGTCCGGGTGCATTTCGGCGATCTCGGGGCAACCGGACGTCGGCAAGGTCATCCGACGACTACCGGCTTCGCCGTCGAATCCCAACCAGGTCGGCGAAGCCGGTAGCCTCGGGATGACCGTGCCCGAGTCCGGGTGACTGTCGGTGATCGCGGAGCACCCGGCCGTCGGCAAGGTCATCCGACGACTACCGGCTACGCCGTCGAATCCCAATGGCAGGCGGCATATTCCGTATTTTCAGTGAGTGCATGGCGATCCTGAATATCTTGACCGAAAGGTTCTGGTGCCCCTGCCGGGGAACCTAGCCAGGACGTAACTGTCCTGGCATGGCGCGAGAGCTTATGCCAGGCTACTGGGGGATAGTCCCTGCCGGGACAAGGGCATACACTTATTTAAACATCTTTAGGTCCATTTCATCGGTCCTTAGTGTATCGATCTAATTTGAACACGGGGCGGGCTCCCAAAGGCATTTCACCCTTTGGAGCTCTATCTAAACTCACATGACCCGCTAACTTCAGCGGCACCAGGTCGTCAGACGCCGAATCGACCCAGACATCTGGGTCAGTTCGGAGCGGACAGAATCGGGTCTCGACCGTCGTTGTTGAGATATCGCCAGACCGCGGTGGCGTCTGGGAGTTCTCGGCCTTCTAAGTTGTGGCGATCCAGAATTCCTGCCCTTTTAACCGCTTTTTGGGCAGCCGCCTGAGAGTTTGCGGTTCGAGCCATATTGTAGGCTCCCGCCAGAGCATAGTACGCTCCGGCATTAGTGGGACCTGCTTCGGTGGCGGCTTGGGCAAACTTAATTGCTTGAGCCGCATCCTTTTTAAACATGCTAATGACGGCAAGTCCGGTCAGCGCGTCCGCCGATTCCGGTCGGGCCAACAGAGCGGCTTCGTACATCGCCCGGGCCGAATCCTGTTCATACTCCAGATCCTTTTGCTCAAGTTTTCCCAGTTGCGTCACCGCAATCGACTGGTTGCCTTGCTCAATGTACGTGTCGTAGCTCGCGGGCTCGGCCAGAACCGCACGCTCAAAGTAGCGGCGACCTTCGGAGAACTGCTTGAGTCGATT
>JBBQUZ010000067.1:0-19564 GCA_038212035.1 Fimbriimonadales bacterium
CCAGGAGTGGTCAGCAAATGTGTCGGTTCCCCGGCAGGGGCACTAGAATCTACCAAATGCCTACAACTCATACGACCTTGAGCTAACACATCGTATTCTCAACAAAAACTGAATTCCAACGAGGTCGGCGAAGCCGGTAGCGTCGGGATGACCGTGCCCGAGTCCGGGTGACTTCCGGCGATCTTGGAGCACCCGGACGTCGGCAGGTTCGGAGCCTTTGCGATGGAAACTTTCCAATCTGCACCGCAAAACAATCGAAGGCGATCATTTCAGATTGCTAGCAGCCTTGTTGCCCTGCAAGGGTTTTGCGGGAGGTTTGAGGCTTAGAAAGTACTGAGATGGGCTTGGTTCTTGTGTAGTGCCTAATAATCGTAGGCGACCACGCCCGCAGAAAATCCATTGCAAAGGCTCCGTTCATCCGCCGACTACCGGCTACGCCGCCGAATCCCAATGGCAGTTGGCATGTTCCCTCTTTTCAGTGATTACGATCCTAGATATCTTGACTGAAAGGTTCTGGTGCCCCTGCCGGGGAACTTAGCCAAGACGCAACTGACCTGGCATGGCGCGAGAGCTTATGCCAGGCTACTGGGGGATAGTCCCTGCCGGGACAACGGACGGTCTTTCGTTGAGTTGCGCCTCGACAAGGTGAATTGCATTGGCCGTCTGCCCTCCTCAACGTTTGATCGATACACCAAGGACCGATGAAATGGGGCTAAGGGAGCTTAACTAAACGCCTATGAGGTGAAAAGTTGGGTGAATCCACCCAACCTTTGCCCATCGCCTGCCGATCCATGGAATTCTCACGGGTGATTGAATACCAGTTGCCGCCCGCTGGCCACCTCTAACCGCTCCCCAGACCGAACCGCCCACTGCCCGCCCAGAATGACGTGCTCTACAGAGCCGGTAAAAGTGTCCCCTTCGTAAGGGCTCCAACCGCATTTACTTTCTACCATCGATCGCTCAAATTGGTAGGAGCGGTGGGGATCCACCAGCACCACGTCTGCATCGTATCCAACGGCAAGTTGGCCTTTTCCCACGATTCCGTAGAGTGAAGCGGGTGTCTCGCAAGCCATTCTTACCAGGGTCTTAAGGTCTTGTCTGCCTTGATGGCAGAACGTAAGAAGGACGGAGAGCAGAGTTTGAACGCCCGGCATTCCGCTGGGACTGCCGGGGTAGAGCAATTGCTTTTCAACGAGGGTGTGAGGAGCGTGGTCACTTCCAAATACGTCAAAAATCCCATCGGCCAAGGCGCGCCACAGGGCGGCTTGATGTTCCGCACCCCGTATGGGAGGGTTCATTTGGACCCAAGACCCCAAACGCTCGTAGGCCTCGTCTCCATTGAAATACAGATGTTGCGGAGTCACTTCTGCGGTGATGGGTATCCCCGCTCGTTTAGCCTGTTGGATCAAGGGCGGCTCATCTCCGGTGGAAATGTGGAGGATGTGCACCTGCCTTCCCGTCTTCTGACTCAGGCGAATGATACGTTCGGTGGCTAATCGGGCGCTCTCGGCATCGCGGAGGAACGGGTGTTCCCGCGGGTGAGGGTGTTCACTGATAAGTGACTTTCGGGCGGTGTTCCGGGGTTCGTCTTCCGCATGAACCGCCACCCGCTTAGTTCCGCTGCGAAGCACACGCTCTAGGGTTTCGTCGTCTCCCACCAGCAAAGGTCCGGTGGAGCTTCCCATAAAGATTTTAATTCCGGGAGTTCCGGGGAGGTTTTCAAATTGGGCAAGGTCGTCGGCATTTTCCGCACTCGCTCCCACAAAAAAGCCGTAGTGGCACCAGGCTCGGCTCGCGGCTCGGTCGAGTTTGTCCTGTAGCATCTGCGGCGAAACCGTAGGAGGATGGGTGTTTGGCATCTCCAAGATGGAAGTCACCCCGCCCATCAAAGCGGCTCGAGTCCCCGATTCTAGGTCTTCTTTATGCTCGAGGCCCGGTTCGCGAAAGTGAACTTGGGTGTCAATGACGCCGGGAATTGCGGTGAGTCCGGCTCCCGCGATTTCTACCGGGGCGTGAAAATCAGCGAGGGATCCGAGCGCGACAATTTTCCCCCCTTGAATTCCGATATCGGCGACCTCGGAATGAGTGCCTGTCACTACCGTCGCCCCTCGGATCACCATGTCCAGCTCCATGTGCGGATTGTGGCCGATGCGCCGATGATTTCTCTAAGGATGATTCAACCTTAATGCTGATTTCCCCCCTTGCGCTGTGGATTGGCCTCTTTAGACCTGCCCAGTTTCCGCCGGAACCGATTGCCTTTCAGCTCAAACGGGGAAGAGAGATCTATCAGAAGAAGAAGGGAATTGATCGCGTTTTAGATGAAGACCGGGCGGTGATGGGAACGTGGTTTGACGGTAGGGTTCACCGCGCGGTGGAGGAAGCCATTTACGTTTCACCCGCCATGGTCTCCCGGTGGCTGGGGTACCTATCCGCCTCCGAAATTCTTGACGATGGGGAAGTTCAGCAACGATGGCAGCAGGTAAGAGAACAACTCAGCGGATCAGCAAATTTCGTGGTGAGGGTAGCCGCCTATAGAAAGTCGGATCCCTTAGACTTTAACTGGGATCGGCCGTCCGGCGGCGCCAATTTGGAGAACCTGAATTTTGATTTTTCATTTCAGGATTGGAGTGGGCAAACGGTTTACTTGCCTTCTGCAACCCATCTCCTAGCCCGGCTTCAGGCCCGCCACGTTGCAGATGTGGCTCTGGCAACCTGGCTCAGTGTGAGCGAACCCCTGGCACCGTTGCGGCCCGAAGGCACCAACGAATACGAGGCAACGTTTCACCTGGGAGATAACCGGGTGGATTACTATTGGGTTCGAATGTCGATTCGGCCGGAGATGGAATATGCGGCAAAGTTTTCACTTACCATCGCCGCCAAACGTAAGGTGAGAATCGCAAATTTTGCATTGGTGCCAGCTTCCGCCCTGGGTATCCCTTTTGTCTCTGAAACCACAGCTGCCTACTTTCCGCGATAAGGTGAACCTCCGCCAGATAAACTGGCAGACATGACCATTGCAACCTTCAACGCGGCCTCGGTAAGGGCACGCCTGCCCCTGCTTATTGAGTGGCTAGCGGAGAACGAGCCCGATGTCTTGGCCATCCAAGAGACCAAGGTGGAAGACCACATCTTTCCTCGGACTGACTTTGAAGATTTGGGATATCAAATTGCCCTACACGGCCAGAAGGCGTGGAACGGCGTGGCCCTTCTCAGCCGGTCGCCGATTATGAATGTTCAGACCGGCTTTGGCGATGATTTGATGCCGACCGATGCCCGAATCATTTCCGGAGAGATCAATGGGATTGCGGTGGTCAACACCTACGTTCCCAACGGCAACGCGGTGGGTAGCGATAAGTTTGTTTACAAACTCAAATGGCTGGAGAGGTTCAGAACCCTCCTGGACCAACGCTACCTTCCGGAGCAGCCATTGATATGGCTAGGAGATATCAACGTAGCGCCAGAGAGCACCGACGTTTACGATTCCCCGAAGATGCTGGGCGGGGTTGGGCACCATCCGGATGAATTTGTTAGACTCGCCAAAATTGTGGAATTTGGCCTCACCGACGTGTTTCGAAAACTGCACCCCGAAGCAGGGCACTATACCTTTTGGGATTTCCAAATCCCAAGATCGGTCGATCGCAATCTGGGCTGGCGTATTGATCACATCTACGCAACGGAGGCGCTGGCGGCGCTTTGTGATTCTTGCACGATAGATGTGGCGGCCCGAAAACTCGAACGGCCGTCTGACCACACGTTTGTCGTGGCCCACTTTGACATTTAGAGAACGCAACCCACTACGGCGGTTTGATTTGGAATGACGCGCTGATGCGATAGGATCTGATCTAAGGCAATCCGGAGATCGTGCCGGGTAGGTTGGGAGCGTAAAATTCCGAGCTTGGGATACCGATCATCAATCCGGCCCGAGTAAACCAATTTTCCACGGACGTCAAACACCGCCGCCGTGGGCACCGTCACGGTTTTGGTCAACCTAACCAGCTCCCCGGTGTTATCAATCACTACGGGCATCCTTAATCCAAACTCCGTTCGGTGAGTCCGCGCCTGGGCCACCGTGGTCTCTTTGTAGGCGTGAATGATCAAAAACTTGATCCCACGTCGGGAGTATTCGTCGGCAATCCGATTGATCTCCGGTGAAAACTGCCTCGCGATGGGGCAGTCCTGAATCACCACAAACGCCACGGTTGCCTTAGCGCCAGAAAGACGAACCGAATGCCCGTCAATATCCTTTGGCAGGGCCTTGGCGGTGGCGAGCATGATCAGAGCGGCGGCAACCATAAGTAGAATAGAAGTGTACTAGGATGTCAGAGCGATCTTTCGTCCGTTTGAGATCGTAGGAGAAAGGGACGATGAACAATTATTTTCGCGCCGGGTTTGTGATGGGTCTGGTTAATCTGGGGCTGATACCGGGCCTTGCCGCAAAGACTCTGACTCTGAAATCTGGCCCTAAGCCCGGCAATCCTGTCTTTGCCTTTGAGCCGTGGCACGTAAGTGGCCCCGATAAGGGTACAAAAACTTGCCCGATATGCAAGTACGGCAAGATCGCCGCCGTCCAGGTTTGGATGAACCACGATTCGTCGGCCAATATCCTCGGACTCGCGCAGGTCCTTGAGTCTGAAATTACCAAACACGGGGCCACCAAACTCAAAGCCTTTGTGGTGGATTACAACGCCACTCATAAAGCAACTGCGGTCGTTTCTAGGAATCTCAAAGAACTGGCCGCTCAGGCTACCGGTCCCAATGTAGCGTTTACCTATCTATCTAACTTTAATGATCCGGCGGTGGAGGCTTATGAGATCAACACTAAGGCAGCCATCAAGAACACGGTGATTGTGTACGTGAACCGCAAGGCCGTCGCAACGTTTGTCAACCTACAGGCAGACAACACGGGTAAGTCGCGGCTGGTGACGGCCATCAACAAGGCGGTCGCGGGTTTTCGGCGGGTGGAATAAGGCAACAAACGGACGGCGACAAATAAATTCACCGGCTTCACGCATCTTGTTATCGTGGGTCGGTCCTGATTGCGATGTGACTAGGCTTCCAAGGGGGAATGCACCTCAAAGGGAAAACCGGATATCCGCGATGCAAGGACCCAAAACAGAAAATGCCGGTCGCTCAGCGTGAGCAACCGGCATTTCGTTACTCACTTATTATCGAGCGTAGAATTCAACGACCTGCTGCTCTTGAAAGAACTTGGGGAAGTCCTCTCTCTCGGGCAGGGCGATGACTTTGCCCTTGAAGTGGGGCACGTCAGACTCTAGGTACGCAGGCACCGGAGCGCCTTCGTAGTGATTCATCTTGGCAATGCCTCGACTCACTTCGCGATCTCGGACTTCCACCACGTCGCCAACTTTCAGCTGAAAGCTGGGGATGTTGACCACGCGGCCATTCACCATGACGTGGCAGTGGTTGACCAACTGGCGCGCTTGGAACGGCGTCTTGGCGTAGCCAAGTCGCCAAACCGAAGTGGCAAGTCGCAGCTCAAGAAGTCGCAAGAAGTTAAGGCTGGTGTTGCCGCTCATGCGCTGAGCCTTCTGGAAGGTGTTAGAGAACTGCTTTTCCAGCAAGTTGTAGTAGCGGCGAATCACCTGCTTCGCAAGAAGCTGTTCGCCGTACTCAGACTGCCTGCGGTCCTTTAGGTTAGGTCCGTGCTGACCCGCAGGGTACGGTCGCTTCGCGGCCGGGCTCTTGGGTCGGCCCCAAATGTCAAAGCCGACGGTGCGGCAAATATCGGTCTTTCGTCCTCGGTAGGTTGCCATGTAAATTCTTTGGTGCGCTTGCGCTGGGCGTAGCCACACGAATCAAGGATAATACCTCAAGACCAGCGGTATCGTATAGGAAAGATCATGCTAAGTTTGATTCCACTTCTGGTCATGCTAAATCCCACCGCTCAGCTCATCTCATTTCAACCTAATCTCCGCTATCCGGCGGCGGGCGAGCGCACGGTGAAAGTCTGGGAGGGTCTCCGCCCTCACCACTCTTTCACGCAGGCGATTGTCTCGTGGAACGTAAACCATCCGGCAAATTCACACACCAGATTAGAAGTCAGAGCCCATGGCCATGGGTTTGACTCAAAGTGGTTTGTGATGGCTGAATGGTCGCTCCACGCAAATACCGCCCCGCGTGAAAGCGTTAACGGGCAGAAGGATGATATTGGCGATGTGAGCACGGATACCTTAATGCTCAAAAAGCCGGGAACATCGTTGGATATTCGAGTTACCCTCACAAATCCCGATTCTTCCGAAACAACCCAACCTCCGCGGCTGAAATTGCTTGCCGCAACTTTTTCTGCCGGAGAAGCGGCGTTAGACGTGCCGGTAGTGAGCCCGGCTTGGGGCAAGGTCATTGACGTTCCCCAGCGGGCGCAGGGGAACTATCCTCATGGCTCGGTCCTCTGCAGCGCGACCTCAACTTCTATGTTGTTAGAGCATTGGTCAAAGGTTCTGGGTCGACCGGAACTTGACCAGGACGTGCCAGAGGTGCAGACAGGGGTGTGGGACACGGTCTACAAGGGGGCGGGAAATTGGCCGTTCAATGCGGCTTATTTTGGTTCGATGGAAGGGATGCGAGGCTACGTGGCCCGGTTTAACTCCATCGCTGATCTTGAGAAGTGGATCGACGTTGGACTCCCGGTCGCGACATCTGTCTCGTTTGACATGTTGCGCGGCAAGCCACTGTCGGCGACCGAGCAGGGCCATCTGGTGGTGTTGGTCGGCTTCACCCCAGACGGCGACCCGGTCATCAACGATCCCGCGTTTAAAGAGGGAGTGAGAAGGGTCTACAGGCGGGCCGACTTTGCCCGGGCCTGGGCGTATTCCCACCATACGGTGTATCTATTCACCCCAGAAAACGCCAAAGTGCCCCCAAACCCAGACCACCTGTGGGTCGACCGATAATTCATCCGGGCAATAAGGAAGGTCACTCTCGCTACCGCTGGGGGCAACCGGACGTCGGCACGGTCATCCGCCGGATACCGGCTACGCCGTCGAATCCCAGATAGGTCGGCGAAGCCGGTAGGCTCGGGATGACCGTGCCCGAGTTCGGGTGACTGTCGGTGATCGCGGGGCAACCGGCCGTCGGCACGGTAATCCGACGACTACCGGCTACGCCGTCGAATTCCCAATATTCCGAATTTTGGGGACAATGGCCCACTTGATGGTGTTATATGGAGGTTTCCTGTGATACTCCATCAGTCTGTATGAAAAAGGTTCTTCCGTTCTTAGGCATTTTAGTGCTGGTGGTATGTGGCGTTGGGGCCTTAGCCCTGCGCGGGTTTAACTCTTCGGCCGGGGCGAAAAAAGTGGAAAGCAATGGGACCGTGGTGAAGCGTGGTGACCTAACCGTGAAGGTCGTGGTTACCGGAGCGGTAGAAGCAATCAAAGCAGTAGAAGTTAAGAGTCGCGTTACCGGCCGATTAAAGCAACTCCTTGTTGATGAAGGAGATGTGGTTAAAGAAGGCCAGCTTATTGCCATCATTGACCCCAAAGAAACGAAACTACGCGTCGATCAAGATGAAGCGCAACTATCGGGGGCCAAAAGTGCCGTGGATAAGGCAGAACTAGAGATTATCCAACGAAAAATGAGTGCACAGGCCGCTTTCGACCAAGCTCGGTCTCGGGTTCGTCAGCTAGAAGTAGAACTCAAAGCTCAGCCTACGTTGACAAATACCGCAATCACCCAGGCGCAGACCGCGCTTCAGACCGCCCGAGAAGAACGAATGCGGCTGACCGACAGTAGCCATCCCACCCAAAGAACCAGCGCAAAGAGTTCCCTGGAAGAAGCGCAGGCCAACTTTGACACCGCGCAATTGGACTACCAGCGGCAACAGGACCTAGAAGCCAAAGGATTTGTATCGGGCAAAACTCTGGAAGGGGCCAAACTTCAAATTGACATCTCGCGCTCTCGGCTGAATACGGCTAAAGAAAACCTCGCCAAACTTGATTCTCAGCTCCAAGCGGAACTCAGGAAGGCCAATGAGCAAATTCGACAATCGGAAGCGGAACTGTTAAGAGCCGAAACAAATCGGATACAGGACAAGACGAAGCTGGAAGAATACCGTTCCGCCGTCGCCGCCGCTAATCAATCTAAAGCGGCTTTGCAAGACGCTGCAATCATGGAGCAAGGTCGCCAGCAAAGTATGGCCACGGTCCGCCAACTGAGTTCTGCGCTCAGCGATTCTGAACGACAGCTGGGAGAAACCGAGATTCGCGCCCCCATCAGCGGGGTGGTTACCAAAAAGTCTCTTCAGGTGGGAGAACTGGCTACCGGCCTGAGTACGTTTAGTAGCGGGTCAACCATCGTCAAAATTGAGGATAGAACCGGAATGAAGGTCAAATTGGATGTCAACGAGATTGACACCGCCAAATTGAGACTGGGGATGGCTTCCAAAGTAGAAATAGATGCATTACCCACGGAATTGTTCTCGGGGAAGATCACTAAAATCGCTCCTGCGAGTAATGAGAGCGCGGCCGGTGCGGCGAGCACGGACAACGTGGTGAAGTATCAAATTGAAATTCAGTTATACGGAGCAAACCCGGCCCTTAGGTCGGGGATGTCGGCCAAGTGCTCCATGAATGTGATTAACCACAAGAACGTATTGTTAATTCCGGTGGAGTATGTGGGCCGAGATGGCGAACAGAGCTTTGTTAGCGAGGAGCCACCGACCAAGGCAGATGGCAAAGTTGATCCCAAGGCAGTGTCCAAGAAAATCAATATCGTTCGCGGAGCCGCTTCTGGTTCTGAAGTAGAAGTAGTGAGTGGCGTCTCCGAAGGCACCAAGTTGGTGAAGCCGGTTTATACGGGGCCAGAGCGTAAGGGTGCGATGTCGTTTGGTTCCGGAGACTAACCATGAACCTCGGTCAGTCTTTCCTAATCGCCATCGGTATGCTGCGGCTTCATAAGCTGAGGGCGTTCCTCACCATGCTTGGCGTGATCATTGGGGTGATGAGCGTCACCATGATCGTGATGATCTCAAACGGGTTCCAGGCGTACCTAGACACCCAGTTTAAGAAGCTAGGAGCGGACACCCTCTTTGTGTTCTTTGACTTCCAAAGGCGCGGAAAAGCCGACACGATTGGAAACATAGACAAGCTGACAACTGACGATCTCACTTATCTGCTTAACCGAGTGCCCGCGCTGGATATTGGCAGTGCAACCATGCAAATTGGTTCTCAAAAAGTCACCTTCGGGGAAAGGGAAGTTGCTAATCCTCAAATTTACGCTTCCGATGAGAATTTTAGAGAGCTGAACCGATTTACGATTCTGGAAGGGCGCACCCTGAATCAAAATGATGTGACCAGTCGGGCCAACGTGGCGGTGATCGGTGAAGAATTGAGGGATCGACTGTTCCCAGATAAGCGATCAATCGGGAAACTTATTTTACTTAAGGGCATTGCCCTTGAAGTGATTGGCGTGATTGAGAAATCAGACTTCATGGGAGACAGCACCGCGCGGATGCTCATGATTCCCATAACCACCGCTCAAGATAAGTGGATCGGCGGAAAGCGGGTGGATATGCTGTTCTTGCGAACCAAGAAGGGCTACAAGCCAGACGACGCAATGGATTCGATTTGGCGCGCCTTAATGGTCAAGTCCAACAACAAACCCATTTATCGGGTGGACTCACGGGAATCTATTCTCAAAGTTTTTGGGGGCGTGGTGGGCGCGGCCGGTGGGATTCTTTCGGGCGTCGCGGCGTTATCGCTTCTGGTTGGCGGCATCGGAATCATGAACATTATGCTGGTCTCGGTCACCGAGCGCACTAAAGAGATTGGGCTTCGTAAAGCAGTTGGGGCCAAGCGGGGATCTATCCTCGCGCAGTTCTTGGTGGAGGCCGCCACCTTAAGTTTAATTGGCGGACTCATTGGGATGGGCGTTGCTTACCTCATTGGCCTCGTAGTTACCTTTGCGACCGCCGCCCAAAAATTCCCTACGGCAGAAGGACTGCAAACGCCCTTTCCAGTTAGCGCGGCCATCATGGCGGCTCTGTTCTCCGCGTTCATTGGTGTGGTCTTTGGGCTTTACCCCGCGATGAGTGCTTCGCGATTGGATCCGATCGTGGCCCTCAGACGCGAGTAGGGCCCTGACCGAATAGAGAATGGTAGCGGCGAGCAGACTTGAACTGCTGACCTAACGGGTATGAACCGTTCGCTCTAACCAACTGAGCTACGCCGCCGCACCACTTCCATTATGATCGCATTCGGCGGCCTGGCGCAAATGGGGTCCTACCGCAGTCCGGTGGCGCAGTGGCATACTAGGTTTCATGATCTCCTCTGCGCTCATCGCGCTCGTCGTATCCGGCCATTACACCACCTTGCCTCCATCGGTTGCTTGGCTGGATGCAAAAGTTCAGAGTCGAGATATTGCCGCGATCCGCCCTCTCCTGCTTGCCCCGCCCAAGGGCCATCGAGACCCTTTGCAGGTGATTGTCACGAACGGTGGCTACGCGGTGGGAGCCAAAGGTTGGCACGCGCTTGGCCTCAAGTCTCCTTCGGGACGGGCCTTTGTAGTGTTTGCCACCCCGTTGACTGCAGAAGACATCGGCGAACTGTTGTTTGAACGCGTGGGTAAGAAACTGCGATTTGTCCCGGAGACCGATGCGATGGGAATCCGGCCCGTGCGGCATCACTTTGATCTTAGCTTTGATGTTGAACATAAACGAGCAATACTCGTCGATAACCTTGATATCAAGTCGACCGGCAAAGGCGATTTTGTCTTTCGGATGAGTCCGCAGTACCGGGTGAGGTCGCTTCGGCTGGATGGGAAAGGGAACGCAAGCCACCCGGTAAGGTTTAGCCAATCATCTGGTGTGGTGGTCGTCCAGCGACCTTACGGACCAACTTTTAGGCTCAAGGTTGCCTATGATGGGGTGGTTGACCTCCCGCAGTACGCCGGCTACATGACGGCTACCGAAGCTTCATTGGTGAATGACTATTGGTATCCCATGATCGCCCGTTGGCCCGCGCCGTACGACATTGCCCTAACCACCAAGGCCAAATGGACGGCGGTTGCGCAGGGCGAACGGGTCAGCGAGACGGTGGTTGGCAACCGTAAGATCACTCGGTACCGAATGGACCTGCCGTGCGTGTTCTATAGCTGCAGCGCGGGCGATTACCGAACGTTCAGTCGCAAGGATGGTGGCCTTGAATTCAGGGTTTGGAGTCAGACCATGAGCAAGATAGACATGGAGATTCAAACTAACCTGTACCCGCCCATCCTGCGTTTTTACCAGCAGTTCGGTAAATTTCCGTTCAGCGGGTACGGGGCGTTGGATAGCGCGCAATACGGGGGTGGGGCGCTTGAGGCGTATTCTTATGCCACTTACGGCGGCAACCTTCCCGACGAAGATGCACACGAGCCATCCCACACCTGGTTTGGAGGAATCCTCAACAACGACTATCTGAAGTCTTATTGGAACGAAAGCTTCGCAAATTTTTGCGACGGAATGTATCACCGAAATGTGCCCATCGGCAATGTGGCGGAGCGCCGGCTGGCCTACATCTCCGATGCGTCGGCAAGCCCGTCGTACGATCAGTTTAGTTGCGCCGATAGTGGGTCTGATGTGGGGCCTGTTTCTGCCGCCCTGGGTTATGGCAAGGGGGCGGTGGTGCTTCAGATGCTAGAACAAACGATTGGCACTCCGCGCCTGATTACCTGCATGCACCGATGGATTGTCGAACACCCCAAAGGAACTCCAGCGAGTTGGGAAGGGTTTGAACGTGCCGCCAATCGTCAATGCCCAGATGCGCATCTCCAGGATTTTTTCGCGGGATGGATTCACGGGTCCGGTTCCGCACACCTATCGATCACAGATATTGTAAGTAAACCCGGACATCTGACCTTCCGAGTTCAGTTCTCCGGTCGTCGATTCAGGATTCCCCTGGAGGGCTTGGTCTTGTTTGCCGATGGCAGCAGGCAATGGTTCTCACGAGACCTTAAAGTTAAAGATTCGCTAGGGATAACTGTACAAATTCCCTCCAGGAAGATTCCGATGCGCCTCGTGGTGGACCCTTGGCGACGGATTTTGAGACCGATCAGCTCTGATGAGTCGCCCATCAGCCTTCGCCGCGTACTGCCCGGAATCAAGCGATACAACGATCCGAAGCACCCGGACTATTTGGCTCAGACCATGCCGGGAGGAACGGTTGGGATGCCAAAGGATTTTAACGGCGCATTTCTCGTGGGTTCGCCAGAAACCGAACCGTCATTAAGGCCGTTGTTCGATAAAGTCGGATTTCACGTTTCGGGCGATAAGTTGATGTTCGACGGCACAACCATTGACCTTCAACGCGGGGGGGCGTTGGCGGTGGTTGAGTTAGGCGACGACAAACGCTGCGTTATCGGAATCGGAAAAGTAAAACACCGCCCCTCCTCCGGGCAGGCAAAGCTCATGGTGGTGGACGAATATGGTCGTTTCCTCCGAGGTCGAACAGATCCGAAGACCGAAGGGAATTTGACTTACCCAATTCGGTAGACCCAGCGATGGCATGGGTTCAGATTTGTCCTATCAAACTGAAATGAGGAGGTTTTTGCCCATGGAAATGATATTTACGGAATGCCCACAGTCTAGCCGTTCGCGAGTTCTGTGAACATTAAATCGGCTCGTCGGCAGAATTTGCCGTAACTTCTCGGTTTTTCAACGTGGGTTAATGGGTAACGTGCACGGTCCAGTCGCCCTTCACACGGTCCGCCCAGTTCGTTACCTCCCCGCCCGTCCGAGACTTTAACAGCATGTCAAAGTCCAGATTCGCCAGGACCATGCCTTCCTCACCCAAAGGAGTCTCCCTCAGCACCGCATCGGTTGGAAAAGGGTCCACACTGGGGCTGATGATTGCGGAACTGCCGTAAGTGAAGGGTACGGGTTCTCGTCCTAAGCTGCCTACGAGCGCGGCGTGGACCACAAAAATCTGATTCTCAACCGCCCTCGCCAGGCAGCTCCAGCGAACGCGTTGAAAACCCCGTTGGGTTTCTGTCCAAGAGGGAACGCACAGAAGGAGGGTTCCGACTTCTGCGAGGGCCCGGGCCGCCTCGGGGAACTCAGAATCGTAGCAAATGTTCACCCCAATCCCGTGGGGAATCTGGACCAACCCCCGCCCGGGAGTAATTTTCCAGGGCTTTTTCTCGTATTCGGTGAGGTTATTCTTCTCGGCCAAGATCACTCCGTGGCCCGGAATTCCAATCGCGCATACATTCTTGATCCCGTCTTCGGTCTCCTTAAAGTGGCTACCCCCCACAATGATCATGCCGCTAGACTCGCTGATTCGACCGATCCATTCTTCGACGGCATCGGCGTATTGCACCAAATAAAGCGCCGCGTCTTGGGGCTTAAGTTGGCGCACTAGGGGCAGAAGCTCCAAGACGTGGAGTTCCGGCACGACCAAAACCTGAGCACCCTCACTATGAGCTTCGTTCACCAGATCGTGAAAGTGCCCAAAGTAGCCGCTATCGCTCTTGACTGGCCGCAAGGCCCAAGAAGCCGCCGCTACTCTCAGGGTCAAGATATCCACTCCAAGAGGGCGGCGCAGTTCATTGATTCTTCGTCCATCATGTAGTCAAAAATCACGCCAAGGCTAGTTAACCCCAGCCGAACCAAAGGGGTAAGCGTTCGGTCAATCAATTGCCCGTTCACAACCGCCATCACATAATCTTCGGCCGATTGTGACGGGTAGTTTTGGAGAAAGTTCCGCAATCCGGGAATTCTACACGCGGTTCCATATCGATTTAACGACTGATCTTTAACCACGTTGAATCGGGCCGCGTAAAGCGCGCGGGCGACCCCCATTCGTCGAAAGTCGGGATGAACGGCAATATCTAGCCCGTAAAGAGTGGAGCCCTGAGGGCAAAATCGGTCAAGGGCGGGACCGCCTACTGTGGTGTACCCGTTGGCATGAAGTTGCCAAGCGGTTTCATCAATCAGGGTGTTGCTGCAACTGGCAATCACCTTTCCGTTTGAGACGGCAACAAACTGACCGGCGGGGAAGAGTTCAATATGCCCCTGGATGTGCTGCGCATCCCAGTGAAGATCGGTCGAGAAAGGAGGTGGGAAGGCCAGCGGCTGAATTGCAACCACTGAATTCACGTCGTCCGGCGTCATCCGCCGTACCCAAAACGGCGGGTTAGAGTTGGAATCCGATGACATCCAAAACTCGTTGCAAGTCGTCGTCCGAGAAAAATTCAATCGTCAACGTGCCCCCTTTCTCGGTGGCTTGAATTTTCACTGGAGTGCCGAAAAATTCGCGCAATCGATCCTCAACCGCCCGAACGTTGGGGTCGGCTTCGGTCGGACGCTTGGCCGGCGCCCCATTGGGCTTGGGAGGTTGGGGAACTCCTGCGGGCCGCGCCACTCGCTCCACATCTCTGACGGTCAGTCCTTTAACCAAGATGTCTTCGTAGACTTCAAGCTGGCGAGCTTCGTCCCCCAACTGAAGTAGCGCCCGCGCATGACCTTCCGAGATAGACCCCACCTGAAGCCCCTCTTGCACTTCAATGGGCAAACGCAAAAGCCGAATCATGTTCGTGATCACGGTTCGAGACTTGCCCACCCTGACGGCAACTTGTTCTTGGGTGAGCGAAAACTCATCGATTAGTTTTCGGTAGGCTTGCGCGGATTCAATGGGGTTGATGTCCTCACGCTGAACGTTCTCTATCAGCGCCAGTTCAAGGGAAACTTGATTATCAGCCGATCGAATCACGATAGGGACGCGATCTAACCCCGCGAGTTTGGCCGCTCGAAGACGCCTCTCGCCGGCGATTAATTCGTATTCGCCTTCCCCTGTAGGACGCACCAGCAGGGGCTGGATAATGCCGTGTTCTCTAATCGAATCGGCAAGTTCCTGAAGCGCGTCTTCGTCAAAGTACGTTCGCGGTTGGCGGGAATTGGGCGTGATCGAACCCACTTCGGCATCAGTAGGTGCCGATTCAAATTGTTCGGCAATCAACTGAGAGAGACCTTTGCCTAACGCACGACGCATTCTTTTAAAACCTCATCCACAAATTCAATATACGCCGCTGACCCCTTGGAGGAAGGAAATCGAACCACCGCCGGTTCCCCAAAGCTTGGCGATTCGCTTAACCGCACGTTGCGCGGAATGACCACCTTGGAGACCTTATTCCCAAAAAATCCCACCACCTCTTCGGTTACTTGCTGGGTGAGTCTATTCCGGCCGTCAAACATGGTGAGTAGCACCTTGGCTACCCCGAGTTTGGGGTTGATACGGCGTCGCACAATGTCAATTGTCTTCAGCAGTTGGCTCAGGCCCTCCAGCGCGTAAAACTCGCACTGCATAGGGACGAGAACGCCATCTGAAGCGGCAAGTACGTTGATTGTAAGGAGACCCAGGCTCGGCGGTGCGTCGAGGACAATCCAGTCGTAGTTCATCCTTACCGCGTCTAGGGCATCCTTCAGTATCTGTTCTTTGCCCACTGCGTTAATCAGGGTCGCTTCTGCACCCGCAAGATCCATCGTGGCGGGAATGACGTCAAGGTGGTCCCGAACGGTGACGATGGCATCTTTTATTGCCGTGGGATTTTCTGGATTCTCGGACGCATCAACCAGTGCCTCGTAGGTGGTGGCTTTAGCCTTGGTCTTATCTAACCCAAGTCCCGTGGTCGCGTTACCTTGAGGGTCCACGTCCACCAGCAACGTTCGTTGCCCGCGCATTGCGAGTCCGGCCGCCAGGTTAACCGCGGTGGTCGTTTTGCCCACTCCCCCCTTTTGGTTAACAACTCCCCATACTGGCATCGTTACCATTATGGCGGCACTCACCCCTCATTTCAGCTGGTCAAAGATTTAGCTGGCTCATCTTTGAACTGGGTGCTGGATTGCTTTTCCCAATAGGTGGCAAACCGACCGCCGGTTCTGAGGAGTTCCGAAGGGGGGCCGTATTCCACCGCTTTGCCGTCTTCCAAAAATAGAACCAGGTCGGCGTCCTTAATTGTGGTTAATCGGTGGGCAATCACAATCTTAGTGCAGCCATCGGCCCAGTGACCGAGGTCGCGTTGGAACGAGGCCTCGGTCTCTACATCTAACGCGGAGGTGGGTTCGTCCAAGATGAGAATAGAAGCTTTTCTCAAGATCGCGCGGGCAATGGAAAGCCTTTGCTTTTGCCCGTGAGATAGTCTAATTCCACGCTCGCCAATTTCACTGTCGTACTGGTTGGGAAGTTGGTCGATGAAATCGGAAGCCTGCGCAAGTTCCGCCGCTCGGACGACTTCTTCACGCGTCGCACCCGGCCGACCGGCTTCGATATTTGTCGCGACCGTCGCATCGAATAAAAAGATGTCTTGAGATACCAAGGCTAACCGATTGCGTAAACTCACCAAAGAGTAAGCCGCCAGCGGCTCATCTCCTAACTTAATCTCGCCCGAAGTCGGTTCATAAAATCGGTAGAGAAGCTTGACCAGCGTACTCTTTCCCGACCCGCTCGGTCCTACCAAAGCAAGACACTTGCCTTTGGGAAGTGAGAAGCTCACGTTGTGGAGAACTTCTCGCTGGGGATCATAACCAAATCCCACCGAATCAAATTGGATCGACACGGGAGCCTCGGCCAACAGAAGACCACTCACCTGGTCTTCTTCTGGCATGTCCATCACGTCATACAATTTTCGGGCTCCTTCCACCGCTTGCTGGAGGTTGCCAATCACGCCAACGAGGGTGGTGAATGGCGCGGCAACTCGGTCTAGCAAACTGATGAACGCAACCAAGCCGCCGGTGCCAATGACCCCGGCCGACATCAGGCCGGCCCCGGTAGCAATACCCAGTAAGTAGCCGCTTTCACGAGGAATGTCCCGAGCGATGGCGCGGATAGATTGAGTTCGGCTGAGGATAACGTTGTACTTAACCCCGCGTCCCTGAATCTCTTGCATCTGCTGGTCCACGCGCTTTTCCATTTGGTTGGACTTCACTTCTCGGATGCCCTGAAGCGTCTCGCCAATCGTGAAGTAAACATCGCGAGTCACTTGCCGGCGTAGCTTTACTGCTTCCTGGAACTGTTTCTTTAAAACGAGGTTGCTCAATAACTGAAGCGGACCAATGCACAGGGCAATGAGCCCCAATAACGGGTGCACGGTGAGCAAATAAATACCGACAAAGGCAAAGGAGATGGGCAGGGCGATGAGCCGCTGAACGTCATTAACCACAAAGTCTTTGGCAACTTCTAGGTCGTGGTAAAGGATGTTGGTGGAATCTGAACTGTGTCCTTTCTCGTGGTAGCTCAGGGGCAACCGCTGAATGTGAGTGAGCACGTCTCGCCTAAGTTCGTAGACCACTGTTTCATTGAGTTGAGACCCAATCCATGCTTCCAAGTAGGTGCATCCCATTCTTGCGGCCGCAACGGCGGCGAACGTAAAGATGACGGTTCCGAGCAGGGATGGCGGGATTTTAGGCGCCGCATCAAATAGCTTTCGGCTGGTGTCTGCGGCAATAAGCGCCAAGGCAGTCTGGCCCAGTTGGGCACTGATGACCAGCACGTACATCCAGGCGTACTTGCGGACAATCCACAAATGACGCCGAAACGTGCGGTCTCGAACGAGGTCCCAAATACTCCTTCGAGGGGGCGGCGGTCCATCGGAGGCTCGGGGTCTAGACCGTCTAATGCGTTACCGCACCGCGGCTGGCGGGGCCGACATTTTTGGCGTATCGGGCAAGCGCACCCTTCGTGTATCGGGGAGCAATTGGCTTCCAATCGGCCCTTCTGGCCGCAAGTACTTCGTCGCTGAGATCCACTCGCAACGAGAACTCGGCGGCGTCTACGGTGATGATATCGCCATCACGGATCAGCGCGATCGGACCGCCGTCCATTGCTTCTGGCCCCACATGGCCCACCATCAAACCGCGGGTGGCTCCGCTAAAACGACCATCCGTCAACAGCGCCACGTCGTAACCAAGCCCCTGGCCGACCAGTGCGGATGTTACACCGAGCATCTCTCGCATTCCCGGGCCACCCTTGGGACCCTCGTAGCGAATCACCACCACGTCTCCGCGCTTGATGTCTTGGCGCTGAACGGCGGCCATCGCATCGTCCTCGCAGTCAAACACGCGGGCCGGACCGGTGTGGGCCAGCTTTTTAACGCCCGCAGTCTTGATCACGCCCCCATCGGGGGCCAGATTTCCGTGGAGAATGGCGAGTCCCCCCGTGGGATGAACGGGGTCTTTGTATGAGCGCACCACGTCCTGATTTGGAGTCAGCACCAAGTCGGCTAAGTTCTCCGCCATCGTCTTACCGGTCACCGTCATGCAGTCACCGTGAAGTACGCCCGCGTCTAAGAGTCCTTTAAGGACTTGAGGAACGCCGCCGACCCGGAAGAGGTCCACCATCACGTACTTGCCACCGGGCCTCAGGTCGGCTATTGTGGGCGTTCGTTGGCTAATGCGGTTAATATCTTCCAGCGTGATTTCGATGCCAAGTTCGTAGGCAATGGCCGGGATGTGGAGGGCGATGTTGGTGGATCCCCCCGTTGCCGCTCCGATGGCAATGGCGTTCTCAAATGCCTTTCGAGTCATGATATCGCTGGGCAAAAGACCAACTTGGAGCATGTTCACAATGGCCGCACCGATCTGCTTTAGGTAAGCCGTGCGTGCTCCCTCCGGTCCTAATTCCTCGGCGGGAGGTGCGGAAGAACCCGGCAACGCCATGCCCAGGGCTTCGGCTACGCAGGCCATGGTGTTGGCGGTGTATTGTCCGCCGCAGGCACCCGCGCCGGGACAAACTGCGCATTCGATGGCGTATAGTTCTTCTTGCGTGATGGTTCCCGCGGCAAACGCGCCCACCGCTTCAAACGCATCCTGGATCGTTACGTCTTTGTCTTTGTAGCGACCCGGCATGATAGTTCCGCCGTACAGAAACAGGCTGGGCACATTGAGCCGCGCCATGGCGATCAGCATGCCGGGCAGGCTCTTGTCGCAACCCCCCACGCCAACGAGGGCGTCGTACGCATGGCCGCGCATCATCAATTCCACGCTGTCGGCTATCACTTCTCGGCTGATGAGTGAGGCTTTCATGCCTTCGTGCCCCATCGCAATTCCGTCGCTCACCGAGATCGTGTTGAAGCGCCGAGTGGTGGCCCCCGCATCGCGGATCGCTTTGGCGATGATGATTCCTTGCTCATCAAGATTGACGTTGCACGGAGTGGCTTCGCTCCACACGGTGGCTACGCCCACCCAACTTTGGAGCATATCTTTATCCCCAAGCCCCATGGCGCGGAGCATTGCGCGGTTAGCGGTCTTATCCGCCCCTTCGGTGATAACGCGAGATTTGTGTCGAGGATCAAACATGATAGGAATTACGGACTCCTAATGATAGTTGATTTGGCCGTCGGAGGAAGCAGTGGTCGTTGGGTGCCGGTGATGCGATCCAGCCAAAAATCGCCCCAATCACCGCCCTCAAACGCGAAGCGTGTAGCCCGCGGATATCCGGAGCCTTTGCAATGGAAACTTTCCAATCTGCACCGCAAAACAATCGAAGGTGATCATTTCAGATTGCTAGCAGCCTTGTTGCCCTGCAAGGGTTTTGTGGGAGGTTTGAGGCTTAGAAAGTACTGAGATGGGCTTGGT
>JBBQUZ010000068.1:0-19515 GCA_038212035.1 Fimbriimonadales bacterium
CAAACCCCCAGACGTGAACTCAAATCTGGGAGTGGGCGTGCCAATGTATCGGCCATAGGGTTGAAAAACTCGCATGAATTCAGGATGCGCCTTCTTATGGAGCAACGTAAGATTTGGCGAAACCACCGCATAATCTCCCGAACCTCTTAGCTGGATTTCTCGTCGCAACCACCACGGGCCGAATACGGTTTTCCCACTTTGGGAACCCGCAATCACCGCAATCACCGGCTGAGATACCGCCCAGGCTTGGCGTTGACCCTGATGAAACCAGGCGGGAGCGACGGTTGCGTCAAGGCTGGGTTGCTTCCGGGTGCGACGCAAGAATTCCTCTAAGGACGCTCTCTGCTTGCTGGATAACTTCATCGTCGGTAAGCGAAGCAAACGCCTCGGCATCTGCCTGGGCGCGGTCGGTAACCATGAGGTCGAGGAGTTGTTTTAGCGCGGTGGCGTTGCCCTGCTTGGCCAGTTCCACCAGCTTCCGGGCGAGTTCTTCGGCGTGGGTTAGGCCACTCTCGGTGCTTTCACCCAGAATTTGTCGGAGGTAAGCCGAGATTGCCAAAGGGTCGGGTTGCATGGCCTACTCCAACCGAAAGCCAAGCCGCACCGTAACCCCGCGAAAGTTGTTAAGTAACGTTTGGCTCACCTCAACGCGGGGAATCGGGAGCGTAAATGTGTGCTCATACTCGCCAAACGTGACGAGAAACGCTCGGAATTTGACCTTCACGTAGACATCAACAAAGTTCATAAATCTCCTGTTAGCGGTTGATGCCCAGGCGTGCTTTCACCTGGGCAAGGTCGTTGAGAATGCGGCGAGTATCCGCGCGATTCTCTTCAATCGCACGGTCTTGCCGCAGATTGGTCTGGTCTAAGGCTTCCACGCGGTCCATAAATTGGGCCGCACGGTAACCCACCGACACAAACATGAGAATCGCACTGATCAAAACTCCGCCGACGGTTTTGGTCCAGGCAATGGCCTTAGACAGCCGGTCCAGAACCGACTCAATACGTTGAAATTCGCTTTCGTTCACAGAGGACCTCCTATGGTCCGGCTTAGAGGGAGGTTGCCCATTGAGAACAGAGGGGGCAAACCTAGATCACGTTTATAGATAACGGGAGGCTCAGGCGCACTGATCCCTTACGTGACAAATCATCCTACTCCATAAACAAACAAAATGTTCTACAAAACGAACACAAAAAAGGAGCGACCCGAAAATTGGCCGCTCGTTCCACCAAAAACTACATCGTATAGTAGAAGCGTTCGTGGACAATCTTGCCCTCGGCAACCTGGTAGACGGCAACTTCGTCCATCACAAACCGCTTGCCGGATTGTTTGAAGGTCACGTCGTACTTAAACCGAACCGCAAATCCATCTCCGTTCATGTACGGACCTTCTGCCTGGGCACTGTGAACTTCGTGATTGTTCATCCACCACTCACCTTTGGCGATCACGGCGGCAAGGCCGAGCGATTCTGGCTGATCTCCCATGGCTTCTACACTCACGATTTCGGCTGAATAGTGCTTACGCATGGCCTCATCGCTTTTATCCGCTTGGCAAAGCGAAACCAGGTCTTCTGCAATCTCTTTGGTTGTCATAACACCATAAATATAGCGTGATTGCACGAAATTTGGAAGCACCGGCGTTGTCCTCAACGTCTCACCCGCGTACCAGATCAGCCCATTGCCGAGATCAGCGCGTCGCCAAACTCGCTGCACTTCACTTCGGTTGCGCCTTCCATGAGTCGGGCGAAGTCGTAGGTGACCTTCTTCGCTCCAATCGCACCGTCAACTCCCTTCAGAATCAAGTCGGCCACCTCGGTCCAACCCATGTACCGGAACATCATTTCTCCGCTGAGAATCACCGAGGAGGGGTTCACCTTATCTAGCCCGGCGTACTTTGGCGCGGTACCGTGGGTGGCTTCAAAAATAGCGTGCCCCGTAATGTAGTTTATATTGGCGCCCGGTGCGATTCCGATTCCACCGACTTGCGCGGCGAGGGCGTCGCTAAGATAGTCTCCGTTTAGATTCAGCGTGGCAATCACGTCAAAGTCTTCCGGACGGGTGAGCACCTGCTGAAGCGTGATGTCGGCGATGGCATCTTTAATGACGAGTCCCGCGCCGGGCTTGCCCGCAGGAATTTTGCACCACGGCCCCCCGTCTATCTCCTCGGCGCCAAAGAAGTCTTTCGCCGTGCGGTATCCCCAGTCTCGGAAGCTACCTTCCGTAAACTTCATGATGTTGCCCTTATGAACCAGCGTAACCGACTTACGACCGGTGGCAATGGCGTGACTAATTGCGCTGTAGACCAGTCGCTCTGTTCCCAGATAGCTAACCGCTTTGAGTCCAAGGCCAACCTCCAGAACAGATTCGCGGTGAGGCATTCCCACGGCTTCGAGTCGGTCGTTCCAAGCCTGCGAGGCCGCCAAAGTTCCGAAGCGAATTTTCCGGAATTCCTTTGGGAATTCCTTCTCCATGAAGGCCAGAATCTTAGCGGCATCTTCCGTGCCTGCCGCGTACTCAATGCCCGCGTAGATGTCTTCTGTGTTCTCTCTAAAGATCACCATATCCACCGCGCCGGGATTCTTTACCGGACTCGGCACGCCGGTGAACCAACGCACCGGGCGAAGGCAAACGTACAGGTCAAGGATTTGGCGAAGCGCCACGTTAAGGCTTCGAATACCGCCCCCAACCGGGGTGGTGAGAGGTCCTTTAATGCCGATGAGATACTGGTTGAAGTCGGCCAGAGTTTCATCCGGCAACCAACTTCCGGTTTTGTTGAATGCTTTTTCGCCGGCAAGGGTCTCGCGCCATTCTACTTTGCGGGTTCCGCCGTAAGCTTTCTCCACCGCCGCATCAAATACGCGCACGCTTGATGCCCAAATGTCCGGTCCCGTGCCATCCCCTTCAATAAAAGGAATGATCGGATCGTTAGGAACGGTAAGTCCGGCGGAGGACATTGAGATTGCGGTGGCCATACCGTACAGAATACCGTCCGTAGGGCCCTCTATGCTCCGCAGAATTGGATGTGGCGTTCTGAGTAGGTTTACGGCATTTTCATATCTAAATTCTTCACCAAAAAGACGAACATGTCGGCGGAGGCATCCAGGCGCTTAGACATTGGCATTCCCCCGCCGTGACCGGCGGAAGTTTCAATTCTGATAAGAACCGGCGCCCTACCCGACTGAGCGGCCTGGAGGGTTGCCGCAAATTTATAGCTGTGAGCGGGTACCACCCGGTCGTCGTGGTCTCCCGTCATCACCAGAGTCGCCGGATATTTAACGTTCGGCTTAAGATTATGAATCGGGCTGTATTTGTACGCCACCCGGAAATCTGCCTCCACCTCAGGGTCGCCGTAGTCGCTTTTCCAACCGGCACCGATGGTGAATTTGTGGAACCGCAACACGTCCATCACGCCTACTTCGGGAACGCATGCGGCAAACAAATCCGGACGCTGTGCCTCACATGCGCCGACTAATAAGCCGCCATTGGAACCGCCCCGGATGGCCAGCCTTGGCGTGGAAGTGTATTTTGCCTTAATCAGGTATTCCGCCGCCGCAATGAAGTCATCAAACACATTCTGCTTGTTCTTCAATCGACCGGCGTCATACCAGGCAAGCCCATACTCACCGCCACCCCGAATATTAGGAACTGCAACCACGCCCCCAGCTTCCATCCACTGCAAGAACCCAACGCTAAATCCTGG
This sequence comes from Fimbriimonadales bacterium, assembly GCA_038212035.1. Classification (GTDB taxonomy): domain Bacteria; phylum Armatimonadota; class Fimbriimonadia; order Fimbriimonadales; family Fimbriimonadaceae; genus Fimbriimonas. The sequence continues at coordinate 3,701 of JBBQUZ010000068.1, forward strand.
CGTTATGGAGACGTTAAATCCTCCGTAACCGTACAACACGGTTGGATTCTCTCCACTTAGCTTAAGCCCTTTCTTATACGAAATAAACATCGGAACCTGAGTTCCATCTTTGGAGGAGTAGAAGACCTGCTTGGTTTCATATTCAGCCGGATTAAAGCAAAGTTTTGGCCGTCTAAATTCTTTAACGTCACCCGACCTCACGTCTAAACGAAAGATCGAACCGGGGTCCGTATAGCTGTTAAAATCAAAGAACGTCTCTGTATCCACCCGCTTGCCGCTAAAGCCAGAAGCAGTACCTAACCCAGGCAAAGCTACTTCGCCAAGCGACTCACCCTTTGTGTCAAACCGCCGAATAACCGAGTGAGCATCTTTCAAGTAGGAAGCATAGATTGTGGTGCCAATGAGACTGGCACTGCTCAAGGTCTCCGCCGCTTCTGGCACCACGGTGTTCCAATGCGAGGGTTCCGGATTGTTGAGGTCAACCGCAATTATTCTTCGCCGAGTGGCCCCGTTATCGGTGAGGAAATACATCTTCGATCCGTCATTTCCAATTTCGTGGTAAGCGGCATCAAATTTCTCGTGAATGGGTCGAAATTTAGCATCATGTGAACCTAAATCTTTTATGTAAACCCTGCTCTGAGGTCGAGTCCCTTCAAATTGAGTCAGCACCAAGTACTTGCCGTCCTCGGTTTCACCTACGCCGTAAAAATACTCCGGCTGCGTAGAATCTTCGTAGACCAGTACATCTTGTTTGGCCAACGTTCCAATCTTGTGGAAATAGATTTTCTGAAATACGTTTTTGGCCTGCAACGCCTCCGCCTCTTTAGGTGGGTCGTACGCCGAGTAATAGAATCCGTTACTCGCCTTGTTCCAAGCCGCTCCACTAAACTTCGCCCACGGAATGACATCAGACAAGTCACGTGCGGTGGCCACGTCCCTAACGTGCCACTCCTGCCAGTCCGAGCCACCCTTAGTAAGCGCGTAGGCAAAATACTTACCGTCTGGGCTGAACGAACTGGATCCCACCGCGACGGTTCCGTCTGTGCTTAACTGATTAGGATCTAGGAGAGTTCGCGGATTCTTACCGTCTTTATCTGCAATCAAGTAGACGCTCTGGTTCTGCAACCCTGTATTGTGGGTGTAAACCAGGTGGTGACCCACAATTTCAGGGATCCCAAAACGCTCAAATGTGTAGAGTTCTTCTATTCGCTTACGAGCCGCATGCCACTCGGGGATTGACCGCAAGTAGTCAAACGTGACGGCATTCTGGGCCTTTACCCACCCCTTTGTCTCGTCTGATTCAGCGTCCTCAAGCCAGCGATAAGGATCGGGAACCAGGGTCCCAAAATGGTTCTCCTCAACGTCACCCTTTCGAGTGGTCGGGGGAACGGGTCCATCTTGATGGGAGCGAACTTGGTCGGCAACGATGACGGCCACCAAAGCCGCCCCTGCCGCGATCGAAATCAAACTGAGCATGCCCAGAGTTTTACCGAATCAGCCACTTGAGAAACGTAGTTTAGAAAACTCAACACCAGATGGGGCCAAATTCATCGTCTAGGCCAAAGCAAAGTGCCGTCTCATCCAGCACCCGTCGAGCGGCGAAAGCGGCTAAGCAGGCGTCAACAAAATCCTTATAATAGTTACGATCAAATCCTACAAGTAGGTTCAACGGGAGTTGCTCGCAAGAATGAATCAGCTGGTTATGAACAACGGTGGGAAAAGTTTCCACGCAGCGATATCGTTCCAAGCTTCGCCACAGTGAGGCACCATTTACCATCCACTCGGCGGGTTCTTTGGGAAACTTGCGGGTCCACTGAATCCGGTAACCCGCTCGGCAAACTGCCCTTTCCGCCGCTCGAGTTTCTTCCCGGGTTCGCAACGCAAAAGGAGGCGCATCAATCGCTACAATTTCTGGCTTGGCCGGTAAGGCACCTATCCAACGCACCGCCTCATCAGGCGAGTCTGCCGCGCCAAGGCGTAAAAATACCGCCGAATCTACATCCAATGCGGCCAGGTGAAACCCCTTCCTAATCCCGCCCACGTCGATCCCTACCACCAATTTCAAGCGCTGAGCACAATCTTAGAGAATTCAATCGGATCCAAGCTTGCTCCTCCCACCAATCCACCATCAATATTTGGTTGCGCAAATAATTCACCCGCGTTGGCCGCTTTAACGCTTCCTCCGTAGAGAATTCTGATCGTTTCTGCGGTTTCTGGTCCAAAGATATCGGCCAACGTGCTCCGTATCATTCCGCAAACTCTCTCGGCTTCCGCCGTGTCGCAAGTTTGTCCGGTTCCAATCGCCCAAACGGGCTCATAGGCCACCACGCCCGTGTAAAACTCCGGAGCTTCTACCCCGGCCAGGGCCCCAATCAATTGACCCCGGATCACGGAGTCGGTAGCCCCCGATTCGCGCTCCGCCAGCGTTTCGCCCACGCACAAAATGGGCGTAATGGATTGGAAGAGCAAGGCTTGAATTTTAAGATTTACCGTTTCGTCCGTCTCACCAAAGTAGCCCACCATGGTCTCGGGGACTTCTAATTTTCCAAACCGACCGCGAGTTTCAGAGTGACCGACCAAGCAGAATGAGACGCCCGCGTCTAGAAGCATTGCCGCACTAATCCGGCCCGTAAAGGCACCGTGGGTTTTCCAAAATACATCTTGGGCTCCCACCTGCATGTGACTATGCTTTAGAGATTTTCTTACGGCTTCAATGCTTAAATATGGCGGAGCAATTCCAATATCAACCGACTGTTTCTGGTTAAGAAGTCTAACAAAAGCGTCAACGCAGGCCAGTGCCTCGGAATGAGTCAGATTCATTTTCCAGTTGCCGACCACTAACTTTGTGCGCATCCGTGATATTTACCCGGAATGCGCACTCCACGGTTAGCTAGCTCGCACCACGGTTGGCTCAAGAACAATCTCCACCTTGTCTCTCACCGCGTTTGTGATGATGCAATACTGGTCTGCTTTAAGCGCGAAGTCGTGCGTCTGCTGCACCTGTTCGTCGGTGGCATCCGCCGCCACCGTGATCAGAGGTCTTATGGCAATCTGCTTGTAGACAAAGCTCGCTCCCGCTTGCTCCACCACGCCCGTCGCCCGAGTTTCAATGGACACAAACGGCAATTTTCGATTTGTAGCGACGATGCCAAAGGTGATGCTGTAACAACCCGCTACCGCACTTGTGAGTAGCTCCTCTGGATTTGTTGCGCCGCCTGGGCCGTTGAACTCGGGCGGAACCCGCAGATCAATGTGGGTTCCGCTATTGAGTGGGTTGAGATTGCCAGACCCGTCTCGCCCCCCCGTCCAATTCACCACCACCGGATATTCGTGCATTGTAGGCATATATCAAGTCTACGATGATCATGGGGCAATTATCTTCAAATCAAGGCATTATCCCGTCCATCGCCAATCCATATCCGGGGCCACGCCGCGTGACCTATCCGTAACCACCGGGTTCTTCATGGACGGACCAACTTCAAATGGCCGATCGCGACACCGCTCTATTAGTGCATCCAGAAACGCGTCGTAGGCCCGTTGGCCCGTAAGACACAGCGGATAGCCCAGAAAGGCACCCCAATCTCGGGCCAACAATGCTTTTATCACCGTCTCACCCGGCCGACGCCAGCGAAACGAATTCACTGGCATTCCGGCCGCATGCACATGCACCAGCAAATCTCGCGTTCGATCAAACCCGGGAGTTCCCTCCACATAGATTCGAGCAAGTTCATACTCATCAATTCCCGAACTGGGGAGACCGCTTGATGGCTTTGCAATCACCCGATGCTCCGCCCCGCCCAGAGCGTAACTCCACATCTCCAACAAATCATACGGAGTCCTCTTTTGGTCGTTCTTCATGGTTCTCCGCCTAAGAGGCCACCTCAGCGAATTCCGTCGGCAAAGATGGATGGTGCTCGTCGCGCCACTCTTTAAACTCCTCTACCAATCGCTTGGCGTACCGAATGGTGGGATAGGGAGAGAGGTGACCATCTGCATTCGGTGTCATGGGCACATCCGCCTTGATCGCCGAATTTGCCGACGTGATGCGGATCAGCTCATCCTGAAAGAGCCACCTCACTTTAAAAAATTCACCCTCATGGTGAAGGGCGTAAGACACCTTGGTGCAATTCATGACTGCGCCTCCCGTTGACCCATCGACAAAGCAATTCTCGTAGCTGCTGTTTGTTGTTTACTCAACATTTCAAACAAAATATACACCATAACAAACAAATTTGTTTGTTATGGTGCGAAGGAAATCATTTTGTGAGATAATGAATTGGAAAAGGACGGTTGCCGCCCTTCTACCTAGCCTATGAGAAACCAACCACTTACCGAGGGAGAAAAGCTGGCGCTCGCCAGAAAATTCCACCGACCTTCACTTAACCAAACGGAACTCGCCGCGCTTCTGGGGGTTACGCGCAGTGCGGTTGCGCGCTGGGAAGTCAGCGAAGTGATACCCGCAAAGTCGGTCAAACTCATCTGCCAAAAGCTCGGAGTGACCGCCGAGTGGCTTAGAGATCCGGGCGACGCCCCTCCGTCTCCGGCGGAACCCCAAAAGTCTTCTCCGGGCCTGCTCTCTATCGCAGGAACCAAGATGGCCGCTCTCCCGGTGGTGGGATCGGTGGCCGCCGGCGAAGGTCAGTACAACGTGGACTCAGAATTGGAGACCGTGTTCGTTCCGGAACGCCTTGCCCAAATCGGAGGAATCGGCTGGATGGTAGAGGGCGAATCCATGATGCCGCTCCTGGAACCCGGAGACGTGGCGATTTTTCGTGAACACCGCCAACCCCGCCGAAACTATCCCTTCCTCGTAAAGTCGGCCGATGGAATGTACCGAGTGAAGATCTTGGCTTGGTCAAACGACGAATGGATGCTGGAGTCGCTCAATCCAAAGTTCATCCCCGAGCCGTTTGGGTCTCACGCCTTACTCGGATACCTCATCGGCTGGTACAGATCGCGGGGCACCAGAGAAACCATGGATTCGGACCCGCACGGCCTTCGGCTTGATGGTTAGGAGATTACAATGCCAAATTCTGACTACACGCGGCTGGTGCCTAAGCCCAGCCAAGATTCCGTCAACCGTGATCGAACAAACCTTAGGCAGGCAACCATGCTTACCCTGTTTGGGGAGCCGTCTGCGCTCCGGACGCAAGACTGCGTTGAGGTGACCAACCCCAAACTCCGGGCTAACATCGTCACTCAGTCGGTAGGGCCGTTCCACGTGACCGGACACCGTCAAGCGGTGCTCTCCCTTACCAACGTCTTGGCCGATGTGCACAAAGGCGAGCCCGACCTCTACGCCATCTTGGGCACGGAGGGAATGCTGTGTGCCCGCTTAACCCGAGGAAGCACCTCCCATTGGTCTAACCACGCATGGGGCTTTGCCGTAGACATCACGGTTGGCGGCATCTTGGACCGCCGGGGCGACAACCAGGTTCAGGTTGGCCTCCTGCGGCTCTACCCCTTTTTTCACCAACACGGATGGTGGTGGGGCGTCGCCTTCCCTACCGAAGACGCCATGCACTTTGAGGTGTCCGACGAGTTAGTCCACACCTGGTCCCACCAGGGCCTCCTCTGAGAAAACATATCGCAGCCACAAACCCTCGGAAGCGGGCAGAGACGCTTCCTGAGTTGCCGGTTGCGATAAACTTCGCTCTTCGCTACTTGACGTGGGTAAAATACGGTTAACCATGGGTTGGGATTCGTTGCGCTCCGTTTTAATTTGAATCTCCACATCCTACGTGCAGAGACCTCCACGATTGCAAGTATCATCACCACCGCCCTTTGAGGCGATCAACACCAAAATTTCTACCGGGGGCGTCAAGTTGGTTTCTCGTTATTCACAGCGCAAGCGGTCTGAAGTCGGCATTTGTAGGTATCTCGTCATCATGGGCTTACGTTGGAGTGGTACCTACTTTTCTATATTTGCGCGCTCATCTTGAAACGGGCTTGCGATCCAAGCATTGTTAATATCGGCCAATGAGTTGATGGGTTCGTTTCGGATTGTGCCCCAAGGTGCGGTAGCACTGGGCACCAGAATGTTGTCATGCTCGATGGCTCCCCCTGTGGAGCGCATATCCCAGTAGAAAAGTTGGGCGGTGCCCAGTGCGGTTAAGTGATTTCCGGTCAGCGTAGTATTGCCGGGTAGGGTTTCGGTGTCGCCGGGTCCTTCTCGGAATGCCCACCCACCGTTTGCCGTCACCGTATTGTTTACAAACTTAACGCCGGTAGAGCCCTTGTTGTACAAAGCGTTCCATTGAGTGCCTGTCAATGTCACGGTGCACGAATCTACGGTGATGTTCTTAGCCTCTTTGACGACAATTCCCTCGTTAAAGCCTGAGATAGTGCAGTTGACGACGGTGCCCGTATCACACCCTGCACCGATCAAAGCCCCGTGGCCTGTGCCGGATATGAACGTGCTGCCCGAGACCAAGAAGTTGGAGACGCCGGGAATGCTGGTCGCCGCATCTAAACCAAGGACAAGAGCTTTGCCCCCCATCGTGAATGAGCACTTGGATATTAAGAGCACTCCAACATTTTGAACTCCATTGTAGGAAAACGCGCCGGGCATGGTTGCGGTGCAGGAGACCATGCTGAGAGTGCTTTTGTTGTTGTCTAATGCGGGCGTGGCGTAGATGAGCCCGACGGGCTTCAAAGCGGTGTCGGCCTGGGCAAAGGTGACGTTTGAGAATGCCAAGTTGCCACCCTTGAGCCAGATTAGGTGGGCCTGGTAGGTCCGGGTGATCGCTTTAATGGTGCAGTTGGTAAACACAAAGTGAGTGCCGGTCGGCGCGATGATAGGGGTATCACCGGTGAGCGTATCACAGATTTCGAGATTGTCAAAGGATGTATCTGCAATGCCCGTTCCAGTAATGACGGGTCCTGATACAGACGAAATTTTAGGTTGGGTAAGACCTGTTCCCGTAATTCTGAGGTTCTTGGCCGAGGTTAAGTCTAGAGAAGTGCTCAGCATATACGTCCCACTCGCGACTTTAATGTCGGTCAAACTGTGCGCGACAGCGTGCTTGGTTGCATCCGTGAGGCTCTTAAATGGTGATTTTATAGTGCCGTCTGGCTTTGATCCGGTTGAACTTGCGTCAACATACACGGTTAAATCTTGAACTGTACTAGTTCCAGCCCCCCCCGCATCCTAGTACCATACTTATTAATATTACGCCTGGTATAATAAATCGCAGGGTAGATCGAAATTGAATCGCAACAATATTCATAGAAATAGTATAACATCAAAGTGGCTCTTTACGATTCACACCCGGAAATCCAGAATTAACTACAGGATGTGGTTATGTTCGCTCCAATTCTTCAACTATCCCCTCCGCACAACATCATAAATCATAATTGCCAAAACTTTGTGACTACATTGCTTCATCACTGCGGGCTTTCTGCACCATCGCCCCAGAATGGAATAGACCTTCTTGGACCGTTGATTGGTAGCGGAGGTGGCGATTAAGTGCGAGAGATAAATTGGCAGCGGTTACGCAAGGCCAGTCCGTTCATCGTGATCGCATCTTTTGCATTCTTTTACCTTCATACTTGTCAGGGTCCATTCCTGAGCTCTTCGGATTGCCAGGCAGTTTCTCCAGATGGTAATGTCAAGGCAATCTTAATCAGTAGTGGCTCTGGCTGTGCAAGAGGTCAGCCTCCCTATGACGCTCTTGAGTTTGAGAGCAGAGAGTGGATTCAGAAGCCTGCGGGCGTAATCTACGACACAACTGGAGAATTTGTCGACCTGCGGTGGACTAGCCCTAAAACTCTCGAGGTTACAGGCAGAAGGCTTGAAAAGAAATTGCTAAACGATCATCACCACTCGGAATTTCCTAAAGACGTTTATCAAATAGTTTTCCGCGAGATCGGCTTAAAGTAGCCGTGATGTCTACCGCCGCTCGGGCAGGAGTCCGCTTCCACTATGAATAGCGTAGATCCTATAATTTCAGCGCACTTGAAACGCAAAGCTACCGCGCATGAAAAGCTAACATAGCGGCGAGACGGCGGAATTTTGTCCTGCTGTTTAGAGGAGACTCTAACTCGCAAAAACTCAATAAACGGTAAGGGAGCGATCAATCTCGGTTGCGTATGCGTTAATTCCGCCGACAATATTTCGCACTTTTGTGAAGCCGGCGCGCAGCATGACCTGAGTTCCGTGAGCGCTCCGCATTCCGCTTCGGCACAGGACCACCCAATCCTGGTTGGGGTCCAGCTCCGACAGGCGGCTCTCCAATTGGTCAATGGGAATGTGAACGACATTGGGCAGGGCGCTCATCGCAAGCTCGTGAGCCTCTCGAACGTCGAGAATTTGCGGTGGAGTAGGACCGCTGAGCTCGGCGGCGAGCTCGCGGACGGTTAGTTGAGGCGAACCCATTGCATTCATCATGTCCTATGATCTTACGTTATCGCCGCCCGTTGCATTACGTTAGGAAATAGAAACCATCGCCATCTGACCGCGTTTCTCGCCCACTTTCTCCAGGATCCCTTGGTGTTCTGGTTGACTAAGACTCGGGTCATCCGCAATCAACCGAATGGCCGCCTGCCGAGCAACTTCCAGAAGGCGACTGTCTTGCAACAAGTCGGCAATTCTAAAATCGGCCGCACCGGATTGTTGGGTGCCCGTAATCATTCCGGGCCCACGCAACTTGAGGTCCTCTTCCGAGATTTCAAAGCCATCGGTAGTTCGGACCATCACTTCCATTCTGGTTCGGGCCTCGTCTGATTTTACGTCGGCGATAAGGATGCAAAAGCTCTGCTGGTCGCCCCGGCCCACCCGCCCGCGCAATTGATGCAACTGGGCGAGGCCAAACCGATTGGCGTCTTCAATCACCATAACCGAAGCGTTGGGTACGTCAACCCCCACTTCAATCACCGTAGTGGCGACTAATATGCGTAAGTCTCCGGTCCTAAACTGGTTCATAACCAATTCTTTCTCCGCCGACTTCATCTGGCCGTGCAACAACCCAACCGGAATTCCGGAGAAGGCTTCTTCCGAAAGATGTTGGTATAGATCTTCCGCCGCTTGGGCCAACATCTTCTCGCTCTCGCTTACCATGGGGCAAACAAAATACGCCTGCCTCCCCTCTTCAACGAGTTTTCGCACACTCGCATAGACCGGCTTTCGCTCCGCCGCCGATTTCCAGTGGGTCTTAATCGGCTTCCTTCCCGGAGGAAGTTCATCGATAATTGACGAACTGAGGTCGCCGTAGACCGTCATGGTCAGCGTTCGCGGAATCGGAGTTGCCGTCATCACCAGCACATCCGGTTGGCCCATTCCTTTTTCTCGCAATGCCGCCCGTTGAAGTACGCCAAATCGGTGTTGTTCATCAATCACCGCCAGCCCCAACCGGCGAAATTCCACGCCTTCTTGAATCAAAGCGTGGGTCCCTACCGCAATCCACGCCTGTCCTAACCGAACTCGCTCTAACGCCCGGCGCTTTTGCACCATGGTCAGCTTGCCCACCATGAGTTCAACCTCTATATCCAACTTAGAAAACAGTTGCCGCAGATTCACGGCGTGCTGCTCGGCCAGAATCTCCGTGGGGGCCATCAGCGCGGCCTGGTACCCAGACCGCACTGCCGCCAACATTGCGCACGCAGCCACTGCGGTTTTTCCGCTCCCCACGTCTCCCTGAAGCAACCGATTCATGGGATGAGGCGCTTTCATATCGTCCCAAATCTCGTGGACTACGCGCTGCTGGGCGCCGGTCAAGGTAAATGGAAGCATGCGTTCCACTTGGGCCAAAAGGGGTTCGCCATCTCGGCGGGAACGCTCACCTTCTTCAAATAAATGAGTAGGCGCTAAGTCTGGCTTAACCACCGAGGCTCGACGTTTCTTGGTTCCAAGCTCGGGGGGTGTAGGCACGGCGGGGAGGGCGTCAAAGATGGTGCGGCCCGCCAATAAATCATCCACCGGAAACGCGATTCCCAGGGACTCCATCACCTCGGCCCGACGCATCGCCAATCCAACCTGGAGGTAAAAGAACTCCTCAAATACTAGCCGCCGCCGCGCTTCTAAACGATCCACCTCCGTATCCGGCTCATGGATCTGCTTGAGGCACCACCGTAGCCCGCGAATCTTCTCACGCTCGCGTAATGATTGCGGCAGAGGATCCTCCACAAAGTCAATGAAGTCTCTCACCGCTGATCGAGCGGCTTTGCGCATTGTCTTTTGAGTCACCCCTTCTTTAAGCGGATATACGGGAACGATTTTTGCAAAGTCTTCCGGATCATCACCTTCTCCCAAAGTTTCCCACTCCGGTGACGCCATCTCGGGATAGCGGTTTCCATCCTTGACTTGCCCGTAGGCAACAACCTGCCCCTCGTACTTCTCCAACGTCCGCTGGATCCAGGGCTGGTTAAACCACGTAAGCGCTATCATTCCGGAGGAGTCTCTAACGTATGCCTTGAGCAAAAGCATTCCGCCGCGCAATGGCCGAGATTCCATGTGAGATACGGTTCCGATAATGGTCACCCAGTCGCCCGGGCGGGCAAACGCAATGGGAGGAATATTTCGGCGGTCTTCGTACCGACGCGGAATTGCCCAAAGCACATCTTGCACCGTTTGCAGGCCAAGTTTGGCCAAGCCCGGAGCAAACCTTGGCCCCACGCCCTTAAGAAACTGAACCTCGGTATCAAGTCCCTGTGCCACCCGTTAAGTATGAACTCCCTCGGGACTAATCTGACCTTGGGAAACGCTCTCCCGGGTAGGCTAAAACATGCCCGACGATGGGAAAGTGCCTGATCCTGAACCTGTTCTGAAACTCCGGGACGACGAAGATATTCGAACCCGCTTTGAGCGAGTTCGCCAAGAACTTTCCCACATGCCGCTCCCCGAAACGCAAGATTTGGAAATGCCACCCTCCGGTGGCTCGCCCGAGCTAACTAAGTTAGATGAAGAACTGCGCATTCTAGACCAGCGCGCCCAAGCCGGTAAAGCGATCAGAGATAACCAAGCCAAGGTCAAACTAAAGGAAAACCTTTCCGATCAGAGTAGCGCCCGAGGCTTAGGTTTGGGTTTAGCGATGGCGTACATGATTATTGGCCTTCCGATGGCCGGCGTCGCCATCGGTTGGGTCATCGACAATCAGTTGCACACCACGATCTGGAAAGGCATCCTCGCGGTGGTTGGCCTCGCCATCGGGCTTGCAATGACCATCCAATACCAGAACCGCACCAACGGCAAGGGTGAGTAAGTCCAAAAGCCCTGTTGTCAGTCTTCAGTCTTCAGTCTTCGGTTCTCAGTCCTCAGTCCTCGGGCCTCGGGCCTCGGGCCTCAGGCCTCATGTACGTCTATTTTGTCCTCGACGGGCTAAATTGCATTGGCGGTTTGCGCCTCCGTCACAACCAGAAGTGAAAAGGGGGCTAACGGGGCCTAACGAAACGTCTATGAACTAAATCTTCTCCCCCAGTTTCGGAAAACTGGGGGAGAGGAAGTCAGAAAGCCCTACCCCCTCCATGCGAGCCTGCGGTGACCCGACGGACACTCCTCAAAAGGTCAGTGCGCCGTCAATTCCGGACGGGCGGAACCCACGCCGGTGACTTGGTTAGCCATGTCTCTAACAACTTTCCGACCTTGCCTAATGACTCTGCAGAACACTTGTCGGGCGTGTCGGCCAGAGTGTGCCAAGAGGGATAGGTGAAATCAATGAGGTCAATCGTCGGCACTCCGGCTTGGCAAATGGCAAGGTGGTCGTCTTCTATTTCCGGCCCCATCACCGAGGGAAACGTTTCCCCCAAGCCAACCTCTGCGGCATGCCGGTAAAGCGCCCGCTCTAAGTCTGGCGCAAAATATTGACTATTTGGCTCTTTGGGCACCCGAAGATCCTTATCCCCAATCATGTCCAACAGAATTCCGTAATTGGCTTTGGGCTGGCTCATCGTTCGCGCGAACGCCCGAGCGCCCAGAAACATTTCATCTAGGCCCGGTCCTAGATCCTCACCGTCTGTAAGCACGTACAAAATCCCCACATCGGGATGAGCATTTTTAATCGCTCGCCCGAGTTCAAGAAGGACGGCCACGCCACTCGCGCCGTCGTTCGCCCCCGGAATCGGTTGTTTGCGCGCGTCTTCATCGGTTTCCTGATCGGCAGTGGGTCGCGTATCCCAATGGGCGAAAAGGGCAACTCTCACCTTGGCGGTCTTCCAGTTCTGCTCCCCCACAATGTTCCACATCGTCACGCCTTGCCCCGTAGAAGACCAGCGATGTGAAAATTCTTGAAGCCGAACGTTTTCACATGACTTGCTCAGTTCATCTTTGAGGAAGTCCCGGCAGTTAATGTGACTTGGGGTTCCTGGTTTGCGCGGTCCAAATTCCACCTGCCGGTTAAGAAGATTCCATGCTTTGCCCGAATCGAATTTAAGGGCGGGGACTGGAGAGCCTAGGGCACGACCCATCAGAAAGGTCAAGGCAAATGCGCAGGCAGAAATCGTGAGTGCTTTCACAGTAAAACAACAATACCCACCCAGATAACTGCGTCAGTTCTGAGGAATCCAGCGAGGCGCAGTTTCTGTGCTCTTTTTGCCTTCTAAGACTGATTCAACCGTCACTTTTTCGTACGTCTTTATGATTTTAGACTTGTCCCAAATTTTGAAATAACCCAGACCACCCCGGCCCAAAGACGATGGCATGGCAATATGGTAAATCTTGGCTTCGTCTAGCTTGTTACCCGCGGAGGTAATTGAGATGACCCGATTATTAGGTGCGGCGTTTTTACTAAAAGTCACTTCAAACCCGGATATCTGAAGGAAGCTGGTGTTGGGCTGAGGATACAGCGACAATGATCGTTCCATTGCTTGCCTAATCTGAGAGGCGGTAAGGGCCAGCACCACGATTTCATCGGAGGGGTACTGAATCAACGTGGCCAAATTGTCTTTAGAAAAACTATCTTTAACCAAACCAGCCGCCAAGAAGGCCCCGTCTGCCCCGGTAAAGTCTCTGAGCACGTCCGCCGCCGCCTGAGAAGGCGCGTGGGCAGAATTCTCAACTTGACCAAAGGCTACCGTTGTAGTAGCCATCAGGAGCCAGGCAAACAAGGACCGAAACTGGCGCATATCTCTTTTCATTATCGGCAACTAACTTCTATTACTTTGACTCTTAAGAAAGTGTTACGTTTCGTGGCAACGTTGCGGGGAAATCTGGTTCGAGTTCGGGTGGCTCAAATTCACAACCCCATCCGGTTGAGTATTGCATGTCAGACCAGATCGAACCATTCGGAACCTGGATTATCCCGCGGTTTATCGAGGCTGCCTTCCAAATCAGGACCTAAGACTCATGGGCGAGCCGGACACTAAAAAACCTGGAAGGCTATTCTATGAATGCCTTCCAGGGATTATTCCGAAGAAAACAGCCGACGTGCCCGTGAACTATTCTGCGTTAAGCACCAAATCGTAAATCAGCCTTCGATTCGAACGCCCATGGATCGTGCGGCACCGGCAACAATTCTCATGGCCATCTCTTCGTCGGTGGTGTTAAGATCCGCCATTTTGAGTTTGGCAACGTCTCGCAACTTTTCTTGAGTCAGTACCCCGGCTTTATCTGTTTTAGGATTTGCCGCGCCGCGCTCAATGCCCGCCGCTCGCTTGATGAGGTCGGTGGTCAACGGTTGCTTGATTTGAAAAACGTAAGATCGGTCCTCAAATACCGTGATCTCAACCGGCATTACGAATCCCATTTGGGGAGCCGTCTGCTCGTTGAACTTCTTGAGGAACTCCATCATGTTGATGCCGGCCTGACCAAGGGCGGGGCCAACGGGAGGAGCGGGCGTCCCTTTGCCCGCAGGAATGTTCAGTTTGATGTTGTGGGTAATGCGCTTTGCCATGAAATTCTCGCTTATTTAGCCTGCAGGAGAGGGGGAAGCATCACCCGGGCGACTTAGAATGATACCCGGCTTCGCCTTCCGAGTATCCTAATCCAAATGTATGCTGCAATGGTCTACGCATCTCTCATAACTCTTATCGCGCCATGGACTCTGGTTTGGCATGACGAGTTTGATCACAATGGGCCGCCCAACCCGAAGAAGTGGACCTACGATGTGGGATATATTGCTAACCACGAGAAACAATTTTACGTCGCCAATCGGCCGGAGAACGCCCGGGTTGAGAATGGCAAGTTAATCATCGAAGCCAGGAAAGACGGATTTGATGGCCACGAAATCACCTCGGCGCGTTTGAAAACCCAGGGGAAGGCCAGTTGGAAGTACGGCCGATTTGAAGCCAGGGTAAAGGTTCCCACCGGCATAGGAACGTGGCCCGCTTTCTGGACCCTTGGCGACCGCATTGATACGATTGGATGGCCCAAGTGCGGCGAGATCGATATCATGGAGAACGTGGGATTTGAGCCGGCGAAGGCCGTTTTCACCGTGCACTCTATTGGCAAAAATCCCCAATTAGAAACCCATGCTCAATCCGGAAAATCGGTTGTTGCGCCCAAGCTCTGGGAAGCTTTTCACACCTACGCGATAGAGTGGTCGACAGACCGCATTGAGTGGTTCTTTGACGGAGCGAGTGTCTTTACGTTTGATAAAGTCAACACCACCGAAGCCAAGTGGGTGTTTGACCAACCCCACTTCATCCTCCTCAACCTCGCCATTGGGGGCGATTGGGGCGGCCAGCATGGCATTGACCCGTCCATCTTTCCTGCCCGTTATGAAATCGATTACGTTCGAGTTTATCAGCGTTAGTAAGCCACCCAGTATTGCCCCCATACTCGCCTCAATGACAAACGCTCAGCCCGTGTCTGCCACCCGTACGATCATGAGCGAGATCATGACGCCAAACGACGCAAATTTCCTGGGCAAGGTCTTCGGCGGTCGACTCTTATCTTTGATTGATCTGTGCGCCTACACCACGGCTGCCCGATTCTCCGGTGAGGTGTGTGTCACGGCCAGTTTTGACCGAGTGGACTTTCACGAGGCGATTGAAGTAGGAGAGTTAATCACGCTAGAGGGCATTGTTTCCTACGTGGGGCGCACAAGCATTGAAGTAACCATTGAAGTGCACGCCGAACATATTTTTCGTCGAACGAAGCGTCACACCAATACGGCCCGCGTCACAATGGTGGCAATCAAAGACAATAAGCCCACCGCGGTGCCGCGTCTGATCTGCGAAACGAAGGCAGAAAAGCTCAGCTTTTTGGAAGGAAAAGTTCGCCGTGAGCTTAGAACCAAGCAACGAGAAGAGCGTGAAAAAGTGTTCGCTCGGTTCCGCTTGGCTTCCGAAGCAGAACTGGATCAGCTCCTTTCCCTCGACGAACTCACCGACCTCCACATAACTGAAAGTCACCTCTGAGGCCAATTTCTCGCCCAATAAATGGGTTACTGGTCCCAGACGCAGTGCAGTGAATCGGCGTCTTCCAAAATACTCGCACCTCTACGGACGCCGCCATCGTACAATGCATCATGGAAACATCCAAGCCACGTCGATTTAGGATTAGCTTCTCAACCGCGTTGGCGGTGTTGTTGGTAAGTGTCGCGGGAGTTGGCATCGTTCGAGCCCGTCAAATTTCCCAGCTGCACGATGAATCCGCGAACTTCGCGATCAAATACGGGAAGCCAAACCCCGATTGGGTTGCCATACCTCACGGACCCCAAACCATTTTTCTGTTTCAAAACAAAAAAGACCATGCGCTGTTAAGAGGCGCGGTCAACCAGATCATCGCGGATTTCAATCCCACCCCTGACCTAAAAACCGAGGCCATTGCCGACTTCTATATCGACCGAACCCACGAAAATATGCCGAATTGGACCGCCACCAAATTGGACAAGGTAGAAGCCAAAGGAACCGCATTTAGGCTCATCAGCCGGTCTAGCTCG
>JBBQUZ010000069.1:0-19504 GCA_038212035.1 Fimbriimonadales bacterium
TGGACCTCTCTACAATGAGTAAGCACTACCTCTTGGGCCTCAGAAAGGGCAAGTTCCTTTGCCACTTCTCCATCAGAAAGCAGAAATGCCGCGGCTTGGTCAAGCGAGAAGTATTCATCAGAAGGAATCCTTTGAGACCATCCAACGACAAATCCCGCAAGAATTGCCAAAGACAAGCAAGTTCGGAGCGATAATTTTCTCATCTCCGGGAAGGTTTATACGGCGCACCGACCAACTCATGAAAAGCCTTCCTCTGGCTTGCGGACATCATTCCTAATATCCGAGCGGACATATCCGCAGAGATGGCATCCAGCCTTGGTCTAGCTTTGCGGCTAACGGCATCTAGTTCACTACGAACCGAGGATTGAAGCCGGTCTGCTTCGGCTTGACTCTTTGGCTTCACGTCTTTGTATTTGGCCATGATCGGAGCGGTAATTCCGCGTTCAATGCCCTGAATTTTCGAACCGCCTTCGGCGTACACCGCACGCATTTTTTTAAGAGAAGATGCGGTGATTCCCAGCCGAGCGGCCACTCCGGTTTCAATCGCGGCTCCGGTTCCCATTCTCTGCAGGGTTAATTGCCTCAGCCGTGTCACCTGCTTGGGGGACAATACCCCCAATATGCCACCTTGCAGGGCTTTGAAAGAAGAAATGATCATGGGATCGGTCCGGGACACCGACCGCGGGTCTTTGCCCTGCGCTTTTAACTTGGCAGCGTAAGCTTTCAATCGGTTTCTATGAGCGTCGGCAAATCCGTTCATTCGGCCGCGTTGGGCTTCGGTAATCCCCATTTCTCGCTGAATGGGCTTAGATTGCATAAGCGCAATATCGGCATGGGCGGCGTCAAACGCATCAATTTTGGAGACACCCGCTTGGGCCAACGCCACCCACGAGGCCAATACGCACAACGTCATCTTGGTAATGTTCAACAGTTTAATTTTCCTTAATTCGGAGCCGTACCAATCTACATATGGCCCGCAGCCTGAGTTTCTAAGAGGCTACCCGGCAAAAGATCCTGAATTGCCTTCTTAAACGTGTCAACCGGGTTCACATGCTGAACCAACACAACGGGGATATTGTCGTTGCCGGTAATGATGTGGAGCATCATCTCATAGTCACCCGGATGATCATCAATCACGTGTCTTAACCGGCGTAGTTGGGTCTCCGTGGCTTTTCTCATCTGCAAAGTCACGGTGCCCGCGGAATTCGATGCGTCAGCGAACGCAATGTCGAGACTAGCTTCTAGGGGCTTAATTTCCTCCACCCGCACTTCGCGGGACCCTTCGGTCCGTCCGGCGGTTACGGTGCCGATAACTTGAACAATGGTGTCTTTGACCAAGCGATCACTGAATTTGTCGTACGTCTTGGGATACACAACAAGCGAAGTTTGACCGGTAAAGTCTTCCAAAACAAAGGTAGCCATGCGGTCTCCCTTCTTTGTCACCACCGGCTTAAGGCCCGCGATGACTCCGGCCAACCTAATGCCCGTGTTTTCTTCTAACTCCGCCACCACACCACAACCGTGAGAACTCGCCTGCTGAAGCGTGCGCTCGTGGCCGCGAAGGGGGTGATCGGAGACGTAGATTCCCATGACTTCCTTTTCCATGGCCAGACGCTCAGATCGAGATGGCGCGGGGCAATCTGGAAGGATGGGGTAACTCACCGACTGAGGACCGGTCTGACCGCCAAACAGCGAATCTTGACCCGCCAGACGGGATCGGTTTTGGGATTCTGCGTACTGCAACGCAGCCTCGGTGTGGTTAAGGAGTCTTCTTCGGTTGGGTTCTATGTGATCCAGCGCTCCCGCCCGAACCAAAGCATCCATTGCGGTCCGGTTTAGGCCGTGCGGCTTTGTTCGGTCGCAGAACTCAAAGAGATTCTTGTAAGGTCCACCCTCCTTGCGCTCTGCGATGATGCCTTCCACCACGCCCTCGCCCACGCCCTTAATGGCGGTAAGGCCAAATCTAATGACCGATCCCCCTTGTTTTTCTAGGGAGAATCCGCCGATGGACTGATTCACATCGGGTGGTAACACCTTGATCTTTTGCCGACGACACTCTTCTATACACGACGCGACCTTTTCCTCTTTGGAAAGGTACACACTCAAAAGTGCGGCCATGTATTCAACCGGATAGTTGGCTTTAAGGTAGCCCGTTTGATAAGCCAGCAAGGAGTAGCAAACCGCGTGCGCCTTGTTAAAGGCGTAGCCCGCAAACGGAAGGAGCAATTCCCAAATCTTTTCGGCGGTTTCCCGGGTGATGTCAATCGCGGCCGACCCCTCGAAGAATTCCGCCTTCATACCGGCCATCGCCTTGGCGTCTTTCTTTCCCATGGCCCGCCTAAGGATGTCTGCCTTACCCAGGCTAAACCCAGCCAAGGCCTGAACCAGTTTGAGAACTTGGTCTTGGTAAACAATGATTCCGTAGGTCTCTTCCAGAATCGGCCGCATTCTCTCGTTCAAGAATTCCGGTTTTATCCGACCAAACTTCGTATCGATAAAGCGAGGGATGTGCTCCATCGGACCCGGTCGGTAGAGCGCGATCATCGCCGCGAGTTCTCGGACCGTTGAAGGCTTAAGTTGCTGAACCCAGCGGGTCATGCCTCCGCCCTCTAGCTGGAAGACGCCGATGGTTTCTCCTCGACCCAACATGTCGTAAGTCTTGGTGTCGTCAAGGGGAATCTGACTGATTTCGAAAGGAACCGCTTCCCCGCCCATTGCGGCTCGGGTTTGGTGAATGTTGTCTACGCATCGGGCGAGAACCGTAAGGTTAGACAGGCCAAGAAAGTCCATCTTGAGCAAGCCGATCTTCTCAAGAATTCCCATTTCGTAGGCGGTGACCGCTTGACCATCGTTGCCCCGGTACAGCGGAACATAGTCCACTAGCGGGTCTCGGCTTATAACCACGCCCGCCGCGTGAACCCCCGCATTTCTTGAGATGCCCTCTACGGATTTGGCGGTACGGAACAGTTCGGTCATCCGCGCATCGGCATCCACCATTTGGCGGAACTCCGTGATCTCCTTGTAGGCACGGTCCAGAGTCCAGCCGGGAAGCGTAGGGATTGTCTTGGTAAGTCGGTCTGTTTCCTGAGGAGAATAACCCTGGACCCTGCCGCAGTCTTTAATCGCCGCCTTGGCGCCCAGGGTGCCAAAGGTGACGATCTGGGCCACGTGGTCTTTCCCGTACTTCTCGGTGACCCACTGGATGATCTCATCCCTACGGGCATCTTCAAAGTCCATGTCAATATCCGGCATGGAGATGCGTTCTGGATTCAAGAACCGTTCAAACGTTAAGTCATATTCAACGGGGTCTACATCCGTAATACCTACGCAATAGGAAACCAACGACCCGGCCGCGGAGCCTCGCACGCCAAAGAAAATTCCTCGATCCCTAGTAGCTTGGGCAAACTCTTTGACCAACAAAATATAATCGCTAAACCCGGTCTTCTCGATGACGCCAAGTTCGTATTCCAAGCGATCCAAATAACGTTCTGGCTCCGCAACCCGCTTGAAAAGTCCTTGCTTGGCGGAGTCTCTCAGGAATTGCAAAGAGTCAACGCCTTCGGGTAGGTCGGGCTGCGGCATGGGAGCACGTTGCTTGTCCAACTCCACGTCGCACATTTCCGCGATCATCTGGGTGTTTTCGATGGCATCGAGGGTGTCTTTGAACAGCGCGGACATCTCATCCGGACTCTTGATGTAGAACTCTTCGGTGGGAAACCGCATTCGCTTTTCGTCTTGAACCAGCGCTCCGGTCTGGATACAGAGCAAGACGTCGTGGGGAATGGAATCCCCTTTGCACAAGTAGTGCGCATCGTTGGTGGCCACTAACGGAAGCTTTAGATCACGGGCGATCTTGATAAGCGAATCTTTGATGTTGGCTTGCTCAGGAATGCGGTGATCCTGCAACTCAATGAAGAAGTTTCCTTCACCAAAGATTTCGGCGTACATTCCCGCGGTGTACTGGGCCTTTTCGTAGTTGCCACGGGTAAGTTCCTCGCATATTTCGCTACCCAAGCACGCACTGGTGCCAATCAATCCCTTGCTGTATTTTCGCAGAAGGTCGTGGTCAATTCGAGGTTTGTAGTAGTAACCCTCCAACGCAGCGATGGAAGAAAGCCGACAGAGGTTGCGGTATCCCTCAAGGTCTTTAGCTAAGAGTAGGAGGTGAAAATTTTCGTTGTCTGCCCTTGCTCCTCGCTTGGCAATACCTTGAGGGGCCACGTAAGCCTCAACCCCCAAAATCGGTTTGATTCCCTTCTTTTTGCACTCCAGATAGAATTCCATTACGCCAAACATCACACCGTGGTCGGTGATGGCCAAGGCGTTCATGCCCAGTTCACCTGCGCGATCTACCATGTCTGGAATGCGGTTGGCGCCGTCCAGCAAGGAATATTCGGTGTGGTTATGAATGTGGCAAAACGGTCGGCTCATTAAGGTTTTTGAATGCAGATTTCGCTCAGAAGTGGCCCTCATGGAGCCACAAGACTCTCTTGGAGGGCCTCAAGCCCATGGGCATTGAATCATCGTTCAGCCCATCGCGTTGGATGGAGACACCACACAAACAGACGATAGGAATGCACAGATCGTCGCAGGCAAATATGCCTGCAAGTGGGATAAAGCGTTAGTCGCCACCCACATCTTCCACCCATGCTCTCAGGATCTCGGCCGAACTCCACGCCTGCCACGGGCACCCTCCCGGTCGCTGGGGTTCGTCGCCATCGTAAACTTCGGCAACTCCACCAACTCCGTATTCGGTGAGCATGTTCTTCACATTTCGCAGAATCCGTTTGGCTTCAACCTTATCTCCGGTGTACCTAACTAGCGCCGTAACATAAGGCCCCAAGAGCCACGGCCAAGCCGTACCCTGGTGGTAGGCGGCATCCATCTCGGGCAAAGACCCTCCATACCGGCCCCGGTAATTAGGCTCATTTGGCCCCAGAGTGCGGAGGCCCATGGGAGTGAGCAACTCTTTGGCCGCCACCGCCAGTGCCATTTTGGCGTGCACTGGATTGACCTCCACAAACGGGAGCGACAGGGCGATGATCATGTTTGGCCTGAGCGAAGCATCGTCGGGATCTACGGTGTCTAAGTAGTGTCCGCGCGCGTTGTGCCAGAACTTCAGTTCAAAGCTCTTTTGCGCTTTCAGAGCGTCTGCGAGGTACTTGGATTTGGGTTTTGGCGTTCTGTCAAGGCGCTCTTCCAGCCAGTGCATTACCATGAGGGCGTTAATCCACAACCCGTTAATTTCCACCGGCTTGCCGTGTCGGGGGGTGACTACCCAGTCGCCCACTTTGGCATCCATCCACGTTAACTGAACTCCGGGGGCTCCCTGGGTTAGCAGGCCATCTTCGGGATCAACTTTAATTCCGAACAGCGTGCCTTTGACATGCCAAGCGTAGACTTCTTCTAGAGCCTTGCCCATCAGAACCGCAAATTCTTGATTCCACTCCGCGTTCAGGGTGCGGTAAATCGCGTTGGCAAACCAAAGCGTAGCATCCACCGTGTTTGTATCGGGCTGGTCGCCATGGTCCACAAACCGATTGGGAAGCAGGCCTTGATGAAGCTGAGACGCAAAATCAGTAAGGATCTGCCTGGCTTCAGAAAATTTCCCGGTACAAAGGCAGATGCCAGGAAGGCTTATCATCGTGTCTCGCCCCCAGTCTGTAAACCACGGGTAGCCGGCAATGATGGACGTTCGGTGCTGCGTCTTTACGATGAAGGGGAGCGCACCATCCTTGAGGCACGGGGTCAGTCGATATTCCGATTTTGATGTGTCGTCCGAAATCTCAATTGGAGCGATGCGAGGCTCATCCGCCGCCGTGAGCGAGACCATTTCACCGGGCGCCAAATCGTAGGTGAGTTCGCACGGGCAGTAAAGATCATCGCGCGGATCTAGCCCACGCTCGGTCTCCCTCATGTGGTCAAACCGGTAATACCAACCCTGTACAGGCTGGCGCCGGCTGTTGGGATGTGCCAAGTAGAGCGTAACTAATCGATCTTCGATTCGGGTTTCGTCCGCATAGAATCCAATGTCGTGAGGGTAATCGGCACGCTCGGTAAAGTTTTCGTGATAACTCTTGTGGCTCACCAGCGGCCTTAGCGTGAGCGTAAACGGCACCCTCCCTACGTTTCGGTAACGAATGGTCACCGCGTTGTTTCCCGGATGAATGGCCAAGCACTTCTCTACATCCGCTCCCGACACACGATAGTTCCAGGTGGCAACGTTCCCATCCGTTTTAAAACAATTGAGATAAAGATAGCCCTCGGGATAAACCGCTCCCGGATACTGATTGGCCGAAATTCCGATCGGATTCCCCCCAATCTGAATCATCTCGTCCATCGCCGCGAGTAACACCATTCGGTCAGTGGGTGGATTGATGGCGGCCACTAACTGACCGTGGTAGCGGCGCGTGTTGATGCCGCTCACCGTTCCCATCGCAAACCCGCCAATTCCGTTGGTGAGCAACCATTCTCGGCGTGACGAGACCTGCAGATTCTTACACTGTTGCTCGTCTAGGATATAGCGCATTCGTACCCATAGATTACTCCGTTATCGCACCTAGCTCCCACCGGTTGACCCGGCTACCACTAGTTCTGGTCTTTGAATGGGGGAGTTTGTTGACTAATGATGTGCTTAGCCGGCTGAGTTCTCTTGAACGTTCTGGCTTGCAAAACATCTATGAACTGATCCAGTCGTATCTTGACTCCAATTCTGTAATCCGCGGGACTCTTTCGATAGGCGACAAACGGCTCTAAACAGCCCACCACTTGAGACGCGGAATATTCCCTGTCCCACCAACCCAGTTTGCCGTCTCGCTTGTTAATCAAGGTGAACTTGGTAGGTCCCAGGTTAAAGTCTGCCCTGATCATGTAGCCAGCCCCAAAGTCCAGTCGATCAATGCCAAATTCAGGCCGACCGAAATCCCGTCCGGAATACAATCCTCCCGATAGGCGAATCTGGGGAAACGGGGAGTAAGCCAAACCGGCCGTCCCGCGAACCCAACCTGACTTGTGAGGGCCCAAATAACCTTCGGCATCTAGGCGTGCCCAGGTTTCAAGGTCCCGCGTGACATGAACGATGGGCGAACCCACGGCGGCGGTCATGACACTCCGGGTGAGCCAAGGACCATGCTGAACACGGATGGTTTGAACCCTAAGTTCAGTCATATATCCAAAGGCGCCGGCCACCCCTCCGATTTCTCCGGACAATTCTGCCGCCTTCGAATAGAAAAGGCTGGAAGAACCGCGATTTACCCCCTGATTCCAACTTGATCCAAAGCTGACGCTCTTTCGGGGAGAGCGCAATGTCTGGGATTCAGATTCAGGAGAAGACGTCTCTATACTGTCTAAATACCCATTGGCAAATCGTTCTGCCAATTCTGAACGTGGGGATATAAGGCCTTCGGCGAGTTCAGCCGGAATCCATGTGCGAGAAATCTGGGCACTGTATCCGGGAAAAGAGTTAGGAAAAGCGGCAAAATTTGCCCCTACTCCGGTTTGCTCGTCTAGCAGAATCCCACTTGCCCAAGCCACCCCTAAACCACGATCCTTCCGATAGGAAAAGCTCGGCGGACGGAAGCCAATGGTCCGACGATCCAAAGTAAAATTCTGAGTGGGAATGGTTAGAATGTGGTTGCCAAAAAGTGAGAGTTCTGGCGACTTGGCCCGTCCTCGCCGACCCGGGACCACGGTGAGTTCTTTAGTGAAAACCGAGTAAAGCGGAATTCGGTTTCGGCAGGTAGTCAGAGTAACGTCACTAAGAGTCCACAACTTTGGCGTGATGTCCGCTCTCTTGGCCGTAAGCTTTGCTCCCGCAATCGTAGCCATCACGTTGGTGGCCACGCCGTGACGCCCACCATCCAAATTGAGGTCGAGAATATCGGCGGATATTTGACCGTCGGGGTCGTCCAGCCGTACGTGTCCCGTTGCCACCGCGTGTTCCGATCCCTTTTTTAGTGAGACCACCAACCGATCTGCGTGAATGGTGGTGGGACCGTAGATGGCAACTACGCCATCAGAAAACGTGGTTGTTTCGGTCGCAATATTTCGGTTAACCGTTTTCGCCTTGACTTCAAACTCAAGGTCTTCGGGCTGAACCGTCGCCTGATTTGGGGTTGTATTGGCAAAATGATGAAGGCCTAACATCACCGCGGGCGCCACCCAGAAGAGGGACATCACCGGGAAGTTTACCGTCGTTTGCCAATGAACCCAAATTCGGAGAACTTTGGGTCTATTGGCCTACGTCGTGTACAGTAGAGCTAAGGCGCAGAAAGGCATGTTTACAACCACCGCAGTTCCATCACCTACGTTCGACCCGGCAGTACAAGAACGTTACTGGGTTAGCCGATGTCGCCTGGGCGACGAAACCGCGCTGGGATACCTCATCGCAAAGCACCGAATCCGCCTCGTAAGAACGGCAACTAACTTACTGAGGGACCGCCACGAAGCGGAAGATGTGGCCCAGGAAGCTTTCCTTAAAGCATTTAGAGAAATCACCAAACTGCGCGACGACCGAGCATTTAGTGGCTACCTCTACCGAATCTGCGTTCGGCTCTGCATGGATCGGCTACGGCTTAAGCGAGCGGAACTGGTTGAATTTGATTGTTCTGAACCTCACCAGGGCGGTTGCGTGGAAAACCGGGTGGTCATAGAAAAACTTTTGGCACTCATGCCGGCCGACCTCAGAACCACGCTTATTTTGCGTGAGATGGAACAGCTGAGTTATGAAGAAGTAGCCGAAGTGATGCACGTACCCATCGGCACGGTGCGATCTCGCCTGCACACCGCCCGGGAGAAATTCCGCAAGCTGTGGGTGGAGGCGGTTGGCGAGTGAACCTTCCGAAATTTGGTTGCGCAAAGTTTCGTCATCTCTCTAATGAGCGCCTGGATCGCGACTTGTGCGAATCTGAACGCCGGTTTATTTCCATGCACCGAGGACAATGCGCCGGTTGTGCCGCCACTGAGCGAAACTCAACCTTTGCTCTCAACATGCTTAGAGGCGCATCCATTGAGGTTGAAGTTCAACCAAACTTTGACGAGCGAGTGATCCGACGCGTCAAAGTTCAACGGGTCAAGGAAGGTTTTCGCTATTGGTCACCTGCAATCGCGGCGGCGTGCATCACCTGCCTCACCCTGTTTGCCGGGCTGAGCTTGGTTACCAAACCAGTCAACATTCAAAGTGCCCACTTACCCGGTAGCGAGGCGCGGCGGATTCAGAGTCCAAGATTGACCTTGCCAACACTGCGTCTCAGCGAGCCGCCTCACTTTAATCGATGACCCCTTGGGGGAGAGCATTTCTCGGCACCTGCCTAGGGGCGTTCATTACTCTATGCGTCCACCCGGCGTCGCGACCGTTTTTGATGGGTGGCATGACCTCCAGTTCTCCAGCGGCCATCGAATCTTGCTTGGATACCCGAACGAACGCACTTCGTTCACCTAAGAACCTCGCTGAAGCCAGTTTGTGGGTTCAAATCGCAATCGAAAAGATGGGTGAGCACGACGGACTTATCTCCGAAGAACGCCGAGCGACTTTCCTGGTGGTACGAGAAGCCATTAGGACCGACCCGCACAATGCCTTTTGGTCGCAAATTCTCGCCGTCCTTTTAGTAGATTCAGGACAGTCTCAGCGAAGTAAGCAAGCGTGGCTCTCATCAGCAAAGCGAACATCGTGGCAGGATTACCAAACGGACCGACTCCTCGCGGCAAGAAGGCGGATCTCCGCGCTTACCGGGGTGGGGCAAGCTTGGCAACTTGCCTATCTTTATTCCCAGCGCCGAGATACCGTGGGAGCGGCCATTGAGCGCTATGCCCGGGGAATCTTAACTCACGCCGACTTGGACAGCAGTGAGAGCCTGGATATTCGTTACGCCACTATTCTCAACGGGCAACTGTTACGAGATGGTAGCCACTCCCTGAAGGCCGCTCAATACGGATCCAATATCATAGAATTGGCGGCTTACCCTGCTGATATGACGAGAACAAATAACCCTAAGCGCCTGTTGCTGGGCCAGAATCGTGTGATAAACAGCTTGCGCGCCCTCAATCGGACTGACGAAGCAACGATGGCTCAAACCACATTTAGAAACAACGAAGCCTGGAAGGTCTTAACGCAAAGAGAGAACCCAGAGGATGCGGCGAGACTGGCGACGATCCTAAGCTTGGCGTCGTCTTCCGCAGCGAGTTCCTTTCTCCTTGCATCCATCGCAGGAGCC
The DNA here is from genome assembly GCA_038212035.1 of Fimbriimonadales bacterium. Taxonomy (GTDB): domain Bacteria; phylum Armatimonadota; class Fimbriimonadia; order Fimbriimonadales; family Fimbriimonadaceae; genus Fimbriimonas. The sequence goes on from JBBQUZ010000069.1 coordinate 10,212, forward strand.
ATTCTTTGGGGAGCGGGAAGGCTTCTAGAGAAGTTTGCGGGGTCATGGCCCATGTTCAACCCAATCTTAACTACGGTATTGGGATTTGCACTCGGAACTGCGGTTTATGAACTTACCCACACCCCTTGGGCCGCGGCGGCAACTGCGTTGAGCATTACGTTTCTCACGACGGGTCCCCGCACTACCCGCTCTTCTGCGTCAGGAGATTTAGGACCTCTCTTCACGTTTGTAATTCTGACGATTGGATCTTTTTTTGCACTCTCTCTTGTGATGTTCTCCGTGGGTCAGATGGCGGCGGGGAAAGTGCTTGCACCAATCCTTGGCTTTCCGTCTGAGTTTTTTGGTCGTGGATCACTTTTTGCAGGCTTGAGTGTCATTATTCTTGGCTTGGTGTTTATCCTGGCCCCACTCTATGGGTTGGTCCAAAAACGACCGACGCCCCAAGTACTATGCATCACGTTACGGAGGATGGGGGCGATTATTGGAATTGGCGGGTTACTGCTAACATTTGTGTTGGTTCCTGCAATGGCAATGCTCGATCGAAGTTTAGATACAACGCTGATGCACCTTGTGGAAAACGAACCCATGCATTACCTGCTTAGATAGAGTGGTACCGCCCATTAATATGACCGAATCCACTGAACAACAAATTTATCAGATCGCTGAGCAACGCATGGCCATGGTGGAAAGGCTTAGAACCGATCCCGCCGGACTTTCGTGGTGTGAAGCCCACACAGATCTGGTCGACGATATCACGCGGTTGCTGTATCGAGACCTTGAAAATCTAGATTCTCTGCCGCCGTTTGCCTTGATCGCAACCGGCGGTTACGGACGGCGAGAGTTGTGCCCGTGGTCTGATGTTGACCTTACCGTGGTTCCGTCTGACGAAGCGTCTCCGGAACTGGACACCGCAATCCGAAGACTTTTTCAAGACCTACACTGGGCGTTTTGCACGGTTCTCAGGTTAGACGTTGGCTATGCTTACCGCCTGATCTCGGATGCCCCGGCCCTTGATGTGAGCACCCGAACGGGATTGCTGGATATGAGGTTACTGGCCGGATCCCACGATCTCTTTCGGCAACTTGACACCGCACTTTTCGAGACTTTTTCTGCGGGCGAATTTGTGTTGGCCAAGATTAGGGAACGTGAATTCAACCTCCAACGTTTTCACGACACTCCCCTGGTCGTGGAACCCCATCTTAAAGAGGGCGCAGGAGGACTTCGATGCTTTCACTGCGCAAACTGGATTCGGGCTGCCGTGGGCGACCGATTTGCCCGGGCAACCACCGCATACGATGAGGTGATAAAGTTTCGAAACCTTTTGCACCTAGAAGCAGGACGGCACCAAGACTTGTTTTCTAGATCCCGACAAGCCGAGGTGGCAGACCTCCTGAAGATGGATGTTTACGACATGATGTCGGAGGTTGCCAAGGCTACATCCAGCGTTCATCAAGAGTATATTCGCGCTAAGGAGAGCCTGCGGGAAAGTCGCTACGCTTTAGCCAAGGGAGTGCTGGCGGTTCAGGGAGAGGCTAGATTAGTGGGCGGGGTAGATGCGGCAGAAGCGGCAGTGGGTATTGCCATTGCCACCCACCTGGGCCTCCGCATTGCGGATATACCGGTGAAATCGGGAGATGACATTGAAGGCGAAGAAGCAGTTTTCGCGCTGAGTTCGGGCGAAAAGACCCTCCGGAACCTTGATCGATGCGGACTCTTAGCCACCCTTCTCCCCGAACTCGATCGGTGTCGCACCCTAATGCCCACCGATAATTCCCATGAGTTCACGGTGTTTGAGCACACGATGCGCGTGGTGAGACTCTTGGATAACCTCACTTCAGAAGGCTTTCTGGGGGGCCTTAAGGACTCATTAACGTCCGTAGAACCGTTGTACATGGCGGCATTGCTTCACGATGTGGGCAAGGCAATTGACCATCCCCGCCACGCAGAAATCGGTGCCGAAATCGTTCGCCAAGTTTGCGATCGTTGGTCCGTGGCAGACGGCCTGGCCGAAATGGTGGAATGGCTCGTGGCAGAACACCTCACAATGTCCCGATTTATTCGAATTCGAGACATTGCAAACCCGCAAACCATCGACGAGTTTGTGGCCCTCGTAAAGGATATGGACCGCCTGAACTTTCTCACCTTGCTCACCTGGGCCGATGTGAGTGCCGTCGCAAGTGGTGCCTGGACACCAAGCCAAGACACTTTTCTCAAAGAACTCCACACCAGAACGGCTAGCCGTTTACAGGGAGAGTCGGTACCGGTGCGAGATCCGGCCCTGCATCGGCAACGCTTGTTACGGCAGCTGAAAGGAAAGGAAGGAGATCAAGAATCCCTTCAGCGGTTCATAGAAAGCCTGCCGGCCCACTATCTCATCAGCACACCGCCAGACCTTATGCGGCTCCACATGGAGTTTGTTGCTAAAGCAGAATCCGGTGCACCCACGGTTGAGCTCTACAATCGTTCCGACCTAGGGGCCACCGAAGTCACAGTTTGTTGTCTCGACGCACCGGCGGTGTTGAGCAAGCTTCTGGGTGTGTTCTACGCCTACGATTTGACGGTCTCCGGGATTCGGGCCTCCACCACCATCACAGAACCGGCGGTTGCCCTAGATGTGTTTACAATTAGCTTTGCCGGACGCCCAATTCCCTCCGCAACCAGCAAACAGGTGACCACGGCCATCATGAACGTTTTAGATGGCACCGTAAATGTATTGACTTTGCTTTTAGAAAAAGGTAAAGAACCCGACCGAATTCAAAAGGTGTATTCCTTCCAATTCATCGAAGGGTCTCCGGGCGTGCTAGAGATCCACGCTCCCCGGGGGCGAGGGATGCCATTTCGGCTATCCCGGCTTTTGGCGGCTCAAGAATGGAACGTGGTTGCCGCCCGCGTGGGGCAGTGGGCGGGCAATGCCACTGGAGCGTTCTACATTTTGGGTCCAGGTGGGCATCCCCTCTCTCGCGACGAGGTCGAATTCGTGGTTTCGGCGTTGCCGCACTGAAATAAATATAGACAAATCAAGATCGGTTCTACGGTAGTTTTGCGGGTCAGAGACCTCTCCACGCGGAGGGTGACCTTAAGAATCCTTATCATTGGCGGCACAGGCCTCCTCGGTAAATATTTGCCCCGTTAGTTGAGTAAGTCAGATCATGACGTCACGATTCTCAATCGAGGAGATACTCCCGTCGACACGCCCTCAGTCAACCGGACAATCCACGCCGACCGAGCGGAATACTCAGCTTTCGAATCCACCATCCCAGATTTGCCGCCCTTTGATGTGGTGATAGACATGGTGGGTTATCCGCCGGATGTCGGCCACAGCGTAGTCCGCGCCTTTGGGGGAGGATAGAGCAGTTTATTTTCTGCCGCACCGTAGATGAGTACCAAAAATTACCGGATCACTACTCCATCGGACCCAACGCGGCTCAACTCGGATTTGGGGACTACGCATCGAAAAAGGTCAAAATTGAAGCCACTCTCCAAAGCGCCCAAGATCAAAATCGGTTTGCGGTTACCATGATTCGGCCCACGTTTACCCACGGCGAAGGCCGCGGGTTCCTTATTGCATTTTGGGCGGGCGGTTATATCGACCGACTTTGGAAATGTAAGCCAATCATTCCGCACGGTGACGGCACCACGTTATGGACTTCTTGCCATACTTTTGACGTCGCGCTGCGTTTTTTGGAACGCTTGATCTTGCCCGAGTTCGGGTAATTGTTGGGGTCGCGGGGCAACCAGACATCGGCACGGTCATCCGACGACTACCGGCTACGCCGTCGAATCCCAATGGCAGTCGGCATATTCCGTATTTTCAGTGAATGCATCGGCGATTCCCGATATTCGGCTATCCATTTCAACTCAAGAAGCTCACCATCATAAGAAATCTCATCTGGAGGAGCTAGAAGCTCTACTCAAAGAAGCGGGTGTTAATTACGATCTTCGATATCTTGACTGAAAGATTCTGGTGCCCCTGCCGGGGAACTTAGCCAGGACGCAACTGTCCTGGCATGGCGCCAGAGCTTATGCCAGGCTACTCGGGGAAAGTCCCTGCCGGGACAAGGGAGGGCTAGTCGATATCAAACATTTTCTTACTAATAAGTCCGTTGCCAGATTCTCGTGCCCTACTGGGGGACAGACTTATTTGCTGACCGATCCTGGAATGGCACCACATGTACATTTAGTTAGGCATTTTTAGGCCCATTTCATCGGTCCTGGGTGTACCGATCTAACGTAAAGGAGGCCCAGACCGCCAAGGCAATTCACCCTGTCGAGGCCCAACTAAACGTATATGACCTGCACCCTGGACCAAGCCGTGGGCAACCGATGGAGTTCTTTGTCAGAGTGCGGTTGCTGAGGCATCGCAATAAGCGCCAAGCAGAAGGGTGCCCGGTGGCTCATCCTGCAGACATCTAAATGAAGGGACTCTATGCCGCTTAACCGAGGAGTTTCTTAGCGGCGGCTACTACGGCTTCCGGCGTTATGCCGAGCTCCTTCATAACCACGTCTCCCGGAGCGGAGAGGCCGAAGCGATCAATGCCTACGCACGCCTGAGCGTATCGCGGCCAAGCCAAAGTCGAACCCGCTTCAATGGAAACGGTTGGGACTGACTTGGGCAAGGTTGCGGCTCGGTATTCCGACGATTGTTGCTCGTACAGGAACCAACTGGGCATGCTAACAACTCGGGTTGCAACCCCTTCTGATTCTAGCGTTGCCTGGGCGGCCAACGCATGTTGAACTTCGCTACCGGTGCCGATGATAATCAGCTTGGGCGAATCTGTGGATGCCTCCTTCAGCACGTACGCTCCCTTTTCTGCCGGGTGATTCAGCACGTCAGTCGGAGTAACTGCAGGGAGGGCTTGCCTACTTAATGCCAGTAGTGTGGGCGTTCGCTTCATTTCTAGCGCCACCTTCCATCCCACCACAGTTTCGTTTCCGTCGCACGGTCGAAACAGGTTGAAATTCGGAATCGCACGCAGGCTGGTGATTTGCTCAATCGGTTCATGGGTAGGGCCATCCTCTCCAACCCCCACGCTGTCGTGGGTAAACACAAAGATTGAAGGGCACTCCATCAGGGCCGCAAGCCTAAGTGCGGGACGGGCGTAATCGCTAAAGATGAGGAATGATGATCCGTAGCCTCTGGTGGCTCCGTGAAGATTGATGCCGTTCACTGCCGCGGCCATCGCGTGTTCGCGAACGCCAAAGTTGATGTTCTTTCCCCCGTAGGTGCTGGACTGGAAATCTCCCTGGCCCTTTTGAGTGGTCAGGTTGCTCTCGGCCAGGTCAGCGCTTCCGCCGATCAACCCAGGTAACACGCTGGAAATCTCGTTAATAATGTCGCTACCCGATTTTCGGGTTGCCTGCTTAGCTTCAATCGGCTTGAGCGCTTTCAGCCAATCTTGGCCGAGGTCACCATTTATGGCAGAATCCAGTTGCGCGGCCTCGGCCGGATATTCGGCGGCATAGGCGGCAAACGCGGCGGTCCAATCAGAATGAGCTTGGGTCCCACTCGCCGCCACAGCGTGGTACTGCTCGTATACTTCCGGAGCCACATAGAACGGTTCTTGTGAGAGACCCAAAGCTTCTTTAGTGAGCTTTAGCTCATCCGGCCCAAATGGATTGCTGTGCGCCTTGTTGGTGCCGGCCAAGTGAGGGCTCCCAAACCCGATGACCGTCTTGGCCAAAATGAGGCTGGGCTTAGAGGACTCCGCCTTGGCGGCAACCATGGCCGCATCGACTTTGGCGGTGTCCATTCCGTCTACATGTTGGATATGCCAGCCCAAAGCGGCGAATCTGGCCCCTACGTCTTCGGTAAAGGCAAGTTGGGTGGTGCCGTCGATTGTAATACCGTTATCGTCGTAGAGAAAAATCAGCTTGCCGAGGCCGAGGTGTCCCGCAAGCGAGGCGGCTTCATTGGACACCCCTTCCATCAGGTCTCCGTCCGAACAAATTCCGTATGTAAAGTGATCCACCACGTTGTGCCCGGGTCGGTTGTAATGGGCCGCTAGGTAAGTCTCGGCGATGGCCATTCCTACACTGTGGGCAAATCCCTGACCCAGCGGGCCGGTTGCCATCTCCACGCCCGCGGTGTGAGTATTTTCGGGGTGGCCCGGAGTCTTACTGTAAAGTTGTCTGAAACGCTTTAATTCGTCGATGGGCAAGTCGTAGCCGGTGAGGTGAAGCAGAGAGTACAGGAGCATCGAACCGTGCCCCGCCGAGAGGATGAATCGGTCTCGATTAAACCAGTGAGGTGCCTTGGGATCAAATTTTAGATGCCGGGTCCACAGCACGTAGGCCATGGGGGCTGCGCCCAACGGAAGACCGGCATGGCCACTCTTGGCGGCTTCTACTCCATCAAGAGACAGACCGCGGATGGTGTTGATACAAAGATTCTCTAAGCTGGCTAACGGGGCTTGCACACCGCAAAGATTACCTTCCTGGGGTGCGGTTCACTTAGAAGCGGCGAACGCTATAGGGCGTGCAGGTAGTCTCAACAATGTGCAACTGCCTGCTTCTGCCGCCGCGTTTATTCTGTTGGCGTCTACCGCCATCGCCTCACAAGTCAGCGTAACGCACGGTTCTCACGGAGATTATCGCCCCCCGCTGGGAGGGGGAAGGGTTCAGTCTTGGCAAATCAATGGCCACAACAGCCTCCTTTGGGATGGCCAACCTTATTTGCCCATTGGAGTCCGCACAAACGGATCATCGGAAGAAATTGCCGCGATTGTCAACGCGGGAATTCAGGATGTCATTTGTGATGTTCCCGCGAATGGTGCGGCCTGGAAGAGCCCTTTGGCGTCTCTGCAAATTGCCAAAATGCGGTACCTACTCAATATAAGTTCGCTAGCCCCGATGGCCGCCGGGATTGCGATTGAGCCGCAAGGGTATCGAATTGCCGACGTTAACTCGCCAAAGACACTCACGGTAAAACTTCCGAGTGCAACCCGAGCCCTTGTATTGCTGGTTGCTACGCGGGATGCTTCCGTTCAAAACGTCCAACACCTAACGGTTCAAGATGGGCTGATCCAGTTCCAAGAAAAGCCCACCGGAAGCTTGGAGTGCGTAGTTCTTATTTACCCCGAGATGCGGAGTTTGCAACAGATAGATTTTTGGGAAGGTATGGATCAGCATCGAGACAGGCTTCTCGCGGCACTAAGGAATTACAATTTGGGTCCCGGCCTTCGGGGCATTATCAACCCTCTGGGAACCACCCCTGTGCTCCCCGGGAAGGAATTTCAATTTGTGCCTTCATCGCCGGTTTTCCGTTTGGAACTTCGTGATTATCTTGAAGAAAAATATCGTAGTTTAGAAACCGCCGAGAAAGCTTGGTCACTCAGCGCAACCGGAATTGACACATTTGAAGGTCTAGCTCGGTTGGTACCACTATGGTCTGGAATGCGGGGCGTCTCCCAAATGTGGGACCCAGTAGCAGACCGGTTTTATTCTTGCGACAGTAAACGGAGCACGGTTTGGTCTGATCTTGCCGACGTGATGACGGCTGCGGCCCAAAGGCGAACCGCTAGATTAGTGCAATCGATTAGAGCTTGCGCAGACGTCCCGGTCATCTTTGATTGGGCCGGCTGGTCATCGCTTTACGAAATGGCCTCGCCTGCCATGGACGGACTCGGCATGAGGGCCACCGGAACCACGCCCAGCGCTATCACAGACTCGGCCTCCCGCGCATCCAGCAGTATTCTTAGGTGGAAGCGAGAAGGGTGGCTGGCGGCCACAGAAATTGATCCGGGCACCGATATTGACGATGCCCTGGCAGCATCCCTCGTGGATGATTTAGCTTCTTTGGGGGCAAGATCCTTTTTCTTTCGCGCATCCTCGCCTAAGGCACTCAAAGCGATTGGCCTTCAATCGTCCCATTTAAGAGAGTTAGGCGCTTTGGATGCAAATTCAGTGACTCCCATCTTTTTCCCGGAGAATGCCACAAACCCTGCACTGCCCCAAAGACTCCCCGGCGGAAAGTGGTGGCTTCCCTGCCCGGCGGATGGCGAGCGGATAGACCTCGGAAAGCAGTTTTCGGCTTACCGACTCAATTTGGCCGGCATTTCTTCGATGGCGCTTTGGACCACAACTCCCGGACGCTACAAGCTAAGGATGAGCAACTATTCTGAACGAGTTCAATTCACCACGGTGGACGGAAGTGACCCCAAGCCCAAGAAGATCAAGACGGGGGTGGAAGTTGAGTTGTCGACTTTACCACTCCTCATCTCTGGCACTGAAGAGATCCCAATTCCGATTGTGGCACTCGACGAGACGACCGCCGAATTCAGCAAACTCGTTACAAAGGGTAACCGTTTGGGCCGCGACATGACCAACGAGATGTTCTATTTTGCAGATTCCTTTAAGAGCTACGAAAGGAATCCGAGCGGAGCTTTTCCGATCCTTCGAAGTCAGTTGCGGAAACTTCAAATGAAGGTGGGAGACGCCACCTGGATAGAAGCCGAAAACAGTCAAAAAACAAATTTCGGTGAGATTGCGGTCCAGCCCAGTTGTTCCGGTGGAAAGTGCCTCTCTCTGCGCACCGCGCTTGCCCCAGAACCAGAAGGTTACTATGCAGATTACACAATTACGGTCCGAAGCCGAGAAGACCAAAATGTATGGATTGCTGCCCGCGTGCCCTCAACCGAACGCGCTAATGTTCGAATGCTGATCGGAGGCCAAGTCTTGCGATTGCCTGCGGACCCAACAGGACCTTACGGGTTGGGATTTGCTTGGTACCATTTAGGCGTCAGCCGACTTGCCGGCAACTCAGTCAAGTTTCGGATCATCGCTGACGCTCCAAACGGAGCCGATTTGGCAATTGACGCGATTGTGTTTGCGCCGCCTAGGTACCAACCCAATGGGGTTTCTATCTTGGACCGCACCCCGTAGCCTCATATACATTTAGTTAGGCTCCTTGAGGCCCATTTTATCGGTCTTGGGTGTATCGATCTAATGCAAAGGAGGCGCAAACGGCTAATGCAATTCACCCTGTCGAGGCCTAACTAAACGTATGTGACCCTCCCTTGTCCCGGCAGGGACTATCCCCGAGTAGCCTGGCATAAGCTCTCGCGCCATGCCAAAATCGGTCAGCAACAAGCTTGTTCCCCGGCAGGGGAACTAGAATCTACCAATGCCTACAACTCATACGAGATTGAGCTATAACATCGTATTCTCAACAAAAACTGACATCCAAAGCGGTCGGCGGAGCCGGTAGCCTCGGGATGACCGTGCCTGAGTCCGGGTGATTTTCGGTTTTTCCGGGGCAACCGGACGTCGGCACGGTCATCCGACGACTACCGGCT
>JBBQUZ010000070.1:0-19220 GCA_038212035.1 Fimbriimonadales bacterium
AATTCACCCTCACCCTACCCCAATACTGTTTAGTTAGGCTCATTTTGGGCCCATTTCATCGGTTTTGGGTGTGGCGATCTAATGTTAAAAAGGCGCAGACCGCCAATTTAATTCACCTTTTCCATGCTTAACTAAACCGTATTGCACCCTGCCCTCTCCCGCCGCGGAAATGCACCGCCGCAGGCGAGGGTTTTGAGACCTCGACGAGACCCGATTTACTTTCCGACCACAATAATGGAGAAGGAATCCGGGATCATGGGGCCGCGGCGCGAGCCGGCGGGGGCGGGACCGAATTGGGCGGCGATGAGCAAGATGTTTCCGGTTTTCTTATCGAGGGTCAACGTCTTGGCTCCGGGCATAGTCGTAACGGTTTGTGCCACCATAAATGTGGTGGGGTTAAGTTCTTTGATGATGGTCAACGTGCCGTCCCCTTGAGAACTAAAGACCTCTCCAGTTTTCGGGTTGAACACCGCTCCATCGCATCCTCGTCCGATGGGGAAGTCGGTAAGATACTTGCCATCTTTGGCGTCGAGAATGACCATTGCCTGCGGGGTTCGGCACGCCACGAATAAGACGCCGTTTTCGGGATCCAATGCAAGGCCCGCGTTACCGCCGCCTTTTCCGTTAAGAGTGTACGTTGAAGTGACTTTCATGGTGGCGGCATCAATGACGGCCACGCTATCTTTATCTTCAATGTCCACATAGATGTGGCCCTTCCCATCAGACACTGCTTGCTCGGGCGCGCCGCCCAGATCGATGGTTCCCAGTACGGCACCGTCGTTTGCGTCGATGACCGTGGCGTTAGGGGCACGGTGGCTAAAGATGTAAGTGCGGTGATTAAAATCGTCGTTCAGAATTCCATCTGGACCACCATCAACCGCAATTGTTTTGATAGGTGCCAGGGTTGTACTGTCCCACATTGCGGCGGGACTACTGGATGCAAATCCGTGATGAGACTGAGAGTCCACCGCAGCCCCCCGAGCGTTGGTATCGGATAACTCGCCGACCGAGGCCAGCGTATCAAGGTCAAACACGCTCACGCGAGGCTTTGCTCCACCTCGGGCCACATACAGTCGGCGACCGTCGCTATCCGCGTACACATAATCAAACCCGCCTTCTCCACCCACCTTTAACGTCTTGAGGACATGGTACTCAGCGCTGGTTAACACCGGCGGCTCCTTCGCGGGTGCGTACGACAAGGCGAGACCTAGAGCAAGGGATATTGTCAGCATAGTTACTAGTCTGACCTACCATTCACCCGGTAATCGTCCAATTGGCGAAGCTGAACAACTTTTCAACCTAATTGTATCTGGCGCCAATACGAACCGTCCATTGTCGACGGTTACGTATAATTATTGGCGGCCTGACTTACACTATAGATATGAATTATCCTGAGTAAATTGTTATGGACACAGACAAGCAGTCCTCGGGCGTCAGGCGACGATCTTCTCCGTTGCCCCCTCCGATCGGATTAAAATTTTGCCGGCCATCATGACCGCCTCTTTGTTTCCAACTCCAAATCTGCCCTTGACAATGTCTTTCAAAGGAACATTCACAGAAGATGGAATTTGACCTCGCACATATTCAACAGGGTTGCGAACATCGGTAGGTTGCACCCTTTGACCAGATGGGACCGCGGCGCGGAAATTTTCTGCCTGAATTTCGTGTTTTAATTTAGTAAATTTGCCTCTTGAATCCTAGAGACATCAACACCAGAAAAGGATTCATTTTCATGTACGGACTCCTTAAATTCTTGTCCACAAATCCTTTTGCCCCCCACCAGACTCTGTATCCCTGCAAGGCGACAATTCTTGGTGGCCCACTATGCGAGTTCAAATGACAAATTCAACCGTCAGCCACATGAGCGGCTTGGGCATCTTAACCCTCCTGTTACTCAATGGATGTACTAAATCTGGCGAACCACACCCGACCGATCCAGCCCCAAAGGTGGTGAGGGCAGAAACTATGACGGTAACCGCAACCGCAAGATCGGAAAAATCTGTGGTCTCCGGAACCATAAGACCCGTACTTAACAGCACCCTGTCTTCTAAAGTGATGGGTCGTGTGGTGGGTGTTTTTGTTCGTGAAGGCAATATGGTACACACAGGGGACCTGCTTGCCACGATTGACTCCCGCGAGTTGGAGGCGGCCGCTAGCGTGGCAAGTGCCAACTATAATGCGTCAGTTGTCGGCGTGGCGAGTGCGCAAAGTTCAGTTGAAATTGAACAAAAAATGAGCCAGGCCAGAATCGGACAAGCGGAGTCACAAGTACAACAAGCGGACGCAGCATTGGCGGCGGCAAAAGCCCGGCTTGACCTTGCCGTGGCGGGTCCCCGAACCCAAGAAGTCACCCAAAGTCACCTTGCGGTGGTGCAAGCTGAGTCGGCGATGAAGCTAGCTAAGCGAGAACTCGATCGAAAGGCAAAGCTCGTGGCGGTTGGTGCCATTGCCGGTCGCGAACTGGACTTTGCCCAAAGTCAATTTGACGTGGCCAAAGCGCAATTTGATACGGCGATTCAAAGCGAAAGCATCGCCAAAGAAGGCACGCGAACGCAGGACATCCAATCGGCTCAGCAAGGCGTTGCACTCGCGAGCGGGGTGGTAAAGCAAAGTAAAGCGGGGTTGGCTCTGGCCCGGGCAGAGGCGCTTCAAATTGACCTGAGGAGAAAGGGCGTTGAAGTGGCGGATGCCCAAGTTAAACAGACCTCTGCGGTGCTGGCGTCGGCCAAGGTGAGCCTATCCTACGGGCAAGTTCGAGCACCCTTCGATGGACGAATCACTCAGCGTCTGGTTGACCCCGGTGCCATGGCGGGTCCAGGAATCGGTCTCCTGTCGTTGGAAGGGGGTGGGTTCCGGCTAGAAGCAGTGGTCCCAGAAAGTATCATGAAATCAGTAATTATCGGCGATCGCGTGCCGGTAGTGATTCAGTCGCTGGGTGGTAAATCCATCGAAGGTCAAATAGCGGAAATCACCCCTCAGGGTGACGCCGCTTCCCATAGCTACCTGGTCAAAATTTCATTTCGCCCCGTGGCGCGGTTGAGAACTAGCCTCTTTGGCACCGCAGCGATAAAAACGGGCGTTACCCAAGGAATCCACATTCCGGTCAGTTCAACTTGGGAGCGCGAGGGCCTTCACTACGTGTTTGCCGTTGATACCGCCGGCATTGCACGCCTGCGGATCATCACTTTGGGAGACAAGGACGGCAACCAAGTCCCCGTGCTCTCGGGCCTGAATCCGGGGGAACAAATTGTGATTGGAAATCGCGACGCGGTAACGGACGGCGTCAAAGTTGAGGCGCGGTCACTGTGAAAACCGGCCTGGCGGGGCGATTGGCCTCGGCGCTTATCAACAGTAAATTGACGCCACTCATCATCTTAGCGGCTCTCTTGATGGGAGTTTTTGCCGTGGTCAAAATTCCCCGAGAAGAGGAACCGCAGATCATTGTGCCCATGGCAGATGTCATCGTTCAAATGCCGGGGGCTACATCCAAAGAAGTGGAGCAGCGAGTCACCTCACCGATGGAAAAGCTGATCTGGGAAGTTCCTGGAGTTGAGTACCTCTATTCCACGAGCAGTCCAGGACAAGCAATGGTGGTGGTGCGGTTTTTGGTCGGTCAAGATCAGGAACGTGCCTTTGTCCGACTCCGGGAGAAACTTCAATCCCATTATGATTTCATTCCGCCGGGCGCATCACAGCCCATCATCAAGGGGCGGTCGATTGACGATGTTCCGGTTCTTGCGCTCACGCTTCACAGCAAGACGGTGAGTTCTTTTACTCTGGGGCAGATTGCGGGTCGGGTGGAGCAGAGCATTAAGAGTGTTCCGAATGTTAGTGAAGCCATGATCATTGGCGGACCACGACGTCAACTCTTAGTGGAGCTGAATCGATCTAGCATGATCAGCTTTGGATTGGGTCCGGATGACGTTTTGCAAGCCTTAAATACGGCCAATCAGCAGAGCCAAACCGGAAAATTTTCCCAGGATAACCGCGAGATTGCCGTGAAATCCGGAGAATATTTCAAATCAGCCAAGGATGTGGCGTCGGTTGTAATCACGACTCGCCAAGGGAAGCCCATTCACGTTTCTGATGTCGCCTCCGTAACAGATGGGCCCGAGGAAGCCACCAACTATGTTTTCTACGGAACTGGGCCCGCTTCTAAGGAACCCAAGACGGAAGAGCTAGAACCGGCAGTTACAATTAGCGTGGCGAAGCGGCAGGGCGTGAATGCCATGGATGTGGTCGGCGCCGTATTCTCCAAGCTGGAGACCCTCAAGGGAACGGTGATTCCCAGCGACGTGACGGTGACCACAACCCGAAATTACGGAGCCACGTCAGCCGATAAGTCCAACGAGCTCCTTCAGCACATGGGAATTGCGGTGATCTCGGTAGCCGTGCTGATTGCCATCTCCCTTGGCTGGAAGGAATCCATGGTGGTTTTGGTTGCCATTCCGGTGACCTTAGCCCTCACGATGATGATCTTCTACCTTTACGGTTACACGCTAAACCGAATCACGCTGTTTGCCCTCATTTTCTCGGTGGGAATCTTAGTAGACGATGCGATTGTGGTGGTGGAGAACATTGTTCGGCACCTGAGAATGCCGGAAGCCCAAGCGCTGGGCGTCCTTAATTCGGCCGTTAAAGCTGTGGACGAAGTGGGCAACCCCACCATCCTGGCGACGTTTGCGGTCATCGCCGCAATCCTGCCAATGGCGTTTGTGGGGGGGCTAATGGGCCCCTATATGAGGCCGATCCCCGTGGGAGCTTCCGCCGCCATGCTTTTCTCTCTGGTCATTGCCTTTGTGGTCACTCCGTGGGCCGCGATCAGAATTCTAAAGAAGGGACACGTAGGTAAGCACGCAGATTCCGAGAGTGCTCCCGAGGACTTTCTGACTCGGCTATACCGCCGAATCATGACTCCTCTTTTGCGGTCTTGGAAGGTTAGAACTTTGTTCTTTGGGTTGGTGGGTTTGATGTTGATTGGGGCCATGTCGCTGGTTGTCACCAAGGCGGTGACGGTAAAGATGCTCCCGTTTGACAATAAGAGCGAGTTCCAAGTGATTGTGGACATGCCCACGGGAACGACGCTGGAACAGACAACGGCGGTAACCCGGGCGCTTGCCGCTTATGGGTCCAAAATCCCGGAGGTAACAGATTACGAGATCTACGTGGGCACGGCCAGCCCATACAACTTTAACGGGCTTGTGCGGCATTACTTCAGCCGAAACGCCAGTTACCAAGCTGACATCCAGATCAATTTGACCGACCGAAAGGAGCGAAAAGCGCAGAGTCACGATATCGTGAGGCGCATTCGGGCAGATCTGGGACGAATCGCCTCGAATTACGGAGCCCGCATTAAGATTGCCGAAGTTCCGCCCGGACCTCCCGTTCTGGAAACCTTGGTCGCCGAGGTCTACGGCCCGGACGATCAAACTCGGCAAGATGTCGCATCGAAAATCAAGCGTATTTTCAGTTCTACCGAGGGGGTTTCTGATGTGGATTGGTACAGGGACGACAACCAAATAACTTATCGATTTTCGGTTGATACGGAGAAAGCCTCTCGGTCTGGGGTGAGCGTGATGACCGTGAATCGGGCATTGAATACGGCCCTGGCCGGAACCCAAGTTGGACTCCTCCACGATGAAGGTTCACGGGAGGACATTCCGGTTATGGCGAGACTTCCAATTGCCCAACGTAGCGGCCTAGACCAGCTCGCCCAACTAAGTGTGCACTCCACTTTTGGAGTGATGGTTCCTTTGGACGAAGTGGTCACAAAGGCCCAAATCCCCACCGATAAGAGCATTTATCACAAGAATTTGTTGCCCGTCATCTACATCACGGGAGATGTGGTGGGGAGGCAAGAGAGCCCGGTTTATGCGATTCTCAAGATGAATCAGGCGATTGATAAGCTGGAGCTTCCTCACGGTGCCAAGCTCAACGTGCTTTCTACGCGTCTTCCCGAAGACACGAATACACCGGCGATGAAGTGGGATGGAGAATGGCATATCACCTATGAGGTGTTTCGAGACCTGGGCATTGCGTTTGCCGCGGTACTGGTGCTGATTTACATCTTGGTTGTGGCCTGGTTTCAGGACTTTAAGACGCCGATTGCGATCATGGCCCCGATCCCCTTGACTCTTGTGGGCATACTTCCCGCCCACGCGATGATGGGGGCGTACTTCACGGCCACTTCAATGATTGGCTTCATTGCGGGGGCGGGAATCATCGTTCGAAACTCGATCATCTTGGTCGACTTCATCGAACTTCGGCGGAGGCAAGGATCCTCGCTGGAGCAAGCGGTGGTGGATGCAGGAGCGATTCGGTTCCGACCTATGTTGCTTACGGCGGCGGCCGTAATCGTTGGATCCTCGGTGATCTTATTTGACCCCATCTTTCAGGGCCTCGCAGTGGCTCTTATGGCGGGAGAAATCGCCTCGACTTTGCTATCCAGAATCGCAGTTCCCGTGCTGTATTTCCTTTCGGAGAGCCGTTCGGAGAAGGCACGGATTGCGGCGGGTAACCTTGCCTGAGTATCTCAAAATGCGAAAGGAGCCGGGAATTCCCCATGGTCTCGGTCTTTTTTGCCATATCCTTAGAATTCTCAAAATGCCGTATCCTTACCACGGAGTCTTTTATGCCAGAACCACACCCTTCCACCCACACTTACAATCACTACATTGCCCAAACGTTTGCGATGGAAGACTCTGCGCTCATCGAAGCGATTTCGGATATGACTGCGGGCGGACTTCCCAGCATCAACGTGAGTGCAAGTGAAGGCAAACTCCTCCACGTCATTGCCCTCGCTCACGGTGCCAAGCGAATATTGGAGATCGGGACTCTCGGCGGATATAGCGGAATCTGGCTGGCGCGCGCTCTTCCCGACTCTGGAAAGCTCATTTCCCTGGAGCTAGACGCCCACCACGCCGACGTAGCCCAAGGCAACTTTGACCGTGCGGGATTGACCGACAAAGTCGAAATCAGAGTAGGTCCGGCCAGCGAGACCTTAGACAAAATGGTGGCAAATGGCGAACCATTGTTCGACCTCGTTTTTATTGATGCGGATAAAGATGGCTACGTGGATTATCTGCACAAGGCGTACCCAATGGTTCGTACCGGGGGAATCATCCTCGGCGATAACACGCTCCCAGATGCAGTCTTGGACGATGCGGCGACCAGTGGCACAAAGCGCTACAACACCGCCGTAGCCACCCACCCTGGTTTAGTCACGTCGCTCATCCCGGTTCTGCGAAGCCAGGGCATCGATGGCCTCACGATCTCGGTAAAAGTCGCGTAAGGCCATTTTCAAAGTCCGTAACGTGCTCCGGCGCATAAGAGAATCTGGCCGGAGAATCGCGTTGTTGAGGGCCTTGTCAAGAATTCCTACTTATGCCCTCAACACGGATCACTCTTCTTGAAATGGCGTTCTAATTCTGCTTCATCTCCGCCCACTCTCCATCACAGCGGGCCGGGGGACTGAGGCTTCTGCCCCTTTTCTACGGCAGATTCTCCGGCGGATTATTTGGCCGGCAAAGAAATAAAAGCATCTTCGATTCCGTGGGACGAATAGAAGGTCGCGACGTCTTGGCGAAATCCATTCGCACCCTTTTGCTGAACGAGATGCGTATTCCTACCCGCCGCGTCGTAGGTATAGGATTTGGTGGAAATGCCCCCGTTGGTAATGCCGGTTAACTCCGCACCGAGAATCCGATCGGACAAACGAGAGATTTTATCCAGTTGAGCTTTCTCCCATCGCGGCGTCGGTTCTGCTCCTCGGAAGTTACCGCAATTGTTCTCCCGTTAGAAGAAGTCTAGTCCTCAGTTAACGCCTTCTGACAGTTCACGGATAGTGAATCCGCCCTTAACTCCATTGCGCCAATTTTCATTCTCGCCGAGCGAAACCTGTTCGACTTAGACCAAATGCGCCATCACATCCAGCCGCCATTTCTTTCATCATTTACTGCGTAAATTACGTTGACCCTGGCTACTTATGCAAAGGCAACGCCAAGTTCAACTTAGCGGTGCCGGCAACTTAGCTCACAGATTTGGAGACATTTTATTGAATCAATTAATCTGCCGCGTTTGAATGATCGCCTTTGTGGCCCAGTTGCCTCACGTAATCCAAATGGCCCGCTATCTCGCTGATATGTTCGGGGCCCGCGGCGACTAAAGCGTTGTTTAGCATCTTCTCTGCCGACTCTATCTGGTCAGTTTCAGCCTGGGTCAGAGCGAGCAAGACCATCGAGTCAACTAGGCTAGGGTCTTGAGAAAGCGAAAGTAGAAACGCATGCTCTGCCCGTTTATGGTCACCCATGTCGCGATAAATGTTACCGAGATTTCTGTATTCCTCCGCGTCGTTTGGGTTCAGGCGAATGGATTCATTCATTGCGCTAAGCGCCTCGTCAAATCGCTTACAGTTCCGTAGCGCACCGGCCAACAGAGACCAATCTTCCCAACTTTCCCGTTTTAACGTAACGGCCTTCTGTAGTTGCATTACTGCACCCGCGTAGTCCTCTAGATCGTAGAGGATCGAACCTAAGTTAGCCCTTAAATACCAGTCGTCGGGCTGAAACAGCAATCCTTTTTCCAATGTTCCTTTTGCTAAATCAAATTTGCCAAGATCTTTATAACTCAGCGCTAAATTGTTATGAGCATCAAAGGTTTCGTCCAGTTCAAGCGCTCGCTCATACGCCGAAATAGCCTGCTGAGCAAGCCCGCCGTCTCGGTAAAGATTCCCCACTAAGTGGTAAAATTCAGGCTCTGGTTTGTCGACCAGTAACGCTTTTTGCACTGCTATCATCGCTTCATCTCTTTCACCCAGGGCACGGTAAGTTCTAGCGAGATTGTACCAAGCAGTGCCACTGTTTGGAAATTCAAGAGTAACCTGATGGTAATGAGTCTCGGCCGCTGAATAATCCTCTGAATCAAATAACTCGTCACCAAGCAAGGTATTTGGATGGGCAAATACATCGTCCGACTCCTCCCGTTTAGCGGTAGCTATCTGGTTCTGTGGGTCACTAGTAGACATAATCGTGTACTATACGCGGCTATTTGAGTTTACCCGTATATGTCAATAGGTACCTCCTGCTCCTACAATGATTGCAGGAACGGCAATCTCCGGGGCAAGAATAAGACCTCCAATTATAACTATGACGATAACAATTTCGCCATCCCTAATCGTGTCATCGTTCAACCACTTGTAATAGCCGGGGGCGTCCGGCCCTTGGGTGGGTGGGTTCTTCTGTTTAGACTTGTTTCTACGCTTGTCTCCTTTTTCAGGATCTCCAGATCGCGGATTGGTATGTTTGTCGCTCGTGCTCGGTCGTGCTTTGCGGTGTCCGCGTGGAGGTTTCTTTTCTCCCTGTAAACCAGACGCATCTGTCTGCGACAGAGTGTTGGAGTCACAGTAAATGACCAGTTCCGTCCTTGTTGTGCAGTATCCCGGGTCAGGAACCGACCCGTCGATGCGTCGTAATACCGATGCCCGAGGAGTTTGAGACCCGAATCTAAATCTTCTTGGTACCCGTGGCCTCCGGCGAAGCAGAACGGACCCTTGGGCGTGCCTGTGCTGGCGAGTAGCATGCCGAAGGCGCGTAGGTTCGGGTGGCGGTCGTGGTGGCCGACCTATCTGTTTGACGAGACGCGGTACCGAGACGGTCGTTAAGGTCGTAGGTCGTCACGCCCGAGCGTCTCTGCGAGATTCCAGGGGTGTAGGCCGCTGATCCATCGTTTAAAACGGAGTCAGTGACGCCAACCCCAGTCCGACGATATGTTGCCGTCCCCGCTGAATCCACTTTGCCGACTCGGGTGTCCAGCCCGTTGTCGGGGTAACGCTCCACGTCTAACCGGTTCATCATTTGCGTTCTAAAGCCGTTTAACTACTTAGCAATTAACTTAATATTCCACTAATATATCCAGAATGCCTATCATTTTTTTGATATCACGAATCTGATGCCGATATTTCTTGCGGTTTTGAATGCCGTGAAGTTGGTATTGGAGTTCTTCTCGCGTATTCCGACCCTCGTTATTTACCGAGGCGATATCCGCTCCGGCAGCTAAAACAGCGATGAAAACGTCGAAGTTTGAGTCTCCGGCGGCTTGGAGTAACGGTGATCGACCTAACTTATTTTTCGTTTCCAGGTTAGCGCCAAATTTAAGTAATAACATTGTCATGATAAAACCGCTTTCGTGATTCATAGCCACGTTGTGCAAAGGTGTGCTGAGTGAATCATCCATTGCGTTAACGTCGGCACCGCTTTGAATTAGGAGGCGGACCACCTCATGGTGACCAAAGATGACGCTACGATGCAAAGCGGTCCAGCCGAACTCGCCCCGACAATTTACGAGGTCTGGATACGTAGCCAGCAACATTGACATCGTTTCCATGTCGCCTCGTTCCGCAGACGCGATCCATATATCAATTTGCTCTTGTTGTATTTCACCCTGCATGTCGGTTTCGTTTTACGTTTCCATTTTGCACAACGCTACGGATCGACCAAGCATAGGCAGGCACATCCACCGGCGAGCGAGCGATGCGCCGACGAGGATCCGATTCGAACCGTCCCATGAGGGCGAACTACCTTATCTATAGTTGCTCAAGCGCAAATGCCAACCCAAGGCCTCCACCGGCCATTTCTGGGATCAATGCAATTGCAATCAGGAACTTGACGCCTTCATAAGCAAAAGATTTTGATCGCTTTCAAGCGGAAACCTGATCGCTTTCACCGGAATACGTAGGAGATTTAGCCGCATTCCCAAATTGTAATTTATCGATTATCGTCGGGTATGTAATGATAGGTTGTTCTCTCCCAACACTCCTTTCCGAACTCAGATGAGCGCACCTCCCGAGCAACTACCGCGTCCCCCACAATGAAGAGCTTTGCCACGTAGGACTCTCCGCCATCACTTCCTTGAAGTCTCAAGGTAACTGTCCGCCGGCTGACAGATAGCCGAGCGATATTGACATTGGTGAGGTCGGTCCATGCCGATGCGGGGACATAGATTTTTGTTTTACCGCGTCTTATGTTTATTGACTTAACCAGGAGACTGGTTTTGCCATCCCGACCATCACTTCCCCAATAATTTCCAGTTACTAACTCTGCTTGCCCCCGACAAATCTCAGCCATCCAGGGAGCTTTTGTGACAGTCAGCCGTTTAGGGTTGGCGGATAGGGCCTGAACTGGTGAGCCAACCAAAACCAGACATAAAACAAAGAGGTGTATCATTGAACGATGAGAATATGGTCTTTGCTGTTCCATATCTTTTGCCTGGCCGGTAGCGGAAGAACGATACAACCGGTCGACGCATCATGATCAGAATTATTACCATGTATTCTGAATTTATCTTGGTGATGCATGTCATTTTGAGGGTCGGGTGTAAGGTCAAGTGTGTAGTTACCGGTCTTTTTGCTCTTGTGAGGTTCCCCCATGAAGTATGCACCTTTTGGTAGAGGACCCACATTTGGTTGATCGTCGGTAGCAGGGTTGTTGCGCCCATCTCCAGTGCCTGCATATCCTGAGCCCACATCATCGACTGGCATCCAACCAGTGAACGGCGCGTACACTTTCCGAACCATCCGCCCTGTCGTCTGATCATAAAACCATTCTAGGCCGGTCGAATCGATCCTCGTTAATGGATTTGATGCGCAATACCCGTACCAATTCCGCCCATCCTTAGCCGTGTCCTTCATCAGAAACCGACCCGTAGAAGCATCGTAATACCGATGCCCCAAGAGTTTCAGCCCGGAGTCGCTGTCCTCCTGATAACCGTGCGCCCCCGCGAAACCGAAAGGTCCCTTGGGGGTGCCCGTGCTGGCGAGCAACATTCCGAAGGCGTCGTAGGTTCTGGTGGCGCTCGTGGTCGCGGAGGTATCGGTTTGACGAGACGCGGTACCGAGACGGTCGTTTAGATCGTAGGTCGTCACACCTGAGCGTCTCTGCGAGATTCCAGGGGTGTAGGCCGCCGAGCCGTCGTTCAGCACCGGGTCAGTGACGCCAACCCCATCCCGACGATACGTTGCCGTGCCAGCCGAATCCACTTTACCGACCCGGGTGTCCAGGCCGTTGTAGGTGAAGCTGTTGGTGAGCGCGCTGGGGTAGGTGATGCCGGTGACGCGCGATTCGTAGTCGTAGGTGAGGGTGGTGGTTCCTGCGCTGGTCACCACGGTTTTGGTCCGACCGGCCGCGTCATAGGTGTAGGATTTCACCGTGGTTCCACCATTGGTAATGCCGGTGAGCTTGTCGCCGTCATCCACGGTGTAGGTGTAGGTGTAGGTGGAACCATTCAGGGTCTTGCTGGTGCGGTTGCCGTTGGCGTCGTAGGCGTAGCTGGCCGAGTAGCCCGTGGTGGCTTCGGAGGTTAGCTGGTCGATGACGTCGTAGCCGTAGGTGGTGGTTACCGCATCTACGGTCTTGGAACTCAAGTTTCCCGCGTCATCGTAAACGTATGACTCGGATGACAAAGCGGTACCCGATGAATTCTTATGCGTTACCGAGGTTTGGCGGTTTCGCGCATCAAACCCCAGGTCATCATACTGACCGCCCGAGAATGTTTGTTCGATAGCTCGTTTATCGGCGGGTTGTTCCATGGCAAACCTTTCAAAGAATCATGTCCATTATCCTGCGATGCTAAATGCGGTTGGCCCGTCTAGGAATTTGTAATTCTTGTCCGCCGCATTTGGGGTCCATTTAACATTTGTGAACCCATCGCTCAGCCAGGCGGCAAATACACCAAGGCAAATTCCATCACGAAATGTTTCCCATTCGTACACCGGCTGGCGATCAAACCTGGGAAGCCATTTGGGATCCAATTGAACATTCTTAAGCCGTGCCGTCACTAAGGAAAGTGTTTTATGAGAAACCTTGTCATCCTCTAAAGATACATACCCCGCACGAATATTCCAAAACGTCAAGTTTTGTGTCTTATCCAGGCCACCCAATGAGACAGGTTTGTCAAAGTTCACTAATTTGGGAGGAGCATCAGGGTCCGGGCGGTCGCCCAAGAGAAGCATGAGATACTGATCATCTCGTTGCTTATTTGTAAAGAACTTCATTGCAAATTTCTCTACCTTACGGACCCGCATGCCCTTGACCTCTAGATCCTTTACTGCATCATTGGGGGCCAACCCTGAAATCCACACTTCAGAATTAGCCCCCCTTGAATAGTTCGTATATGACTGCTTCATTTCCAGTCTGGCCTGCGCAAAGAGCTTGTCATAAGCCTTATTAGTCTCAGGAACCTCAGCGTAATGGAGTCCGAGCGCGATCTGAGGATATGCCCATATCACTACTATTACTACAGCCACGAACGCTACCAGAATTATTAGAGCACGGACATGTAGCATTTCTTTAGCTAGCCATCGTGTTCACCGGAGCAAACCATCCGATAGTTTGTCCCAGATGAAATGAGTAACACTTCAACGTTTGAAGTTTGACGTCAGCAGAAAGATTGAAACACCCCAAGGCTGTACGCAGTAGTCGCATATGTAACCTGCATCATATCGCAGGTACCGGTAAATTCCTCATGTTTTTTAAAATATTCGGAAACTTCTTCTCCGCCTTAACCACACAGGGTTCTCTCCCATCCTCATCGCGTCTAGGGCACCCACCTTGAAACCATTCCAAGGGGGGACAGGCCAGGATGCATTCTGAATTTGTCTGCCGAACGGCCAAACGGGCATACTCTACGTATGCCCGGAGTGACTGAACCACCGTCCCTTGGCTTTACCGCAAACCTGTCGCGAAGTCTCGCAAATTCCAAGTTGGGCCGGGTCTGGAATATTCCCGACTTTCGACTCCTTTGGTTGGGCGCTTTTTTCAGTTTTACCGGGAGCTGGATTCAGAACGTGGCCCAGAGCTACTATGTCTACCGGATGACGGGCGACGAGTCTAAACTCGCCTTTGTTGCGTTCTGCGGAAGCATCCCGGTTTTCTTTTTCGGTTTCCTGGGTGGCTCTCTGGCCGACATTCTGGATAAGCGAAAGGTGTTGATTGCCGCCCAAGCCGCACTGGGAATCGGCGCAATTTTCCTTGCCGTGGCCACTCAGTTTGGTTGGGTTGAGTACTGGCACGTGGTTGCGGTGGCCCTGGCCAGCGGATTTGTGGGCTGCTTTGAGATGCCCACCCGACAATCTATTGTAAGCCGCGTAGTTCCCCCCGAGCAGCTTGCTGCCGCCGTGCCCCTAAGCGCGATGACTTTCAACGTCGCCCGAATCGTTGGGCCCGCAATTGGCGGCCTGCTTTTAGCCAAGGTTGGCGTTCCTTTGTGCTATCTGGTGAATGGGCTTAGCTTCATTGCCCTCATCTGGGCGGCCCGGGCCATTCGCGCTGACTTGCGCCCCGGCCCCCGAGATTCCACCCCGATGCGGTACGCGATATTTGAAGGATTTGTTCACACGTTTGCTGATATCCGCCTAAAAACGCTCTTCCTTCTGGAAGTTCTCACCGCCACTTTTGGCCTGTTCTACCTTCCGCTGATTCCGGCCTACGTGGTGCAAGTATTGGGACTCGGAATGGTTAAGCATCGTTTGGTCAACGGAACCGTGGTTACAGAAGATTTAGCCAAGCACGGAATCAGCGTTGCCTATACCGCCATCGGCATCGGAGCCTTTGCCGGGCTTTTGCTGATTGCCGCCCTGTCCGATAGTCCCAAGAAGGGAAACATCATCCGCATCGCAATGATGATTATTGGACTGGGGCTTTTGGCTTTAAGTGTTGTAAAGACTCAGTGGATCGCCTTCGGCATCCTCACCTTTGTGGGCATGGCGGTGATTATGCAGTTGAATACCACCAATGCTCTGTTTCAGTTGCTATCTCCAGAGAGGTTACGTGGCCGGGTGATTGCGATGCACGTTTGGGCTTTGAACGGTCTTTCTCCGTTTGGAATCCTCTTCTTTGGCTGGCTTGCCCACGCCTATCGGGGACCCCAAAGTTTGCACTTAGGAGCCCTGGCCTACCCGCTTCCCGCCTCCGGAGTGGCAGTTGCCATGCAACTTGGAGGCTCGGTGGTGGTGTTAGGTGCCATCGCGGCCATGCTCTCCCGTCGTGGCCTCGCCAACCTTGAACCCCTCTCCATCCGGGCTTAGTGGAGTGAGGCATGGGTGATGGGATAACCTTATACACATCCTAACCGCACAACGAAAGTCTTGAGCCTATGGACCACGGAACAGTCCCCCGAATGACCTGCTACGCGCTGACGGCCCGTACTGATTTGTACTGCGGACACGTAACGATGTGATCGTTGACCATTCCGGTGGCTTGCATAAAGGCGTAGCAAATAGTGGAGCCAACAAACTTCATTCCCTTGGCCACCAGGGCTTTGCTCATGGCATCAGAGACCGCAGTTTTGGCCGGTATCTGATCCATGGATTTCCACGCGTTTTGGACCGGAATTCCACCCACAAATGACCAGAGTAAATTGTCTAAAGACCCGTGCTCCGCTTGAATCGTCAACGCAACCTGGGCCGCCAGAATCGCGGCCCGAATCTTGGCTCGATTCCTCACAATCCGGGGGTTTAACAGTAGCCGGTTGTAATCGGCATCCGTGAACGTGGCCACAGTAGGAATATCGAATCCTTGAAATGCCTCCCGATACCCCTCGCGCTTCCGCAAAATAGTCGTCCAACTCAGCCCCGCCTGGGCTCCTTCCAGGATCAACATTTCAAGCAATCGCGTGTCGTTGTGCACCGGCCGGCCCCACTCGGTGTCGTGGTAAGACAAGTCAGGTTCGTTTCTGGCCCAACCACACCATTGAGATTCCGAGGTCAAAGTCACGATCAGATTGTATTAGAACGCGGGGCGGTTGGGCGAGAGGGAACCGCAGTTTCATCGCGAAAATTCTCTGATCTACACATGTAAAAGCTGATCTTCTGTACCAATAATCTGGTACAGGTCGCGCAAAAAAGCTTTGATGGCGCATCGTGACTCCAGGAGAACCAAGTTTGCCAGCCCCTTTTCCAAATAATGAAGAATCTCGTCTTGAGGCGCTGTATGAATACTCCATCCTCGACACATTGCCGGAGCAAGACTTCGACGATTTGACCACGGTCGCTCTTCAATTGACCGGACTCCCCATTAGCGCGGTCAGCCTAGTTGATCATTCACGACAGTGGTTCAAGTCAATTATCGGGCTCGACGTTTCGGAGACTCCTCGCAAACAATCTTTCTGCGCTTTTACCATGCAGCAAGACGAAGTTTTTGTGGTGAAAGACGCCACCCAAGACCCACGATTCAGCGAGAATATGTTGGTGACGGAAGAACCTAGTATCCGTTTTTACGCAGGGGCCCCATTAATTACTCCGAACGGTGACCGTCTAGGGGCCCTCTGCGTGATGGACACAAAGCCGGGTCAAATCTCCGAGGCCCAACAGAAGGGCCTTCTCGCTCTGGCCCGCCAGGTGGTGGGGCAGCTAGAACTCAGAAAACAACTCGCCAAAATTCAACGGCAGGCCGACGAGCTTAAAGAGACGGTGATTGAGTTAGAACGTGCCAAACAACAGGCAGAACTCGCGAGTTCCGCCAAGTCAGAATTTGTCGCCAACATGAGTCACGAAGTTCGGACCCCGCTGAACGGTATTTTAGGAATCGCGGCAATTCTAGAAGACACCCCGCTGGATAGCAACCAGAGTTCCCTCATTCAAACGCTTCAGACAAGTGCTAAGTCTATAGTACGGGTGATTGGCGACGTTCTTGACTTTTCCAAAATGGAGTCAGGGAAATTGAGCATGGAAAAGCGAGAATTTCGGCTGGCCAACGTCATTACCGATGCCGCTTGCTTGTTTAGACCCACCGCGTTAATGAAAGGGATCGACATTACGACAACGCTAGATTTTGATGCCAATCAACTTTTCCTGGGCGACCCCGACCGCCTGGGTCAGGTTCTCTGGAATTTACTGAGCAACGCGGTAAAGTTTACGGATTGCGGTTCGGTAGATCTCATCGCAAGAGTCACCCGAAATGGCCCCTCTAATTCGATTGACATTTCAATAATAGACTCCGGAATTGGAATTGATGAAGAAGACCTGGACCGAATCTTTGAAAACTTCACTCAGGCACAGGGAGCTGCATCCCGAAACATGGGGGGTACCGGCTTGGGCCTCACCATTTCTCGCCGAATTACGGATCTGATGGGGGGAACCCTAACTGCAACTAACAACGTGGGTAGGGGAACTACGTTCCTTATCCAATTTGAACTTCCCTCCGTAGTCAGCACCCAAACAATTGAGCCAGATGCAGAAAAACCATACCAAGGCTATGAGGTTCTGGTGGTAGACGATAATACGGTTAATCTGATGGTGGCTCGGAGAATGTTGGAGCACCTTGGCGCTTGCGTCTCCGTGGCGGAAGATGGCTTTACCGCAATTGAGTTAGCCATTAGCCGACCGTTTAACGTGGTGTTTATGGATATTCAAATGCCCAAGATGGATGGCTGGCAGGCGTGTCAGGCAATGATTTCCACACTAAAGGGGCAAACGCCAAAGATTGTGGCGGCCACCGCAAGGGTCGTTCCAGAAGACATTCAGAAGAGTAAGGATGTTGGGATGGTGGGATTTATAACAAAGCCCATCAACAAAGACGGGCTCAGAAGAATCCTTGCCGAGATCGCAACCGAACCAAACATGACTGAAAATTCAGCGGCTGCATAGGCGGATTGGAGTTTTGCTGTACAAGTTTTTACTTGAAAACGGCCACGTCTGGTAACCTAACGGTCGCAAGGACGCGGTGCACGAGGATCCAGATTGGAAGGAACCCCCCCTTTACGCATTCTTCAGATGATTTCGAGTAGCGCTACTTCCGGCGCTGAGCGTCACGTCTTCTCCCTTGCCCAACTGCTTAACCGAAGGGGTCACCATATGCAAGTGGTCACGCCGTGCCCCGGTTGGTTGCCGGATATTCTTGACGAAGCGGGTATCCCGGTAAAGCAAAGCTACATGAAGGGAACTGGCTGGTTCCGAACCATGGGGCTTCTCATTCGTGAAGTGCGCCACAACAAGATTGATGTGGTGCATACCCACCTCACCCGATCTGCCTATATTGGGCATGCACTGGGATTGTTAACCCGCATACCCATCATCACCAGTGTTCACATAGCCAACAACGACCAGATTTACCGTCGTTTGGCCCGCCGAAGAAACAAATTGGTTGCGGTAAGTAACTTCGTGCGAGGAATGCTTCACGGTCGCGGAATTCCCGAACGGTTTATTGAAACGGTGTACAACGGAACCGATTTTGCCGATTTTGCCCCCTCCCCGCGAGAATCGGTTTACGATGAGTTTGGCATTCCCCACAATCGTCGGTTGGTTGGATTGGTCGGCAAGGTGTGCCGGGATAAGGGGCAGATTGAACTGATCGACGCCATGAAGTCGATTCGTCAAGAACATCCCGAAGCCCACGTGATGTTTGTGGGTCTCGTAGAGGAAGCGTTTAGACCAGAAATTGACAGCGCAATTGCGCGGAACGACATGTCCGACCATATCACCATGACGGGCGTTCGTCACGACATCCCCCGGTTGCTGGATTCTTTCACCCTCAGCACTCTCCCCTCGTATATGGAAACCTTTGGGGTGGCGGCGATTGAGGCGATGGCGAGAAGTAAAGCGGTGGTGGCTTCCCGAATCGGAGCCTTGCCGGAGGTGGTTCGCCACCAACAAACGGGCCTACTGGTGGATTTACGTCCAAAGGAAATCGCGGAAGCGGTTAGCTATCTGTTGGCCAACAACAGCGTGAGAGACGAGATGGGATGGCAAGGTCACAACCTCGTCCAACAGAAATTCACGCTTACGGAAATGGCGAATCGATTTGAGCATGTTTACGCGGCGGCCAAATACGGTAAGTCGCTGGTCGACTGACCTTAGTGGTGTGCCTCGCGAATTCGCCGCCACGGTTTCCTGCCTGGCTGAATCTGGGAGGACGTAGGAAGATTTGTATGCTACTACGCTAGATTCTAGTGCCCCTGCCGGGGAACCGACTCATCTGCTGACCGATCCTGGCATGGCGCAGGCGCTTATGCCAGGCTACTCGGGGAAAGTCCCTGCCGGGACAAGGGAAGGTTAGTCGATATCAAACATTTTCTTCCCACCAAGTCAATCGCTAGCCCAAGTTCCGCAGTTGCGGTAATGAATTGGAATCTTCATATTTTTCTTGAGTGTGGATGGTCTTGTTCTTGGACCGTGTTTGAATCTGAGTGAGTTTGGAAATGGCTTGTAGTGTAACGGCCGCTTTGCGGTAGTG
>JBBQUZ010000071.1:0-18792 GCA_038212035.1 Fimbriimonadales bacterium
GCCTGCGACACGCAGCGACCGGCCGCAATTACTCAGCTACAAATATTGGGCCAGCAGATAGATGTGCCGGTATACGCTAAAACCGACGGTACAAAGCCAGTTCAGATAGCCGAAGAAGCCCTTGCCCGGGCTCGGTATCTAATGTTAGACACGGTAATCATCGACACCGCCGGTCGCCTTCAGATAGACGACGTGCTGATGGACGAGCTGAGCCAGATTGTTAAGCTCACCAAACCGCATGAGACTTTCCTCGTAGTGGATTCCACCACCGGTCAAGAAGCGGTTAATGTTGCCCAGGCGTTTCATGAGAAAGTTCCTCTTACCGGGGCCATATTCACCAAGTTAGACGGCGACACCCGGGGAGGAGCGGTGCTGAGTGTGCGCGCCGCCACCGGAGTTCCCGTCCGGTTCATTGGCCTTGGGGAGCAAGTTGACGCGCTGGACATTTTCCATCCAGACCGGATGGCGGAACGAATTCTGGGCATGGGAGACGTGCTTGGCATCATCGAAAGAGCAGAACAGGCATTCCAGGGTGAAGACGTGGCCGGGATGGGAAGTCTTCAATCTCGAATGATGAACGGCGCCATGGACTTCAGCGACATGCTGGAGACCTTTCGGATGATGAAAAAAATGGGGCCGATGAAGAATCTTCTTAAGATGATTCCGGGACTGTCCAATGCCCTCCCCGAAGAGGCGCTAGAGAACATCAACGAGGACAATACCAAGCGGATTGAAGCAATCATTCTGAGCATGACAAAAACTGAACGTGCGAATCCGGATATAATAAATAGTTCGCGTCGTAAAAGGCTCGCTCGCGGTTCAGGAACGTCGGTTGAAGAGGTGAATCACCTTCTCAAGCAGTTCTACGAAAGTCGTCGCGGGATGAAACAAGTGATGAAAAGCCAAGGCAAAAATGGCCCGGGCAAAATGAAATCCGGCGGCAAGGCTCGCGGACGATTTTGGTAAACATAGGAAATTAAAAGCTAGATGGTAAAGATTCGGTTGAGAAGAATTGGAACAAAGGGTCGCCCGTTTTATCGGGTGGTCATTTCAGAGAGTGCGGCGGGAAGAAACGGCGCTTTCGTTGAGAACTTGGGTATTTACGACCCAGTTGCCCAGCCCAAAGTTTTAGAGATTGACGCCGAGCGATCTCTCCATTGGCTGATGGCCGGCGCACAGCCAACCACCACCACGGCTTACCTCCTTAAGAAAGCCGGCATCCTTGAGAAGTTTTTGGAAGCTCGACCGGGCCAGAAGAAGAATTTTAAATTCTTGGATAAGCGAACCGCTGCCATTTCCGTTCCGTCGGTTGGAACTGAGGCCGCAGAATAATGAGTTACGCCCCCTTCGTTGAAAAGTTGGTCAAACTCGTGGTGGAGAATCCCGACGATGTTAAGATTGAAGAAGCCTTTGAACAGGGTGCGAGAACGTTTTATGTCCACTGCTCACCGGAGGATGTAGGCAAGGTCATTGGTAAGAGCGGCCGGGTGGTCTCCAATATTCGTTGCGTAGTGAGTGCCGTTGCCTCAAAATCGCGGGAAAAAGCCTTTGTCCGCATCGTCACTGAGTGAATTGCCTTCCAAATTGGAGGCACCAGAAAGCAAAGTATCGCACCATCAGTAAAGAGGTGCGTTACTTTGTTTTTGGGACTTACGATCTGGTCAATTTTCTGTGTCTCGGATGGATTAGTCTGCATAGAGAATCAAAGGCGTCGCAGCAAAATTTGGGACCGTGGGCAAGTTCTTACAGATCCGTTGGAGGTTGAAAGGGCCTCATTACCTTCTGGCTATTGCATCTCCAGTCTCGCAGTTTCAGCTGGCCGGGTAACGAGCGATGGTTTGACAACCGACGTAGCCCCATGAACTCAGAATTCACAATCCATCAGAACACGGCGCCGAGCGCCGCCATCTTTGGCTTCTTGTGCGCAGACAAGAGGAATCCATAACTACTTGCCTCACCTGCGTTTAGTTGGGCCTCTCTAGGATGAACTGAATTGGTGGTCTGCGCCTCCTCTACATTAGATCGATACACGAAAGACCGCTGAAATGGGCCTAAGATGCATGACTGAATGTATATTTGGTGCCATGGCCGGATCGGTCGGCAAATAAGTCTGTTCCCCGGCAGGGGCACTAGAATCTAGTAACGGACTTTTCAGGAAGAAAATGTTTGATATCGACTAGCAATCCCGGGTCCTGGCAGGGACTATCCCCGAGTAGCCTGGCATAAGCTCTCGCGCCATGCCAGGATCGGTCAGCAAATAAGTTGGTTCCCCGGCAGGGGCACTAGAATCTACCAAATGCCTACAACTTATACGAGCTTGAGCTACCACTCCGTATTCTCAACCAAGAATCGAGAGCCAAATATTCACGCCGAAGCGTGAATCGTCTAATCAGTGTCGGCAACACTCCTAAAAACTGATTCCAAAGAGGTCGGCGACGCCGGTAGCCTTGGGATGACTGACCGTGCCCGAGTCCGGGTGATCGTCGGGGTCGAGTGGCAACCGGACGTCGGCACGGTCGGAGCCTTTGCAATGGATTTTCTGAGGGCGTGGTCGCCTACGATTGTTAGGCACTACTCAAGATCCAAACCCATCTCAGTACTTTCTAGGCCTCAAACCTCCCACAAAACCCTTGCAGGGCAACAAGGCTGCTTGCAATCTGAAATGATCACCTTCGATTGTTTTGCGGTGCAGATTGGAAAGTTTCCATTGCAAAGGCTCCGGTCATCCGACGACTACCGGCTACGCCGTCGAATCCCAATAGCAGGCGGCATATTCCGTTTTTTCCGTGAGTGCATCGGCGATTCCCGATATTCGAAGATCCATTTCAATTCAAGAAGCTCATCATCATAAGAAAGCTCATCTGGTGCCGCTAGAGGATCTACTCAAAGAAGGGGGTGTTGATTACAACCCTGGATATCTTGACCGAAAGGTTCTGGTGCCCCTGCCGGGGAACTTAGACAGGACGCAACTGACCTGGCATGGCGCGAGAGCTTATGCCAGGCTACTCGGAGATAGTCCCTGCCGGGACAAGGGAGGGTCATGTGCGTTTAATTGGGCCTCGACAGGGTGAATTGACGTGGCAGTCTGCGCCTCGTTTACATTAGATCCATACTCTCAACACCGATGAAATGGGCCTAAAGCACCCAACCTAAATGTAGATGAGCCACACGTGCCTACGGTTTAACTATAATTTGACCCGTCGCGTTGCCACCATTTAGGGTTGCGGTCACTTTAGTGATGAGGGCGCGGCTAACTTTGCGGGTAGCGGCGGTGAAGTCTACGCTGGCCTTCCCTGCTCCAATCTGGATTGAGGAAGGCAGGGTCACAGCTCCGGTGTCGGCTCGAAGATATAGAGTCGTTGTCTTAGTGGGCAGAGACCCGTTCAGCGTGACTCGGATCGTGAAAGGAGTCCTACCCAGTGCTTGGGTCGGGAGCTGAATTAGTACCGGTCTTAGCGGACTCACACTGGTATTGCAAGTCACCGCGTGCGTTCCGACCGTGGCGCGGATGGCACCCGTTTTAACCGTGGACACCGCGCTGGTGAATCCGGCAACCGTTATGGATTGCAGACCCTCGGAGATCTTAACCGTAGATGGCACCCCAACGGCCGGGTTAGCCGAACTCAGGCTGACGGCCACGCCTCCGGCCCCAGCGGGCTGGGAGAGTCCGATGCTTAACACGAGGGCATTGCCGCCAACAATATCTCCCGCCGCCTGGATGGAGGTAACGGTAGCGATTTGGTTTGAGCTTGCCAGTTGGACAGCTCTGAGCGCGTTGATTCGTCCCTCACCGGCAGATATTAGGGCGGATCCCGGAATTAGCGGGTCGGTTGTGGTCTTAATCAGATCCACTACCTGTTGGTTTGAAAGACCGGGTGACTGAGCCCAAATGAGTGCGGCTTCCCCCGCCACGCATGGGGTGGCCATAGAAGTGCCGCTCATCCAAGAGTAGTCAGAACCAAGTATGGTGGACAGAATATAGGATCCAGGAGCGGCTACGGTTACCCAGCTTCCGTAATTAGAAAAGTAGCTCAGGCCATCATTGCTATCTGTACTGGCAACCGAAACCACGTTTGCGTTTGCGGCCGGGTAGAACTTTGAACTTGCGCCATCGTTTCCTGCCGCGGCCGCGATGAGGCAACCCTTGGACCATGCGTACTGGACCGCTCGGTTGAGCGTCTCGGAATACTGGGAGCTCCCCAAACTTATGCTGATGATATTGGCACCGTGATCGGCCGCCCAAGTGATGCCGTCGGCCACATCAGAAGTAGATCCCGATCCATCTCCTTTGAGCACCTTCACCGGCATGATTCGGGCGCCATAGGGCGATCCGGCCGGGTTGAATCCGGCCATTCCCGCAATTCCGATTCCATTATTTGCTTCGGCAGCGGCAATTCCTGCGCAATGGGTGCCATGACCATGATCATCCATTGGGTCGGTATCTCGGTTGGCAAGATCGTATCCTACCATGGCCCCATTTTGGCGGTAGATGCGGTTTACCAAGTCAGGATGCGTGTACTGCACTCCGGTGTCCACAATCGCGATAACGATTGTGGATTTAGGATTGTAGATGCCCCATGCAAGGGTCGCCTGGGTTGTCTCTGGAGCGTACTGACCCGAATCCAAAAGGGGATCGTTGGCATAGTCATTGAGGGCATGCAGGGTGTAATTTGGCTCTACAAATTGAATCGCTGGGTTCATCCTCAACTGACTCGCCGCAGATTCTAGAGAAATTCCCTGGCTTACCTTCACTCGGCTGATGCCTAATCGCCCATCGAATCCATTAGCTTGACCTACACATACGGCATTGATGGAAGCACCAGAAGCCGATACCATCCCGGGCGCGTAACCCACCAACAGTTCCCCAGGGGCAAATTGGGTGCGCTCTGCTCGGCCGTTTCCCATGAATACCAGAAACAGAAGGAGGGTGGTGGCAACCTTGTGGGCCAAGCGTGAGTTTTTCACACTTAGTCGATTCCGCATAATGGAGTGAAGTGACCCCGCAAAAATCAAGTCAACCGGAGAAAAAATCAAGAAGGCAACGCATTGGGCGTATCGTGGGTGCGTTTGGCATCCGGGGTCAAGTCAAAGTTGAACCCATGACCGACTTCATGGAGCGATTTGGTAAAGGTCGCAAACTATGGATTGGCGATGACCCATACACCGTTGAAACGTGCTCAATGCACAAGGGTCGTCCGCTGGTCAAGCTATCGGGCATCGACACGATTGACGCGGCAGAAAAGCTTCAGTGGACTTATCTGGAATCTGCGACTCGCCAAAAACCTATCCTAGAAGAAGACGAGTTTATGACGGAAGATTTGATAGGGTTACGAGTGGTGACGGAATCGGGAGAACTTTTGGGGAAGGTAGACGACGTGCAGAGCTTCCCCGCTCACGATACGCTCATTGTTGGCACCATCATGATCCCCGCCGTAAAGGCGTTTGTAAAGGATGTGGATCTCGCGTCAGGGCAATTGGTCGTTTGCCTTATTCCGGGAATGCGGCCCGAAGATGTAGATGTCGAATAGTATTTTGCTTAGCTAGTCGGATTATCCACGGGCCCGTTGTCAAAGCTCAGCTGGATATTTACACCGTTTGTTTAGGTCTGCTGAAATCGTCGGGCGATGTATTTCTGCCGTTATTAGCAAACGGTTTACCAACCTCATCTTCATTACCAGTAAGAGAAGAATCAAACGGTCTCAAGGGCATGAAAGCACCCGTGGACAGTTCCGGTTTTCTGCGCCAGAAACCTACGCTATGATTCCGCCAAAACTCACCCGCACATAGACTTTTCGTGAAACAGGAGCTCGGCACCCAGAGGCATCTAAACCTTTAGCCTCGAGGAACCACGGGAATACGGACTTCTGATCCTTCCTTCAGTCCAGATTTAACTTCGGTCAAGGCACCGTCGGAAATTCCCGTCGTTATTGGGGTTTCAATCCAGGCATCACCAGACTTCAATGTAACCGTTGCCTTGCCATTGGTCTGGTGTATGGCCAACTGAGGAACGGTCAATACCCCATTCGCTGAGCCTGACCGGACACCGATTCGGCGGACGAGGTTATTCGGTTGAATTAGCGCACCGGGATTCTTCATCATAATGAGCGCCATATAGCCATTCCCGGTTTGACCTGCGCTGGGCGGTACCACGTCAATATCCGTAACCGTGCCATCAATAGGATCGGAGCTCTTTCCCGTCATTGCAATAATTACCGGTGAGTGCTTTTTGACTAAGTCTTTCAGTTCAGCAGGAACGAGACCTTGGATATTTACTTGTGAAAAATTGACGATCACGGCCAAGGATTGTTTGGCGGTGGCCGCGAGGCCGGGCTTAGCATCAAGGGATGTCACCGTGCCAGAAATGGGTGCCCTAACGATTCCCTTTTTCGCATCCTGGTGAGCGTCAGCAAGCAGGCTGGAAGCGGAATCCATCGCATTCTTGGTGGGCGCTAGTGCTTGCCTCTGAATTTGCTTTGCGGCAGCCAAGGCAGTCTCCGCATCAACTCTCATAGAAGTGGCATAAGCCATGTCCCCTTCTCCACCGCTCGCAATTGCATTTCGCGTTTCCAGCTCATTTGCCCTCGCCGCTTTTAACGCGTTCTGAGCGTCTTGAACTGGCTGGGCCGTATCTCCCTTCTGAGCGATGTAAGATGTTCGGGAGGCGCTAAGGTCGGCTTTCGCCGCCTTGGCGGCTTCGTCTGCTCCTTGAATCGTAAGCTTTACGATGGGTGCTCCACGCTGCACGCGCTTACCAAGCTGGGTCAGGACCTCGGCCACCGGCGCATCGTATGGCGAATAAGCCGTAGCGATGGCCGTTGCGGGAATCACCATCTTGCCATCAAAAAAGCTATAACCAATCAAGTTTTGCCGCTTAACCACGTCCGTCGTAAACTGCGCCGGCTTTGCTTCATGTCCTGACCCGGTACCCACCGGCACCGCACAACCTCCGAGGGCAAGAAAGGCGAAAAAGAGTAATGAAGGTTTTTGATTCAAAGTTGAGGCTCCTAACGAAATTTGAAATAATCTAGAGTCCAAACCCGCTGACTTGGCACTGATTGAATGCGCCAATTCGATGGAGGAATTTCCCCAAAGAATGAGCACCGCGCAATCTCTCCTTTGTTAAGTCAGACGAGGAAACTACTGTTACCCCTCATATTGCCTATCCACTTAGATAGCCACCTAGAGGTGATAAAACAGAGCACTCATCGATTCGTTTTAAGTATCCACATATGGAGATCACACCGCAAGTCAGAGTAATTACTGTCATTGATGAGCGTGTCCCGTAATTCAAGCGTATTAGGCTGAGTCCAAGCAAGTGGACCACAGAACAAATAATCAAGCTAGGATTGAACCAACAACCCAAACTCCCATAAGAGCACATCATCGCTGGGTTAGCGATACGCCTATCCAGTTGCAAAAACGCAAAAATCTCCTACCTGCCGTTGCAGGTAGGAGATAGCACTTCTGCGATTTGTCTTCGTAACCTAGCGTAGACTAACCTTGGGGTTTACCCAAGAATTGAAAGCATTTCCCATGGCTATTTGAACTGCGCGTTGTTCCTGAGGCGTGGATGGGCCACCACTCACGCCCGTCACTAAGGGCGTAAGCAACACCGCGGCGGCAATTTTGTAGCCGTTTGACTTCTCGTCGCTTCGACCGGTAATTCCGTGTCTCTGATAAGACACGGAGTTAGATCGTACGTCGAAAACGTACGCATTTACAGTCGCGGTAGAAATGGTCTTGGGCCCCGCAACTACCCAGATGCTTCTGGTGTGCCATGAAACAGACCCGTAGATAACCTTTGCCACATGAAGAGCCCTGCCGTATGCGCGCAACGATGAACGGGTGGGTAGGTGACCATAGCTAGGTTGAGCAAGATGGAGACTTCTCCAAACAGATTTGGCCTTATCACGGGGCACGGTTGCAAAGTTCCCCTTGTTGGCAATTTCCTCTGCGCATGTTAGAGCCATTGTTTTAGACGTGATGTTTCCATTCTTGAAAACCCACGGATATGCAACCGCCATGGCGTGCGATGAGTTAGCATTTTGCCTCGTGGCGCTGGCGATGATGGGCATTGAAACCAGCCCAATGGCGATGAAAGCCGTGACCAATCTAGCGGGTTTGCTTGTATTTTTCATAATTCACTTCCTTCAAATTTAATCTTGCAAGATCAAGGCAAAAGCTTGCAAGTCGGATATTGAGTGTCCATATTTGACCTGACAGTTCTACGCACGCGACTTAGTAGGGCCAACATGAACCTTTATCGGCTTAATGCAGTCGATTTGTGATCGGCGCTTTTCTGAGTTTCCCACGGGAATCCTTCCGGTAACCCTGACTAGCCACGGTAAATTGGGGACACGTGAATGGACAGGCTTCTCTTAAGACGAACCCCAAACGTAGTTCCTCCTTCCGCGACCACGTCGCGAGCACTCGGTCGGTTATGCTGAGACTGCCCCAGGAGGTAGCCGAGCGCACCACCAATTATCGCGTCTGTAACAAGGTTAGTCTTGGTCAGAACAGAAATGAGCGCTCCGGCACCCGCTCCATAGCCCACATACTTTAGATTGTTATCCGAAGCTTTTGGGCGGGCGACCAATCGTCCATTTTTATTTTCAACGCTTTTGTTATCCAATCCGATGAGGGATCCTTGTACTGCGTATACCTGTCCATTTACAGTTCTCAACCGGTCAAATGCAAGGCCAAGAACTCCCGGACGATTACCGCGTCGACGCTGGACAGAGGAAACGTGACCTTCTAGCGTGATTGATGAAGGGAGTCCCTGATAGTAACTGGTGCTAGTTGTATCCAGCTTTGCCGTGAACCGGTCGCCGGATCTAGACTCGCTTGAACTAAGACGATCTTGCAACCGGAACGGAAGGACGGTCCCGGCGGGAAAGTTGACTACCCTGTAATCGATGCCGCGATTGTGGTCATTACGATTATTATCATTTTGCTGTCGCAGGAGAACTACTTGCGCCTGGTCCGCCGCCAGATTTTGTTGCCCCTGTATGGTTCGATCACGTTCTTGCTGATCGTTGATAGGGGAACTAAGGTCTACCGTGCCGATAGTATTAATATCTACTGTTTGAGAATTGTTGTCCCACTCAACCGCAGCTCCCATCATTTCGCTCAGGGCTCTAAGGGGAACCATGGCGCTTCCTCCGGACATCATCACAGGAGAATCCAGCCAAATTGTTTGCCCGTTTTTCAATGCACTAGGGTTATTCATGCGCATCTCAATATAGTCTCTACCGTGATGAGCAATAACCGTGCGTGAGCTTTGGTCCCAATCCACCCTCGAATTCATATGCTCAAAGATGCCGCGAACTGGAACCATGACATGGCTATTCACCATCATAGGTTGGGTTCCGTCAAAGATCACGGGCCGACCGTCCACATTTGTCTGAATGCCTTGAAGGGAGACGCCATGAACAAGTGGGACAACCGCAAGTGATATACAAGCGATTGATGTGCGGTTCAAAATCAATTTCCCTAGGGTGTTTCTATTGTTCAGAATCATCGTAAGAACAGAATACTGTTCCAAAGTTGTAGACACAAGTCTGTAATCGACTGTCCGTAAACTGATTGACAAAGGTTTTTGGGACTACCTAACCGCTCAGTGGACAGGTCATCATTTATCCATGCTTTGGACTATTGTTGTCATTCTTGTTATTCTGTGGCTCCTGGGGATGGTCACTTCTTACACTCTGGGGGGCCTCCTCCACATCTTGCTGATTGTTGCAATTATCGTTGCGGTTTTAAATCTGATCCGAGGTCGGCGAGTTCTTTAGGTTGTCTGTATCACCTCGCCCCTGCGATGCAGAATTTGGGTTTACGCGCATAATTCAGAGTAATGCGCGTAATGATGCTGTCTTGGGAGTATCCACCTCGAATCGTGGGGGGTATCAGTCCTCACGTACATGAACTGTCTCAGGAATTGCAACGGAAGGGGCTAGAGGTTCATGTGGTCACAAAGGCCACGCCGCTGGCTCCAGATGAAGAAACTGAACCCAGTGGTGTCCAAATTCATCGAGTTCACCTCGCGGAAACTCCAAACGATTTCCTTCACGAAATTCAACTTCTCAACCAGGCCACCGATCTGAGGGTGCGGCAACTCCTAGAAGACTGGAGACCCGGCGGTCAGCCCACCATATTTCACGCACACGACTGGCTCTCTCTGGATTCAGCGAGGGAGCTTAAGTACGAATATAAACTTCCCGTGGTTGCCACCATCCACGCCACCGAAAGTGGTCGTAATGGGGGCATTTTTAACGACACATCCAAATATATTCACGAACAAGAATACTGGCTCACCTACGAGGCCTGGCGCATCATTGTTTGCTCAGAGTTCATGCAAGCCGAAGTTTCACGGCTGTTTGATTCCCCTACCGACAAGATTGAAATCATCTACAACGGAGTTAACGCCAAGAAGTTTGAATTTAAATGGGATGAAGCGGCCCGGGCTGCCCACCGGGCCACACTCGCCCTTCCCACCGAAAAAATTGTGATGTACGTCGGCCGATTTGTGAGGGAGAAAGGCATTCACGTCCTCCTCAACGCGGCGAGTGCGGTTTTAGCCCAACAACCCGATACAAAATTCTTAATTGTGGGCGGTGGTCATCGGGAGAAGTTCGAGAAATTTGTCCATTGGGCCGGTTTAGATGACAAGGTGTTGTTCACCGGATTCATGGCAAATCGGTCTTTGCATGAGTTATATCGCGTGGCTGATGTAGCGGTCTTCCCTTCTCTTTACGAACCCTTTGGAATTGTGGCGCTAGAAGGCATGGCGGCGGGTGCCCCCGTGGTTTCTTCTGATGCGGGCGGATTAAAAGAAGTGGTACTTCACGACAAGACAGGAACCCTGAGCTACTCAAATAACCCGGAATCTCTGGCATGGGCCATCTTGGAAGTTCTGGGAGACCCCGTGCGGGCCAACAAACTGGCAGGAGCGGCTAAGAATCGCTTAATCACAGACTTTGATTGGTCGCACCTAGCCGACCAGACGCTTGCGATGTACAACCGAGTGTGGGCAGAGTTTTTAGAAAGCTATTGGGCCGCCGACACAGTCTGGCCGGTCACGCCGGGAGCCGAAGAAAGGGCGGAGAAGCTCAAATTGGCCACCAAGGCAAAAGAAGGCACCGTTATCGAGAGACCGCAGGCACGGCTCACACCGGGTGTGACGTCGGTCCAGGCGCAACACGAGGCCGTGGAGAGCGGTAGCCTTATTTAAGGATATTGACCCCGCAACCGAGCATTGCGGGGTCAATATCTATTTAAGGTATTTCCCTGGACTAACCGTGGGTAGGTGCCGGGGTAATTCTCATGGCCGTGAGAGTGCTGGTGGTTGCATCATAGCTCCCTCTAACCCGAACGTTTGGTGTTGCCGCCAGCCCGGTAAAGAAGGTCGTAGCATCCGAGTTGCCTGACCGCAGTTCGTAGGTTGTTCCGCTGGTGGTCACCACGTGCACTACGGTTCCCGATCCGATGGTTGCACCCTCGTGTTCAGACGGGGTGAAATCAAAGGTCATGGCCGTTGTGTCTATGTTAGACGCCGCGCCCAGAAGCCTCACGTCTCGGGGAAGATTGTGGTCCCCTCCCTCCACTTCCGCCAACCGAATACGCTTGGCAAGCAGGTTTCCGCTGGTCACGGTTCCTTGAGCATCTAGCTTGGACGTGTTATTTTCCAACGACGCAAAGAACTCGATCGGAGTGATTGCCACTCCAGTCGCGCTGAAGTAAAGTGTGTTGGAGTCGGTGGATATCGTAATCGAGGTGCCAGATGGCACGAAATGTTCGGCCTCTGCAACGGTAAGAGTTAACGTACCGCCCAAGGAACTATTTGCCGTAACCAATCCCCGAACCTCGCCGAGTTCATCTTGATTTGTGCTGAGTTTGTGGATCTGAATCGAAGTCGCATCAAGAACCTTATCCGTAACATTGAAGACGCCTCGGACTTCAACATGTTGAGCATCACTCAGCGCGGGATTGACCGATCCATCGTCGTTCACTAAAGTTGTTGACCCGGAGGTTCTGACTTTGACCGACATATGCTCGTGGCTAAGGGTAAAGGTTTGATCCGGAACACTGCCGGCAAGTTCGCTCACTTCACCCCGATAGGCGTCGTGCTCATGTCGCGTCTCGTCCTCAATCCCGGTTTCTGAGCCCTTCTTAACAAAGAGCCCACCCGTTGAGCTTACGGTATTCCCCGTCAGAGTCCAGGTTGACAGATCAAAGTCAACCACCAGGTTGTGCCCGGCGGAAACCGTTTGAGGAGGACTAAAAGTGAGGTCCATCGCAAAGTCAGATCCCGTTGCTCCCGCAAAGGTTGCGGCAGTTCCGGTGGTTGCTCCGGTGGTAAAGACGTTTAGGTCTTTTGAAAGAGTGACCTTAGCTCCGGTGTAAGTTCCCGCGGGTGCTCCCGATGATCCCAAAAGGAGGAACCTTGCTCCCGTGCCATCGTGAAGCGTTAGAAGGTCAACGACTCGACCGCCGGTTGCGGTTTCGTCAAAAACCGTGGTGGATTGGGTTCCGTTAAGTAGCTCAACCTTATTGATGGTAACCCACACATGGTCAAAGCCCGTATTCATGTCGTCCACGGCAAACACGTTGACTGCGGCAGTCGCGGCTCCAAGAGCTCCACCACCACCGCCGCATCCAACGACTGAGAGGGTTGCCATCACGGCGGCAACGCACAGAACTATTTTGCGAAGGCACTTCATTGTTTTCCTAACTCCTTTTCCCCGATACTTCTGGATCTCGCTCTTCTTGATTGGTCCAGCGTGGTCTAGATCGGCTCACTGCCAAACTGAATAACAGTAAACTTATCGGCGAAATACGCAAATTTCAATATAATTTGCGCGGCCAGAAGTTTGTGGCCGACACCATCAAACCGCGGCTAACGTCTTATTCCACGATGAAGACGCCGCTCGTTCTAGTATGTTTCGCTATTTGCACTTCAGCTTGGTGTCAGGTTCCCAACCCACTGGGCACGCGACTGCACGTTGGCTACACCACAAGCGGCAACTTTCAGGACCGGGGTCACCATTCCGTTCACCTAGAGGGTCCAGAAATTGGCATTGACCTTCCCTTCCAAACGCTTCCCTTTGTGACTCTCCACATCACGCCCTCCGTATTTTTCGGCGGACGGCTCAGGCACGGATCCGATACCGATGGTGAAGTGTATCGGCTGATGATCACCGCCGAACACGGAATTGCCGAGGGAATAAGAGCCCGGGTGGGAGTTGGAGTGGCGAGCACGCAACCCCGAGCTCACGAGTTTGATGGAGATACTGGAGCCTATGTACTGGTAGGGTTTGGATTGCCCATCGGAGGGATGGGCAAAACGTTTCACGCCTCACTTGACGTGAATCTACTCACCGCAAGCAGTGGGCAACATCGGGGCTGGTTTGTTGGGGTGAGCGGAAATTTATAGTCGCTAAATAGTTCGAAGCGGGATAAGCTCTCGCTCCGCGGGGGAAACCCGAAGGGCGCTCCCCTCAGGCGGGTCGGACCAAACTCCATCGCTTTTAAGGAGGGCAATGAGCGCGGGTACGCCGTCGGTTTGGTCGATGCCGTTTTGAACGACTTCCCGGCGACGATAGAGTGTGATCTTGCCCCCCGCGGCACCCACGTAGCCGTAATCGGCGTCTGCCATTTCCCCAGGGCCATTCACAATGCAACCCATGACCGCAATATCTAGCCCAACTAAGTGACGGGTGGCCTCTCTCACTTGATGGAGAACGGTCGGCAAATTGAACTTGGTTCGACCGCACGAGGGGCAAGCTATGTACTCCACTTTGGTCTTTCTCAATCCCAGCGACTGCAGAATGTCGTAACAGACGGGAATTTCGTGGATTGGATCTTCTGATAGCGAAACTCGTATCGTATCGCCGATTCCTTCCATGAGCAGAGTCGCAATTCCTGCCGTAGATTTTATTCGTGCGTACGTGCCATCTCCCGCCTCGGTCACGCCCAAGTGGATAGGGTAAGCCATGCCTTCCTCATCCATACGCTTGACCAGAAGTCGGTTGGTGGCCACCATAACCGGTACTCGGCTAGCCTTAGCAGAAATATTTATGTTGGTGTAGTCATACTTGCCCGCAATCTTCAGGTATTCCATTGCGCTCTCAACCATGCCATCTGGTGTGTCGCCAAAGGTGACCAACATCCGTTCGGAAAGCGACCCGTGGTTCACACCTATTCGCATCGCGCAACCGTGTTGTTTACAAGCCTCCACCACCGGAACAAAGCTATCCTCAATCGCCAATCGTTCTGCCTCGTGCTCGGCCTCTGAATACTCAACGCGGTTAGTGTGCTTGTGGAAAACAAAAAGACCGGGATTGACTCTCACTTCATCAACATGTTTAGCCGCTTCAACCGCAATCGCCGTTCCCTGGTGATGCACGTCTGCGGTGAGGGGGACGTACTTATATTGTTCCGTCACTTTGGCCCGAATTTCCTCCATGGCTTGGGCTTCACCTAAGCTTGGAGTGGTCACGCGTACAATTTCACACCCCTCCTTGTGCAACGCAATGATCTGTTCCACGCAGGCATCTACATTGCGCGTTTCTTCGGTGATCATAGACTGCACCACCACGGGATGTCCGGCCCCCATGGTGATGGGTCCCACCCTACAGGGTGTGGTTTTGCGTCTTGGATAAGTGGTGTCGAGATTCATTAATAGTTACTTCTACGTTGGTGTACATTGCATGTGAAAGCGGAGTTCACTTAAGTCTCTCAACTTGCCAAGTCACATCAAGTTCGGCGGACTGGCCCTTCTTGAGCAATTGGATGGGACTGGTGAGTTCTAGCTCCACGTATTTGAGCGGATCTCCATTCGTGTACCACTGGATCGCCTTTCCGTTATCCACAAATTGGGCGGATGGATCGCAGTGCATACGAGTCATAAATCGGAACCCACCCTTATCTATCGCTAACCAACCTGATCGATTTGCGGTTCCATACTTAAAGGAACCCAAGGGATTTCGCTTGAATATA
Source organism: Fimbriimonadales bacterium (assembly GCA_038212035.1). Lineage (GTDB taxonomy): Bacteria > Armatimonadota > Fimbriimonadia > Fimbriimonadales > Fimbriimonadaceae > Fimbriimonas. The sequence continues at coordinate 14,998 of JBBQUZ010000071.1, forward strand.
AGATTTTTACCTTCAATTTCGTGGACCGATGCGCCGGCAGGTGAATTGGGAAATGCGACAAAGCCTTGGGGGAATTTCTGACTTGGCTCTAAGGGAACCAGAATTCTATCCGGGTCATTAACCTGGGTTACCTGCCAGACCGCGATCGACGTTTTTTGATCGCGGGTTGAAACTAGGCGATTGCGGAAATGAGCGATTGGAGCTTTGTTGTCTAGCCAAATTTCACGCTCAACGTAGATTCCAAAGCGGAAGCTGGGTTCGCTTCTAATAAAGAGGTGCTTTTTGCGGAGAGTCGCGTGTTGTAAGGAGCCATCAAGGGCCAGATCCGGGGGCCAGTTCCAGTCGGATTGGGGCGCATTCCATATCTTATCTCCGCCAACATTCAACCACTCGGGTGTGGATCGACTTGCGGGGCCACGGAGGTTCTGGTTCTCCCAGAGCATGTTTGGGCCATGAACCAAGCCAAAACTCATCACTCTGCCGATAGCGGGTACGAAAACGAGTTCCGTAGATCCGTTCGATATTCTGATTGAACCTGGCCAACCATGGTGGGCCTCAATCGAGACTTTAGACGGAGTTGGGGTCCAAAGAACTAAGCCTACCAGTGCGGTAACCAAACTCACCTTACCATGCTATCTCATCCCGTGAAGTTCACGCCCTGTTTCACCCTCACCCTGCCCTCTCATATACACTTAGTTAGGCATCTTTAGGCGCATTTCATCGGTCTTTTGTGTTTCGATCTAACGTAAAGAGGGCGCATACCGCCAAGGCAATTCACCCTGTCGAGGCCTAACTAAACGTGTATGACCGCCTCCCCTCTGGGCACCAATGTTCGTGTGCCAACAGCAATGCCTTTGAACAATTTGTCTAATTTGAGCAAGAAAAGGCGTATGCTGAAAGAACGACGCCCAGCGTAGAGTGGCCCAAGCCAACTACAGAACCCAGGTTATTTGGGGAGTAAGAAGGTTCAATGGTCGCCGAAAATCAGAATCCTGAAGCGAAGGGGCTTCAGAGGAGGATCAGTTGAAGGCGTACAGCGCAGATAGGATACGAAACGTTGCCATGGTTGGCCATGGCGGTGTGGGTAAGACCATGCTTGTTGAGCACATGCTCTTCACGGCGGGCGCAATCGACCGTGTCGGTAGCATCGAAGCCGGTACCACTCAAAGCGACTTTGACCCGTTAGAAGTTCGGCGAAAGATCTCACTGGCTGCCGGAGTGGTTCCGGTTGAGTGGCACGACCATAAGATTAACCTGATTGACGTGCCGGGCTACCCGGATTTCATTGGTGATCTGCATGCGGTGGCCCGGGTGGTTGAAGCGATGATCATTGTGACCGAAGCCAAGACAGACCTTGATGTTGGCTTTGAACTGGCTTGGGAAATTGCCGAACAACTCGGCTTGGCCAAGTGCGTATTTGTAAACAAGCTTGAGCGAGACTCCGCCGACTTTGACGGCTTAATGGAAACTCTTCACAAGCGATACGGACGCAAAGTTGTCTCCACTCAGATCCCAATTGGTCACCAAGCCACGTTTTCTGGTGTGCTAGACCTTCTAAACATGAAGGTTTACAAAGGCAAAGATCGAGGGGTGGAAATAGAAGATGTTCCCCACGGTTACGCTAAAGAGGCCGCAGAGCGCCGGGAAAAAATGATGGATGCGGCCGCGGAAGGCGATGATGAACTTGCCATGAAATATCTTGAGGGTGAGTCTCTCACTGAGGACGAAATTGAACACGGACTTCTGATTGGAGTTGAAACCGGTCGGGTCGTTCCCGTTCTCCTGGGATCCGCACTCAGCGGAATTGGCGTAGCCACCCTTCTTGACCGCATTGTAGGCGAACTTCCCTCTCCGGTTGACGTCATCAAAGCGGATCATCCGCAACCTAACCCAGATGGAGCCCTCGCGGCGTTTGTCTTCAAAACTACCGCAGACCCCTTTGTGGGGAAAATTAATTTCATTAGAGTGTTTGCCGGAACCCTTCACTCAGATGACCACGTTCTGAATGCGGCACGGGGAAACGATGAACGAGTTCACCATCTGTTTTATCCCCACGGTAAGCAACAAGAAGCGACCACCGTAGTCTCTGCGGGCGACATTGCGGTCATTGCTAAACTTACCGACACCCACACTGGCGACACCCTTACCGATCCTAAGCATCCCGTTACCATTCCCGCACTTAAGATGCCAGAGCCGGTGTTTAGAGTGGCAATTGTACCGATCACAAAGGCCGATGAGGACAAGTTGGGCCCCGCCCTCCTCCGCATTGCTGATGAAGACCCCACGTTGCGATACCGCCGCGACCCCAGCACCCACCAAGAAATTTTGGAGGGGATGGGTGATATCCACATTGAAACCGTGATTGAGAAACTCAAGATCAAGTTTGGCGTTGGCGTCCGCGTAGAAGACGCCAAGGTCCCGTACATTGAAACGGTGCGCGGGTCGGCCAAGGCTCAAGGGCGCCACAAGCGGCAAACGGGCGGTAAGGGCCAATTTGGTGACTGCTGGATTGAAATAGAAGCGCTGAGTCGCGGGGAAGGATTTGTTTTTCAGAACAAAGTCGTGGGTGGCTCGGTGCCAAAAAACTTCATCCCCGCAATTGAAAAGGGAATCCGAGAGGCAATGGAGCAGGGAATTGTGGCCGGTTACCCCGCCACCGACATAAAAGTTGCCGTTGTGGACGGGAGTTACCACGATGTTGACTCTAACGAAGCCGCATTTAAAACGGCAGGTGCCTTGGCCTTTAGAGCGGCCGCAGTAAAAGCCCGGCCAACGGTTCTGGAACCCATGGTGACTCTGGAAGTAGACGTGCCGGATGAATGCGTTGGAGATGTGGTGGGTAATCTTAACGGGCGCCGTGGGCGGTTAGCCGGGATGGAGCCAGCATGCAGTGGCCGGACCAGCGTTAGGGCCACGGTTCCCATGGCGACGATGGCACGATACGCCCTCGACTTACGGTCGCTCACCAAAGGCCGCGGAAAGTTCCGCTCGGAACAGAGCCATTACGAGGAATTGCCCTTTGCAGAGCAAGCGGCCTTGGAAGCAGATTACGCAAAGGTGCGCTCAATGCACGAATCTGATCATTAACATTGGACTCGAACCCAAAACGTGTCGGTGCCCCCTCCTTTGAGTGGGGGCATCCCATGAGTCTCACTGCATTTGGAATGAGGCTTCTGCCTTTGCAACCTCGGCGGCTACTACTGCTTTGATCGTATCGTACTGCTCCATCGGAATGCCAATCCGATCGAAGACCTCTTCATCCGGTGCACGATCCAGGAATCTGAACCCTCCCCCGCAGGCACACTCATTGGAGAGGTGGTTTGCACCCGCCAAGAAGAACGATAGGTCTCGTCCTTCTGGATCCTCCAACGGATTGAGGTGATAGGTGATGGCGTTGCAGACGCCTTCGCCCATGCCCCACTTGCGAGCAAGTAGATTCCCCACTTTGGTGTGGTCCCAATTATAGAGGTGATTGCAAGCGTCCACAAGCGTTATGGATTCTCGCTCTGAAAAGCTGATTGCTTCGTCTAGGTGGTCCGGACAGAATTTATCCATGACCAGTATTCCCACGTCATGAAGCATGCCGGTGGTGTACAACTCCTCGGCAATGCCGGGCGCCTTCAGCTTGGCGAGGATTCTTCCCGCCGTGCCCGTGGCTAGGCTATGTCGCCAAAATTCACGGCGATTCAATCTGCGTGAGCATTGTTTGAAAGAGATGAGCTGCTGGTAAGCCACCCCCACCACTAGTGCACGCATTGCGTTCATACCCAAAACGCTAATTGCACGCGCGATACT
>JBBQUZ010000072.1:0-18453 GCA_038212035.1 Fimbriimonadales bacterium
GTTCCAAGCTGCCGCAGAAGGCATAACAAACTGGTTTGCGCCGTACCCATATCTAGTATTGCCCGGAACGGTTGGGCTTTGCCAGAGTCCGGCATCGGCCAGAGGCATCGCTTCATTACCGCTAATACTTACCCACTGGTAATTGGAGACTCCGTTCTTAATGTACGGCCCGGTTGCTTCTCGGTAGGTGAAGGGTGCCCAGGTCTGTCGACCCGGAATTAGATAATCGTTGCGGGGGAAATTGTCATCAAAGTCTCCCGAGTACATGAGCGTCCCTAAGCCAATCTGCTTTAGGTTCGAAAGGTCGGTGGTCTTCTTAGCCGCGAGCTTAGCTTGAGCAAAGACCGGGAAAAGAATGGCGGCAAGAATCGCGATAATCGCGATGACGACGAGGAGTTCGATGAGCGTAAAAGCTCGTGGTGTGTATTTAGAGTGCATGATAGTTCCCCTGACATTGGAGAAGCAAAGCGCGTGCTACAGAGCACGTATCTGCCGAGGTGGCCGAAAAGATGCCGGTTAAGCCGGCGCGGGTGCAAATAGTGTTCCCACCGAAACGAGCCAACACCTGTCGAACTTGCAGTTGCCTCATGAGTTCTCCCGGTTTTGGGTGATCAAGGCGGTGAGAGGTCCTGGAATGGAGATTCCCAAAGTCTTTGCCTGGGTTAATACCGGGCAAAATCGGTGGATGCGTTGGGCGTCCTCTTTGGCATGCATGGCGTGAATCAATGCCGGTGGCACCAGGCGGGCCAGGTTATCAATTTCCATGGACTGGAAGACCATGGCATCGCCAAACATGAGGGAAAACGGGGTGGAAGTTATACCGGCGGCAGAAAAGGTTCCGTTGCGGTGATCTAACTGCTTTCCAATTTGGGCCAGGCAAATCTCCAGCGCCTGCCACGCTTTGTTTCCGGCTCCAATCGCAAATCCGGTGGGACGTTCATCTTCTGATAACGCAAGCCACTTCTGAATTTGAGCTGCATTGGGTTCTACTTCGTCTTCAAACTCTCCGATAAAATCCTGATTTACGCAACGGCCCAATAACCTTGCATGAGAAGAAAGAAAGCCTGACCGTAAAGCCCTAACAAAGCCTTCATCATGAGGGAATCCTAGATAGGCGATTCTCGTGTGCCCAAGCGAAACCAGGTGAGCCACCGCATTAGTGGTCATCATCTCATGATCAAAATCCACCTGTTGCCAATGCGGGTGAACCAGTTCGTGCCGGCCCTTCACTACAAACGGCATCTTCAGCCTTTCGAGGAGGAGCGCTTGGGGCTCGGTGTCTTCTTCTCGTCCCCACAGGACCACCGCGTCGCAGCCGTGGGTGCTGGCGAGTTTTTGTAGGTGGGCAAAGACTTCTTCTTGAGTGGCAAAGTTGGCCACCGTGAGGTCGTATCCCGCAAACTGCAACTCGGCAGAAAGGGCATCCATCAGGCCGCTGTACGCAAGCCGGTAAGACGCACTGTTGAGACGCTTGTAGATAAAGACAATCGACTCAGTTTTGCCCCGGCTCAGCGCCTGGGCGGCTGCACTGGGTTGGTAGTTCAGTGCCTTGGCTTCCTCAAGGATTCGGGCCCGGGTTTCTGCCGATGCCCAAATGTGGGGCCGGTTGTTCAACACTCCGGAAACCACCGCCGGCGACAGGTTCAACTTTGCCGCCACATCCTTAAGTCTGGTTCTCATTCTGGTTCGATATGAATCGCTTCATGTATGAGTATGAAACGATTCATATACTAAAATAAACCGCTTCATATCCCAAGAAGTTTTTGATTTTTTTTGTTCATATCCTAGAACGTAGCTTGATTGCCGACCGAGCGGGGGTGAATAGCCTTAACCCGATGCCGCGCCTATGCGATCGGTAAAGGTTCAAAGAAGGTCACCACCGTGTACGCCATTTGGCCGCACATGCACTCCTTGGGACGCACTTTCAAAGCGTAGGTTAAGTACCCGGGAAGCTATTCCAAGCCCCTGGTCTGCATCAACGATTGGGACCCGGAATGGCAACTGGTTTACTATCTTAAAACCCCCTTGGTGTTGCCGGTGGGATCGAAAATTTACGTTACTGGAACCTATGACAATAGCCGGAATAATCCCAGGAATCCTCATCCAGTTCCCAGGGTTGTGGAATCTGGTCCTTCTTCTAAAGATGAGATGTTGCTGTTTGATCTAAACGTGGTTGCAGAAAAAAGATCAGCCAAAGAAGCCCCGCTCGTTTTTGTTGCACACTAAGGATCAAGGACTGACCTATGCGCTTTCTTATCAAAACCAGTTGTTATCTCTTGCTCTGGAGCTTCGCCGTAATTCAGTTTGGATTGAGCGTAGTTGCGGAGGCAAGCGTTCCCGTTCCCAAGCTTGAACCCTTCGCCTACCAGGACGTGGTTCTCACCGGTGGCCCGATGGATGTTCAAGCGAAGGGCGCGCGAACCTTTTACCTGTCGCTGTCGGAAGACGATCTGCTGAACGGGTTCAGAATTCGAGCGGGACTCCCCGCACCGGGGAAGGCGATGGGTGGATGGTACGATCCGCAAGGCTTTGCCGGCGCGCATCCTTTCGGTCAATTTGTATCTGGCCTGGCCCGAATGTATGCGACCACTCATGACGTTCGGTTCAAAGAGAAAGTCGCCCGTTTGGTCCATGGATTCCGCCTCACAATGGCGGCCGACGGTTTCTTTTACTCATCCGCCAAAGTTGCAAAAGAATGGCCCTGCTACCTCTACGATAAGAATTGCATCGGGATGCGTGATGCCTTTACGTTGACGGGAAACCGAGAGGCACTCACCGTGCTGAGCCGCATGACCGACTGGGCCATGAAAAATCTTCCTCAACGAAGCGATGAATGGTACACGCTTCCTGAGAATCTTTATAACTGCTACGCACTAACCAAAGAGCCCAGATATCTTGAGTTGGCCAAGCGTTACGACTACAGTAACGGTTTCTACAACGAATTTGCTAAAGGGCAGAACGCCTTCCACCCTAATCTGCACGCCTACAGCCATGTGAACACGCTTTGCTCGGCCGCCCGGATCTACCAGGCCACCGGTGACCCTAAATATTTTGATGCGCTAGACAATGCTTGGCGATACTTGACCACCACCCAAATGTATGCCTCCGGAGGCTGGGGCCCAGACGAGCACTTTGTTGAAGAAGGCAAAGGCAAATTAGCCGCATATTTAGACTCCACCGGACAGGGCTTTGAAACCCCGTGCGGATCCTACGCCAACGTGAACTTGGACCGATACATGATGCGGTTCACCGGCGATGGCAAATACGGCGACAACATGGAGCGCGTGCTTTACAACGGAATTTTGGCCGCTCTGCCTCCAATGGCGGACGGGCACTCGTTCTACTATTCCGACTACCGACCCGGCACCCAGAAAATGAGGCGAGAAGAAACGTGGACGTGTTGTTCAGGAACCTACGCCCAGATCACCGCCGACTATCCGCTCAACGTCTTTTTGAAAAATGGGCAGGATTTGTTCGTCAATTTGTTTGTCCCGTCCAAACTCAATTGGAAGCGTTCAGATGGCATGGTGCAGGTCGCGCAGTCAACTAATTATCCAGCTCAGCTGTCCACCTTGCTCACGATCTCGGTGGCAAAGCCAACGAGATTTGGCCTCAATATTCGCGTGCCCAATTGGTCAAACTCAATGTCAATTATCCGCGTTAATGGGCGCGTCTTTGGGCATGAAGAGGCTACAAAGGGATCGGTTAGCGTGACCAGAACGTGGAAAAATGGCGACACGATGAGTATCCAATTTAGTGCTAAACCCAGGCTAGAGCCCATCGATCCGCAATCACCCAACACGGTTGCCCTGATGTACGGCCCTCTCCTTTACGTGGCCCTTTCTGATAAATCGGTGGAATTAACCCGGCCCGTTTCGAGTCCCTCCGATTGGTCGGTTTACGCCTCTCCCGGCTCAGACCTGGTGACCAAGGATGGAAAGTTGACATTTAGGCCGTTCTACCAAATTCAAGACGAGCACTACACCACCTACTGCCGATTCCGTGATCCTGATTCGCTGGTGAAGCACTAGGAAAGGACGGTCCGACCAAGGACCGCAGAGCCCATTGCCGATGGTGCCATTAAGTTGATTGTTGATGGCACCGGCACGCGGAACGACCCAATGGCCATGTTGCTATCCCGGAGGCTGCTGCATGGCAAAGATTCTGCCATCCCAGAAGGCCTTGTCGAACGGGAAAGGAGGGGCTCGCCACGGGTGAACAAAACCAAAAGATACAAAATACGTGAGGTAGCCAATGCGCATATAATGGCGTCACGTGTTGATCAGCGCAGTAGTTACGATGGGGTTAGCCATGCTTGCAATGCGGAACGAAAATGGCTACCACGGCTTTGCTCGCCATGATTTCAAAGTTGGGGGCCTTGAGGCCACCGTTGTGGACCCTAAGCGCTCGGCCAAAGGCAGACCTTGGATATGGCGCATGGAGTTCTTTGACCATCGGCCCATGCTTGACCTTGCGCTTTTGGAGCGCGGATACCATCTGGCCTACGTAAACGTTGGCAATACATACGGCAGTCCGGGGGCCATTCACCAACTGTCAGAATTCTATCAAGCATTGGTGGGACCCGCGTGGAAGCTAAACCCCCGGGTGGTGTTAGAAGGTTTTAGCCGGGGTGGGTTGTACGCCTACAACTGGGCGGTGAAAAATCCTTCTAAGGTGATGGCCATCTACGGAGATGCTCCGGTGTGCGATTTCACCACCTGGCCCTATGGCGGTGCTGGTGCGGCGCGTAGTGAATCGGATTGGGGCTCGCTTGTCTCGCTTTACGGATTTCCGACCGAGGCGGATGCCTTGACGTACGCGTTTCCCCCCGTGGCCAATCTAGATGTGTTGGTTCAGGCCAAGATTCCCATCGTGCATGTGATAGGTGATGCCGATGAAGTGGTTCCGGTAGCGGCCAATACCGCGCTTATCGAATCTCGATACCGGGCGTTGTGGGGCACCATTCTCGTCATCCATAAGCCGGGCGGGCTTCATCACCCGCACAGCCTAGACGATCCCATTCCCTTGGTCGCGTTTCTGACCCGGCATGCCAACGATTCTGAAGCAAGCCCACCTTCCACGATAATCGCGGCCCCTGGGCTGGAAACGCGGTCTTCATCCGCCGGCTGGGGAACTCGTTCTTGGGTTCAGGAGCATCAAGACGGAATGCAGGCGGCCCAGGCACCCGGAGTAGAACTCGCCCTACTGGGGGATTCCATCACTCAAGGATTTGGAGGGGTGTATCGCCAGGTGGGTGAACCCGGCGGAGAGAGCCGGCGCAAATGGTTGGAAAATGGGCATCCTCTGGCTAACCTCGGCATCTCCGGAGAATGCGTGCAGAACGTGTTATGGCGCGTGAAGCACGGTGCGCTACGGGATTCCTCTGCCAAGGTCGTCCTTATTATGGTTGGGATCAATAACTATCCCTCATCAACTCCGGGCGAGGTTGTGAGAGGGTTAGAAAGCCTCTCTGGCGAAGTCACTTCGGCTTGCCCCAAGGCACTAGTTGCGGTCCAACCATTATTGCCGTCTGGCCCCTCGGCAAAGTCGGAGGTGCGCGTTTGGTGTGAGTCGGTCAATCAAGGTTTAGCCACCTCTGCGCGCCGCCACCAAATTCGGCTTGCTTTCCCCGATCACCATTACTTGTTGGACCCAGACGGCTCCCAAAACCCAGAGCTAGTGTCCGGCGACGGAATCCACCTTCTGCCCAAAGGCTACGACCTTTGGGCGCAGGCAATTCAAGCCGCCGTCAAGAAAATGACGACGCCCTAGTTCAGTCGCATGTGTCGGGGTGGTTGTGGCAATGCGGGGAATCGGGCGATAAATTTGCGCCGAATTTCTGCTTGCCAGGTTTAGGACCTTAGACTCCGGGAAGTTGTTGATCTGGTAGTGATATGTGTATATTGAAAGGCGTTAGGGCGAAAAACTTGCTCCAACGCCTTGGAACTCGAAGATGAGAACTACTTGCACATTGCTCAACCGTTACGTTAGATTAGCCGCGACGGTCACCTTAACCGCGGCCTTTATGATCTCCTCCGCCGCCGTTAAAGCGAAGTCACAAATTGAAACCCCCGAGAAATTTGGGAGGACCACGTTGCAGGCGCCGATTAGGCCCCACGGTCGTTTGGGGCAAGACCTCTTTATCGCGATCGATCACCGCAACCTTGCCGAAGTTCAATCTCTGCTCAAAAGAGGGGCCGATCCCAACTCGCGGAACGGCCTTGAATTCACCCCGATTTACATAGCCGCCGCCTCGTTTCAAAACGATGTGGTTCAGGTACTCCTCGATTCTGGAGCCAAGGTGGATGCTAGAAGTCCGTACGGAAATGCACTGGGCTTTGCCGCTGGTTCAGGGAATGTAGGCGCGGTGAACATGCTGATCACCCACGGGGCCAGCATATTCGCCAAGCGAACCGACGGCATGACATCTTTGATGATGGCCGCCAACGCGGGCTCAGCCGACGTTGTTCAAATCCTTCTAAGCCACAAAGCGGATGTTCAGGCCATGGATACGGACCATTCAACCGCGTTAATTGTGGCGGCTCGGGTTGGCTCGGATAGGGTGGTTTCAATGCTACTTGCCGCGGGAGCAAAAGTTGATCATGCCAACTATGAAGGGCAAACTGCGCTCATGGAAGCGGCGCTGAACGGTCGGCTAGAAGCGGTGAAGATACTGATCGCCAAAGGTGCCAACGTCAACCTTCGCGATCAACGGGGTTGTACTCCGCTCCTTCTGACCGCCAAATACGGAGACAATCCTGAGGTTATCTCGGCCCTGATGCAGGCGGGCGCAAACCCGGCATCCCAAGATAAAGATGGGCATTCGGCCGTTTCTTACGCAAAAGCTCGGCGGCACATGGGGACCTTGGCTCTGCTGACGACACCCAACAATAATACCGGTCGTGTCGGTCCGGTTCTCACGGCCCGGCAGGCCGCTCAGCGTGGAATTCACGTTTTAGAATCGTCGATGCAAACGTTTCACGATGTGACGTCGTGCATCTCGTGCCACCACGAGGGACTTGGTCGCATTGTAACCGGCCTCGCCAAAGATTCGGGGTTTCTGGTTGACCGAAAACTTGACAAAGAGCAGGCGCAGGTAATTAATGAAATGCTCACCGGACTCCGGCCGCTTCACGAGGGAGCCCTTCATAGCCCCGAAGTGATGAAGCAGGTTCCGCTGATTGAGATTAACGAAGTGAACACGTCGGATACATGGTGGCTCGCCGGAATGGCCGCGCATAAATTTCCCATCGGGCCAGGCACCCAGTCTATGGCGATGGTGCTCGCTCGACAGCAATCCGCCAACGGAAATTGGGGCCTCTCCGGTCCCCGAGCGCCGATGCAATCGAGTGCGTTTACCTTCACCGCGCTCGCGGTGAAGGCGTTGCAAGACTATGCACCCAAAAATGCACAGACCACAGACCAAATTGCCAAGGCAAGAGCCTGGCTATTGAACACCCCTGCCAAGACCAGCGAAGATCGAGCGTCTCGGTTATTGGGTCTGGGGCTTTGTTCGGTAAAAGGTCCCGTGTTGGCAGAAGCGGTGTCCGCGATAAAGTCCGACCAACAGTCGGATGGCGGATGGGGCCAACTTCCGGGAATGGCAAGTGATGCGTACGCAACGGGCCAGGCCCTGTTTGCCCTTCACGAATGCGGCGACGTTGCGGTTTCTGACGACGTCTACCGACGGGGGGTGGCCTATTTATTGAGGACTCAAGACGCTGATGGATCGTGGTTTGTTAACAAACGCGCCACGCCGGCTAACAATTACTTTGATGGCGGCTTCCCCCACGGTGAATCTCAGTACGCTTCCTTCAACGGCACCTGCTGGGCCACCATGGCGCTCATTGAAGCGGCGACCTTAGACCGTAAGGCGGGTGCGGGGAAGTCGGACGCCAAACGGGTCGCGCTTCGAAAGTAGTCCGCGGATATCCCCTAGGGCGGTTCGTGGACTGATCCTTCCCGGCGGTGGTTCAAAATGGACCGCCGCCGGGGTGCCAACTCCTAACGGTGGAGATTTTGCGATGGTGCGTACTCGTTTTGCAGGTAGGTGAGGATTTATTAGATGCCAACTCAGGAAGACGTTAGACGAATTGTATCTGCCCTCCCGGGGGCCATCGAAAGCAGCGAGTCTTTTGGCTTTGGGGTGCTGGTTAAAGGAAAGCACAAGGGCTTCTTGTGGGAATGGCTAGAGCGCGTTGATCCCAAGAAAGCCCGAGTGCGTAACCCGGGGGTTCTTGCGATTGTGGTGCCCAACCTGCAAGCCAAAGAAATGCTCCTAAACGCAGATATCCCGGGCGTATTCACAGAGCCCCACTACAACGGCTACCCCGCCATCCTCATCCGCCTCAACGAGGTCCCGATGAGCGACCTTGAGGACATGGTCATAGAAGCCTATCGCGCCAAAGCCCCCAAGTCGCTGACGCAAGATTAACCACGCAACTGCTAAACACCGACTCCCGACCACTCAACCCAACAGAAATCCGCATTTCAGGTTGGCCGTGTACCCAGGGATTGAAGGCGGCAGTCAATTTGAAGAATTGTGGTACCTGTCAATGAAAATGCAGGTATGCCTCGATTACCCAATCCCGTCGCGGTGCTGTTATCAAGCGAAAAAACCTGTGAGAAAATAAAAGAAATAGTTCTTGAACTTGTTACAAAGAGCCGTTGATCGAGTAAAAAGAGATGGGGGTGTCAGTCTTATGTTTGCTACAGGCAAATAATGCTGGCGTGAACTGCTACCAAATGAGAAAACTTATTTCAATCACTGCGAGTTGCCTGCTACTAATCCATGGCACCGCATTGGCTCGGCCACAATCTCCGTCCACGCCCACAAAGCACAAGTCGTCCATTGAGAAGGCAGACACGCGGGTGGAACCCAATACTTGGGGAATGGTTGCGGGTCGGGTGTACGACTCTGACACCGGGGCACCCATCTCCGATGTTAAAGTGTCGGGTTACACTGACGATGGGTTCTTGGAACAAGGGCACTCAACTGCAAAGACTAATCGGCTAGGAGCATACAGAGTTCAGTTGATTCTGGGAAGAATTTCGCATAACTTTGACCTTGGACGTGCACTCTATTCAACTGGCATTGGGATTCTGTTGGGAACTGCTACCAACACCACCAAGCGGCTGGACGTGTCCCGTGTTGCCTTAAGAGCGGAAGCAAACGGCTACGAGCCATTTGAGGGCGTCGTAATTGCCCGGTCAGCAGACGCGGCGAAATTTGGAATTGATGTCCAACCGATTCTTTTGGCGCGAAAGGGAAGTGGACTGCAATCGGTGGCGGCCACGGGTTGGAGTGCAGTTCGTATCGAATCTATTGATACCCAGCCAAGAGTTGCGGCCAAGGGTCAGACGGTCAAGATCGCCGTCTTGGTCAAAGTGTTTTCAAAGGAAGTGGGCAAAGACACCGAGGTGGTCGCGTATAGTCCGCTGTGGAAAGATAAGCGCATCCTCCATCGGGACATGTCCCTAGATTCGGATAACCGATTAACGTTTTCTATGGAATATCGAGTGTCGGGAAGGGAAAAATATCTTGCCAATATAGTGCAATTTGCAATCAGTAAATCTCCGGTTGACTATGATATTGCAAAGTCATGGCGAACGGGCCTCATACAGATTTCGCACAAAGACCTTGATCTTCAACGGGCAACTGAAAGACAAACGGCTTTAGACGAATATCGAAGTGGGCATTTTGACGGTGCACTTACTTACTTTAGGAAGCTTGCAGGCGAGTCTGATCCCGAACCACTTGATTTAAGATATTTTGCCACTCTGTCGGATCATCAAGGACTATACGCTGAAGCCGTTGATCCGCTCAGAAAACTGGTTGAGTTGGACCCAACGTCCGTTATGGCAACCGATGACTACGTGGCAGGCCTCTACAAAGCCAACCAGTACGGGGAAGCAAAGGCGTTTTCTGAAAATCTACTTCGCGGGAAGAACATCCGAGTCGCCGCCAAGAAATTGTCAAGTGTGGGAATGGGCTATTACGGCCACTCCTTGGTAAAGCTCGGGGAGCTATTTGCCGCCGAAAAATTTAACGTCGGCCTCCTAGATGTACCGAATAGCGGCATAGCCCAATCCGTAATTGATTTTAGGGGTGCATTGCGTCTGGCTCAGGTGGTGGAGGCAAACGCCAAACAACCCGATAGCCCCAGCGCAATGGCAGATATGGGTAGAGCCCTGCTAGATCTAGGACGGTTTGAAGAGGCAATCTCTAAGTTGGCCGAAGCGGCCAAGGCAGACCCGAACCAGGTGTCAATACAAAAAGACCTCGCTTGGGCTGTGATACAAGCCCACGGGCATACCGGGCAGAAAATTGAATTGCAGGCGGCCGTTGATGGCGCGCGGTTGTCCGTAAATCCAGACGGCAAGCACCCTTCTAAGGATTTTAAATCGTGGAACCAATACGGCATTCTCCTCTTTGCGCTATCTGAAGAGCAGCGAACTGCAAAGGATCCGAAATCGGATGAAACGTCAGACAAAGCAATCAATGCGTTAAGGCAGGCACTCAGTCTGGGGCGACTGGGCGCAAAGACAAACCCCGGATTCTTCGATGGATATAGATATCGATACTTGTCTGGGAGCGAAGTCACAAATAGTGGTTTTGCCTATCCGCAGGCAAATTCAAGTTTTGTGTTGTTAGAGTCATTAAAGCGACTGCGCAAATCACCTCTTGACAAGATGGCCAACTTTGGCATTGCAACCGCCCTTTATGACTTGGGGCAGATCACCCTAGCGGAAAAGTTTTCTGACACGTTGGCGTCCATCGCTCCAGATTTTGTGGAGGGTCAATTCTTACAGGCCCTAATCTATAAGGGCTTAGGTCAAGACGAAAAAGCACAGTCAGCTTTGCGTCATGTGCTCTCTATTGCACCCAATCATCCGCGGGCTAATTTGGTGCTGAGCAGTCTGCTTACCGAAGGGGGGGACATTGTGTCTGCTTCGGAGTGCATTCTGCAGCATGCGCGCTTTTACGGTGAGCAAGAACCACGGTGAAGAAGTTATTTCTTGCGGCAATCTTGATCTTGGCCGGAAATTTCGCGAGTGCGCAAACTGTCTTTGAGCGAACGGATACTCAGAAAGAGATTGAACTTGGGAGAGCTGCATACGATCAGGAAGTTAGGGATGGCCACGTGTCAAGGAATTTGGCTAATCAGCAACGAGTTCGGCGAATTGTCGCTCAACTTGCTCAGAGCATGCCCGTGCGCCCCTATCCGTTTGAAGCGGTCGTGCTATCTAACAACACCGTAAACGCGTTTTGTTTGAAAGGAGGTTACATTATTGTCTTTGAGGGGCTCTTGACTTTTATGCCCAATGACGAGGAACTTGCGTTCACTTTAGGGCACGAGATGGGGCACGCGGTAAGGCGCCATTGGGCCCGTGGGAAGCGCCGTGATCAGGTGGATGCAATTGTTGATATCCTTGGGACTGTTGTTAGCAAAGGAAACTACGTTCAGCCAGACCGTAGCCTTAGTCGGCTCAGTTATAGCCGTGACCAAGAACGGGAAGCAGATTCATTTGGCGTGGAACTTTATCTCAGATCTGGCTACGATCCGTCAAAGGTTGGTAACGCTGTAAAAGCCCTGTTGCGATACGAACAATTCTCCGGAGAGAGTAGTCCGCCAGAATATTTAAGCACTCATCCGACCACGAAAAGTAGACTTATTGCAGTGGAATTGTTGGCCGAAAAACTTACAAAGGCAGGAATGCACGTCACCGGAAGTAGTGTTTCCGTGGACTCCTCGGTCGAAGCAATTTTCGGAAAGCTACCCGCCATTGCCGCAATCGGTAATGACATGTTGCCCATGATCCCCGGCACCAAGTGGGAGTATCAAGTTGGGTCGGGCCGCGATATTTCTCACTACGAATGCAGTTGTGTGGGTCTGTCATTTGTGGTCGGCAGTCAGGTTGCGCGGTTCGAAATCACAATGGGACAGTCCGTGATTCCGTATCAAGTAATGGGTGATTCCTCAGCAATCTATCGGCGAAATAGGCCCGACCGAGAAACAAGCCCCTGGACAACGGAAATTCTCTTTCCTGCATTGGGGGGTGATGCAGAGGTTGGGGGAACGCGCTTTACTAAGGAGCCGGCAGAGACGCTTTTAACACCAGCCGGAACATTTGAAAAGTGCTCCGTGCTGCGTGTTGTGGATTCCAAGGGCCGCATTTTACGGGTTTGGTTCGCGGAAGGGATTGGAATGGTGAAACGAGTAAATGAGACTAACGGCAATACGGAAACTCTCGTGGCATTCCATCGAGGATAGGTTGGTGTCCAGAGATATCCGCTAACCCGCTGAAGTGCCCATTAAGTAATCAGGGATGTCTCACCCCATCAAAGAAGCCTCAAAGATTCGCATTTCTGGGGGGGATTGGAGTAAGGGGGTGAGGGCGGCGATGAACTCTAGGAAGGCGGGCTGGAGGAAATGCAGGTCGAGATCGGCTTTGGTGGTCCATTCCTCTACAAACACTAACCGGGTGGCATCGTCGGGGCTTTGGTAGAAATCGTAGCGGTCACAGCCGGGTTCGGTTACCGACAATGCACGAACCGTTCGGCAGGCGGCAAGTGCGGTGTCAATCTGGTCGGGTTTCAGCGATGCGTAGGCGGTGAGTACGGTCATGATCAGAGGGCAGTTTAACCCATCCCTAAACAAGATTCCTTACTGGATAAATTGTTTGGATTCGGTGCCCAGGTAGGCCCATGGTGGGCTAGTATAAATAGGGTAGGTCATCCATTGCCCGCGAAGGAGCGAAAATCCATGAAATGGATCACCCGAGAGAACGCTAACGTTGATAGAATTGCCTGCCCGTGGCTGATTAAGCGGTTTGTGGACAAGGATGCGGAATTTCTGTTTGTTCCCCGTGATGAGGTTGCTAAGATCGTCGCAGAAACGGGTGCAATTCCGTATGACAACCCCGGCGACGAATTGGGTCACGTAGACGGACGTTGCTCTTTTGAGAGCATCATGCTTAAATATGCCTTGATGCACGACGGAGGCTTGGTTGAGCTCGCCAAGATTGTGCACGCAGCCGACGTAACCCCAGATCGCAATACCAGCCCCGAAGGTGCTGGACTTTATGCAATTGCCAATGGATTTGCCATTCTCCACGGTTTAGATGACCATAAGAAGATCGAACTCGAAACCCCGATGTACGACGCGCTGTATGCCTGGTGCCAAAAGAAGGCCAGCATCCTATAGATGAATTAGCTTCGGAGCCAATTGCAAAACTAGGCATCGACAAGGATGCCGTAGCCTACTTAGGTTCAAAATAGAGATCCTAGTGCTCCGTTTTTGGAGTTTTGCAATTGGCTCTTCGGTGAATCAAATCAGGACCAAACCCCATGAAAACAAAAACCATAGCCCTTGCCACTCTGGCCCTTACCGCTTGTGCGGTCCAAGCTCAGCAACCCCCGGTGCCGGCCTACTACCAAGTGGCGGCTAAGATCATCGGAAAAAGCGGCACCCTGAATGCGGATGGCTCATACCGAATCAACATTCCCCGAACGGACGTTGCTTTCACAAACTGGAAAGGAATGCCCATTCCCGCGGACCTAGGACTCGTCACCTACGCGGCATTCTTTGGGGATGAAAGTAACGCCATAGTCGTCGGCGACACCGCGATGCTGGCACCAGAAATTGATGGTGTGATGGATGCATTAAGAGCGGGCGGGTTAGAAATTGTCTCGTTGCACAATCACATGTCCACCGAGTCGCCAAGGCTGTTTTACATGCACTTTCAAGGGCACGGGTCGGTCAAAGCGCTGTCTTCCACTCTGCATGATGCGTTCTCGCTCTTGGGTAAGCAGCAACCTGGGGTGCTACTGCCCGCCAACCCCGGCAAACCAAAAGTGGACTGGGCGGCGATTGAATTGACGTTTAAAGTTAAGCCGCAAACCTTTCCTTCGGGGGTCGTGCGGTTTGCCAGTCCACGAAAAGACCTGAAAGTTACGGTGGATGGGTTGCCGTTTACGCCGGGCATGGGCGTAGGTTCCTGGGCTGCATTCACTAGGTGTGAATGTGGTCTCACCATGGTGATGGGAGACACGTGCTGCTCCAGCCGGACCGAGGTTCAGGCGGTCATTGATGCGTATCGAAAAGCGGGGATCAGCATCACGGGGATCCATAACCACATCTACCAAGGGTCGCAAGAAATCCTCTTCCTTCACTACGATGGAGAGGGTGACGCTCAGAAATTAGCCACCGGAATCCGAGCGGCGTGGGACACGTTGGGGAAGTAACCGGGGTTCTGAGAGTTGGAACGCGTGCAACCCAGGTGGCTTCCCGCGCGTTTCAATAATGAATGGCCGACCGCAAGTACGACGACAAAGAAGTGGGGCAGATTCTAAATGCGGCCGCAGAAATGGAGTCGGGAATGAGCACTCTTACGTCCGGGGATGGCATCACCCTTACGGAACTTCAGCGGATTGCTGAGGAAGTGGGCATCAATCCCGATAATGTTGAGCGGGCGGCCACCGCCCTCAGCGTGAATTCCCAACGTAAATCACAACGTCGATCTGGGTCTGTAATGATCGAGAGTCGCATTGATGGGGTCATCTCAGAAGATATCTGGGATGAACTTATTACCGAAGTTCAACGATTTGCCGGAAAGCCGGGAAGCACTTTGGCGCAAGGACCGGCCCGCGAATGGACGGGCACCTCTTCGATGGGGTCTCTCATGTTCAGCGCAACCACCCGGAACGGAAGCACGAGGCTCAAGATCTTGGGGGATTCTGGCATGGTTACCGCCACCACAATCCCGTTAGGAATCGCATCCGGAATGCTTACGGTGCTTGTGCCGTTCATTGTGGCCGCCAAAGTGGGACCGGGGATGAGTCCGTACGTAGCCACTGCGTTGGCCGTACTCATCGCCGCCGTTATCGCAACGGCAACTTACCTGATTATCCAGGCTTACAGAAATAAGCTCGCAGTTCAATTGGACGCCCTTC
The DNA here is from genome assembly GCA_038212035.1 of Fimbriimonadales bacterium. GTDB lineage: Bacteria > Armatimonadota > Fimbriimonadia > Fimbriimonadales > Fimbriimonadaceae > Fimbriimonas. Next base: position 14,957 of record JBBQUZ010000072.1, read on the forward strand.
TGGACCGCCTCATCGAAATTTCCAGATCTGGATTAACCGGACCCGTGGAGAGACTGAGAATCGGACCGACGCGGACTTCTGGCAAAGAAGCAAACAACGACGTGGCAAGATTGGATGGACAAGAAGCCCACATCGTGACCTAATTTCCCGCCAACCACGTATTTCCAAATGGGTCGCGACGATGTTTTGGACCGCCAAGCGGTCTGTTTACCGCGGCTATGCCGCCTCCCCGAACATGATTACGAGGACGAATAGTCGCGAGATTTCCGCAATGAAGTAATTTCAAACATGCTCGCCCCATTTCTGTGCATCATAGCCGCCCTTCACACCGGCCCCCTAGACCCAATCGACTTTGGTGCTAAGGGTGACGGGAAGAACGATGACACCTCGGCCTTTCAGGTTGCGCTTGATGAGGCGGGGGAAAAGCACGTCAATGTATCGGTAGGGTCCGGTAATTTTCGGTTTTTAGGTCGCCTGAACGTTCCCCAAGGAGTCGCGCTGGTGGGTTCGTGGATCTCGGTTCCCAGTCACAACGGCGTTCGAGACGCTGGCTTGCCAAAGCCGACCGATGGGGGCACCACTTTTTTAATTGAGAATGGCGAAGGCACCGAAGCGGGCGCGTTCCTAACCCTCAATACCAATTCGACCGTGAAGGGCGCGGTATTTTACTATCCCAAGCAAGACGCCACCCGCGTGCCCAAGCCATATCCTTACGCGATTGCGATGCGGGGAAAAAATCCCGCGGTTCTGGGGTGCGAACTGTTGAACCCCTACAACGGTATTGATGCGAGTCAGAATGAACGCCACTTGATCCGCGATGTCACCGGCCAGCCCCTTCGCCGAGGCATCTTTGTCGACCAAATTTACGACATTGGTCGCATCGAGAACGTCCACTTTAACCCGTGGTGGAGCATGTCGCCAAAGCTTCTAAACTGGCAAAAAGCGAACGGGGAAGCATTCATCTTCAGCCGAACCGATTGGCAGTATGTGCTCAACACGTTCTGCTTTGGCTACGCGGTGGGCTACCGATTCAATGAATCCCGAGATGGCGCGTGTAACGGAAATTTTGCGGGAATCGGAGCCGACGACTGCAATGTAGCGGTTAAAGTAGAGCAGGCGGCACCTTTCGGACTGCTCATCACCAACGGGGAATTCACTTCGTTCGAAGGAAAAAATCCCACCATGGTGGTGGTTTCAGCGGCCAACTCAGGCGTGGTGCGGTTTTCTAACTGTGCCTTCTGGGGTCCTTGCGACAAGATTGCCGAAATCGCGGGAACGGGAACCACGGGGTTCAGTGATTGCACCTTTGTTCAGTGGGACGGCCGCAATCTAGGGCTCCCTGCAATCCGCGCAACCGGCGGAGACATTTTGGTGAGGGGCTGCACATTTGGCCAAGACAAATTGCACATGCTCCTCACGAAAGGCGTCAAACGAGCCATTTTCGCCGACAACTTGGCCCCGAAAAAAATACGCATTCTAGCCGACGATCCGTCCGTATACATAAAATAAAGTTTTTTATATACAATGTATGTATTCATGGTAAATTCTGTGCATGTCCAGCTTAACTGAAGAGATTCGTTCCTACGCAAGTCAAAAAATTTCTCAGGCACGGAGGAACGGGTATCACGAAACCACCCTGATCGCCGGTGCCTTGGTGAGAGAACTTAATCTCTCAAACCGGACCCCTTCCGTTTGCTCTGCACTTACCTCCAAAAAATTTCTAGATGAAAACCATATACAACTTAAAGGTTGTGAAGGTCCGGCCAGCGGGATGAGCACGACCATGCGCTACACCTATAGAATCCTCAATCCTGAAATGCCGATTCCGGCGGGAGCAACAAAGTTTTCTGCCCTCAAAGGAGCCGGGGCGGGCGTATTTGAGGCAGAAGGCGGGGGAACCGCTCATCTGCATGGTGAGCGAGGGGAATTTTACTCGCGATGAGCCTAATTTATTGGGATACGATGCTGTTTGTTTACTGGCTGGAGCAGCGCGAACCCTATTGCAGCCAAGTGCAGCACCTTTACGAACGGATGCTTATAAGGGGCGACCGGCTGTGCACGAGCTCGTTCACGCTTGGCGAGTTACTTGTGGCGCCGCAGCGTCAGAATAATTCAGAACTCGAATCGAAAATCAGTGATTATTTTTCGAGTTCGGAACTAGACGTCATCTCGTTCACTCCCGCTACGGCAAAAAGTTATGCGCTGATCAGGGCAACCGGCAAGGCCTCTCCGGCAGACTCCATTCATCTTGCCACGGCGGCCACGGCTAAGGCAGATTTGTTCGTCACAAATGAGAGCGCGCTCACAAAACTGGTGGTGCCGGGAATTCAATTCATTGTGGGATTAGACACTTCTGTGCTGGGCTGACCAGAACCTTGAAGGACCTCTTGGTAGTCGCGTATCGCGACCTACCGAGTCAGGGTAATTTGCCGACTGAGGGAGGAAACGATTGCCTCTCCGTATCTTTCATTCAAATAGGAAAGCACCTCCCCCTCACCACCAAGTTCTGTGGTCCCGTCGCTCAAACATAAACATCGGACCTGGTGCTCGTCACCGTTAGATTCGGCGAGTATCAGATCTGCTTGGGGGCCCTTGGGGGATAGAACGTAGTGCAACAATCGTGCCTGAAGTTGGCTCACCATAGGATTGTACAATGCATATACGAACGTACGAGTTCTATCAAGCAGATTTCCCGCAATATATAGTGCCTAAAATCCGTTCAGAAGAAAGACTTGACCACCTAGACCGGGCTTAAACCAGAGCTTCAAGATTGCGTGTTGATACTTTGAAGCGCCCTTTGGGCGCGAACGAATTCGGACAGTTCCTAGACAAGGCGCGTGATTCGACGGCGAGAATGATCGCTGGATAGGCTCGGCTCAGAATCAAAGTCACTGCCACTGAGTTCAATTTGGGTGGGAGCAAGCCATCCGCGAAGTTCGCGTGCGCAATCCCGCATCGCGGCAAAGGGAGTGGAGGCGTTAATGGCAATGAGCCCCACCGCTCGGCCCGTGAAATACGGACGTTTATCCGATGACAGAAACTCGGCGAAGTCCAGAATATATTTGAACACTCCGCTGATGGTTCCGTGGTAGGTCGGGCTTACCCAGATCAGCGCATCGGCACGTTGATACGCATCAATCAAGCGTTGGACACCGGCATGCGTCCTTTCGTAGTGCTCAACTTTTAAGTCCGGATTGTAAATCGGCAGATCCAGCTCGCGGGGGTCAAGAATGTCAAAGCCAAAGTTGGCGGCCTCGGCAATGTCTTTAATCCCGCGGCAAGTAGCAAGGCAATATGAAGGCACGCGGACACTGCCACTCACGCAGAGCAAATTCCCTTGAGGCTTGACCATAAATCAATGTCCTTTTTACCTTGCTAAATGCCGCGCCATAAGATATTCCCGGTGAACCGGCAACCGGTTCGGCGTTGCCTTTGAGTCCGAAAGCTACTCGGCGAAGTCACTTATTCAATTTGCAGATTGATTCATTAATATTTCA
>JBBQUZ010000073.1:0-18409 GCA_038212035.1 Fimbriimonadales bacterium
GTCCTACTTCAAAAGCTCGGTCTCAAGCTGCCTACAAGCATCGAATTGGCCAAAGTGTAGTGTAACAAATCGCCTGAAAACCATCCCCCTTAGACTCAAATTTCACCGACAATACACCCCAACTGCGGAACTTGGGCTAGAATACATACATTCCACTGACGTTAAGGGATGCTTTATTACTCATGAATTCGATTTCTGCCGCAAATCCTTTCCCTAATCGTGGCTCTATGACCTTTTTGTGGAGTCATCTGTGAACCGGACCCAGGAGGAATCCGCTTGCGTATCCAACATGGAGTTGCCTGACGCACAAGTTGTCCATTGACCGTGTAGACGCCTGGCCGATGGGTCGTCGCGACCGACCTTTGGTATGCAGTTTCACGAAGTAAGGAGCAGGTGAATTTTCGGGTCGCCGTGCGAGTGCATCAGTGGCCCGGCAAAAGCGATAACCTAGTAAGCATGCAATCAAAGCATGAGGAAGTCACCCTAGATCCAGAGAATTGGGACGACTTTAGAGAACTCGCCCACCGGATGGTGGATGAAATGGTGGATGGCATCGCCGCCATTCGAGACGAACCCGTTCGGCGAGAGCTATCAGACAACGCCCGAGCGGCGATTAAAGACGAGCCACTCCCCCGAACGCCGCAAGGCGAGGTCTCGGCCTATGAGCAGTACATGGCCAAAGTTAAACCGTACCGCTTGGGCAATCCCCACCCCAGATTCCATGGATGGGTGATGGGAAGCGGCGTACCACTGGCGGCCATGGCCGACATGCTGGCCGCCGACATGGACCCCAATTGCGCGGGAGGCAACCAGGGATCTACCGTGGTTGAGAACCAAGTTATCGACTGGATGAAGGAAGCCATTGGCTTTGACCCGGCCGCAGGAGGCATTCTAAGTAGCGGAGGCAGCATGGGAAACCTCACCGCACTCAACGTAGCCCGTCACGCCAAAGCGGGGTTCGATGTCCGCAAATTGGGAGTTTATGGGGGACCTCGGCTAACGTTCTACGGATCTACGGAAACCCACAGTTGGGCGGACAAAGCCTCTGAACTTCTGGGGTTAGGCACGGAATCTTTTCGGGCGACCCCGGTGGATGATGATTACCGAGTCGACGTTGCCTTGCTTCAACAGCAAATCACGCAAGACCGTAAAGCCGGCATGCGCCCTTTTTGCGTGATGGCCAACGTGGGCACCGTAAACACCGGCGCGATTGATGACATAGAAGCCCTTGCCGATCTGTGCCAAGCCGAAGACTTGTGGCTTCACGCGGATGGTGCGTTTGGCGCGTTGGCGGCGGTTTCTCCGAAGCTACGCCCCTTGGTCAAGGGGCTAGAGCGGGCGGATTCTGTGGTGTTTGACCTTCACAAGTGGATGTACCTCCCGTTTGAAATCGCATGCACTCTGGTCAAAGACCCGGTCGCTCACCGCGCCGCATTCACGAAACCGGCCGCCTATCTCGCCACCTCTACACGCGGATTCATCACCAACGGCCTTCAGTTTTCTGAAACCGGCTACGAGCTCAGTCGCGGATTTAAGGCTCTTAAAGCCTGGATGTGTCTGAAGGCGTACGGCATGGACCGCTTTGCCCAGGCCATCGAAATGAACGTAGCCCAAGCTCGATACCTCACTGAATTGGTTGAAAACAATTCGGATTTGGAACTCTGTGCGCCTACTTCACTAAACATCGTCACATTCCGCTACCGCCCGGCGAGGGTGCCGCCCGAGCACCTGGACGAGATGAATCAAGAACTCCTGCTAAGACTTCAAGAACGAGGCATCGCCGTCCCATCGGGGACTACGATTCGGAACCAATACGTAATGCGTGCCGCAATTGTCAATCACCGCACCCAGTTCCGAGACATGGACGCCCTCGTAGCCGACGTCCTCCGGATCGGGAAGGAGTTGATGTAGTAGCATCCGACCCCTCCATCCCAACCCTTCTCCCCCAATTTCGAGAGAAATCGGGGGAGAAGGGCTTTTAGAACCCTCCCCTGCGGCGCGGTATTCTTATGGGTGATGCCGGAACTGTTGTTGGAGCTAGGGTGCGAGGAATTGCCTGCCTCATTTGTTCGCAAAGCCTTCATTGATCTGCATCAAATACTTGCAGAATCCCTCACGGGAGCCGGAGTATTACCAGAAGTTACCCTCAACTATCCCATCTTAGCCACGCCACGGCGACTCATTATCTGCTTCCCTCACGTCCTCTCCCAACAACCCGATTCGGTGAAAGAACAGCGCGGTCCTGGGCTCAAGGCGGCCTATGATGGGGAAGGCAAACCAACCAACGCCCTCCAAGGCTTCTGTCGATCTCAAGGTATTGAACTCGCCGATCTTAGGAAAGACGACCAGTACGTTTGGATCACCAAAACCGTGCGGGGCAAACCCACCGCCGAACTTCTCGCCGAAATCCTGCCCAAGGCCATTCGGGCGCTCACCTTCGCAAAATCCATGCGCTGGGGAAGCAGCCGAATGCGTTTTGCCCGCCCCATTCGGTGGATTCTCGCCGTGTTCGATGGCTCCATCGTAGATTTTGAGATTGAAGGTGTTGTCGCATCCAACCTCAGCCGGGGCCACCGTTTTTACGCACCCGAACCATTCATCGCAACTAACAAAGAAGACCTCCTGGCGGGCTTGCGAGATCGCAAAGTGGAACCAGATGCCGAAGTGCGGAAGGGCTGGATTCGCGACCAATCTCATCTAGTTAGCCACGGCACCCCAGACCTCCCCCCCGCTTTGGTGGATGAAAACGTATTTCTTACGGAATGGCCCACCGCAATCAGCGGTCATTTCCGATCAGAATATGGTGACCTGCCCGAAGCCGTCTTGATCACCGCCATGGCCAAACACGAGAAAATGTTTCCCGTGCGCGATGAAGGGGGAAGGCTCACCAATCAGTTCGTTTTCATCCGAAACTCCGGACGCGATGATGACGTCCGCTCGGGAGCCGAGTGGGTGCTCAACGCAAGATTTAATGATGCGAAGTTCTTTTACGATGAAGACCGCAAGTATTCGCTGGACGCGTTTTTAGCCCGGACAGAAGCAATTCTTTTTCAAGACAAGCTAGGCAACGTTAGGCAACGCGCCGACCGGTTGGCTGAATTGGCGGGCGCGATTTCCAAATCCACCGGAGCCCCCGATTACGAAGCCGAAGAAGCCCGGCAAGCCGGCCTCTACGCCAAGGCCGACCTCAGCACGGGCCTCGTGAGCGAGCTGGCTTCCCTTCAAGGCATCATCGGCGGCGATTACGCCCGCCGCGAAGGAATGCCGGGTGCGGTGGCTTGGAGCATCGCAACCCAGTACGACCCCAGCAAGAATCCCAACCCCGCCACGTGTTCGGGAGAGAGAACGGGTCTCATTGTGACGATGGCCGACCAGCTAGATAAGCTCGCCGGGTACGTCGGAATTGGCCATTTACCCACGGGATCTTCAGACCCCTTTGCCCTCCGCCGCGCGGCCACCCTCCTGATTGAAATCGCCCTCCAGTGGCCCGTGCTAAAACAAGGCTTCTCCGCATTGCTTATTCAGGCCACCAGGCTGTACGAGGGTCAGGGAATCCCGCTGGCATCCGCCAACCAAGCAGTGGAAACGATTTTCGCCTCCCGGTACGAATCCATCTACTTTGATAACCGCCCCGATCTCATTCAGGCGGCCATCTCCGGTGATCAGACTTCCGATCTTCTCAACCCGGGGCTTATTGCCTTCCGCCTCCGCGCCATCTCCAGCCTCGCTCAAAATTCGTCGTTTGTTCAAACCGCCACTCGCCCCATCAATATCGTGGCCAATGCAATGAAAAAGAACGAGCCGATGGCACCGATGGATCAGGTCGACCTATCGTCATTGGATTCGCCAGAAGGGGTCGCCTTGGCCCACACGCTTACCGAACTCAGACCGCATCTGGATTCGGCGGTTCAAGACCTAAACGCGGCGGGTTTGGTGAAGCAACTTATGTTGCTCCAAGCCCCCATCAATGCGTTTTTTGATTCCACCATGGTCATGGCCCAAGACGCCACCGTTCGCCGAGCCCGGCTCTCGCTAATGCAGGCGGCGGCGGCGCAACTACAACTCGCTGGAGATTTCACTAAGCTGGTTATCGAAGGCTAAATTACGTAGAAGAAAGTATGTCTGTCCAACAAACCGTGGAGCGAACTCTGGTCGATCAAATGACGGAGTGGCTAAGCAAAGAGGTTGCGCCTAAAGCGCAACTGATAGACCGTGACCCCATCGAAATGGGTTTGGCGGTTAAGGCATTTTGCGACCAAGGTTGGATGGCGCTCAAACGACCGACGGCCTTTGGTGGACCGGAAATCACTGAGATTGAATTTCGCGTAGTCCAGCGTCAAGTCGCCCGAACTTCCGGCGCTTTTGCCTTCTTAACTACCCAACACCAAAGCGCGGTCGCCATGATCGGCTCGTCTAATAATGAGGCACTAAAAGCGGAGTACCTGCCTTACATGGCCGACGGCCGAAAATTGGTCGGCATTGGCTTCAGCCAGTTAAGACGCCAAGGGCCGCCGCTTATGCGAGCCGAGCGAGTGGCGGGCGGGTATCGGTTTGAGGGTCACGTTCCGTGGATCACCGGGTGGAGCTTCTATTCTGAATTCTTAGTCGGCGCCGCGCTGCCCGACGGTGCCGCCGTGTTTGCGCCGGTGCCCTTAGTCAACGGCCCCGGAATCCACATTTCCGACCCCATGGAGCTTGCCGCTATGGGCACCGCCATGACAGTTACCGCCGATATCTCAGACTTCTTTGTTCCCGATGAAAGAATTCTCTTCGTGAAACCCGCAGGCTGGATTCAGCACAGCGACGAGATTAACATCGCGCTGCAAGTTCACTTTGCCCTCGGTTGCGCACTCGCGGGAATCGATTTGGTATCTGCCGAAGCCAAGCGCAAGGGATTAGACTTCCTCGCCGAAACCGCCGAAGTTCTGACCACAGAGTGGGAAGCCTGCCGCGCCGCCTCCGAGAGTGCGGCTAGCCTTTCCGGTCGGGAGACTCGAGAGGAGCGTCTGCAGGTTAGGGCATGGGTTATCGAACTTGCGGTGCGTTGCGCCCACGCCGCGATTACCTCGTGCAGCGGCGCGTCAAACTCCATTAACCACCCGGCGCAGCGGGTCTACCGAGAAGCGTTGGTGTTCACCGTGAGTGCCCAAACCACTCCGGTTATGGAAGCCACCCTCCGCCGGATATGCAGCCGATCTGGCCTTGCTTTAACTACCTCTTTGTGAGGCGGAGGGCGATGAAGCCGGGGTAGCTCTTGACGGTTTGCGTGATGATTCCCTCGGCGGAAAGGGTTTGGATATCGGCGGGCGATATTCGGTTCTCGCGTGTGAATACCACCAGGGGCTTAGGCATTCCCACCAAATCTTTCAGGGCGTCAGTCTCCGGAATCGATCGGTTGGCGTACAGAATCAGGGAAGGCAAGCTGGTTTCTCGGAGGTTTGTGGTTCCCGTGCCGGGGTCGGCTTCGCGGCGACCGACCTGATACAGCACCAAATTGGGTTCATCCCGAACCTCTCGAATCAGCCGATGCGCGCTATCCTGACCGCTGCTGTGATACCAGCCTATGAACCCAACGTTAGCAATCACCGCGATGCATGCGGTCCACCCCACCGCCAACCCCAACCACTTGGACAATGACCACCGACTCCGCTCCGTTAATTGGCGGGCCGCCAGCAGAACCACCGGTGGCCCCATCGGCAAGATGTAGTGAACCAACTTGGCCCCACTGAGGGTGAAAAACCCAAACACAATCGCGGCCCAGGCCATCAAAAACCGTTCGAATGCGTCCAATTCTTTGGCCCGGTCGCGCCGGAATATCCCCGGAAGGGTCAGCGACCAGGGGAAGAATCCGGCCAACAAAACCACCACAAAAAACAGATATTGAAGCGGATTCTTAACCGTATGCGCCGCGTCTCCGCCCGTGAACCGTTGAAGATTTTGCTCCACGAGAAACTTTTGAACGAACATCGATCCGTTCCGCAGATAGGCGGGTACGTACCAAATGGCGGCCACGGCACCGAGAATTCCTAAAAACGTGAACCAACCGCCCCTGAACTTATCTCGGAGTTCCGGTTCACGCCAGTACGTAACGCCGAGCAAAGGGAGGAACAAAAGAATGCCCACCGGCCCTTTGGCCAGCACCGAGACCCCCAAGCCGACCGCAGAAACCATTCTCCAGCGCCGATCTCCCACCAAAGACTCCCAGAGGGCGAAGAAGGAAATGCTGAGGGCAAGCACAAGCAAAGGGTCGGTCAGCATCATCCGCCCTGCGCCCACCACGAGAAGGCTACTTCCCAGGGCCAACACGGCCAGCTTGGCTACGTCGGGGGAGAATCGCCGCCTGCCTACCCACCCGACGAGGGCATACAGGGCCACGGTGGCAAGAATACAGGGGAGCCTTGGTCCCACCGCGTCGCCAAACAGAAGCAGGCAAGGCTTGGCCAGCCAATACAAAAAGATGGGCTTTTCAAACCACGGCTGGCCGTTGTAGTACGGAGTAATCCATTCCCCGCGCCGGTTCATCTCCGCGGTGACCGCGCCGTAAAACCCTTCGTCTAGGTCAAAAAGGCCGTAGCGCCACCAGCCTAACAGCGGGATAGAAGCGATGGCCACAAACACCCAATTTGGAATCCGGTCTCGGTCCGCAAAAAACGACTTCATTCGTGGCCCAGCACCTGTTCCACCGCATCAATAATCAAATGCAAAGCCATCATGTGCAGTTCCTGAATGCGATCGGAATCCCTCCCGGGGGCGTGCAGTTGCTGGTCGCAAAGCGCGGTGAGTTCACCGCCGCCCCGGCCCAGAAGCCCGACCACAGTCACCTGTTTTTCCCGCGCCACTTGGGCGGCCAGTATCAGGTTTCGAGAATTCCCACTGGTGGAGAGCAGCACCAACACGTCTCCCGCCTGGCCAAATGCCTGAACCATCCGGGAGAACACATGGTCAAACCCGTAGTCGTTGGCCACACAGGTGAGATGGGTGGCGTCGCCCAATGGCATCACCGGATACGGTCGCCGGTCTCGCTTAAATCGCCCCGTAAACTCCTCGGCAAAGTGCATCGCGTCCGCCATGCTGCCCCCGTTCCCCGCCACCAACACCTTGTGGTTATCCTGAAACGTTTTCGCGATGAGGCTCGCAATGTCGGCCATCGCGGTCACGGTCGCCGGGTCAGATCGGAAGGTATCCAACAGACCCGCCGCATCCATAAGGCCCGCATGAATTACTGCACGTGGTTCCAAGACCTCTAGATTAGCTTTCTCAGCCCCAATCCTGCCGAGATCGGCTCATTGAGTGACTGACTTCCGTTGCCCTATATTTCAAAGTCAGCCGAAGAAACTTTCCGCAGGTCCTTCAATCATCTTTTTGGTTGCTTACTGCGGTGTAGTAGGAAATGAGATCATCCCAATTTTTAAATTCACCATTATCACCTTTCATTCCGGTGAGCCCGAGGCTGTCAAAGATAGCGCGATCATTTTTTATGTGACTGATGCACAGTTCGGCTGCGCGAAATCTCTTAACCGACATGTAGCCCGTCCGGCGCTCTTCCAGGGAATATACCGCCCCCATGAGTATCCCTAACGGCACAAATGCGCCCTCGGGAGCCCGTGCGGAGATCACAGAAAAATATCGATGGGAGCCATCGGGCGCTCTAAGTAATGCTGAGTATCGTGCCGAGGATGCCATCGCATCTTTTCCCGTGGACTGGATGACCAAACCATTGAGTAACGGTCGAATAATCCGGTCTTCTAACCCGTCTAGCTCGCTCCGGCTCAACCACTTCCCCTGAGCCGTAGCAATCGAATTCGATGGAAGACGCCGACCCTCGAGGAGGGCGGTCAGCACGTCAACACTCTGAGATTCCGGCTGAACCGGAGATTGGGGCCACAGCAAATAAGCACCGATAGAGGCACCCACCACAAAGATGATGGATGCCCCGATCTTAAATTGAGAATTCTTCAGTTTCTGATGTTTTAGCAATTTCATAGGAATTCTTTTGTCGTTCAGCTGATTGGAGGGCACTTAAACGAATTGGGAACTCCCGGCGTGTTAGAGCAGTTGCCATACGAAGTAGCTTCTCGCACAGTATAGATGGCGCCACCAGGACACTGATAGGTCCAATAGGTGCAACACATCAGACCGCTAGGGCCAGATGTAGTGCCACATCCCGTCGAGACTATCTTGTCACTAGTACACAGCGTGGTATCAGATATACAACTGCCCAAGGCTACCGAGCCTCCAATTACAACCCCAACCACAGCAACAACAATTCTTACAATTGTGTGCGTTTTCATATCACTTCCTTCTCTCGAGATTACGGGCCACCGGCCCACCATTTGGCCATATCATTTGTGTTGATTAATGATCCTTTTTTAGTCTGTTTTCTAAATTGGCCCCCCAGGCTTACCCCTAAGCCAACGTGCGGATAGGTTGCGGTGTAGAGAGTGGTCAAGTCGCCGTGGCAAAAATCCACAAAGATCATAGAGTTCGAACCGTACTTATTCACCGTGTCAATCCACTCGTCGTTGACCTGCTTATATTCCGGAACTCCAACCATATAGTGGTAAACCTGCAAATGTCTAAAGGGCTTGGCGGTTAAGGGACAGGTGAAAGCCTTATTCTTGTCCATCTGTGCGCCAACCCAGTCGCTTGTCGGTAATCCCATTTCGTACATGTTTCCCGTTTCCGAGTGCGGTGAATAATCTTCGCGATAAAGGCTGGTGGCTAACCACATTTGATGCAGGTTAGAAGCGCAGACTCCTTCGTAGCTCTTCAGCTTTGCGGCCCGAGCGATGGGAAAGGTTATCGCGGCCAGCACCACGAGAATGGCCATACAGACCAAAATTTCCACGAGCGAAAAGCCACGCAAGCGGCTCCTACTTCCGAAAGTCATGCTCGTCTCCCACCCCAGTTTCCGCTCTGAGAATTCTGCCCGAAGGATCTGCTTCGTAGAGTCTCGGCGTCCACATGGCGTTCAACGCCTTGAACATTGCCCCTGACCGATCGCAGTAAGCGTAGTAAGGGGCCCTGGCAACTCGCAAAGATTTCGGCCAATCGCGCTCGGGATTTTTTGTAATAAAAACCACGGCTTGATAATAGTTGGGCCGTTCAGAACCGGGCTGAACGGACCGGAGCGAGCACTGAGAACAATCACCCATCATGACCACGAGCAACGGCTTCCCCGAAGGCAGTCGGGTTTTTGTTGCCAGTGAGATTCGCGATGACTTTGAAATTTGGCTCAAAAAGGAATTGGGAATTCTCGCCCCAAAACCATCTTGGGCACCCCCGAGAGCCACCTTTGATGTTTGAAAATCAGGGACGGTAGTGTCAAATTTCAATCGGTAAACGCCGGACGCGATTAAAATTAAGCACCCTGCACAGGTTAAATATTTAATAACTGGTGGATTCTTTGTACCCAAGATTATCTAGTATAACACTGAAAATTTAGAGGAGCTTGGTTTTAAAATATATTTTCAGACGACTGCGTTTTAGGTTTTCGGCGGTCACTTTACGTAATTCAGGAGCTCCAGACATTCTTGGCCAGAGTCTTTGGGACCTTCTTTATGGGTCCAGACGTTCGCTATTGGACACGTAAGAAATCTATCCCGCAGATTTCCGTGCCGCGGGAGAGGTTGTAATCTCGACGCGAAGCGTGTAGCCCGCGGATATCCGGAGCCTTTGCAATGGAAACTTTCCAATCTGCACCGCAAAACAATCGAAGGTGATCATTTCAGATTGCTACCATCCTTGTTGCCCTGCAAGGGTTTTGCGGGAGGTTTGAGGCTCAGAAAGTCCTGAGATGGGCTTGGTTCTTGAGTAGTGCCTAATAATCGTAGGCGACCACGCCCTCAGAAAATCCATTGCAAAGGCTCCATCCGTGCCGCGGTCTGGGTGTCCCGCGACCATCGAAAAACACCCGGACTCGGGCACCGTCATCCCGAGCCTACCGGCTTCGCCGAACTTGTTGGAATTCAGTTTTTGTGGAGAATACGATGTGATCGCTCAAGCTCCTATGAGTGGTAGGCATAAGTTAGATTCTAGTGCCCCTGCCGGGGAACTAACTTGTTGCCGACCCATCCTGGCATGGCGCGGGAGCTTATGCCAGGCTACTCGGGGAGAGTCCCTGCCGGGACAAGGGAGGGATCGTCGATGGTATACATTTTCTTCTAACAAGTCTGGTGCTGGATTCTCCTGCCCCTCACGGGAATCAACTTCTTTGAGCCATTTGGGATTCGACGGCGTAGCCGGTAGCCCGCGGATATCCGGGCCGCGGTCCGGGTGTCCCGCGACCATCGAAAAACACCCGGACTCGGGCACCGTCATCCCGAGCCTACCGGCTTCGCCGACCTATTTGGAATTCGGCGGCGTAGCCGGTAGTCGGCGGATGACGGTGCCGACGTCCGGGTGTCCCGCGACCATCGAAAAACACCCGGACTCGGGCACGAACATCCCGAGCCTGCCGGCTTCGCCGACCTATTTGGAATTCGACGGCGTAGCCGGTAGTCGGCGGATGACGGTGCCGACGTCCGGGTGGCCCGCGACCATCGAAAAACACCCGGACTCGGACACCGTCATCCCGAGCCTACCGGCTTCGCCGACCTGTTTGAAATTCGGCGGCGTAGCCGGTAGTCGGCGGATGCACGTGCCGACGTCCGGGTGCCCCCGGATCAACCACAAGGTCGGCCCAGTTTTTAAGCCTCAACCTCCTGAAACTGTTGACGCATGCTTTGGACGAGGTCACGCTTTTCCGTATCGGGGAGAAAGGCGGCTTGGAGGGCGTTTACGGTGAGCGACCACAAAATATCCTCGTTGAAACCAAACTCACGAGCGCACTTGATCAGTTCTTCGCTTAACGTGGTGCCGAACATGGGAGGGTCATCGGAGTTGATGGAAACGTTGATTCCCGCGTCTAACATTTGGGCGATTGGATGAGACTCCAAGCTACTCACAACTCCCAGGCAAACGTTGCTTGAGGGGCAAACCTCCACCGGAATCCTTGATTTAGCCAGCTCTCGCACCATGGCCGGACTCTCCATCACCCTAACTCCGTGTCCAATTCGAGCCGGTTTTACCACGTCTAGTACTTCTCGCATACTGGCCGCCCCCATGGTCTCGCCCGAGTGAGCCGCGATGGGGATTCCCGCCTCGTGGACTAAATCGTACGCCGACGTGTACATGCCGGAACCCAATCGTTCTTCCCCGGCAATTCCCAACGCGACCACCGAAGACCCCTTGGCCGAAACCACCCACTCCGCTACTTGACGTGCGCGTTCGGGCGAATCGCCGCGAACAATGTCCACAATCACCCCGCAAGAAACCTGGTGCTCCGCCTTTCCGTAGGCAATTCCGCGTTCCAATGCCGCCAGCTGGTCATCCCAAGAAATTCCTGCGTATTTCTCAATCGTAGAGGCGGTGTAGGTCACCTCTGAATGGCGAATATTCTGCGCGGCCTGCGCGGCCAAGAACTCACGCATGATGAGCTCAATATCTTCCGGCGACTTTATGCACTTTGAAATCGCCACGTAAATCTCCACAAAGTGGGGGAAATCCCTAAACGTGTACCACTCGCTCAGCCCCTCTACGGTAGTGGCAGGCAAAGAAACTTGGTTGCGGCGCGCGAGCTCAAGCAACGTTGAAGGCTGAATAGAGCCTTCTAGGTGAACGTGCAGTTCTACCTTTGGCATGGCTTGAATGAATTCGTTAGAGACCATGAAGTCAGTTTACGGGACGGAGAGCTTCTTGGCGCGTAATAATACGGAGTGGGTGCATGCAATACACGGCAAGAACTCCCAAAGGAAGAAGAGAATAATGACAAGAATAGGTAGCGCAGTTTGGAATGGCGGATTAGTTGACGGAAAGGGCGTGGTTTCTACGGAATCCGGAGTGCTTACGGGCATCCCCTACAGTTTCACCAGTCGGTTTGAGCACGGCACGGGTACCAACCCAGAAGAACTTTTGGGCGCGGCCCACGCGGGTTGCTTTTCGATGGCGCTCAGCGCCGTTCTGGGCGAATCTCAGATCAAGGCAGATTCAATTGAGACATCGGCGGCGGTAACGGTTGAAAAGATCGGCGACGGATTCAGCATCACATCGGTTGCGCTTAAGACCACGGTCAGCGCACCTGGTGCCGATAAGGATAAGGTCGAAGCCGCAATTCAGGGAGCCAAGGCAGGTTGTCCGGTTTCTAAGCTGTTCAACACCACCATCACCATCGAATCCACCGTTAACGTATAACCCATTTGCTTTCGGGCCATCCGGCATGGCCCGAAGTTCATTTGGAGCCAGCCCCTGTAGGTTAGACGGGGAAAACCCGACATCTATCCTTGACTCCTTAGGTTTCTATGAAGCGACGCACAAAAATTGTCTGCACCCTCGGCCCTGCCGTAGACTCTCGCGAAAAAATTCAGCAGTTGATTGATGCGGGGATGAATGTTGCCCGACTCAATTGTAGTCACGGCGATTGGGAACAGAAGTTACGTTGGGTTGGTTGGATTAGAGAGCTCAGCCCGGAAGTGTCTCCGATCGCCATCTTAGCCGATCTGCAAGGTCCTAAGTTTCGAATTGGGAATCTAGATGGCGATGCGCTGGATCTGCGCCCCGGACAAACTGTCCGCATTGGTCGAGACGCCCAGATTCCCATTAATCAACCAGAAATCCTCAAGGTCATGGCCCCCAACGGGCGGCTTTTACTGGGTGACGGGGAGATCGAACTGAGAATCACTACGGCTCACGGAGAGCAGTTCGATGCCAAGGTTGTCACCGGCGGCGTCCTTAAAAGTCACAAAGGCGTCACCCTGGTTGGCAAAGTATTTGACACCGCCAGCATCACTCCAAAAGACGTAGATGACATTCAAGAAGCGGTAAAGGCAGGCGTAGATTACATTGCGTTGAGTTACGTTAAGTCTGCCTCTGATGTGCGAGACCTTCGCCGTATTGTGGACCGTTTAGATCCCGGTATCGGAATCTGCGCCAAGATTGAAACCCGCGAGGGCACCAAAGATATGGAGAACATTCTCCGCGTGGTGGACCTAGTTATGGTGGCACGAGGCGATATGGGCCTGCAAATGGATATTGAGGATGTGCCCCTCATGCAGAAGCGCATTATCAGTCAGTGCACCTGGGCGGGCAAGCCCGTGATCACCGCCACCCAGATGCTGGAGAGCATGATTCTTAACCCGCGCCCCACCCGCGCGGAAACCACGGATATTTTTAACGCCATCTTGGATGGCACCGATGCAGTAATGCTGAGCGGAGAAACCGCGGCCGGTGCATATCCCATTGAGTGCGTAAAAACCATGGCTCGCATTGCCGAGAAAGCGGAAGCGGAGTTTGACCGCGCCAAAATCGACCGAGAATTCGTCGAGCGCGCGCGCAACGGCGTGTCTCACTCCGATGCGATCGCCCACGCAGTTTCTGACCTCGCAAGGTTGATCAAACCCGCCGCGATTCTTACCACCTCCACCAGCGGCCAGACCCCGAGGCTGGTGAGCAAATTCCGCCCGAAAGCGCCGATCCTCTGTGCCACCTGGAACGCCAAGACCCTATGCAAAATGGCCGTGGTATGGGGTGTTGAAACGTTGCTGATTCCCGCGCCGACCATTACAGATGAGATTGTGAACAATGCAATCGACGGGTTCTTTAAGGCCAAGCGGCTAAAGCTAGATGATCTGGTCATCATCACCGCCGGCGTTCCCGCCGGAACCGCCGGAAACACCAACCTCGTGCTCACCCAAACCGTCAAGTAACCCACTCACATCCATGCGGGGAAACCGTGTAATATTCTGGCGTGGCCCTAACTAATGCCACGTAAACTTTGCCGTGTTTAAGAACCCCGCCCTCGCAATTTTGATTCTCGTGCTCGCCGTAGGGACGGGCATTATTCTCAGCATGAAGCCCTGGCAGGTCTACCGGGAGCAGCGGCTACTGGCAGACGCCCAAAATCAGATGACGCGGGAATCCGAGAAATCACGCGCAGATTTGGTTCGACAAGCCATTCGCAAGACCACCGCCCTAGGCATGGAAGAACTCTCCCGCCAACGCGGCTTCTTAGAACGAGACGAAGTTCCTGCCGATAACGCTAGACCGTAGTTCTCGGGCTCGGCAGAAGAGCCGAGCCCATAAGAAACCCGACGGCTAAAAGCCACCGCCCGTTCCGCCCGTTGAACCCGCCGTACCCCCAGCAGAGCCACTGACCGCCCCTCCGCGAAGTACCCTCTCAACTTTCCGAATCCGGGGTCCGTCGCCAAAGTACAGATCGCCGGTGGAATCAACAAACAGGCCATCGGACTGACCAGTGAGACTGGCTTGATCACCAAACGCATCAGCGGAACTTGCCCCGCCGCCCGCCACCGTTCGCACCGAACCGCTGGGTGAAATACGTCTGAGTACCGACCCGTTGCGAGTAAATGCGTACCCTGCACTATTGATGGCGACGCCAACCGGGGCGGTTAGAGTCGCCGTAAGACCGTTGTCACCATCCAGGAAACCAGCCACGCCAGATCCGGCCAGGGTGGATACTTGATTGGTCCTTAGATCGATTTTTCGGATTCGGTTGTTGCCCGTATCCGCGACGAGCAAGAAACCTTCTTCCGAGATCGCAACGGCAGAAGGGGCACTGAATTGCGCCGTGCCCACCGCACCGTCCGAGAATCCCGGAGTAGTGCCCGATAGTGTGCTCACTAAGTAGGCGTCCTTGGTTTGAATACCATCCCCCACCAGGCTGACTTGCCGAATAAGGCCCGCATTCTTATCAGCCAGGTAGATGTCTCCGTTGGCCTTGAGGCAGATACCGTTGGTACCGTTGCTAAAGGTGGCAATACTGCCCAGTCCGTTTACAGATCCACTGGTTCCGTAGGTTCCGGCCACGGTTTTGATCGACCAATTGGCCGGCAATGTTGGGTCAGAAGAAGGAGCAAGGACGGCGATTTGCACCGTGCCCAGTGACGTAGCAATCGCGAGTTCTGATCCGTCGGGATTCACCGCGATGTTCACTCCAGCGGGGAATCTGACCTGCGTTCCATTCCCTTCGGATGATCCCACGGAAGTTATTACCGCGCCGGGTAACCCCGCAACCAGTGAGACGGTGCCATGATTAGCAACGCGCCGAATGCAGTAGTTAGCCCGATCAAAGAAAAAGATGTTCCCCGACACGTCCTCGGTCATTGAGAACGCTTCGCCGATCTGAGCGGTGGAGGCAGATCCCCCTGCGTAGCCAACTTGACCCGTTCCGGCTACGGTTCGCACAAACACGTTGGGACTTCCTTTGGGGGTTCCGGTGTTAAGCACGCCATCTAGCGGAGTGGTGCTACTCGCGTCCACTTCAGCACTCACCGTAAAGCTAAATGCCTTGACCCCGGCGGGGACTACGAAAGACCACTTTTGCGTTTCGAAACCACCGAAGTTGATGTAAGGCGAGGTGGTGGTGGCACCCGGAATATAGCCCGATGCGTTGGCCAACCTCGGAAGTTCAGTTCCGGTGTTCGTATCTGGAACACCCACCAACGTAA
The DNA here is from genome assembly GCA_038212035.1 of Fimbriimonadales bacterium. Taxonomy (GTDB): domain Bacteria; phylum Armatimonadota; class Fimbriimonadia; order Fimbriimonadales; family Fimbriimonadaceae; genus Fimbriimonas. Next base: position 15,504 of record JBBQUZ010000073.1, read on the forward strand.
CCCCAATATTAGGGTTCACTCGGCGCAAAACCTGATTATTATTTTGGGGCACCAGGATGTTGTTATTGCTATCCAGGCCAATCATTCGAGGATTACCAATGGTGGCCACGTCACCAGCACCATCAGCCGCTCCAGCCGCTCCGGAGCCCGCAATGGTCCCAACAATCCAGCTTGCGGCAAGGGTAGGTTGAGCTCCCTGCTTTAACTTGGCAAATCGAATCTTGTTTCCGTTGTAGCTAGAAACGTAAATCACGTCCGTGCTTGTAGATCCGGTATCGATAGTCAAGCCCAATGGGCTATTGAACGATGCGGTGGCGCCAGTTCCGTCAACATCGGTTCCGCCCCCCGAGCCAAGAGTGACAACCGGAGTACCGTCGGGCAAGAACAGTCGAATTTTATTTGTTCCCAATTCAGCAACCGCGAGGGTTCCGTTTCTAGACACGCTGATGCCGCGGGGGTTGCTGAGACCGGTCATGATCGTGCTGACGTCGGTGATTTTTCCGTAGTAGTCCAAGGTCACTACACGAACCCTGCCGCTACCCGAGTCGGTTACGTACACCTTAAATTGGTTATCAATAGCGGTAGCCACACCCACGGGGTTGTTAAAAAGGGCAGTGACTGCGTCACCATCGCCGGTGCCGGCCGTGCCCGTTACGCCTGCCGTTGAAATGATCTGCCCCGTTCTAGTATCAACCACCTGCAAAGTTTGATTCGTCCCGTTAGCCACTACCGCGAGCGTATTGCCGCTGCCATTTGCTAGCGAAAAGCCCTGCGGGCTGAGCAAACTGCTGGTTACGGTGGACAGATACCCGTTCTGAATCTTTCGGAGAGCGGTTCCCCCGTATTGCACAATGTAGGTGGTGGTTCCATCGGAGGCCACCGAAATGGGATTACTCAGCGGCGCAGAGGTTGCCGGACCATCGGTCGTGCCCACCACACCGGTACCCGCCACGGTGGTCACGGTAGATCCCGATCTTAAATCCAGCGGATAGTTGTTCGCTAAAGAAATTGGAGAAAAGATGAGGCGACCATTGATGCCAGATGTCGTGCTCTCACCGCTATGATTTATTAGACTCACCGTGATGTCTCGGCGGGTCAGTTCTCCGGCGTCCACCAAGAGGTCGCTCGGCTCAAAGCCGATGGCGGAACCCGTGTACAATGCCCGTCCATTGGATCGCGTGCCCAGCGGAGTCACCGTTACCTTTCCCGTTTCTACGTTGACCGAAAACCGAGCCGCCGCCACCGCCCGCGTGGTAACCGCCGGATCAATCGGAAGACCGGCCACCCCGGAGCCACCTGACCCTCCGCCACACCCAGCCGCCGCACCTACGGCCAGCCCGGCAACCCCCCACACTAGGAAACGCAAATCAAAACGGCGCATGGGATCAGTATCGCGGAGGGACTAACTTTGGGGAAGGGATTTTTAGTGAAATTACCACCCATTTCCACGTAACCAGTGTATTTGCTAGGCGATTATTAGCACTCGCCAAAGCAAAGCTTTCCTATTGCTCAATGGATACACGGCAGATCCGCCAATCTGGCATCACCGTCGCCCCAAACGCTTGGTAGAACCTTATGGAGGGCTCATTCCAATCCAACACCGACCACTCCACCCGGCCCGCGCCAGATTCCTTGGCTAGCCGCACCACCTCCGAAAGTAGTGCCTTGCCGAAGCCTCGCCCACGGAAACCGGGAGTGAGGTAGATGTCCTCTAACCAAACTCCGGGACGCGTGAGAAAGGTGGAATAGGTTCGGTACGAGAGAGCGTAACCGATGACGGTTCCGTCATACTCACCCACTAAGCACTGGATCACTTGATCCTCAAAGAGGTGCGCAGAAAACAGATCGGGGCTACCGGTAACGCGATCCGACAACCTTTCGTAGTCGGCCAGTTCTTTGATCAGTTCCCATATTCGAGGCACATCAGCCCGGGTGGCCGATCGGATGATCAACTGCTCTTTCCTTTACGCTTAAAGAGTCTTGCATCCAGCGAATACTGGCCCGCACCCATTACCGTAATGGCCAAGGCCACCATGGCCAGAATAAGCGGATACAGAACAACGGTTGCCGCCGCCAGATCGCCCGAATCGGTGAGCGCTTTGAGCACTCCGGGAGTCGACCCGGCTTTTTCCACCGCAAAGGCCATGGTGGCAAAGATTCCGAACGCGGCTATCGGGGTGAGAAGTCCGAAGAGCACACCGAGACCGCCTAAGAACTCGGCCGCGATGGCAAGGTAAACCAGAGGAGCCGGAATTCCCTTGGAAGTCATTGATGCCACGGTGGCCGCATATCCCACTCCACCGAATGCACCCGCGAACACTTTCTGGGAGCCGTGAAACGCAAGGGTAAGACCCAACGGCACTCGGAGAATAAGCAATCCCATATCTTGCCGCCAAGTTGGCTTCATCTCCGCAATTATGCTCCGCTGGGATCAAACCAGTAGACCTGACTAGGACTACTGGCGAATGTGCATGTTGACTGCATTGTCGCCTGCCGGTGGGAACGATTGGCCGCCCGGCTGAAAAGTGCGAGGCAACGCACTCTCGTGCTTGCCGTCCCAAGGCTGAACCACTTCGTTCTGCCTCACGAGATAGTCGGCAAACATGATCAGCATCAACGGCAACCAAATGAATCCCGCCAGTGCCCACAGCTTGGTGAGATTGGTGGAATATTTGACGCCCATGAAGATGGAAATCACGAGAGTCGCCTTAATGCCCGCAATGACGAGAGCCACCACCTGATTGAGGACAGTGCCGCTGAATGGGCCTATGTCTGACAACTGAACGCCCGCCACGGCCACCGTGATGACCATGAGCACAATAAGCGCGATCAGCGTCTGAAAGTAGACGCGAGTAGGGATCACGTGATGGGTATGGGATAGAGGTGTGTTAGACATGATTAATGCG
>JBBQUZ010000074.1:0-18334 GCA_038212035.1 Fimbriimonadales bacterium
GCCGGTAGCCCCAACTGTCCGTTACGAGCAGTCTCACTTGCCCTGAGTTTACCGAATTAGAAAATGGCCGGTAGCCCCAACGTCGGATGGCGACCACCAGCGGTGCGGCCGAGTTTACCGAATTAGAAAATGGCCGGTAGCCCCAACAACGCCTGATTCACTCCTTTCAGCCAGATGAGTTTACCGAATTAGAAAATGGCCGGTAGCCCCAACGGTGGTGGAACCATTCAGTTGACGGCCGGAAGTTTACCGAATTAGAAAATGGCCGGTAGCCCCAACGACGTTGACCTCCAGTCCAACTCGACCGCCAGTTTACCGAATTAGAAAATGGCCGGTAGCCCCAACGATCGATCCGAAGGAGATTAACACAATGTCAGTTTACCGAATTAGAAAATGGCCGGTAGGCTCAATCCCAGAAGACTGAAGACTGAAGACTGAATTAGAAAATTCCCAGTGGCCGCAGGAAAGAGGACATCTACCTTGACCAAATTAATGTGAACTATCCAGTTACCCTGCAAGAAAGTGGTTAGAAATATGTTAGTCTTTGTCTAGATTTATTGAGTTCATCTCGGGTGGGATGCTGATCTCCGTGGTCAGAATTCCACCCGAGATGAACTTCCGACAAAATGACAAAAACACTTGGGGCGGTCGCTACTCAGCAAAGCATTTGCCTGCGATGCCTGGCAGAGAGGGAGGGATTTTAACGCTCGGTGAGTTGCCCCGCGACCCCGACAATCATTCGGACTCGGGCACGGTCATCCCGAGCCTACCGGCTTCGCTGACCTATTTAAGAAGCTGGCGGAGAGGGAGGGATTCGAACCCTCGGTGAGTTGCCCCACACCGCATTTCGAGTGCGGCGCACTAGACCACTATGCGACCTCTCCGGACACATAATGACATACTGATCGGTTAGCCTTCCACCTGTAAGTTGATGGAAAGCTGATTTGCCACTTGCGCCAAGGTAAACGGACCCAACGTTTGCGCACCGTGGATCACGTAAATGCCCGCCGGACGCCGCTGCAAATCTCGCCTTACGGGGCCAAAGGCGGGAGCCACCAATCGGTTAGGCCAACGCAAAGCCAGCGTATTGGCTAAAGACATCGCTTCTGCGCCCACCGTGATCACGTACCCATCGTCCATCAGTTGGGCCGCCGCCGCGTAATAGCCGGCCACGCGGGGAATGGGCGCAATGCCTAGGCCGGCCACGTAGGCGTTGGCTTCGTACGCGCGCCGGACCATGGTTTTGCCAAACTTGGTGTCCCACAGTAACCGACCGTAGTTGTGGGCAAGCCTAATGGATTCTGCCACCGACGCCTCCGAGAGGTTATCCAGAACCTCGGGCACGTCGCTATCGGGCATCCCCAAAGCGTCTTCGCCCAACGGAGACATGGTGAGCAGGCCCGGGCAACTCTTTCCAAAACGATCAAATGCAGATTCCAGAACCTTGGCCCCGTTGTCTAGAGAAACCACACGGCCCGAGGTGAGGTAATCGGCCAGGCACATGTCGGCAAAGGCCAGGTAGGTAGAAAGGTTGGCATCGGGGGCGGGCGGACTGGTTCGCCGGACGAGTTCGCCCCCGTACAGAGCGGGTTGCAGAGATTCGGAGAGGTTTTGGGCCTGGGCCAAACGGGCGGGGTCGTCCAGCCAGCGGGCAGATTCCAGCATGCGGGCAATCACCACTCCGTTCACCGCCACCAAGTTGGGGTTCTTAAACGGAGCGTCGGGCCGAAACGCCAGGGCAAGTTTTTTGGTAATCAGGTCAAATTTTGGGTCTCCCACCACCGACCAACGGTTGAGGTGCGGCACCATCATGGCGTTAGTGGCCACGTCAAGCGATAGGTTATCTCTGGCCCAGGCACGTTCGTCGTCGGTAAGTATTTGCCTCAAGCGGCGGGCACTAAAGCTATAGCGAAGACTCCGGCCGGTCACCTGCTCATCGGGAATGCGGCACGCCGGAATCAGGCCACTTTCTTGCTGGCTACTCATCAGGTAGTCAAAGGTGCGTAAGGCCAGGGTTTTGTACCCAGGGTCGTTGGTTAGTAGCCACATCTGGGTGAGCAGAGAGAGCATCTCCGCATTTTCGGTCGCCACTTTTCCGTACTCCACGGTATGGTGGTCGTTGTTAGAAGCAATGTGAAAGAACCCGCCGTCTACCCAGTCAACGATTGGAGTTAGCAAAATCGGCTGAATTGATCGAGCCAATTCTTGGGTTCTTCCCACCCAAAGGAGGTATCGCCAAGCATTGGGGGTCAGCATCTGAATGGACCCGCTGGGGAATCCGCCCCTCACGCCATCAATATGCTCGCTGAGTGCGGTGGCAAACTGGGGAAAAGAGGGCATGCTGGCGCGTTGTGGGCTCTTCAATGCCGCAATATCTGCCGCCTGAATAAGGTCTAGTGGGGTGGGCTCCGTGATGTTAGCGATTGAGGCATCGTATTTGCTCTTTGCCCGCATCAAAGATTGAGTAACGTAATCTTTGTCAAACGCGTGCTCAAACCCGGTTCGGCCAATAAAGGCAATGGGCCGGGCGGAGGGATCCAGCACGCAAAGCTGCAATCCAACTAAAAACGGGTTGTGAGCTCGGCTGAGGGGGGCAATGGCATTTAGCCATGCGGGATGCTCCATACCATCTACGCGCACGCAAACAAAGTTTCTTTGCAGATACACGGCAAAACTCACGTCACCAAAAACGTCGCGATCGATGTCTACGGCAGATTGGCTGTAGACGGTACCGATCACCAGCAGAATAGGCTTTCCTGCCCGGCGTGCCTCAGAAATACTGTCGGGGGTTAGAGGGCGCCATTGGATGGGTTGGTGAGCCGCTTGCAACAAAAAGTCTTCGGATGATTGCGCCAACTGATTGGTGGGCAGGGGCGGCACGGCCGGGGAAACAAGCTTTACGAAGAAACCAACGCCCACCAATGTTGCGGTCACAAACGTGACGACGGCAAAGTTGGGTTTCATCATGACCATTTGGATTATGGGCCGAGTTGCCAGGTATCCGCCGGAGAATAAGCATTAAGGGGCCGCTGTGCTAAACTCATACCCATGTCGATCTCCATCGATGAGGTTAGGCACGTCGCGCGTTTGGCCCGTTTGGAACTCAATGAAGCCGAGATATTTTCCCTCCAAGGCGAACTCAACGCTCTTCTGGGGCATTTTGCCGATATCCAATCCATTGATAGTTCCGGCATTGAGCCCAAATCGCACGCCGTAGCGGTTCAGAACGTTTGGTCTGAGGATGTGGTGGGACCCACTCTGCCTCGAGAAAAGGCCCTCAGAAATTCAGCCCTCTCCAGAGCCGGGCTGTTTGTGGTCCCCCAGATCATCGAGGACTAATTCCCCCGTTGTTGACATCCTTAACCGCCGTAGAAATTGCCCGTCGTCTCGCAAAGCGAGAGGTCTCTGCTCCCGAAGTTGCCCAGGCCTTTTTGGACCGTATTGCGGCCCACGACTCTACCTACGGCGCTTTCTTGGCCATAGACCCAGACCGCGTTCGCGCGGATGCCCAATCCGCTCAGGCCAAAATTGATGCCGGCCAAGCCGGTCCGCTGACCGGAATACCCATTGCGATCAAAGACAATATCTCCACCGAGGGGCTAGAAACCACCTGCGCCTCCAAAATTCTAAAGGGCTACATTCCTCCCTTTAATGCCACGGTAGTAGACCTGGTCCATCAAGCGGGTGGCGTAGTGATGGGCAAAACAAACCTAGATGAGTTTGCGATGGGTGCCTCCACGGAGACTTCGGCGTACAAGATCACGCGCAACCCGTGGGATACCACTCGGGCCCCGGGCGGAAGTTCGGGAGGTTCGGCGGCGGCGGTTTGCGCAGAATTGGCTCCGTTAGCCATTGGCTCTGATACCGGCGGGAGTATTCGCCAACCCGCCGCCTTGTGCGGAATCGTTGGGTTCAAGCCTTCTTACGGCCGATGCTCTCGGTACGGTTTAGTGGCGTTTGGGTCCAGCTTAGATCAGATTGGCCCGTTGGCCCACACCGTAGAAGACGCGGCGCTCCTTACGGAGGCAATCACCGGTTACGACCGCATGGACAGTACGTCCCTCAATTTGCCGCCGGTTTCTAGTAAGGAGCTCAAGAGCGGTTCGCTCAAGGGATTAAAGCTTGCACTGCCCAAAGAGCTATTCAGTGACGCCATTCATCCGGGCGTTCGGAATGCGGTGCAGCGGTCAATTGAGATTCTCACTAAAGAAGGGGTGGAGTTCGGCGAAGTTTCAATTCCTTCTATTGCGTACGGAGTTACCACTTACTACATCATTGCCCCCGCCGAAGCCAGTAGCAACCTGGCCCGCTTTGATGGCGTGCGGTTTGGTCCGCGTGCGGAGGGCAAAGGCCACATTGGCGTGGTGGAGCGGAGCCGGGCCGAAGGGTTTGGTCATGAGGTCAAGAGCCGAATCATGATTGGCACCTACGCCCTATCGGCGGGGTACTACGATGCGTTCTACTTGCGCGCCCAGCAGGTGCGCACGATGATGCAACAAGAATTTGAAGCGATCTACCAGTCGTTTGATGGGGTGCTCTCTGCCACCAGCCCCATTCCGGCGTTTAAGATTGGAGAAATGGATAGCGACCCGCTGGCCATGAAGCTGTTGGATTACTGCACAATTCCCGCAAACTTGGGGGGTATGCCGGGAATTTCTCTCAACTGCGGATTCTCGGATGGATTGCCGGTGGGCCTGCAGTTGCTTTCGGCTCCGTTGACGGACGAACGGTTACTTCAAATGGCGTATTCGGTGGAACAGGTCCTGCCGGACGCCACGCGCCGAGCGCCGGTTCCGTAAGGGAGGGGTATGGAGGATATTCGCCGTCAGGATCTCCGCTTGTTTGGGCGAGAGTTAGTCACCGGTCCTCGTCTTCTCATGATGATCGCCGGGGTTGCAGTCACCTTTACGATTGGGGGGCACAACAATAACTTGTTTGTGATGCTGGGCGGTCCCGCATTAGTCCTCTTTGTGGGCGGAATGATGGCCTGGCAAGATTCAGAGAAACGTCGGTTCTCTAATCGGCGGATGGAAGCCCTGTGGAAGGGTTGCCAAGATCGCATGAATCGGTTTGAAGAAGCCCATCGGCGGATGAGAAAAGACCAAGTGGCAGACCTGCAAGAGATGCCTAAATCCATGCGAGAGGTTGCACTATCACTCTATGTAGCGCTGAGGCGGGCGGATACCATTGCCGCAGAAGTTCAGCAGTCGGAGCGAGGGTTGTATTCAGAGCCGCCCGTGTGGGCCGCTCCGGCCAACGATGCCCAATCTAAAGAGCTGTACCGAGTGGCAGATAAGAACATTGCCGAATATCGGGCCCAGTTTGCGGGAGTGATGGCCGGCGTTCAACGCACAGAGGCGCAGAGCGCGGTGTTTATGACCACCGTTGATACGCTGAGAATGAAAATGATTGGCTACCGGCTGGTAGGCAGAAGTCCGGAACTCTCTAGCCATGATTTTCTGCAAGCGTTGGCCGAAGCCAAGACTCAATTGGAGGCCATAGATACGGCGCTGGATGAACTGGATCTCAGCCATTACCCAAAGCAGATTACTGTAATTCCTATGCCCTTGGACCCCAGGTTGACCACCCCGCCTGCGATTCCGGCAGATGCGATCAGGGCACCAAAGCCTTCCCAAACTGAATCCGCCCCGGAGGATCCGCTTCAGCAGCGGTGATCGTGTTGGCGTCAATTAAGGTGGTGTGCCCCGCCAAAATTAATACTTTTCTGTCGGTGGGTCCGCCCGACCGCAGGAAGTATCATCCGTTGCGAACGATCTTTCAGGCGGTTGGCCTGTGCGATACGCTTTGGATGAGCCCTGCCTCCGAATTCTCCTTTGAGATTGTGGGGGCCGAACTTCCGGCGGAGAACACCGTATCTAAAACGTTGCGAATGGCGGGGGAAATTGCCGCAATTCCGCCCCTGAGAATACGGTTAGAAAAGCAGATCCCCATGCAAAGCGGATTAGGCGGCGGGAGTTCTAATGCCGCCGGTGTGCTGAGGGGGCTCTGCGCAATGGGATTGATGAAGCCCAATTCTGAGATGGCTTCGGTGGCGTCGGTGATCGGGGCGGATGTACCGTTTTTCTTAGTTGGCGGTCGGGCGCGGGGAGAAGGCTACGGAGATCGGCTCACGGCATTGCCAGACCCAAAGCCATATTGGCTCGTAGTGGCTAAGCCAGAGATCGGGATTCCCACTGCGGAAGCGTATTGGCACCTGGATGGAGTGGATCGGGACTGGCAAGCATTCCCGCAGGAAGATCTGCTGTATAACGACTTTGAGCAGGTGGCGCCGGGTGAATGTTTGGATGTGATTGAGCACCTGCGAGTACACGGAGCCACGGATGCGGGCCTCAGCGGGTCGGGTTCGGCGGTGTTCGGGCGGTTTGAAACATCTGAATCAGCTCAACGAGCCGCAGATCGGCTGAATGGTGAATTTGTGGGTCAAGCCTGGGTGGTTTCTACCCTTAGTAGGTCCCAAAGTCTTGTCGTCGAAAATGGTCCCTAAAGACGGCAGGTAACAATACCAATCTTAGAAACATGTCGTTCAAAGAACGGGCTTTGAACCTAAGAATCACCGAGGATTTCTTACTGGGTCAGGTTGGCGTAGTGGATGCTTCGGTTTGGGTAGATTCGGGTTCCTTACACGCGCACGTCACACTGCATGACGACGCGGAGTGCAATGCATTAGAGTTGCAAGATCGTTGTGCGGCACATATAGGGGCAGATTGCACGCCTTCGGCGTTCGTGGTTATCCACGGTAATCGGCGAGCCGGGTAATTTTGGGCCCATCAAGTTTTCTGCGAGTTCGCGTCATTGATACGATTCTTCCGTTAATCCTGGTCACCCGGACCGCGGCACGGATATCCGCGGGCTACATTTCGTACGTGTCCATGTGTCAGAAATGGAGATTGCTCTCTCGGAGAGTGAGTTTGAACACGGAAACTGGGATGGGAAGTACAGTGGCCTCCTGCAAGTTGACTTTTTTCAGAAGGGAAGAGACGGCGTTAATCTCAGATTGGCGGGCATAAAAATTCCGTATTACCATGGTGACGACGCCGAAATCGATAAGATTTACCGAGATGTTCAAGAAGGACAAATTCAGATGATCGTCGAGAAAGCGGTCGAATTAGCCAGGGATCAAGGGTCTCAGAAATAATTACCCCCCTTTGCCATCCATAACAGGCGAGCGAGAAAGTAAGTCTGGCTCATGTGTGTAAGTTAGTGTTCAGTGCCTGAGATAGAGGGTCACGGAAGGGGAAACTTGAGTTTTCCCACTAAGCGGGAGAGGTGGTTCTGACGGTTGGAAAGTGGTCTCCGACAATGATTTCACCATCTGCGACGTGGACAAATGGCTTCATGGGGTGATCGCCGGTGGACAGATACTTGGTGTCCTCGGTCATGTAGTGCAGAGCAATGGCACGCCGGGGACGGCCAGAGAGGTTGGGGCCGCTACCGTGCCAAGTAAGGGCGTGATGATAGTGAACTTCGCCCTTCTTAACCGGACAAGAATGCACGGTCAGAGGATGATCCAGGTAGGAAGCCGGCATTGCGTCAAAATTGGGCAGAGATTCTAAGAACTTCACATGATCTCCCCAGAGGTGGGAACCCGGAACCATTCTCATGCACCCGTTCTCCTCGTCCACGTCATCGAGGGCTACCCACGCGGTCACCTGGCTTTTTGGCGTTAGTATCGGCCAGTAGGGGCCATCTTGATGCCAGTGATTAACTCCGCCTACGCCGGCGGGTTTGTACTGGATCTGGTCGTGCCATAACCTAATGGTTTGGTCGCCAGTGAGCTGCGCAATCTCCTCCGCGATTTGAGATTTCATCACCAAGTCCTTAAAGGGAGGGCTGGCTTCCCAAATATTTACAATCTGCCAGATGGGTCGATCCTCGGACCCAAACTTGTGGCACATCACGGGCTGAGGTTTAGTCGAGTCGCCCTGGTCTGCAATCACCCGAAGGGTTTCTTCTTGAAGAACGGCTACTTCTGCATCGGAGAGAACCGACGCTCCCTTGAGGAATCCGTCGCGATGAAACTTTTCTAATTGCTCGGCGCTAAGCATTGGCGGAGCATACGGTATATCGCGTTCAAATACTACGGTTTTTGGGGTTCGTGTATAGTCGGGTATGAAATATCTTGCCGCGCTTTCCAGCGGAATTCTCATTCTGCCCGCGCTTGGGTTTGCTCAATACCCGGGTGCGGTGCGTCCACCGGCTGACCTAGCTCCCGGATTTGAAGCAATTAGCCAGGCATTTGCGCGAGAAGTGTTGGGGTTTCTGGCGGGTTCAACTACGGAGGGTCGGGGAACCGGTCAACCGGGCTTTCAGGTGGCCGCTGATTATGTGGCCGCGAAGTTTAAGGAGTTTGGACTGAAGCCGGTGGGCGACAACGGCACTTATTTTCAGAACCTCACGGTTTACCGAGCAACGCCGATTGCCGACTCCGTTTCCGTATCCATCGACGGTTCGGCGGTGCCTTTAAAAGCCGGTTTGGATTTGACATTCACTAACCTAGTCGGCGATGTAGATTCAACCGGAATGGTCGCGGTTTTGTCGCCTGGAAAGGATGAGGTCCTTGCGAAAACGCAGGATCTCAGCAAAAAGATCGTCATTGTGAGTGCGCGAACCGTATCTCCAAAATTGCGCACGGCCATCTCGCTTCAACAACCCTTGGCCGTTCTCTATGTAGATGATCGAGCGGCCGAACGGAGTCCAAACGTTTCTTTGAGTAAGCCGGTCAACTCTCCTCAGCAAAACTTTGTGGGGACGATTCGGCGAGAACTTGCGGCCAAAATTCTGAATGCCATGGAATCGGGAGGCTCCATGGCATTGGTCGGTGGTCACGATACCACCGAAGTCGTCTTCCTCAAAAAATCCATTCATATCACGGCAAAATTTGAAGCAGAAGGGGTGCAGGTCCCTAACGTGGTGGGACTTCTAGAAGGATCCGACCCTACGATGAAGGCAGAAATTGTGGGAGTGGGGGCGCACTTGGATCATTTGGGTATTAACCATGGGGTGGTTTACCCCGGTGCAGACGACGATGGTTCCGGTTCAACTGCCGTGGTCAGTATCGCCAAAGCGTTCAGCATCAACCCACGGAAACCAAAGCGGAGCATTCTGTTTATGACCTTCTGCGGAGAGGAAAAGGGCCTCTGGGGATCTTCGTTTTATTCGGATCACCCCATTTTTCCTCATAACCAAATGATTTCGGAACTGCAGATGGATATGATCGCTCGAGATTCGTATGGCCCTCAAAACGGCAACATCAGGAGAACGGATTTGGAGAAAGACAACGTAAAAACCATGCGTCTGGTGGGCAGCAAGCGAATCTCAACGGAGCTAGACAAGTTGGTTCAAGAGATGAACCAATATATTGCCTTTAAGTTTCTGTACGATTCAGAAGACGTTTACACCCGGAGCGATCATTACAACTTTGCCAAGAAAGGCGTACCCATTGCCTTTCTGTTTGATGGATTCACCCCGGATTACCATCAGCCCTCAGACACCTTAGACAAGATTGATTTCGTGAAGCTGGTCAGTGCAGCTCGGCTGTACTATCTCACCGCAATGACGCTGGCCAACCAGGTGATTCCCCCTAAGAAAGACGTCCCGCAAAAGTAGTTATGCGATGAGGGTTAGCTCCGCAAACCTTTCAAGTCAAGGTAGAACAGTTGGGTGACCCAGACGAATCTCCATCAACGCGGATTTACTTATAAGGATCTGCTTTTGGTGGCTCTGGTGCTGGCCGCCTTCATGTTGATCACCGTTCCAATTTACCGGCGGGTTCGGAATCAAGACGGCATGACCGGCGACGCTCAGCAAATGCGCCGAATTTACACGGCGTGGGCACTTTACAGCTCTGATCATAACGATCAACCCGCACCGAGTTTACGACCCGTGCGCTATCAGTTGCTGGATGATCGACAGTTTGTTTCCGCGCTGGACCCGTTTGCCGATGCATCGGGCAGCCGGTTTCCGATTGAGCCGTTGTTGCCCAGTTGGGGAGAGCCCAGCACCGTGCGCATTAGCTATGCCTACCTACTTAACTTTGCCAAGGCTGGAAAGATTAAGATTCCGGTCTGGGCGGAAGCGGAGCAAGATCGAAAGTTGGGTTTGTTGACCAGCGTGTGGCACGGCAATCCGGAGCCTTCGGGCCAGCCTTTCCAAGCACACCTATCCGGTCCGTACTTGCGCATCAATACGGATGGGTCGGTATTTACTCTCATAAGTCCGAGGCACCCAGATGCTTTTGGCAATGCAGATGATCTGTTTACGGTGCGCTAATTTGGGTTAGCTTCGGCGTCGCTGTCTTCTGGCTTTTTTTGTTTTCACTGCCTTTGCGGGCGTTCCCGATTGGTTTGGGAAGACCGAGTTGATTTGGGCAAACCCGGCGTCGTTCACGGTGATGAGCGAGGCTCCGTCTCCGGTGAAGCACAGAGGAGATCCCACCGAGCTTTCGCCGGCTAAATCGGCCACTTTTTGAAAAGTGTATGGGTTCCAAACTTTAACCGTGCGGTCGCTAGAACTTGTCACTACTAGTCCTCCGCTAGGAGAGAAAATCGCGTTAACCACCCAATCTGCATGCCCCTTTAGGCTGTTGATCTTAGACATCTTCTTGGCGTCCCAAATCATCGCGGTTCCGTCTCGTCCGGCGGTAACTAGCCGGGTACCGGCAGGATTGTAGGAAGCATCAAAGATTCCGTCTTGTCCGGCCTGAGTAAGAAATCCCCTAGTTGACCCAGTAGCGCATTCGTAAATCCGCCCGCCTGCCGAGAGGGTGCCCACGGCAAAAAGACTGTCAACTTGCGGATTGAAGCAAGCTCCGTAAAGGTTTACTCCCTTGCCTAAAACGGCTCGTAGCTCTTTGGGCTTGGGGCTATCAAGATTATAGATGTGGACCGTATCATCTTTGGCGGTGCTGATCAGCACGCTGTGGTTTCGGTTAAAACTAAGTTTTTGGATCCCCTTTGTTTGGGTGCGGTATTGCCGGATTAACTTTCCGGTACGGGCATCTTCAATAAAGATCCGGGCAGATTCATCTCCGGTGGCGATGAGCGACCCATCTGCGCTCCACGCCACGGCATAGGCCGGTTGCGGATGTTTGGCGAGGTTCCGGATACCTCTAAACGCCTTCGCGTCAAAGAGCCGAACCGTTCCGTCCTCTAGCGCGGCAACAAAGATTGATCCACTTGGTGCGGCCGCAAGGGATACAGGCCGGACCCCTTCCAGTATTTTCAGCGTGGTGACTTTAACGGGAACCGGTGCGAGGGCCAAAGAGATCAGGGCAGGTACAAACATGGTCACCGTATATGACGTGTAGTGGAGGGTTGCGGTATCTGCAATCGGATGATTTACTCACCTAGGGGTGCCGCTGAACCCTCATATACGTTCAATTAGGCCTGCAAAGGGTGAGATGCATTTGCGGTCTGCGCTTCCTTCACGCTATATCGATACACAAAGGAGGGATGAATCGACATAAAGATGCCTAAATAAATGGATATGAGTGGGCAGGGTGAATTCCGGTTTTTAACCTGTCCCTTCCGCCAACCGCCGAGTCGATCCCGGGCGTCGAAACCACTTTTTGGGTTCTCAGCGCACTACAACCTGGACAGCCGCCGACCCCCTCATCCCAACCCTTCTCCCCCAACTTCGAGAGAAATTGGGGGAGAAGGGCTTTCAGAAATTTCTCCCTCCGGCATTTTAAGTTTCCAGGCCGCCATGGCGGGGAACAGGATTACCACGGCGCCTAATATATACGGAGCGCTTGGCCGGAAGGCAAAGAGTGGATTGCTGATGAGCGGGCCTACGCACCTTGCTAGCGCCCCCAGCGCCTGAGTAATCCCAAAGATCCCTCCCTGAATTTGCGAGGGGGCATTTCGAGAGATGAGGCTACTCAGGCTTGGCTGAGCCAGGCCGCCGCAGATTCCTAGAAAAAGAATCACCGCAAGAGCCGGTGCCCACAACGGCGCAAAAGGAACCGCCAGAAAAATCGGCGCATAAAACAAATAGGCCACTCTCAGTAAATTAACTTCACCGTAGATGGGCGTGACTTTTCGGACCACAAAGCCCTGCATAATCACCGAGACCACGCCAACCAGACCCAGAATGTAACCTCCAGTTTGCCTTGCCCCATCACCCAAGTGGAAGATTGACCGGGGATCGGCAAGGAGCTGAAAGAAAGTGCTCTCCAAGTTGGTCATCCCAAAATTGATGGCAAAGTACATCACAAGGAGGATGCCCAGGCCAGGGGTTTTCATGGCCAAGGCAAAGTCTTGGCGGAAACTCCGCTTTGCGGCGCCCAGATTTCGAACGCTCTCCGGAAGGATCAGCCAGATGTAAACCACGTTGATAGAGCACAGCGTGGCACCGGCATATCCAAGAAACAACGGATGGTTGCCGTTAGCGCCCAGCAAGAACGCTCCCGCCACGGGTCCCAGAATAAAGCCAAGACCGAATGCAGCCCCAATGAGGCCAAGGCCCTTAGCCCGATCTTCCGGCTTGGTTACGTCGGCCACGTAAGCAAATGCCACTCCCAGGTTTGCCGCCGCCACTCCGGAGATCGCCCGCGATAACAGAATCGCCCAGTACGCCTCAGCGTGGGCGTAGATCACGTATGAAATCACGGTAAGTGCAGAGGTGAAGAGAAGAATTTTACGGCGTCCGATTCGATCACTGAGGCCACCTAGGAACGGGGCCGTGGCTAACTGCGCAATGCTAAAGACGGCAAGCGTGAATCCGGTTAGGAGTCCAATTTGTCCGGGGGTAGCTCCGACGCCCAGAAGCTGAATTGCCATCGCCCTACCTCGAAGCTGAAGATCGGGAATGAAGAGTCCAAAACTCACCAAGTCAATGAAGACGGTGAGAAAGATGGCGATCAGGGGTGATAGCCTGAACTTGCCATTCTTTGGGTGTGAGGATTCTGGCGTGCCCTCGTCGGGCGGGTCGGTGGGCAGGCTCATTTCTAGACTCGAGTCTACTGGCCAACCTGGGCCAAATGCTTTTCTGCACCGTATTGAAAGTGTAATGTTTGCTTGAAAATACGTATTCTCAGTTAATCTGTGCGGTTGAGCAGTATCATTACCACGACACGATGAAGAGCCAACGTTGCCTAATTCTGCCCTTGATTTGGGCACTCACCGCGCTGGGCTTCTCGGCACCGGCAGATACGGGTTCGGCGCATAAGCGAGACCTCGTCATTTGGGGCATCAGCGTGGGGCCGGAAACCAAGGGACAAGAAGCGGTGATCCGGGAATTTGCCCGCCGTCATCCCGATGTTAATGTGCGGTTGCTCAGCATGGGTGCGGGCGGAATGAATCCCCAGAAGCTGATGACAAGCATCGTCGGCAACGTGGCCCCCGACGTGATTCAGCAAGATCGGTTCTCGATTGCGGACTGGGCGAGCCGGGGGGCCTTTCAGCCGCTAGACGATTTAATGAAGCGCGATAAGGCGGATCCGCTTTGCCCCCGAAAGGAGCAATATTACGACGCTCCTTGGCGAGAGGCCATGTACGGCGACCATGTCTACGGCATACCAACTGGCGCGGATAACCGCATTCTTTACTGGAACAAAGGCATCTTCAAGGAGAAAGCCGCGGAGCTAAGGGCCGCCGGATTGGATCCTGATAGAGCCCCCCGAACCTGGACCGAGACCTTGGCCTACAGTAAGGTCATCACCGAGAAAAACTCAGATGGCACCCTCAAATGCGCTGGGTTCATGCCGAACTTTGGCAACGCTTGGCTTTATATCTACGCTTTTCAAAACAATGCTGACTTCATGTCGGCTGATGGTCACCGATGCACGCTAGACAGCAAACCGGCTGAAGAAGCGTTGCAATTTATGGTGGATGGCTACGATCAGCTGGGTGGCTACGAATCGGCCAAGGCATTTGAATCGGGATTCCTAGGTAAGGAGAACGACGCGTTCATCATCGGTAAGGTCGCGATGAAAATTGACGGCGATTGGATTCTCAACGACATCAGCCGCTATGGCCCGCAGATTGATATTGGCGCGGCACCGGCTCCGGTGCCCGATGATCGGTTGGCTCACCGAGGCAGGTTTGCCAACGAGAAGGACACCTATATCACATGGGTAGGCGGATTCTCCTTGGCCGTGCCGAAGGGGGCTCACAACATTCTGGATGGTTGGGAGTTCATTAAGTTTGCCACCAGCACGGAGGGGCGCATGGTGGAGTTCACCGCCCAACGAGAGTGGGAAAAGCGGCGGGGCCGAACCTTTATTCCCCGGCAGCTTGCGAGTAGGGAAGCCAACGAAGAGGCATATCGTCGGTTTAAGCCGTCTGATCCAAAATTTGCCGCGGCGGTAAAGCAACACTTAGATATGGCCCCGTTCGGCCGCATTAGACCGCCGACATTTGTAGGGCAGGCGTTGTGGTCAGAGCATGTGAAAGCCATTGAGGCGGCCTGCTATCACAAAGCGTCTCCCAAAGATGCGCTGTTAGAAGGTCAGCAGTCGGTTCAACGAGATTTGGATGCATTCTTTGAGAAAGAACAGCATCCGGTGATTGATCTATCTATCCCGGTGAAGATTGGCATCGGTGCGATAGTGCTCACGATTGTGGGGTTGCTGATATGGTTCTACCGATTGCCCCTTGGCCGACTCACCCGACACGAAGCGACCTGGGCTTACCTCTTTATCTCGCCGTGGCTCATTGGGTTTGTGGTGCTCACGCTGGGCCCGATGCTGGCATCGCTGTTTTTTAGCTTTACTCAGTACGACGTGCTTAATGAAGCGCGATGGGTGGGAATAAAAAACTTTCAGGACATGTTTGGCGCAGACCGCTCCAACGTGATGAAATCTTTAGGGAATGCCGCATATTTGGCAGGAGTTGGCGTTCCGCTCTCCTTGGCTACGGGCTTGGTGATTGCCCTGCTGCTCAATTCGGCGGCTAAAGGAATGCGGTTCTACCGAACCTTTTTCTACACTCCGGCAATTGTTCCCGGCACCGCGAGCGCGGTGCTTTGGACCTGGGTTCTCACTCCCGACGGCAACAAAGGTTTGATCAACGCGGGTTGGAAGGCCACGATTACCCAATGGCTAAGCGTGCCCCCTCCCGCTTGGCTTCAATCCGCAGATTGGTCTAAACCGGCCCTTATCATCATGGGGTTGTGGGGTGCGGGGAGCGGAATGATTCTTTGGCTGGCCGGGCTCAAAGGAGTTTCGCCCAGCCTTTACGAAGCCGCGAGTTTGGACGGAGCGGCGCCTAAGCAGCAGTTCTGGTCCATTACCTTCCCCCAGTTGAGTCCCATTATTTTCTTCAACACGGTGATGGGCTTTATTGGCGCGATGCAAGAATTTGACCGCATGTACATCATGAAGCCATCTAACGATGGCCCGGTGGGTGCGGATGACTCGATGCTGACGCCGGTGTTTCTCCTGTTTAGAAACGGGTTTGCCTTCTTTAAGATGGGCTACGCGTCTGCGCTTGCCTGGATGATCTTTGGCATTATTCTGATCCTCACCTTTGCTCAATTCCGCTTAGCCCCCCGATGGGTGCACTACGAGGCGGAGAAATAATCATGACCACCGGACTAATTTTTGCCTTAGGAACGCTTTTGAGTTGGTGTGGTTGGGGCCTTGCCCTGCGCGGCGCGTATTTGTTGATTCAGTTGTTGATCCCAACCGGGGGAGCCAAAACGGGGGAGATTCGCCGTGGGGTGATGATCGCGGCGGTGCTCGGAGCGCTCTGCCTCATTGTGAGTTCGATCCTCCCAATGACGTCGGCAACCGGACCTACGGCGACCGGCGGCGTTAGACTTCCGATTGTTTGGTTTGCGATGCCGTTTGCGGCGTGGGCAACGCTGGCCGGAGTGTTCATGTCAGGATTGCGGCTGATTCAGGCGCTGATGACCATTCGGCCCGAAGTAGCCGTGGAGAAAGGAAAATCGGCGGCGGGTTGGCTTGTGGCGGCAGTTCTGCTACTGTTCTGGTACCGGTCGGACCCCGGAAACAAGATTGCGATTCTCACCGGCGGCATTCCGTTCTCGTTCAATACGGTGGCGATTCTTGCGCTGTTGACGGTGGCCGGAATGGTGGCCATGGTAGCGGCGGGGCGAGAAGTTACCAGCCGGGGACTTGCCAAAGCGGTGGTTACTCAGGCCGCGTTGCTGGCAGGGTCGTTGGTGTTTGGGCTTCCGTTTGCCTTCTTGGTGATCACCAGCTTTAAAGAAGACCGTGACATGTCATCGGCCCACGGCATTGTGTGGATTCCTAAAGTCCAGGAGACGGTGCCGTATATGGACCCCAAGAATCCGGTTTACCAGGGGCAATATCAAGGGCAAACCGTTGAAGGCTCCATATTAGATACCGAGCCGGATGGCTCGGTGCGGGTGGATGTGAGCAAGCCGCTTTCTATTCGCGGAGTGACCTTTGCGGCCAAAATGTCTGACCTTAAACAGATCCCCGTTGATGCGCCATTGGTGACCGCCGTGCTGAACCACACGAAGGGAAAGGGCAAAGTGATTCAGAACCTGGACGATGGCCGGGTACGGGTTGAATTTTTAGCACCCGCGAGCTTGGTGGGCCAGCAATCCGTTTTTCTACCTTCGGACACCGAACCGGTACGTAATACCGGTTTGCGGGTGCAGAACTATTCAGAAGCCATCAGCTTTTTGCCCCCCGAGACCAACAACGGGCTGGTTTACGTTAAGAACACGCTCATCTTGGTGATCTTTTCCGTGCTGGGCGCGGTAATGAGTTCCGCCATCGTGGCCTACGCGTTCTCGCGAATGCAGTTCCCCGGGCGAGACCCCTTGTTTGCCCTGCTGCTCAGTACGATGATGCTTCCCGGTGCCGTGACCCTACTGCCGCAGTTCTTGATATTTAGAACCCTGGGATGGATTGATACGCTTTATCCGCTGTGGGTGCCCGCCTTCTTTGCCTCCGCTTTCAACGTGTTTCTGTTGCGCCAGTTCTTTATGGGCATTCCCATGGAGTTAGAAGACGCGGCCAAAATCGACGGTTGTTCGTACTTCCGCACCTTTAAAGACATCATGTTGCCCCAGATAAAACCCGCCCTCGCGGTGATTGCAATCTGGACCTTTATGGGGGCGTGGAACAACTTTATGGGTCCGCTGATCTACGTGAACTCACCGGAAAACATGCCCATTAGCTACGCGCTGCAACTCTTTCAGGGAGATCGCGGGGGTGAACCGGGATTGCTGATGGCGATTACTACGCTCACCGTGATCCCCGTACTGGCCCTGTTCTTCTTTGCTCAGCGCTACTTTATAGAAGGCGTAACCCTCAGCGGCCTCGGCGGTCGGTAGGCGGCCGCATTAAGGTTTGAGCCATTGACGCATTTTGTCTAGGCGTTTGGGGCCAATGCCGGTTACGTTGAGCAGGTCGTCAACGGTCTGAAACTTGCCGTGCTCGGTGCGGTACGCAATGATCTTGTCGGCAGTCGAGGGGCCAATGCCGGGGATGGTTTGTAGCTGTTCGGAGGATCCTGTGTTGAGGCTCACTACGGCGGTCGGAACTTTGGGGCCGCTACCGAAACCCGATTCTGGCTTTGCGGTGGTTCGGCCTTGGCGCACCGGCCCTTTGGAATAGCTTCGGGGTGCGGAAATTCCCCCCTGATAGGTTTCTGCTACCCCCGGTTTGGGCGCGGAGCCCCGGGTGGGAATGTAGAGTTGGGTGCCGTCGGTGAGTTTGGCGGCGAGATTGATCTGATCTAGGTCGGCTTGGGGCAGTGCCCCACCCGCCTTTTCAATTGCGTCCTCCGCTCTTCTATCGGGAGGAAGGTGAACCACGCCCGGATGCTTTACCGCTCCCGCCACGTGAACCACCACTTCCGTGTCGGCGGGTTTGGTCTTGTCGCCAGGCCCGCTGGGTGCCGGCTCGGAGGTTACGATCTTGGCCGATTCGAACACGATAGGCGGCGCGGGCGGGTTCCTCTTCATGAGGGTAAACCCCATGAATCCGGCGACCACCGCAGAAATCCCCGCCCAAGAAACAAAGGCCCTAGACCCCCAAGCCATCATCAAAGTGTAACGCGTCGGTTAAAAAAATTGCTCAAAACCCCACAGAACCGTCCACTTTTGCCTTTCTGTCAGAAATTTTTAAAAAACATGAGGAATTTACCGGTACCTGCGATATGATGCAGGTTACGTATGCGACTACTGCGTACAGTTCTAGGATGTTTCAGGGTTTCTACTGAAGAAAAACGTCAAACGTCAAACGTCAAACGTCAAACGTTGAACGTGTGGCGTAGTTTTTGCGTCGGTATCTGCTTAACTCTCGCGTATTCGTCGAGTGCGACGGGGTTCAACACACTTGCGGCTGCAGTCACCGAATCTACGGTTAAAACTC
>JBBQUZ010000075.1:0-17863 GCA_038212035.1 Fimbriimonadales bacterium
AAAAGCGCAGTAACGAAATTTTTAATCGACCCACGCCAAAAGCTGATGGGATTGCGTTAGTAGATCAGAACTTTGCGGACGCGTCCCTAAGGGCACTGCATTGGCGGCAACGCGTTCGCCTTAGGCAGATCGCCTTACAAGATTTAGGCCCCTCTGCGCTGAGCCGAAGGGAAGTTGCACGGGCAGCGGGTCTTACGGAAGTGCAGCGAAAAAGATTTGATTTTGTGGTCCAGCAGTTCAAACGAAATTCTGCGGGTTACTCCGTCGCCCTTGCCAAACTCATTGATGAAGTTCCCAACGGTCAAACCAGCACTGAAATAGATGACGCCCGGCAGAAGAAGACGTTGATCACGCAAGATTTTGAAGCGAGTAGAATTCGTCGGTCTGACGCATTGCAAGTCCAACTTAAGCGGCTGGAAAGTAAACTGACGGCGATACAGCGTCGGCGATGGGCGACTCTGAAGGGGCCGCGATTCCGGCGAAAATCGGAAGGGTAACCTGATGGGAATGCCGACTACTGATTCTTTGACCGTGCCTACATCTGTTGTTCACCAAATTACAGAGTTTGCTTGCAATCTGGTGTACGAAGAGCTTCCTGGCGATGTAGTGCATGAAGTTAAGCGGCGCCTCATCGACTCCGTAGGCTGTGCAATGGGGGCGTGGACCGCTCCTCCGGTAAAGATCGCTCGGCAATTGGCCGGACTCTCTTCCAGCGAAGTGGGGGCTACGGTGATTGGAACCCGGCACCAAGCTCCTCCGGAAATGGCTGCGTTTGCTAACGGGACCATGTTTAGGTACCTGGATTACAATGACACCTACCTCAGCAAAGAGCCGGCCCACCCCAGCGATAACCTGGCCGCCATTCTTGCCATTGCAGAAGCGTTTGACCTTTCCGGCTCAGATGTAGTGTTGGGTGCAGTGGTCGCTTATGAGGTCCAGTGTCGCCTGTGCGATGCGTATTCCATTCGGTCTCGGGGTTGGGACCATGTCACCTACGGAGCGTACAGCACGGTCGCCGGATGCGGTGCGATGTTAGGTATGGACGAAGAAACCATGGTCCATGCGCTGGGCTTGGCGGGCGTACCCAACAACGCTATGCGCCAAACCCGGGTGGGTGAGCTTTCCATGTGGAAGGGTTGCGCGTTTGCCAACGCCTCACGCAACGGAGTCTTTGCCACGATGCTGGCCCATTTGGGAATGACCGGTGCCTCTCAAGTATTTGAAGGCGAAATGGGATTCTTTAATGAAGTTTGCGGAGGAGACCAGTTTCAACTCCCTGTTTTTGGCGGCGGTGATGAACCGTTTATGATCTCTAAGACTTACATCAAACGGTATCCGGCCGAATATCACAGCCAAAGCGCAATTGACGCTGCCGAGCAAATTTTGGCTCAACGAGGCCAACGATTTACGCCCGACGAAGTTGAAGAAATCACGATTGCAACGTTCACGGCGTCTTACGAAATCATCGGAGGTGAGCCCGAAAAGTGGCGCCCTCAGAGCCGAGAAACCGCTGATCACTCTTTGCCGTATATAACGTGTGCCGCATTAGTGGATGGTGCGGTGACTCTGGAAACTTACAATGAATCTCGGTTTACCGATGAGTCCCTGCTCTCGTTGGTCGCCAAGACCAAAGTGATTGCGGATCCGGAGCTGGACCTCCTCTACCCGCACAGCGGGATTCCTAATCGGGTTACCGTGAAGCTCAAGTCGGGAGAAGTTTTTGAAAAGCGAGTAGACGCCCCATCGGGTCACGCGCTGAATCCAATGAGCGACCGTTCCGTAGAGGCCAAATTCCGATCTATGGCGGACCGCATGTTGGGAAATCAGGGTTCCGACGATGCCCTTGCCGTAATGTGGTCGCTGGATGAAATTGAGGAAATCTCCGAGTTGTTCACCGTGCTCGTTATCTAATCGGATTTATTTTGGCCCCGTGCAATCTTTGCTATGACTCTAACTCAACAATTTGATGCCCTGCGGTCTCGCGAAGAGAAAGCGCTTGTGCTTTTCTTTACCGCGGGCGACCAACCCCTTGCGGAACTCCCGGCGATTATGGATGCGCTCACTCAAGGTGGTGCCGACGTGATTGAGGTGGGAATCCCGTTCAGCGATCCCTTTGGAGAGGGTCCTACTATTCAGGCAAGCAGTCAGCGTGCCTTGGATAGTGGAGTTACCCCCCACGGCATCTTGGCGGCCCTCAAACAGTCAGACCACCAAGTTCCTGTAGTGACGATGGGTTATTACAATCCGGTGTTGCGTTGGGGCCTTGCGGAATTTGCGCGAGCGAGCAAAGACGCAGGTTCTTGCGGCACCATCGTGAGTGACTTGGTACCAGATGAGTCAGAAGTCTGGTGCAACGCTTGCAAAGCGGCAGGAATCGACACCATCTTCTTGGCGGCTCCTACCAGCACTCCGCAAAGAATCTCCGAAGTGGTAGAGAAGTCAACCGGATTTATCTATGCGGTATCTCGAACGGGAGTAACCGGGGCGGAGAATCAGGTCCCCGCCGACGTTGAGGGCTTAGTGGGCAGAATTCGCGCGCAAACCGCGTTACCCATCTGCGTTGGCTTTGGTATTTCTAAACCTGAACACGTGAAAATGGTTTGTCAGGTGGCCGATGGCGCGGTGGTGGGGAGTTTTCTGGTTGATCTCCTGCATCGAGTGTGGAACGGTGGGTCCGGTAGAGAAGAGGTGATCCGCCAGGTCAGAGTGCTTAAAGAAGCGACTAGGGGATAAGAAGCGCGTAGGCCGCGGCCCGAGTGATTTGGAATCAGGACAGACGGTCATTAGGCGTGTTCGAAAAGCGCGGAACCGGCAGGCGTCTTTGTCGCTGTGGGTTTGCCCTTGAGAACGGCGGATTACTCATCGATAAAATCAACTTCAAAAATAAAAAAACGGGGATCGACCTTTCAGTCGATCCCCGCAACTTCTTTTAGAAGCCGCGTCGCTTGCCGCCGCCGTAGCCGCCGCCCTTACCGCCGCCGCCGCCAGAACCGCCGCCACTGTAGCCGCCACCGCCGCCACTAGAGCGACCGCCGCCACCGCCGCCACTGTAACCACCACCGCCGCCGCCGTAGCTTCCGCCACCGCCACCGCCGCCGTAGCTACCACCGCCACCGCCACCGCCGCCCGCACCCTTAGGTCGTGCTTCGTTAACAGTGAGGGTTCGACCGCCGAGCTGAGCACCGTTCTTGTCGGCGACTGCCGCTTCGAGTTTGTCCGCTTCTACGTCAATGAACGCGAAACCGCGGCCTTCGATGATTCGGACATTGCTAGCGCCGTAGGCTGCAAATGCGTCAAGCAAATCCTGCTCCGAACTGGAGTAAGAAATATTGCCGATATATAGAGATTTTGTTGCCATTTAGGCCTCCTGATGCGGGTCACCTGACCATCGCGTTCGATCCGGTTCTGGGTGCTGTCGTCGTTGCTAAAAACCGGCCGGAGGCTGAATTTGTTGCGAAGGCGCAGACTCGAAGCGTCACTCCCATATTATGCCGTAAATTCGCAGTCTTTGGGGGGTTTTGTTCAAAACATGTTTGGAATCGGGTAATGCGCTTGGACTCAGCTTTAAGGGCGCACCACAATTTGGAAGTGCCCTACTCTTCCTAGGAGCGAATCCTGAGAAAATAGTCGGGTACGCCGTTAGGGTCGTAAGTTGGGAAACGCGCCGCCGTATCATCACGTCCTAAGCCTTATCGGCTATCGGGCCGGTATAGGAAACCAAATGAATTTAAGAACTCTCGCTCTGTCTGTGCTCTGCCTCTCTCTCGCATCAATGGCTATGGCAGAGACTCCCAAGCCCAAACACGTTATCGGTGTTGCGGCCGCCAAGGCAACTGCGCTCAAAAAATATCACGGCAAAGTTGTGGGTGCTGTGCAATTAGAAGACGAGGAAGGTCAATGGCAATACGCAGTGAATGTAAAAACGGGCAAGGTCTTAAGAGAGGTTATGGTAGACGCCAAGACCGGAAAGATTGCCAACGTGGAGGTTACGAGTCCCGCTGAAGAAGCCAAGGAAGCCCGGGCCGAAGCCACGAAGGGCCATAAGATGAAGCCCAAAATGAAGCCTAAAAAGCACAACACAGAGGAAGATGAAAAGGGTGAGAAAGGCGAAAAGGGCGAAAAGGGCAACTGAACTCAACCGTGACTCCCCGTGAGTCAACTGCCCCAAAATTAGGGACCAGAGGATAAGATAGGCCAGTGAATGATTTGGATCTGGCCTTGTTTCGTTGGGTCAACCAAGGGCCCGAAAGTCTTAGAGGGTTTCTAGGTTTCTTTAGCGAGGCAACAAATCTACTCTGGGTGAAAATCGTGCTGGGGCTCCTGGTGTTTGGCATGCTGTGCCGTCCAGGAGCACCCAGAAAAGCGGCCTTAGCCGCGGTGCTTTCGGTTGGTTTAGCTAACGGCTCCACCGACATCCTCAAGCATTGGATCCCTCAGAACCGGCCATTTCAGGACCATGCCGACGTGATTCTAAGAGCCGGATGGTCGGCCAGTCATGGTACTGCTTCCGCGCACAGTGCAAACATGGCGGCGGTGGCATTAGTTTTTGTCATGTGCGTAAGGGGGTGGGGAATCCCGTGGGTATTCGTTGCCATCCTTACGGGAATATCTCGGGTTTACGTTGGGGTCCACTATCCGCACCAGGTTCTTTTGGGTTGGGTTTGTGGGCTGTTAGCAGCATCCGTGGTCCTTCTGACCTGGGATCGCATCCAAAGACGGTCAACCCGCGTATCTAAACCTGACCTTGAAGCCATCACCCCTTAAACTCCATCAGACCGCGCTCATCACGGCCGGAATTGCGTCCGCCGCGATTTCGGTGATTCCGATTCTGCGAATGGTGGTGCTTCCTATTCAGTATCTCAATACGCACCTGCACGAGTTGTCTCACGCCCTCACGGCAGTAGGAACCGGGGGCGAAGTACAGCGGATCATGGTTTTTTCTGACGGGAGCGGAGTAACCCCAGTTACGGGCGGAAATCTTTTACTGACGGCCTCTGCGGGTTACGTGGGGGCCACATTACTCGGCGCGGCACTGATTGCCTTTAGCCGAACGCCTAAAAGTGCCCAGCGGTCCATGAGGTTTCTCGCGGTTTTGCTGGCCATTGCCATGGTCTTATGGGTTCGCGGAGACGTCATGGGTTTAGTAATGGGATGGACTTGGGTAGGGTTGCTGGCATGGCAACCGCTTCTAAAAGGGCAAGGTTTTGTGTATGCCGCACAGTTCTTGGGCATCCAGCAGGGTTTGGCCAGCCTGCAATCGGTTGCCGGGTTGGTTCAGTTGAGCGCGGGCACCGAAGTACATAGCGACGCGACCATTTTGCAGCAAACCTCGGGCATCCCCGCCATTGTTTGGGCCAGTATGTGGTGTGTGTTCAGTTTGGTGGTTCTGGGCTTTACGCTTAAGGCGTCTTGGTGGAAACACCCGGTTTCAAGATAGGGGTCGCCGGTACTGCGCCAGATTCTCCGGGACGGATTACGGGCATGGGATCCGCCGTCTCAAAGTGGCCCAATGAATCCAACGGCTTGCCGTCTACCATGATCTGAACTTTGTCCACGTCGGGAAATTGGCCCATTACCCGCTGAAGCGCTTCGAGGAATTTGGCCTCTTGCATGCTACCCATGCCATCATGAATCGCGGGCGTAATTTCAACCAAGGCGTTCCTGGCCTGAACGTCCACGCCCAGAATTCGAACGTCATTCAACTTGAAACCGTTGATTGTTTCTTGAAGCGCTAAAAGTTTAGGTTCTGCTCCGGGGGGGGCCTGGCCGCTAAATGGCTTTAAAAGAACCTGGTCTCCAACGATGGATGCCACGAGGGGACCGCCAACTTTTGCCGTGGAAGTTGTGACTTCCACGTTTGGGCCCTTGTGGATTGGCTTTAGTTGGGCGCTAGAACGGGTTCGCCGATACTCCATCGGGATGGTTTGAGTGGAGGGATTGTTAGAGATGTAATAAGCTAACGCGCCCAACCCCATGGCCGCAATGAGCCCCAGAAATATGAGGGGGTTACTTCCGGAGGGTTTAGTTTTCTGATTTGCCATGGGTGCCTTCGTCCGTCTCCAGTTTATTCTGCCCATCGGCCGCTACTGAGCTTTCATTGCTTTCTGCTAGCTTAGGCTTTACACCTAAAAACGTTGGATCGCCTAGATAGCTTCTGACTCCCCTTACCACCGCATTTGCGACATTGCGCTGAAAGTCATCCGTTATCATTCGCCTTCTATCTTTAGAGTTGTCAATAAATCCAAACTCTATGAGCACACCGGGCATTTTAGTATTTCTTAATACAGAGAACCCGCTCGGGTGGATGCGTCCATCGCTCCAAACTCCCAGATTTTTTATTGCACTCACTTTAGCGATCTGGGCCTGAATGCATTCGGCGAGCAAACGGCTGATTGCATTTCCTTTATGGTGGAACGTGATTCCGCCCGACGTGTTGCCTTGATTGGCATTGATATGACAAGAAATAAAGAAGTCAGCTTGGTTTCGGTTGGCAATTTCAGACCTTGTAAGCAAGGGGATGAAGACGTCCGTCTTTCGGGTCATGATCACCATGGCACCCCCTCGGGCAAGATCTGCGCTCACCAGCTTTGCAATCGAGAGTGTGAGGTCTTTCTCTCGGATATCTCCCTCGTGCGCTCCGCTGTCTTGTCCGCCGTGTCCTGCATCCACCACAACTACCTTGCCTGCGAGTTTGCCATCGCCAACATCAGGCTTTAGGAGCTGAATTGATAGTTGTCCGCCCTGGATACCCACCTCTGCTCCCATCGGGCGGCGGAGTGATAGGATGAGCCGCGTGTCTGACCCCTGAATTGAAACATCCGTCCGAGAAATCGCCTCAGAATTCAGCTTGAAGCCCTCGGGCCACTCGGCTCGATAATTTTTCAGGATTACTTGCACCGTGCTCGGGTCTAATTTGGCGTATTGGGCAGAGCCGTTAAAAGTAGGACCAAGGTCGGCGAGCAAAAGTGTAGATTCTTTGCCTTCAATATCTACTTTTAAATTGAAAGTTAGGGGGGCACCCACCGGCACTGGGGGAGGGACTGAGCGCTGAATGGTTCGCTCCCCTTCAGGGATGGGCGGGTTTAAGTCCAGGGAGAGTTCGGAAGTTGCCGAGATCACGTCTCGGGGAATTAGCGGCACGGCTCCCGTCTCCGTGACAATGCGAACCGTGTTGTTCTTGTATTGAGAAACTCGCACTGACGAATCCACGGAGAGCCGTGTCTCGCTAGAATTACCTAACCGCACCCCCACCAGGTCAATTACCGCGCGGTTTGGATTGGTGAGAAGGAAGGCGTAGGGCTTAAAGCTGAGCTTCCCGGAAACCAAGACCTTGCCCGCATGCACGCTGACTTGCCTAAGCACATCGTAAATATCCAGCGTATCGGTCCCGGTGCGCCACTGGCTGCGTCCACCCAGAAGCTCAATCGTGTGCCGAATTGCCACCGACGGTTGACCATTGATTACCCTGGACTGGGTGGTGATCCCTTGTGATTCGCCCTGAATCGACACTTTGTCGCCCGTCACATCGGTTGTCCACCCAAATTGGGCGAGCTGTTCGATGGGCACAAAACATTCATCGCCCACGCGGGAGCCGCGTTGCGGAATCGCGTCTCGATAGGTGTACAGCACGTCGGCCGTTCTAATTTGAACGGCATTGGCCGCACCCGCAAGAACCATCCATGGAACCAAAAGGGGCAGTATTCGCTTCATCCTGAGCGTACAAGCTAAGTGTACACCGTTCCTGCTAAAATACAATTCACTAATTAATTGGGCGAGAGGCGCACCCCCTCTTATTCTATGTTGATTGGTGCCGATACATTAGCTTCGGGCGGTTAGCTCAGTTGGTAGAGCGCCTCGTTTACACCGAGGTGGTCGCGGGTTCGAGTCCTGCACCGCCCACCAGAATTTCTTGGTTTCAACCTAGATGCCGTGAGCGTAGCCCTAGTTAAAGGAGCGACCCTTCGCTGGCTCTGCGGGTTCGAAGACGTTTACTCGATTAATCGCTCAATGCGCGGGTAAAAATGAGACTATCGTTGCCGCGCCAGAATCTCAGCGTTCATCTCGATTCAGACCGACTCTATTTTTTCTTGCTCGACTTCCAGCCAGCCTTCTATCGCTTCTTTAATGTTCGTGATAGCCTCCAAACGAGTCTTGCCCTGGGAGACACAACCGCGCAAAGCGGGAACATACGCAACAATCCAGCCATCCTCGCCTTGCTCAAGGTGCACATTTAGAGTCTTGAAATGAGTATGGCCCAAGCGTAGGCGTACATTCGCATAGCGATAGGTGGCAGATTTGCGCGTCTAGCGGCTAGCCGTGGGCAATACCGGAGGTAAAGTTTCTCGGGGGAAGGGGGCAGAGCCATCCAGCCATTTTTGGCCGCAATCTGGATTCTCTAAGGCGATTTTTAACGATTCTGGAAGGCGAACTCGTTGGCCGATTTTCTGGGATTGACTGATGCCTTCTTGTAGCCCTTTCACGACCGAGCCCATCAGCAGTCCGATATCTCGGTATCCGGGAACTCCAATCTGTTCTCCTTCATCGGCGCGTTTGCAGAGTTCTACATCGGTAGAGTGATGAGCTCGGCAAGCGATGGGTCGGGCGGTGTGGATCGAACAAGCATGATCTTCCAAAAGAGGGCAGGGAATTCGCCGACTAAAACGCTCGACACCTTTTAGGTCTTTGAGTTCTGCTGAGTAAGCGTCAATGCGCTGCATGAGGGCCGCGCGTTGTTCGGCTGAGAAGGACTGATCGATCAATGCGGCAATTTTCAGAACTTCCATCGGCGTCGCGGACACTCGGATGTTGCAACAATACGAGCAACCCTTTTTACAGTCCAGTAGAGGAACGTCCGCATTCTCCGCATGCAAACGTTCGGCCTGGGCGAGTACGGCATCGGAGAACTGATCTGCCTGGGCGCATGCCTGTTCGGCAAGCCGAATCGCGTTAGGCACCGATCTCTGGCTTAAGCAAGAAACGGTGAGCTTAGAAACATCCAAACTAATACGCTGCAGTTCATTAAATCTTTGCCGCTCAAAATCAGGTTCGATGGGAGTTTTGCTTGACATAGTTGAAGTGCCAGCATACCGACCCCAAGGCATATGCATTTGAGAGACAATAGAAGATGTGCCGTTGACCAGCCTTTTAACCCTGTTACTTTTCGTATGCCCCAGGGTGGTTCCGATGGCCACAATCCTCACCTACCACGATGTGATTGAACGCAGAGACCAACACTCACTCTGGTTTGACTGCAGCACGTCAGAACTCGACTACCAACTCACCTGGATGACAAAGCACGGAGCACAATTTGTCACCCTAGACGACATCTATCGCCACGTGGTGAAACACATTCCCTTTAAGCGACGCGCGATTGCGATTACCTTTGCCGACAACTACGAAGGGTTCTGGCTACGGGCCTGGCCCATGATTAAGCAAAGACGAATTCCCGTGGCGATGTTTGTCCACACTGGACTGGTGGGTAATCGCCAGGGAAGGCCCAAGATGACCTGGTCTCAATTGCGGGAGTTAGGCCGGTCTGGCCTGGTAACGGTGGCGTCTCAAACGGTGTCGCATCCGGGTGATCTGGGCCAGATGTCCGTGGATCAGATTCGTAAAGAGTTTATTAATTCGAAAAGGGATATGGAAAGGGAACTCGGGCATCGGTGCGATTACTTGGCGTACCCAAACGGAAAATTTGATTCTCGATGCGAGGCAGAAGCCCGGGCGGTCGGATATCGATTGGCGTTCTCGGAGGTTCAGGCTCCGGTGGAGATTGCGACCCGGCCATTTGCGGTAAATCGATACGTCCACACCAAATGGCGCCGGGCCTGGGAGGATGCGTCGCGAGTGTCCCCACGGAAGTAGGCGCATTTGTAGAGGGAATTCTCGGACGTCGGCACGGTCATCCGCCGACTACCGGCTACGCCGACTTCGGTTGGCAAATGAACCCCGAGATTTTGGCAATTGCTAGCAAACCGCCATTTAGGTTGCAATTCCCTAGGCACTTGGGTATTATCTTTCCTTGCGCCTAGGCGCACTTCAATCGGCTTCAAGCCATCGCGGTGTTCTGACCCATTAAACGGGCAACGGACGCATCAAACCGCGGTTAAGGCACGAGAAGCTGAAGGAAAAAGGAAACAGTTAGGCTTCCGTGTGGACCCGTTGTCACGCGTGGGCAAGGAGTAGTGATGCTTCCAGGCATTTTAGCGACCAAGGTTGGAATGACGCACCTCTTCACCGAAGAGGGCGCAATGGTACCGGTAACGGTGCTGCAGGCAGGTCCTGTCTACGTGACCCAGCTCAAGAACGAAGACACAGATGGCTACACCGCCGTACAAGTGGGCTTCGGTGAGGCTAAGGACAAACATTTGACGTTTCCTAAGTTCGGCCACCTTAAGAAGGCCGGTCTTGAGCACAACGTGCGAACTCTCAAAGAATTTAGGATTGATAAGACCGACGGCTTAGAGCTAGGCCAGGAGATCAAGGCTGACATCTTTGCCGAGGGCGAAAAAATCACGGTAACCGGCGTGAGCAAAGGTAAAGGTTTTCAGGGTGGCGTTAAGCGCTACCACTTTAAAGGTCAGCAGATGACCCACGGCTACATGACCCACCGACGACCATTGTCGAGCGGTGCCACCGGTCCGCAAAGGGTGTTCAAAGGCACCCGAAAGCCCGGCCGAATGGGAACCGACACGATAACCCAAAAAGGTTTGAAAGTGGTCAAGGTAGATGTAGAGCGGAATTTGGTTTTGGTGAGCGGAAGCGTTGCCGGACCTAATGGAGCCTTGGTGGTCATCAACAAGGTGGCGAGGTAACCATGGCAGACATTCAGATTCAAGGGAAAGACGGTAAGTCAGTCGGAAAGCTGGTTCTCAGCGACAAGATTGCCCACGCCAAACTCAGCATGATGGGTGCGCATCGCACCGTCGTTGCCGAAGAAGCGAACAAGCGGCAGGGAACGCAGTCTGCACTCACCCGTAGCGAAGTTCGTGGTGGTGGTAGAAAGCCGTACAAGCAGAAAAAGACGGGTAACGCGAGACAGGGTACGGTCAGCGCGCCCCACTACACTCATGGCGGTATGGCCATGGCGGTTAAGCCCCGCAGCTACGAAAAGAAGGTCAACAAGAAAGAGCGACGAGCTGCCATTTTAGGCGCATTTGCCGCGCACTTGGAAGCCGGAAACGTTTCCGTACTGGATTCGATCGTGTTTGCCGAACCGAAGACTAAGGACGCAACTGCGCTCCTCGCAGCCCTTGGGATGGCTAACCAGCGCCGAGTCCTAATCATTCTTCCGGCCTACGATGCCGTTACGTACAAGTCATTCCGGAACTTGCCTAATGTGTCGGTCAAGACCGCGCCGGCGAGTTCGGCGGAAGGTGCAGATGCGGGTAAGACCGCCGTCTTTTCCGCGAGAGACATGTTGCTGGCGCGGAAAGTGATCATCGCCAAAGACGCGCTCGCTAAGATCGAAGAGGTATGGACTAAATGAAGAATCCTCACGACATCATTGTAAAGCCGCATATCACCGAGCGAACGGTGGCTCTTTCTTACGGTAACCCGTATATCAAAGATGAAGAGCTGTTAGAGCGCAAGTACACGTTTGTGGTTAACCGAGACGCCAACAAGATTGAGATCAAACAGGCGATTGAGGCCATCTATAACGAAGGCAAGAAGCCGGATCAATCGATCCACGTCTCGAGCGTCCGCACGATCAAAATTCTGGGTAAAAAACGTCGCCGGGGTAAGAGCACCGGTTACGAGCCAGATCGAAAGAAGGCGATCATCACTCTAGGCAAGGGGCAGATGCTCGAGGATTACGGAGTCTAAAATGCCGACAAGACAATATAAGCCAACATCCCCCGGCCGACGCCATATGATCGGCGCGACTTACTCGGAAGTTACCGCGAGTAAGCCGGAAAGAACCCTCGTAAAGGCTAAGCCAAAAACGGGCGGTAGAAACAGTAGCGGTCGTATGACCTCCGCCAACCGTGGTGGTGGTAATAAGAACCGATACCGAATCATCGACTTCAAGCGAGATAAGGATGGAGTAAAGGCCAAGGTTGCTACGATCGAATACGATCCGAACCGAACTTGCCGAATTTGCCTCCTGCACTACCTTGATGGTGAGAAGCGATACATTTTGGCTCCGAGAAACCTGGAAGTGGGAACGATTATTGAGAGCGGAGAAGGTGCGGATATTCTGCCCGGCAATGCGCTCATGCTCAAGAACATCCCGCTGGGTACGCTCGTGCACAACATCGAGCTTCAACCCGGTAAGGGTGGCCAAATGGTCCGCGCGGCCGGTGGATCTGCTCAGGTTATGGCGAAGGAAGGCAGTTATGTCACCCTTCGGTTACCTTCGGGCGAAATGAGAATGGTCCACAACACCTGTCGCGCCACCGTCGGAGAAGTGGGTAATGCGGAGCATGAGAACGAATCGATCGGTAAGGCCGGTAAGAATCGTGGCCTCGGTCGCAAGCCTCACGTTCGTGGTGTGGTTAAGAGCCCGCGAGACCACCCCCATGGTGGTGGTGAAGCTAAGTCGCCGGTTGGTCGTAAGAAGGGCCCGGTTGACCGTTGGGGCAACAAGGCGCTGGGTCAGAAGACTCGGCACAACAAGCGAACGGAGAAGTTCATCGTTCGTCGGAGGAAGTCGTAGCGTCGGGTTATTTCTATTATGTAAGCGGGTTGACTAACCCGCTTACAGCGGAAATGATCAGGCGACAGAGATCGTGCACTGACCGCGCGGAAAGCCGGCGGTTTAACACTGGAGAATTATGTCAAGAAGCTTAAAAAAAGGGTTCTTTGTGGATGATCACCTTATGAAAAAGGTAAACGTCCTCAATGCATCAGGCGAAAAGAAACTAATCAAGACGTGGAGCCGACGCTCAACGATCACCCCCGACTTTGTCGGACACACATTTGCCGTTCATGATGGACGCAAGCACGTGCCGGTGTTCGTCACAGAAAATATGATTGGTCACAAATTGGGTGAGTTCGCTCCTACCCGTACCTATAAAGGTCACCAGGGCGGAATTCCGGAAAGGGGGACCAAGCTTCGGTGAAGTAAAGGGCGATAGGCTTAGCGGGTAAAATGAACGGCTTAGCCGAGGAACCGCATAGCAAGCGCCTTCACCTCTAGCAGGGAAACGCAATGGAAGTAAGTGCAACAGCAAAATACATAAGGGTACAGCCACGGAAAGTCCGCATCATCGCGGATGAGGTTCGCGGAAAAAACGCGCTCCACACCGTATCGCTGCTCCGATACCACACCAGTAAGAGTGCTTTCGCCCTCCACAAGGTGTTGCTTTCGGCGATGGCCAATGCGCAAGAGAATCACGGTCTTTCGGCCGATAAACTGCGCATTGCATCAATCCACGTAGACGAAGGGCCCCGACTCAAGCGAATGCGCGCTCGAGCCCAGGGTCGCGGTAACCGAATTATTAAAAAGACCAGCCACATCACCGTGGTGGTAGAAGACTTTGAAGCAATGGCCGCGGTTAAGCCTCATGGTAGCAAATCGAAGCCCCGACCAACCTTTGCTACCGTTGGTAAGGCCAAGGCAAAGGCAAAGGCGGCTCCGGTTGTCCAAGCCGTTCCCGTGCCTGAAGAAATGGTGGTTGCTGAAGAGCCCGCCGCAGACGAGGCCGTCTCTGGGCCGACCGTAGTGGAAGAGACTCCGGTTGATACAGTAAGCATCGACACCGCGAACTCTGAAGTGAGCAAAACCGAGGGAGAGAACTAAGTTGGGTCAAAAGATTCATCCAGTAGGATTTAGAGTTGGCGTGATCCGCGGCTTTGATAGCCAGTGGTATTACAACAAGAAGGGCTACCCCGCAGCGCTCCTTCAAGACGACCAGATTCGGCACTTCATCAAGGGCCGCACCGGACTTGGCAACGTAAGCCGAGTTGAAATTGAGCGAGCTGCCAACCGAGTGAAGGTAACGATCTATACCGCTCGTCCCGGCGCGATCATTGGTCGGGGTGGTAAAGGTATCGATGAACTGACGGAGACGTTGAACCGTTTGGTCCGCAAAAAGGATCCGACAAACGTGGTTCAGGTGAACGTCACCGAAGTCCGGCAACCAGAGCTTGATGCTCAGTTGGTAGCTGAGAATGTTTGTGTTCAGCTTGAGAAGCGAATTAGTCACCGACGTGCCATGCGCCAAGCGATGACACGAGTCATGCGAATGAATGGCCGCGGAATTAAGATTCAGGTTTCCGGAAGATTGGGCGGCTCAGAAATCGCTCGGCGAGAAGGGGACAAGGTCGGAAAGATTCCCCTTCACACCATTCGTGCTGACATCGACTACGGCCAGGCAACTGCGCACACCGTTTACGGATCCGTCGGCTGCAAAGTCTGGATATATAAGGGTGAAGTGTTGCCGGAGAAGAGACTTCGAGAGCTAGATGGCACCGCGCCAGTTGCTCCCGCCAAGGCTCCGGAAGTTCGAGAGCGACGACCGAGAGCACCTCGTGAAGAGGCTCCTGCGTTCGCAAATACTCAGGCGGAACCAGTAGCGGCGCCCGTTCCTGCCGCACCGGTTGCGGCCCCCGTGACTGAAGGAGAGAACGCCTAATGTTAATGCCCAAGCGCGTTAAAGACGGTCGCAGAAAAATGCACCGCGGACGAATGAAAGGTAAAGCCACTCAAGGCAATACCATTTCATTTGGTGACTACGCAATCGTGGCTCTAGAGCCTGCGTGGATCACCTCAAGACAGATCGAAGCGGCTCGAATTGCGATGACCCGTCACATCAAACGTGGCGGTAAGGTTTGGATTCGAATCTTCCCCGACAAGTCATACACCAAAAAGCCACTCGAAACCCGTATGGGTAAGGGCAAGGCTCCGGTAGAAGGTTGGGTAGCCGTAGTCAAGCCGGGTCGCATCTTATTTGAGATGAACGGACCGACCGAAGAGATTGCCAAAGAGGCCATGCGTTTGGCCATCTTCAAGCTACCTATTCGATGCAAATTTGTGACCAAGAAGGACTTCGCCCCTGGCGTTATGTCCGTAACCAATGATGCAGACGAAGAAGCTGCCGTAGTGGCACCTGTGGCCGAAGTAAGTGATTCAAACGAGGCAGAAGCGTAAGCGGCAGGCCCACCAAAAAACTCATGAAAGATCTTAAATCATCCGAATTACGCGATAAGTCAGTCCCCGAATTGGAGGAGATGGCTCTCGCAGAGCGAGCCAGCCTCTACCGGGCCCGCCGTGACTTAGTGTTCCGTAAGATGACGGACACGACGAGCCTTAAGGTGAGGCGTCATAACATTGCGCGAATTCTTTGCATGATCACCGAGAAGAAGGGAGGCAAAGCGTAATGTCAGAAGATCAGAAGCAAGTTGCCGCCGAAGAAACCGCATCAACCGAGCGCGGTAGCCGCAAAGTTCGAATCGGCATCGTCGTCTCCACTAAAATGGAGAAGACGGTGGTCGTGAAGATTGAGCGACGAGTTCAACACCCTCTCTACGGAAAGGTTGTTCTTCGAAGTAAGAATTTCAAAGCCCACGATATCATCGGATGCGACGAAGGCGATCGCGTTGAGATCATGGAGACGCGACCGATCAGCCGAGATAAGTGCTGGCGCGTTACCCAGATTCTTGAGAAGGTGAGATAACCAGTTTGTTCCGCTTGGGAGCCGTTGGCCCCCACCGAAACGCAATCGAGTGTTGACCGATGTCAACCGCTAAGGACAATTAAAGAGCCATGGTTCAACAGTTTACGAGACTAAAAGTAGCCGACAACTCAGGAGCACGTGAAGTCATGTGTATCCGAGTTCTCAAGGGCTCTCAGCCAAGATACGGACGAGTGGGTGACGTAATCGTCGCTGCTGTGAAAGTAGCCACGCCCAATATGCCCGTTAAGAAGGGTGACGTTGTTAAGGCCGTGATTGTGCGAAGTAAGCGCGCAGTCCGCCGAATTGACGGAAGCACGCTTCGATTTGACGACAACGCTTGCGTGGTGATTAACCCCGTAAACTTAGAGCCCAGAGGTACCCGCATCTTCGGACCGGTGGCTCGAGAACTCCGAGACAAGAACTTTATGAAGATCGTCTCGCTGGCCCCGGAGGTCCTGTAATATGCCCACAAAAGCAGATATTAAAGCGCTTAAAAGCCCGCCCAAGCTCAAATTGAGAAAGGGTGATAAGGTTATGATCATCACCGGTAAGGACAAGGGAGAGATCGGATTCATCGCAGCCATGGCTCCTAAAGAGCAGAAGGCGATGGTTCTCAAAGAGAACTTCGAGAATCCGGAACAGCCTTTGCCGCTCAACGCCGCGATCAAGCACCGAAAGGCAAAGACCCAAGGGGAGCGGTCCGCTCGAATTAAAATTCCGGCCCCCATCCACATCAGCAACCTGATGTTGTTGGACCCCAAGACAAATCAGCCGACCCGAGTGGGCCGACGCAAAGAAGAAGGCAAGCTGGTTCGGTACGCTAAAAAGAGCGGCGAGAAAATCATCGACGCCAACGTAATGGAAAAATAAACTCCAGACCTCAAGGGGATTTGTGAGGTGGCGCCTGGTCAGCACTCAGGCATAAGGAAATAGATATGGCACGCAAAGAGAAAGAAAGCACAATTGTTAAGGCAACCGGGCCCGTAACCCTCCCAACTCCGCGACTGTACGCCAAGTACAGTGAAGTTGTGGTGCCAGCTCTAAAAGAGCAGTTTAAATATAAGTCGGTGATGCAGGTCCCCAAATTGGACAAGATTGTCATCAACATGGGCACGGGTAGCAAGGAAAAGAACGGAGACAAACACCTCGAGAACTCAGTTCGAGACATGATGCTCATTTCCGGTCAAAAGCCAATTGTCACGAAGTCCAATAAGGCCATTTCAAACTTCAAACTCCGAGAGGGGATGGATGTTGGCTGTAAAGTGACCCTTCGCGGCAAGCGAATGTATCACTTTTTTGACAAGCTCGCCACCGTGGTTCTTCCCCGTATTCGAGACTTCCAAGGTCTGTCACCCAAGAGTTTCGACGGACGCGGTAATTACGCTTTGGGACTGAAAGAGCAGTTGGTTTTCCCCGAAATTCCTTACGATACGTTCGACAGAATTCGCGGGATGGACATCATTATTTGCACCACGGCTAAGACCGACGAGGAATCCCGAATTTTCCTCAAGGCCATGGGCCTCCCGCTTCGAGAAAAGTGATCGCCTAATTTAAGTAAATGCCCTGCTCCAAAAAATTGGAGCAGGGCATTTCAGGTTTTGGTCGCGGGGCAGTTGCCGAACTACTTAGATGCCCCATCTGTAGGCAACATCTTGGCTCCGCCAGAGGGCCCCGCAGAGTGCATTCCCTGAGCCTTGGCAATATTGGCCCGGACGGTGGGATCTGATGGCATCGTGCCAACCTGACCGGCCTTTGGAAGATTGCTATTGTCATCGCCGCACCCAGCGGCCACAGCAAAAAACGTTACGGAAAGGCAAACTAGGATGAGTGCATTTTTCATGGGTTTAACGGAGTCACGCGCCCCTACCAGTTAAGAGATAGGGGCACCAAGAGAGGATCTAAGGACCTGCCGGAGGAGTGGTTGCGCAGTCGTCTTGGATGGTGTAGTCGCAGACCTTGGTGGCACCAATTTTTCTGAACTTTGCGTGCCCGTCGGCAAAGTCATAATTGCTACCGCCGCTATGCGGAGCCCAATCGGAATCTGGAACGCCCCAACCGGGGGCCGCCCAGTCAATCTGCCAGTCGGCGTAGAGCTCATTGTAAACATTTCCGCCGGGCATTGGAGTGTCCTGCATGTAAATGGTTTCAGCCGGTAAGGCAATCTGCCCCGCGTTGATCATGCAGGCAATGTGACCACCGCAAGCGCTCGGATCTTGGTTCTGAAAGCCAATGTGGTCGTTTTG
>JBBQUZ010000076.1:0-17752 GCA_038212035.1 Fimbriimonadales bacterium
CCTAAAATGAATAGGTCAGTCGGAGGATGCAACTGTGGTTCAAGGTCGCACTTACATTGTGGTGGTAGATGGCATTGTCGGACGTGGAGAAGTGCTTCGCCGGGGGCAAGTGCTGGCGGAAGCTGAGTTGTGGGGAATGGCACTGGTGCTGGAAAAGTACGGTGCCATTGCTACGAATGTAGATTTGCCATT
The DNA here is from genome assembly GCA_038212035.1 of Fimbriimonadales bacterium. Classification (GTDB taxonomy): domain Bacteria; phylum Armatimonadota; class Fimbriimonadia; order Fimbriimonadales; family Fimbriimonadaceae; genus Fimbriimonas. The sequence continues at coordinate 193 of JBBQUZ010000076.1, forward strand.
GGCGGCGGACTCAGTTGATCGGACGGACCCTCCATCCAATCATTACCTTCTTTAAGTGAAGTTTAAGTCTCGCCAAGCAGGGTCCAAAAACTTACTCATATAGTTCCGAATCCCATCCGGCAAGAGGGTGACAATTCGGTGCCCGGGGCCGAGATCTTGGGCCAACCGGCAGGTCGCGCACATTGCGCTTCCGCTACTGCCGCCCACTAAAAGACCTTCCTTAAGGATGAGGTCCTGTGCCATGTCAAAGCTGTCCCGGTCATTTGTGTAAATCCACCGATCCACCAACGATGGGTCAAGGTTCTCTGGGATGAAATCGTAACCAATTCCTTCTACAAAATAAGTTGGCCCAGGATCCCCGCCGCCAAGGATGCTTCCTTCCGGGTCTGCTCCGACCACCAAAATGGCGGGGTTCACTTTTTTCAGTCCCCTTGCCACCCCGGTCAACGTTCCGCCGGTGCCCGCCCCTGCCACAAAGGCGTCAATAGTTCCCGGGGCATCCTCGAGAATTTCTACTGCGGTGCCAAATTCGTGGGCGTCTGGATTTGCCGGATTTGTCCATTGATCCAATATGTGAGAGTTGGGAATCTCGCGTTGCAGACGAGCGGCGACGCCGAAATTGGATTCCGGGCTGTCGTGCGCGGCTTCGGTGGGAGTTCGCACAATTTCCGCTCCTAGTGCCTGGATAACAAGCTCCTTTTCCCGGCTCATTTTCTCGGGCATCGTTATGATCAACCGGTACCCCTTCACCGCCGCCGCCATGGCAAGCCCAATGCCCGTGTTGCCGCTGGTGGCTTCAATGAGGGTGTCGCCCGGTTTGATCTTTCCGCTTCGCTCGGCTTCCTCAATCATTCGCAAGGCAACTCGATCTTTAACCGAGCCGCCCGGATTCATGAACTCGCACTTAGCCAGCAGTTCGCAACCGAATTCCTTTCCGACGTGGTTAAGCCGAACAAGCGGAGTGCGGCCGACAGAATGAAGGATATTGGGTAGCACTATCTCTAATGTCGGCAATTAGTGTCCGTTTGTTGCATGCCCGCAACCATTCGGAACGATATTTAGAACTGGATCTGAGTTGAGTATTTGGTGGTGCCAAACACAAAGCTGGTTTTTATCTGCTGAATTCCTTTGATCTTGCTCAGCTTTTCTCGGATGAATGTCTCGTAAGCCCGCACGTCTTTTACAATCACTTTGATCATAAAGTCAAAGTCTCCGCTGAGGTGGTAGCACTCCAAAATTTCTGGGATATCCATCACACTGCGCCTAAATCGCTCAATGGGCTGTTCCTGGTGCAAAGACAGACTGATCATCACCCACGCGGTAATTTTCAGTCCAAGTCGTTCCGCATCAAGGTGGGCGTAGTAACCTCGAATAAGGCCGGCCTTCTCAAGTGCCCTCACGCGTTGAAGCACCGAAGGAGGGGACAACCCCACCGTCTTGGCCAAGTCCGCATTCGTCATTCGACCATCGGTCTGGAGTAGGCCAAGGATCTGAACATCCACTTCATCTAGGTGCGTTTTCATGAGTTCTTCTATATAGGATACAAGACTCCGCGCTTTGCCGTGCTACGCGGGTACAAGTCAAAGCCCCAAAATAGTTTAGACTCTGCCCATGACTAACGATTTTCTCCCTCGATGGGACATGACTCCCTACTTTCCCGGCCTGGACAGTGCCGAGTTTGCTCAGGCGTTGAGTGACTGGATTTTGGAACTTGACCAGGCCGAGCAATGGCTGACCTCGGAAGGGCTGGATCACTCGACCCCAGGTGGACTTACGCCGGAACAAGTGCGGCAATTTGAATCTGCGGTGGCTTGGTACAACAAACTTTCCGACGATGGGGAGTTGCTCAGTGCTTATGTTTACTCGTTTGTGTCTACCGATTCCACCAACGACCTCGCCGGCGAAAAGGAAAGCAACCTCGACGATCAGCTCAGCCGATTTAGAAAGTGGGTTAAGCGAGTCAATAAGTGGATTGGCGGATTAGGCGCAGAGTCACTTGAGCAACTTTCTGCGGTAGCGCGAGATCATAAATACGCAGTTCAGCGCGCCAAAGTGGAGGCGAGCCACCAGTTGAGTGCCGGCGAAGAGGATCTTATTTCAGACTTGGAGCTCACGGGAAGCGTGGCATGGTCCCGTCTTCGGTCTAACCTCACCAGCCAACTCCAAGCCTCGGTGGATTTGGGAAAGGGCCCGGAATTGTTGCCCATAAGCGCCATTCGTGCGTTAGCCTATGACCCAGACGCTGGGGTGCGTGAGAAAGCTTACCAAGCCGAAATCGCCGCCTGGCCCAAGGTTGAAGTTGCCGTAGCCGAAGCGATGAACGGAGTGAAAGGAGAAATCGGCCTTCTCGCCCGGCGGAGAGGGTGGGAATCTCCCCTTAGCGAAGCGATCTTTAATTCGAATATCGACGAAACGACGCTGAGCGCCATGCTGGATTCGGCGCGCGCCGCGTTCCCTCACTTCAGGAGATATTTGCAAGCTAAAGCTAAATTCCTGGGTAAGGCGCAGCTCCCGTGGTATGACCTCTTTGCCCCCGTGGGGAAAGAGGCCAAGTCTTGGTCTTACGACGAGGCCATCGAGTTTGTGGCGGAGCAGTTTGGAACGTATTCACCCAAAATGCGCGAATTTGCCTTGAAGTCCCATCGAGAGAATTGGACCGACGTATCTCCTCGCCCCGGCAAGACGGATGGCGCCTTCTGCATGAGAACGCGCGGCGATGAGTCCAGAATTTTAATGAACTTCAAACCCTCGTTTGGCAGTGTTAGCACCCTGGCGCACGAACTGGGTCATGGATACCACAACCTCTGCCTCAGTCCGCGCACGGCGCTCCAGCGCGTGACTCCCAGCACGCTGGCCGAGACCGCCAGCATTTTCTGTGAGACAATTATTAGGCAAGCCGCGCAAAGCCAGGGTTCGTCGGATGAACGTTTGGCCGTGTTGGAAGCCTCGTTGCAGGGAAGCACCCAAGTGGTGGTGGATATCACCAGCCGCTTTGATTTTGAATCGGCGGTGTTTGCCGCTAGGCAGTCCAAGACATTGAGGCCAAAGGAATACTGCGAATTGATGCTAACCGCACAACGCGGAACCTATGGAGATGGCTTAGATCAATCCGTTCTTCACCCCTACATGTGGTTGGCCAAGCCACATTATTACGGGGGCAGCTTCTACAACTTTCCTTATATGTTTGGCCTGCTGTTTGCCCTGGGCCTTTACGCCGTCTACCAGAAGGATCCCGAAGCATTCCGCAGTCGCTATGATGACCTTCTGTCGTCTACCGGATTGGCCGATGCCGCGACGCTCGCGGCTAATTTTGGGATTGACATTCGCAAATCTTCGTTCTGGGAAGGCAGCCTCACCACGATTCAAGCCGACGTGGATCAGTTTGAGGCATTGGTCAAAGCCTGATGACTCGCATTCCGTATGACAGCCTGTGCCTTCGTACGGTGCTAGACGAGCTGGGAGATTACGTGGGCGGGCGTGTGCAAGAAATTCGCGGACCCAACCCCACCGACACCGTTTTGACCCTATACGCCAAGGGCAGGGAAGCCATGCTACTCATCTCGTGCCATCCGGAGTTTGCCCGGATGCACTTGGTGACCAAGCGTCGCGCAAACCCTCCGCATCCCTCCGTTTGGGTGAGTACGCTCCGGGCGAGACTGGATGGGTCTACGCTGGAATCCGCCGTTCAAATTCAAGGAGACCGACTCTGCGTGCTCACGTTCACGGGCGAATCGGGAACGCATCGGCTGGTGGCGGAGCTGATGGGGAAGCATTCTAACGTGATCTTGGTGGAAGGAAATGAGAGAATTGTGGGGGCGTCTAAGTGGATTCAACCCACCCAAAGTCGTAGACCGGTGACCCCGAATACCGCTTACTTGTGGCCGCCGGTTCTCGCCGCCACCGAGACGGATCTTCCGGGAAAGCATCGGCAGGTTTCTGCCCAAGACATCATTGGGGAAGCGAAAAATGGGGCCGGCAGTGCATTTCTCCGGAAGTTGGTTCTGGCCGGTGCGGATGGGTTAGAGACTTCCAACATTCTCTCGGTCGGTAATGGGGCCTATCCGCTTTCCGTGGCTGCACTAGGGCTCTCAGAGGTTGCCCGGACCTCGCTAAGTATTGCCTTGGAGCACCACTACGACCAAGCCATACCCGCGGCCGCCGCCGACGCGCTTAAACACAGCCTGATCACGTCTTTAGAACGGGTGATCCTGGCCCGCGACGTGGCCTTGGCCGACCTCCGTCAGGCGGTTGAACGAGGGGCCAAGGCGGGGCTAAATCAGCTACGCGGCGAACTCATCTTGGCCTACGGTCCCAACCAGCCCCAGGGGGCGAAAATCCTAGAGGCTTGGGACTATCAAGGAGAGCCGATCAGCGTCACTTTGAACCCAGAGATTGACTACAAGCTAAATGCCCAAGCCTACTTTGAACGCGCCAAGAAGGCAAAGGGAGCGCTTTCGGCGGTCTCAGATCAAATAGACCGCCTGGGCCGAGATCGGCTGGCGGTCATGGAGCTTTTGGAACGCGTTCAGGCGGCGATGCGTTTGGATGCGATGCGGGAACTTCATGAGGAGGCGCAGACCCGAAGGTGGCTTACCGTGGCCCCTCTGCCGACCTCCAAAAAAGAAGACCGTCCCTATGAGGGGCATCGCATAAAATCTTTGATGGGTCCTGGGGGTTACACCGTGCTTTACGGCGAAAATTCCGAGAGTAACGACTATCTGACGCTGAGAGTAGCCAAGCCCAACGATCTCTGGCTTCACGTTCGCGGAGACACGTCGGCTCATGTGGTGATCCAGACCGCCAATAAGCCGGAGAGGGTGGGGCCAGAACTGCTTAACTTTGCCGCCCGGGTGGCCGTGCAACATTCCAGTAGCAAACATGCGGGCTACGTCTCCGTGGATTACACCCTCAAGAAGTACGTGAGGCGTCCTCGGGGGGCCGCTAAAGGGGCGGCTACGTACACCAACGAAAAAACTTTGAATATTCTCAGCGACACTTCCTAGGTATCGTAGCCAATCGTGCGTGCGATTGTTCAGAGAGTAACCCTCGGCTCGGTTCGAGTAGACGGCTTAGAGGTGGGAAGATGCGGCCGAGGCTTTGTGCTCTTGGTGGGAGTCCACCGCAATGACACGCCGCGAGAAGCCGAAAAGTTGGCGGACAAGATTGCCCACCTCAGAGTTTTTAACGACGCCGAGGGCCGGATGAATCTGGCTTTGGTGGATTTTCCGAATGCTGACCCCGAAGGACCTGCCTTTGATCTGGAAATATTGGCCATTTCTAACTTCACCGTCTTTGGCGACTGCGCCAAGAGTCGTCGGCCCAGTTTCACCGATTCGGCTCCGTTTGATGAGGGAAAGCAGAGGTTTGACGAATTTGTCACCGCTTTGAGAGCCCGCAACATAAGCGTACAGACCGGCGTGTTCGGCGCGAACATGGAAGTTTCGCTGATCAACGACGGGCCGGTCACCCTGATTGTGGAAGTCTAGCCTAAGGAAGTTTAGCCTAAGGAAGTTTAGCCCGATGAAAACTGGCCCATCGAGCGAAATCTCAGGTAACGATTTTCGCGAATCTCATCTGAATTTTGGCCCTTCATTTCTTTCATAGCGGCCACCAACGCTTCTCTTACCAGGGAAATGGCCTCGGGAGCATCGCGATGAGCTCCGCCCATGGGTTCTGCGATGATTACGTCAATCAGTTGTGACTCCAGCGCAGATTGGGCGGTAAGGCGGAGAGCTTTGGCCGCATCGGCTCCCCGTTCGGGGGCTCGCCAAAGAATGGCCGCACAACCTTCGGGGGGAATTACCGAGTAGATTGCGTGCTCTTGCATGAGAACCTTGCTCCCGCAAGCAATCCCAATCGCCCCTCCGCTGCCGCCTTCACCAATGATGATGGAGACGCTTGGGACGCTGAGAGAAAACATTTTGGCCATGCAAGCCGCAATCGCTTCAGAAATTCCGCGACCCTCGCTCTCAACTCCGGGATCGGCGGCGGGGGTGTCGATAAAGGTCACTACGGGCAGTCTAAACCGCTCCGCCATGTCAAAGAGGCGAATCGCTTTTCGATAACCTTCTGGTTTGGCCATACCAAAGTTTCGGAACTGTCGCTCCTGAATGTTGCGGCCTTTTTGATGGCCCACCACCATCACGGGACGACCATCCAACTCTGCGGGACCGCCGACAATGGCGTGATCGGCGCCAAATCTGCGATCTCCGTCCAACTCGATAAAGTTGCTGAAAATGCTTTGGATGTAATCCAGTGAATAGGGGCGCTTTTCCGCTCGGGCCACCAGAACCTTTTCCCAGGGCCCCAGGTTGGAATACATCACCTGGATGTATCGGTTCCGCCGCACTTCTAGGTCGGCGATTCTTAGTTCCAGTTCGGATCGCTTTTCCGGGTCAGTTTCTCGGCGCGCGAACTCTTTTAGCCGAACAATGCCCTCGTCAAGCTCGGTGAGCGGTTTTTCCCATTCCTTGTGGGTTTTAGCCATGCCTTAAGCCACCCTCAAATGGTGTCCAAGTGTTCGGACTAGACCCGTGAGCACAGACCGCATTTCTCGCCGAGCGACCACTCGATCAATCATGCCGTGGTGCATTACGTACTCGGCGGTTTGGAAGTCATCGGGAACCTTGCCCACCCCGGCTTGTTTACTCACCCGCGCTCCTGCAAATCCAATGAGTGCCTTGGGTTCACAGATGATCACGTCGGCCACGCTGGCGTAGCTGGCCAGCACCCCGGCCATGGTCGGGTCGGTAAAGACGGAAAAGTAGGGGATGCCCGCCTCGGCTAGCCTTTCGGCGGCGGCGGTGGTCTTAGCCATTTGCATCAAGGAGAACAGGCCCTCTTGCATTCGCGCCCCTCCCGAGGCGCAGAAAATAATTGCGGGAACTCTGAGTTGTAGAGCACGTTCGAGGGTTCGGGTGACCTTTTCTCCCGCCACTGCGCCCATCGATCCGCCCATAAAGGAAAAGTCGGCAACCGCGATGGCAACCGCCATTTCGTCAATTCTCGCGGTTCCGCTCATCACGCCGTCGTTGCGGCCCACTTTGGCCACCGCAACCTGAAGCTTCTCGGCGTACTCTGGAAACTGAAGGGGGTCTACGGATCGTAAATCTGAATCCATCTCCGCGAAAGACCCTTCATCAAAGGTGTACTGAATTCGCAGTTCGGCGGTAATCCGGTGATGATGCCCGCAGTAAGGGCAAACCCGGAGGCTTTGCTCGAAGTCGATGGAGAAGATCGTCTTCTTGCAGTTCACACACTGCAAGAACGCCTCCATGCGGGTCGGCGCTTTCATGCTCAAGGGGTAGAGGATACCAGGATGAAGGTTTGCGGTGGGCTCCGACGGTCGTGAAGACCGCCGCGGGCGTCGAAACAGGGTGGAATCTGGCTGGCGCTGAAGCATCCCGCAGTAGTCCAAGTGAAAAGCCCCCCTCCCATATTCATTTAGGGAGGTTCCTGTAGACCCATTTCATCTGTCTTGGGTAAATCAATCTAATGTAAAGGAGGCTCGGACCGCCAAGGCACTTCACCCTGTCGCGTCCCAATTAAACGCATTTGCTTTTCCGCAAGTTAATTCGTTGCCCGCAACGGGCACCAGAATCTCACCACGGACTGGGCGTGATGTAAATGTTTGACCGCGACGAGTCCGCCCTTGTCCCGGCAGGGACTTTCCCCGAGTAGCCTGGTATAAGCTCTCGCGCCATGCCAGGTCAGTTGCGTCCCGGCTAAGTTCCCCGGCAGGGGCACCAGAACCTTTCGATTAAGACATCGAGGATCGTTTCAACACCCGCTTCTCTGAGTAGATGTCCTAACTCCTCCAAATGAGATGTTTTGAATTGAAATGTACCTTCCGAACATCGGAAATCGCCGATGCAGTCACCGAAAAACGGAATAGGCCGACTGCCATTGGGATTCGACGGCGTAGAAGGTTGCCGTCGGATGACCGAGCCGACGTCCGGATACCACTCGACCCCGACACTATAGTGTTAAATGTCCGAGTCAAATTCTCCATCAAAGAAGGTTTCCGGTGCATTGTGTGTACGCGTATATTCTTCCGCCAAATTCTTTGTGGTGTTCCATACTTCTTGCCGCCAAACATTTACTTCCGCATTCATTGGCAATAGCTTTGTGGGTCTGTCTTTACTAAAAAACAGGGCGTAGAGTTTTGCCATGAAATTCGAGGTTGCGAATGCAGACCCAGTCGAATAGCTTGAAAGCATATCCAATAGGGTTAAGAAGTGCTCAGTCGATCCGGCAAGTCCCAATGCACTGCACATCCAGAATTTGTTTCGAAATGGTGGGTCCGCTCCAATTTATGTTCTAAAAAGTGCTTCTCTTCATCACTAAGAGGCTGTTTTAGGAGTCCAATAATTCCGTAAAAACGCACAACCGGGTGGTGGTCGGTGGCAAGTATCCGCATGAGTTCCTTTCTTGCCCCGGGTTTGTTCGAGTCTCCAAGAGTCTCGGCTACCGTACACCTTATTGTCCAGTGCTTATCTCTCGCTAAGTAACATAGCCGAAATAGATCTTCATCAAGGTCAGAGTAACCAAGAAGGCTGGCTGCCTTATCTCGGACGAACTCATTCGGGTGAAAAGCTAGCATCCTAACAACAATTAGAAAGTTGTCGCTTACAGGTTGACCTTCAAGTTCTATAAGCAATTTAAAGAGAATGTTTGAATCCTCAGTAGTCAACAAGGATTCAACACTCCGAGGGCCTTCTGCTATATCGTCAGGAGAATTTACCGGAGTCATCATGCTTTCAGTCGTTTTCTTTGCTTAAACAGGGTTTTTCGTAGTTGACAGCATATTGTCTCTGGTTTTCTTAATATGTTGCAGCAGAATGGAATGGCTTTCAACTCAAAAAATATTCTCGCGGGGGACGTAATTGACGCCAACTGGGACGGCGAATTCGTCGACTTCCTGTATTCGTAGACAGTTTCCTTGCAACTGAACCGTTCCGTAGATGGAGCTCAATTCCGTCAACACTATCATCAGTAGCTCGTACTGGTCTGCGTAGCTTTGGAGAGCCGATTCGAGCGTGGTCTCTTTATCCCATTCTCCCATCGCGATGTCCCTAGGTACATCAACATTTCTCGAAATTCGTTGTAACAAGGCCATGTCAACTTTTATTCGATTAATATCTTCGACGCGGACAATTAAGATGCCGCCGTAGACCCCACTTGCATCGATAGTTGCGGCAAATAGGAGTTCTTCCGATACGTGATATATATCCGCACAGAAAATTGTCTTGATTGTTAGGGTCGGAAAAAATCTGTGCGAGTGTCTGTTGTTGTCCGAACTGGTTGAGTTGTTCAGTAAAGTTCAATATTTCCTCTCGTACGGGATGATAGGGATTGTGCGGATCTCCGTGTCGCGGTCTGGGTGATCTAGATTAGGCGGAGATTGCCTTGCTTTTATCCAATGCTCGTTGTGATCAATCATCACTTGCCATGCGACTAAACATTCCAGCAGGGCGACCACGTTGAGAAAAAGCAGAAGTTTTACGATAAGCACCCAAACGCTTTGACTCGTCATTGAAGTTCTGTTACTCGCTAGCACCCAGTATCCCCCAGATTAAAAATAGCAAAAACGCGAGACAAAAAAAAGCAGGACCGATACGAGTTTGCTGGCGGGAATGTTCATTACTTGGCGTAATACCTCCGCTGGGTTTTTCGTCTTATCGGCCGTAGCAACCGGTGCTTGCCCTTTGCTGGTGAGGATACTATACTGACTGATAGGGCGGCCATTTCTCCGTCATACCAAGGGGTACCAGGTAAAAAAAATATCTTGGTTCTGGCTAGAACGAATAGGTTGTACAGTTACTTCTACGTATTCTTTAAAAAGATTTGATTATGGGGTTTGAACCGTTGGGAAATCGGTTCAGGTTGAAATTCAATAAGCAAAGTGTTCAATCCTGTCAACTGCTGACGAGTATTACGCACTTGAAACGGCGAAGAGCTATTATATTTCGATCATATGCCGCAATGCTCCAAGACTATCTTACTGGAACCGGCGAAAACATCATGGCTCGGGGGATCTTGCCTTCATGCACCTGTTTCAGATGTTCCAGGGTTAACTGGATATGGAAGGCATAGTCCGTAATAGATGAAATTCTCGCTAAATCCATAGCTTCGATAAGGCGTTCGTCTTGCTCGCTCTCAGTTCCGCCCGCCAAGTTGTTCATCTGCGTTACGATGTGCATCAACATGGGGGCATAGCGAGAGCCTTCGCGGAAGAATGTTGATCCGACCATAGCCATTCTTTTAGGATCACTTGGATCTTTCAGATTGGGAAACTGAAACGTGAAAGCTTCATTTGTGGTCTGACCTCTCCAATTCCCCGCAACGACTGGAGAGCCTAAAGACTTAGGCTCCCCCGTCGTGATCCTATCCATGAGTTTGGCAAACTGGTTGCGCGTCCACGGCTCTTGGCTTTTTTCAAGATTGGTTGCCTGATCATAAACGTCCTCCCAAGATTGGTTGGAAATAGATGCGGCTAAGTGCGTAGCATCCCGATCTGGATTCGGTCTGAAAATTAGCCAATAGGCAATCACCGTTGCAATGCCTATTAGCGCTATTGCCGCGACCATGAATGAAGACCTTTTCATGAGAATCTTAATTGCAGGAGGTTTGGCTCTTGCAATATTGATATGTGGGAGCCTGCGTACAAATAGCGGGATATTGATAGCCATCTGCCGTGTAGTACGTGTCGAATTCGGAGCAGCCGGCATACTGCTGCGTCTGATATTTACAACACGTGTCTCCACCCAAAGTGCTTGGGCAACTTGCGCTGGAGCATGAGAAATACATCGAGCCATAAGTATGATAGGCTGAACAGCCTCAGTTGTATGCCCAATGAGAACCTTGGCAGCAACTCCCATCTTGTGCTAAGGCGGAACAAGCGAGCACTGACAGAACGACGATTAAGTGAGTTAGTTTTTTCATGTTGCACATTCCGGTCACTGTAAAGCATCAGGAGGCAGTTTGCCTCTAAGCATTGAAGTCTCACGGCGGCGAATAACGCTACCACCCAGCGTTAACTCCTGCAGGTATGGAAACGAGAGCAGGTTGCTGGTGTCGGCTTCTCTTGGCTGATAATAAAATTCGTCATGCATGGAGCAAAAAACCATCGGATAAAGCTGCCCCCGTGATGCAAGCAGCTGCTTTTGAGGCGAGTAAAGAGGGGCCAAACCGGGTACCGTTTCAAACAACCGGGTTGGAATAAGGTTAGTCGTGTAGGTGCTGCTCATATGGCGGTGGACGGCACTGGGAGCGTCGGGACAAAAAAGCAAGTCCTTTGAACCAAGGTAGGGCATGAGCCGCTCATATTCGTACAGCGCAAAGAGCGAGATGCCCGGTACACCAGGAAACTCTTCGCTTGCTTCACAATCACTGGAATACATAAGTAAACCTTTGTATAGTTGCCCCATTTGTGAGGCGCATGAAGTCTGCCTTGCCGCTTCTCTCATCGGGGCAGCCATCACGAACCCGACGCTGGCCAGCACAGACACGATAGCAACAACGACGAGAACTTCACCCAGAGTTAGGGCCTTTTGTTGCAGTCGCATTTTACTTCTCCAAAAATCGGCGTCACCTTAGGCTGAAGAAAGCTTAGTTCGCGTGAAATTTGGTCAACCGAGGATGGGTCCCCCAAGGCAATAATGGTGCCCGATAGAACAAAGCATCCCATGATTACTAAAATCTACAGAGATTTCCGTTTCATTGTGAACGTATTGTTTTACAGTTTTTGGTACGATGGCAAAGTAACATGGCTAAGTGTCCTAAAACCATTGTCCGAGTTGCCCAGTCCGTGAATTTGCGACTTGTTACAGGGAACCCGAAGATAAATCTTGCGAGGTGTTGGGCAAGATGGTCACAATACTTGTGAGATGGATCTCGACGGAAAGTTTGGTTTGGGGACGCTGCTTCAGCACTACGGCGAAGAAGAGAAGGTTTTGGGGGCCGTAGTCGCGCCCATTTTTCAGAATTCGCTTTTCTTATTCGATGAAGTAGAAGACCTCACGGAAGCGATTGTAAAGCATCCGGCGGGGCCGCCTTATCACTACAGCCGAATTGGCAATCCCACCGTGGAGATTGCCGAGAAGAAGATTGCGATGCTGGAAGGCACGGAGGCTTGCAAAGTCACCGGTTGCGGAATGGGGGCCATCAGCAATGCGGTGATGAGTTGCCTCAAAGCGGGTTCTCATGTGGTGACGCTGGACACCGTTTACGGTCCGGTGAAGCACCTACTCTCCGTGTACATGGCCCGGTTTGGCGTGGAAGTTACTTACGTGACTGGCCTTTGTACCGACGAGTTTATCTCCGCAATTCGCCCCGAGACCAGCCTCATCTACTTAGAATCGCCCAGCAGCATTCTGTTTCGGATTCAAGATGTGGCGGCAATTGCCAAAGTGGCCCGCGAAAGGGGCATCACCACCGTGATTGACAACACCTACAACACGCCTCTCCACTTTCAGCCCCACGCGTTGGGAATCGACTTGGTTTGTCACAGTGCGACGAAGTATCTGGGCGGCCACTCTGACGTGACGGCAGGTGCCATCTGCGGCACACGCGAGATGATGGACAAGATCACTCGGAATGAAATTAATTTCTTGGGAAACATCCTGGCCCCATTTCCGGCGTGGTTGCTCACCAGGGGAATTAGAACCTTGGCCCTGAGACTCAAGCAACATGAGCAAACCGCCAACACGGTGGCCGCCTGGCTAGAAGCTCACCCGGCCGTGGCCCGAGTGCATCACCTAGGACTGCCCTCTTACCCTCAGCGCGAACTGTATAAAAAGATGTTCACTGGCTCGGGTGGCCTGTTCTCGTTTGAACCCAAGGTGCAAGACGAGGCAAAATTACGCGAGGTCTGCAACCGCCTTAGAATCTTTGGTCGGGGCATCAGCTGGGGCGGATTCGAAAGCCTAGTCGTACTTCTTAAAACCGCCCCGATTGACTACGATAAGCCAAAGTTCGTAATAAGGCTGTTCACCGGCCTAGAAGACCCGCAAGACCTAATCGCAGATTTGGAGCAAGCGTTAAGTTTTTGAGAAGTCCGGGTTAGTTCGGCTGGACGGTCTCGTAAACAGCTAACGTAATCGCGTCACCCTCCGATCCGAACCACTCGAACCCCGCGAACAAACCCGAACAAATCCGCAGGATCCGAACCACCCCGAACAAAATCCTTCCTACCCCTTTATCGTCTTCACTTCAATCTCAAAGACCAAAGTTGAGTAGCGCGGGATCACGGGAGGCTGGCCCTGCGCGCCGTAGCCCTGAGAGTAGGGAATCACAACCTTGCGCTTTCCGCCCACTTGCAGGCCGGAGACCGCTTGCTCAAAGCCGGGGATAACGCCGTGAGCGCCCAGCACAAGAGGGAATGTGCCTTTGACAAACTCTACGCCATTCAGAAATAGGCCCCGGTAGAGCACTTCTACGGTATTGCCTTCCTTCGCGCCAACTCCAATGCCCGGAGCTAGATCAGTGATTTCGGTTTTCTGGGCGACGCCTTTCTTATCGATCCGCAACACTTCCAGCACAAAAGTCAAAGTAGCGTTGGCGGGAACGGTTCCGTAGCCTTGAGCGCCGTAGGCTTTACTGGGAGGAATCACCAGCTCTCGCACCATGCCCACTTTTACGCCTTTAAGGCCCTCGTCCCAGCCGGGAATAACCTGCCCCAGGCCAAGCACCAGCGCGAAGGGTGGCTTTTTGTCCGAGCTGTCGAACACTTTGCCATCCGCCAACGTGCCCTTGTAAGTCACCGTGACCACGTCGCCCTTTTGCGCCGCGTAGCCCTTGCCCGCCTTATGGTCCTTAATCGTAATCGAGTCAGGAGGGGGAGTGCCAAGCGTGGTCACAAATACTGAGAACAGGGGGAGGAGTGAAAGAACGTGCATAAGAGAAGCCTACCGGTACTAAGTTTGACGAGGAAAGGGGTTTGAAGAGTTTGCTGATTTTATCAGGCTACGGCATATTCACGACGATCATAAACGAGGTCGGTGGCAATTTTCCAAACATCGGAGTCGATCCGGTTCTCGGGAAGAATCTTACTAAAGTGGACAATCGCGCTGGATAACCCCCCTTCGCAGGCGTAATGCAGAAACGCCGAATTGAGAATTTGACGAGTTGCCGGTTTAAGGCCAAAGCTGATGTTGGAAACACCAAGGATGGTGTTCACTTTTGGATGCAGGCGTTTGATCTCCCGAATCGCGTCAATTGTCGCGATTCCCGCTTTGCGGAACTCTTCTTCTCCGGAACCCAGCGTGAACGTGAGCGCATCAATGAACACATCATGGTCCGCAATTCCGGCCGCCCGGGTGCGATTCAGCAGTCGCTCGGCGATGCTAATTTTTTTCTCAACCGTCTTGGCCATCCCGTCTTCATCAATGGTAAGGCCCACCACGCCCGCCCCGTATTTAGTGGCCAAGGCCAGAACTCGGGAGACCCTATTCTCTCCGTCTTCAAAGTTGATGGAGTTCAAGAGCGGTTTTCCCGCCACCATTTGAAGCGAGGTCTCCATGACTTGCCACTCCGTCGAATCGATCATCAGCGGAACCGTAATGTGCCGGTTGTAGTAGCTAAGTAGTGTTTTCATGTCGGTGTTTTCGTTGCGCCCCACGTAGGCCGCGCAAACGTCCAGCACGTGGGATCCCTCACCTTCTAGTTCGCGGGCCAGTTCCGTCAGCCCCTCCCAGTTTTCCGCCGCCAACATATCTCTAAACGCCTTAGAGCCGTTGGCGTTGGTCTTTTCTCCCACAATGAGGAAGGATTTGTCTTGCTCATAGGGTTGAAACTGGTAGAGAGAAGAACAGCCCACCAAAGAAATTCCCGCGTCCTGCTCTGCGGATTTCAGCCGAAAGTCAAACCCAGGAAAGACGTTTCGCACCTTTCTCCAGTGCGCCACCTCACCGTGCTTTCGACCGGCCAGCGCGTCGGCAACGGCTTTGATATGGGTGGGGGTGGTTCCGCAACAGCCTCCGACCATTGCCGCGCCGAATTCGGTGACAAATCGTTCGTGGTGCGCCGCCAACTGATCAGGACTTAATTTGTACACGGCCTTGCCGCCTTCCATCATCGGTAAACCGGCGTTGGGCAAAATGGAGATCGGTCGGGTGGAGTGTTGACTTAAGAACCGGACGTGAGGCGTCATCTCCACCGGACCCGTGGCGCAGTTAATCCCCATTGCGGTAACCCACGGAAACGCCTCTATCGTGTTGAGGGCAGCTCCAATTTCGGTTCCCACCAGCATCGTGCCGGTTTGTTCCATGGTTACCTGCACAAAGAAGGGAACTTCGCGCCCGGTTTCTTCCATCGCCCGTTTTCCGGCCACGATGGAGGCTTTTACCATGAGGAGGTCTTGCGTGGTTTCTACTAACAGGGCATCTACACCGCCCACCAACAGGCCCTTAAACGCATCGGCGTAGGTTTCTTCAATCTCCGGCCAGGTGGTTTGCCCCAGGGAGATTAATTTGGTTCCGGGACCCAAGGCTCCCACCGCAAATCGGGGCCGGTCGGCGGTCGAATATTTTTCCGCGGCCCTTTTTGCAACTTGCCCTGAGGCCAGGGAGATATCGTAAACCATCTCCGGGATTTGGTATTCGGCCAACACAATGGAGGTGGCGCCAAAGGTGTTGGTCTCAATAAGATCGGCTCCGGCGGCCAGGTAGTCGCAGTGAATTTTCTCGACCACATCCGGCCGCGTAATGCTGAGAATCTCATTGCACCCATCCAGAGACTTGGCCGTGCTGCGGGCGGCGGCGGCTTGGGTTGCTTCTAAAGCCTGGGGTCCGGCAACCAGGGCAAAGTCATCCTCGGTAAGGTTGGCCGCTTGCAACTGCGTGCCCATCGCCCCATCATAAATCAACACCCGCTCCGCCAGGGCTTCTAGCAATAACGACTTCACCGTTCTATTGTGACGTCCGTTGACAAGGGATGCAAACCACCCGGTGACCCTTATCCAAAGGATCCGCACAAAATTCGCCCAGAAACGATCCAGGCAGTTTTCCTTATCCCCTCATGAACGCGAATAGTTATTGGGCTCTTCACCGTTTGCAACCCATGATACTTTCTACGTTTGGGGTCCTGCGGGGCCGATTGTGCAGATTGGCAACACTCCCTTGAGCTCCGTCCCAAGCACAATTGCCTCGTACACCCACGATCCAAATGGAAATCAAATTTCCCGCATCTCAAGCCAGCGAGGTTTGGTGGGATCACCTTTCATTGAATATCCCAGGCTTTATGATGCCTACGGTCAGGCCTTCTGGTCAAACGGAGCCGGATCAATGCCGGGGTGCCATTTTAATCCCTTTGGCTATAAAGGGCAGGCAGGGTATGTTTCGCTCTCTAATTTCGACAACCGCCCCGACCTAAACAACGGACTCATCTACTATCACCACCGCTACTACGACCCCCTGTCGGGTCGCTGGATCTCCTGAGATCCGGCGGGACTCGATGGAGGGGTGAACGGTTACGAGTACTGCGACGGCAATCCGCTCATGAACGTGGATCCGTCGGGGCTTGATTCCTGGGATGACGCGGCAAACTTCTTCGGAGGGTGGGGGCATTCGTTAACATACGGTGCAACCGGTTGGGCGGCCCAAAGCATAAACCGGGCCCTGGGTTACGGAGAGTTCGAGTATGGAGGTGGGTATTTCACGGCTGGGTGCGCAGTCGGAGCCATCCATTCTCTCGCCATCACGGGGGCAGGTGGATATGCTGCCTTTGCCAAAAGTACTCCACTTATGATTCCGACCTGGCAGGGTGCTGAGCAACTACTTCTGGCCAAATTTGGGGGTGCAGCCCAATATGCATTCAAAGTTGGAGGAGGCACCCGCCGCGTTGTCGACGTTCTTGCAGACCGCGTAGCTCATGAGGCAAAGTGGGGGTTTGTTAAGATGAGCCCCCGTATTCGAGCGCAGATTATTGCGGATGCTGCCCTGCTAAACAATGGTGATGTCCGTAGAGTCGAGTGGCACTTTTTTACAAGTCCAGTGACTGGGCGAGGTGCCTCGAAAAGTGTGATTTCGGCTTTGCGGGCTGCGGGAATCCGGGTAACTTACCACTGAGTATGGAACTCATTGACGTCCGCCCATTTATTCTCAGCCTTGCGATTCCGAATCGGGAAATGACGAGGGCGCAAGCGATTGGAGAACTGAATGAACTCTTGTCGGTATTACCAGAACGCCTAAATTACTTTAGGGGGGTGCTAGCGGGGGACGGCATAGACTTTAGCCAACCTCCTGAGCATGTATTGGATTCGGCAGGCCAGTGGCTCATATCAAGAGCTTCTCTAGTACCCAAGAAGTCTACGTTGCCTGCTTGGCTTGGGAAGCCAAAAATGACAACTGATATTTCGATCCCCACCATGAGTGCCTGTTGCTACCTGGGATATCTTTTTGGGGACTACCTGATTAGGGATATCCCGGGTTTGCATTACGACTTGGTAATTGATGAAGAACGGAACGTCTTTTACCAAAAACCTTGTCTGATGCTTCGCCAAAATGAAGAACACTTTGAACCGGTCAATATGGTTATGAACTATGTGCAGAGGGCAATGGAA
>JBBQUZ010000077.1:0-17545 GCA_038212035.1 Fimbriimonadales bacterium
AAAACCCTTGCAGCGCAACAAGGATGGTAGCAATCTGAAATGATCACCTTCGATTGTTTTGCGGTACAGATTGGAAAGTTTCCATTGCAAAGGCTCCATTCATCCGCCGACTACGGGCTACGCCGTCGAATCCTAATGGCAGTCGGCATCTTCCCTCTTTTTAGTGATTACGATCCTAAATATCTTGATTGAAAGGTTCTGGTGCTCCTGCCGGGGAACTTAGCCTGAACGCAACTTACCTGGCATGGCGCGAGAGCTTATGCCAGGCTACTCGGAGATAGTCCCTGCCGGGACAAGCGAGAGCTATTAGTTATCAGACGTTCTCAACCCAACCTGAATGCTGCTAGATTATTAGGCCCCGGCGGGGAACAAGCTTGTTTACCGACCGATCCTGGCCTGGCACCACATAGACATTTAGTTAGGCATATTAGGCCCATTGCATCGGTCTCGGGTTTATCATCGATCGAATGTAGAGGACGCGCAGACCGCCAAGGTAATTCGCCTTTTCGAGGCAACACAAAACGTATATGACCCGCTCATCCCTGAGTTACACTTATCCATGCCCTCTTCTCGGCTCGGATTAGCCACCGGTCTCGCCATTATTCTGTGGGTTCCCCTAACCTCCTGGGGCACCGAACCCGCATTTGCCCCCACGAGGCACACCAAGGTGGAGTCTTCCGGGACCGCCGACTACCCGATCTTTGAGCACGATAAGATCTCTGCGAATGAGTTTGCCGAGCGTCGCGAGCGACTCAAAAGAGTGCTGGGTCCCACGGGGGTCGCGGTTGTTTTCACTAATCCAGAGCGAAACCGCAACAACGATGTCGATTTCCAGTTTCGCGGAGCTTCAAATTTTCTGTATCTCACCGGATTTGAAGAACCCAACGCCGCCCTTATCCTGGCCCCCGGAGGCATCCAGTTGGGTGGAACCACCGTCACCGAAGTGCTCTTCTGCAACGAACCCAATCCGCAGTCGATCACATGGTTGGGGTACCGAATGGGATCTGCTTTGGCTCCCAACCTCCTCAAGATAGAGGCCGCCGTACCTTGTTCCAAGTTCAGTGAAACGCTCACTGCACTGAAATCAAAGGCTGGCCTTGTAACCTGGACACCCGAACTCCCAACCGGACCGACCGCCGAACTCCAGCGAATGGTTGAGGCATTTTCCACGGCCTTTACCGGAGCAACCACCAAGGCCGGATTCGGAACCGAAATGGCCAAGTTACGGGTGATCAAGTCTCCCAACGAGATTAGATTGATGAGAATGGCCGCGCAAGTAAGCGCCAAAGCCCACGTAGAAGCTCTGCGCAGCGCCAAAGCAGGGATGCGAGAATATGAAATTCGAGCCCTGGTGGAATACATCTTCGCCAAGAATGGCTGCGAATCTCCCGCCTACGGATCCATCGTGGGTTCTGGACCCAACAGTTGCATCCTCCACTACGAAGAGGACCGAAGGTTGATGAAAAACTCAGACATGGTGTGCATGGACGTTGCCGGCGAATACCACGGCTACGCTGCCGACGTCACCCGGTCTTATCCCATTGGCGGCCACTTCAGTCCAGAACAACGCGCAATATATCAGATTGTGCTCCGAGCGCAAACCGCAGGAATCAACGCCTGCCGGGTGGGATCGCCGTTTAGATCCGCTCACAACGCCGCGACCGCCGTGCTCTTAGACGGTATGAAAAAACTTGGCCTCGTGAAAGACGAAAAGGAACTAAAACGCTATTTTATGCACGGAGTAAGCCACTACGTGGGCCTGGATGTGCACGATGCCGGCACCGGTGGCCCGCTGGCCGCAGGAATGGTGCTGACCGTGGAACCGGGAATCTACATTAGGGCCGGCGCACCGTGCGACAAGAAATGGTGGAACATCGGAATCCGCATCGAAGACGACATCTTGGTTACCACCAAGGGCCCAGAAAACCTCTCCGTGGGAGCCCCAAGGCAACTCGAAGATATCGAAAAGGTTATGGCGGAGAAAGGTATAGGAAATTTAGAACCGAAACCCTGGCGACCTTGATGCGTGCCGTCATCAAAAGTTGTCAATGCAATGAGGGTGAGATCACGGCCCATGCAGTGTTTTCACAAACAATAATCCTTATCTTGTCCCACCGGGCCAGAGTCTGGTGCTACCCTTATCGGCGATGGTGTACTTCCCAGAAATTTCGGCCCGCGTTGCGTATGAGGGGCCCACAAGCCGAAACCCACTCGCGTATCGGCGCTACGACCCTAGTAAGTTGGTAGGAAACAAATCGATGCGCGAGCACCTCAGATTTGCGGTCTGCTATTGGCACACGTTCAAGGGCACCGGCTTGGACCCCTTTGGCTCGCCGACCATGATCCGACCATGGGAGGCCGCCGCCGATCCCATTCAGCGCGCCAAAGATACGATGGACGCGGCGTTTGAGTTCATCGGCAAGCTGGGCGTAGACTACTGGTGCTTCCACGACCGAGACATTGCCCCGGAAGGGGCCACGTTCAGCGAATCGGTTTCTAACCTGGATACTATCGTTGACTACGCCCTGCAAAAGCAAGCCGAAACGGGCATCAAACTCCTCTGGGGCACCGCCAACTTATTTAGCAATCCTCGTTACCAAGCTGGCGCCGCCACCAACCCAGACCCCCAAATTTTCGCCTACGCAGCCGCTCAAATGAAGCACGCGCTAGAAGCTACTCACCGGCTGGGCGGAGAAGGCTACACGTTTTGGGGCGGCCGTGAAGGCTATGACACGCTTCTCAACACCGACATAAAGCACGAACGAGAGCAATTTGCCCGGTTCCTCTACTTGGCTCTGGAGCACGCCGAAAAGATCGGCTTTAAGGGTGCCTTTTACATCGAGCCTAAACCCAAAGAACCAACGACTCACCAGTACGATTCAGACGCGGAAGCCTGCCTCAACTTCCTTCGCGAGTTTGGCCTCATGGGCAAACTAAAACTCAATCTGGAAACCAACCACGCGACCTTAGCCGGCCACACCATGCAGCACGAACTCCGCGTTGCCCGACACGCCGATTCTCTGGGCTCGATTGACGCAAACACCGGCGACGAACTGATTGGTTGGGATACCGACCAATTCCCCACCAGCATCTACCTCACTACTCAAGTCATGTTAGAAGTTCTGGCGATGGGCGGACTCACCACCGGCGGATTGAACTTTGACGCTAAGGTGAGACGACAAAGCCACGAGACGGTAGACCTGTTATACGCCCACATCGGGTCTATGGACGCGTTTGCTCACGGCCTAGAAGTAGCCCAAGCGATCATTGAAGACGGAAGATTGGATCAAGCGCTCAACCATCGGTACGCCGGCTGGCACGATGAGTTTGGCGAGAAGATCATGAGCGGAGTCAAATCTCTAGACGACCTAGAAGATCACGTGGTTCGTCATGGCGAACCGGCTCGAACTTCGGGACGCCAAGAGCACTTGGAGAACCTAATCAACGAGTTCATTTTCTGACCCTCGGCATAAGTGCACGGCAGAGCGGAGTTCCGCCTGCCGTGCACTTATGCCAACCAGCAGCAGGCTCCAAGCCGCCTGAGTGAACAGATACAGCCAAAACTGCAAGTCGGGCGGCATGGAATACACCGCCGAAAGCACCGGTATCCAAAACGCCCAGCACGTGATGAGCACCGGCCAGTACCTAACCGCAAACCCACCGTGAGACAGCAGCTTCACCGTGTTGCCCACGTTGAACCTGCCTTCCTTCCAAGCAAACATCGCCGTGGTAAGTGGAATGCTCAACGCCACGCAAAAAATGCCTTGGTCAAACGCCAACTTTCGCAGAACATTGTAGAGGCTCACTTCGGTGCCAAAGATGTGGCCGAGTTGCATGTAGAGCACGTCTACAATCACTCCGACCATGCCAAAGAACCCAATGAGAAAGACGACCTCGGACCGCGGAGAGGGCCGTCCGCCCACCAACTTCTTGGCTAACTCCGGCAGGCCCACGCTGGCCACAATAGTGGTGACGGCCGCGAGCACCAACCCTCCCGACTGCTTGGCGTGAGCCAACCACTCTGCTCCCACCCTTACGGATGGCACCGTGTAGAAAAGGGCGAGCACAACTAGGGCACTGGCTTGAATTAATAGAAACGGCCGCCAATTTTCTTTGACGGCCGTTATTCCCGGTTGAGCGTGACGAGCGATTGCAGACATCAGCCGTTTTTACAGGCAAAGTCTCGCATGTATTCCGCCATCACTTTGGCTCCCTCAATGGGGAATGCATTATAGATGCTGGCTCTAATTCCGCCCAAACTTCGGTGACCCGCCATGCCGTCTAGCTTATGCGCGGCGGCTTCTTTCACAAACTGCGTCGTCAGTTCTGGAGTGGAAAGGGCAAACGTTGCGTTCATCCGTGACCGTGCCCTTCGGGTCGCGTGACCGGTGTAGAACCCGTCTGAACCATCAATTGCGTCGTAAAGAAGCTTTGCCTTCTCACCGTTGACTTTCTCGGCCGCCTCTAGTCCTCCGTTGCGCAACAGATGCTGGTAAACCAACCCGCAAACGTAAATGCTCCAGCAGGGAGGGGTGTTGGGCATGCTGCCGTTTCGTGCAAACTGGCCGTAGTCCAACATCACCTGCATGTTCTCAGGAATCCGACCGACAAGATCATCTCGCAGGATCACCAAGGTTGCTCCGGCTGGCCCCATGTTCTTTTGCGCCCCGGCGTAGATCATTCCGTACTTACTCACGTCAAAGGGCCGAGAAAGAATCTCGCTGGACATATCGCAGACCAGAGTGCCGTTAAAATCAGGATCGTGGGAATACTGAACTCCCTGAATGGTTTCGTTGCTCACGTAGTGCAGGTAGCTCGCGTTGGGATCTGAAGGCAACTCACTAAGCGGAGCAATGTCTCGGTAGCCGTCCGCCTTGCCTTGGTACAGCACGTTAACTTCGCCCAACTGCTGAGCCGCTTCCAACGTTTTCTGGCCCCAATACCCCGTGACCACGTATTCAACTGACTTCCCTTTTTCCCAAAGGTTCAGCGGGAGCATGCTGTTTTGCAAGCTGGCACCGCCTTGCAGAAACATAACGTGGTAATTATCCGGCACCTTAGCCAACTGCCTAAAATCCGCAATCGTTTGCTCCATGATGCCCATGAACACCGAGGACCGGTGGCTCATTTCCATGACACTCATTCCGTGCCCCTTATAGTTAAAGAGATCTTCTTGAATCTCTTGCAGAACATCTTCCGGCAACGTGCAGGGGCCGGCAGAAAAATTAAAGACGCGGTCGTGGGTAAGCGCCATGGCCCCCATAGGTTACCGCGTGCGGCCATTTCAGTTTTCCACGTGCCGGGCCATCCAACGATTGCGTCCTATTACGCTCGAAATCTCACCCAGATTTGCGCGAGCGCTCAGACCTTGAGGACACGGCGAGACTGCCGTGCATCTTCATAATGAACAGATGCCCTCGGTCCGCTACGAACTCCTGGCGACTTGCCCCCACACCGGAGCGCGGCGAGGACGCCTGCACACCCCGCATGGCACCGTAGAAACCCCTTTTTTCATGCCGGTAGGCACCCAGGCTACGGTTAAAACCGTCGGATCGGAAGATTTAGAAAGGATCGGATTTGAAATGGTGCTGAGTAACACCTATCACCTCTCGCTACGTCCTGGGTCAGAGTTAATTCAGCGGTTTGGCGGACTTCATGACTTTATGAGCTGGCCCGGAAGTATCCTTACCGACTCGGGCGGTTACCAAGTGATGAGCCTCGCCAAAACCCGCACCATCACCGACGACGGCGTCAAATTCAAGTCTCACCTGGATGGCTCCACGCTGTATCTCACGCCCGAGCGGTCCATCGAGATCCAGGCGGAACTGGGGGTGGACATCAGCATGTCCCTTGACGAGTGTCCGCCGTTCCCTTGCACCCGTGACGAAGCCGCTAACGCAATGCGCCGAACCCACCTCTGGGCACCCCGAAATCTATCGGCGCGGGGGGAGAATCAGGCGGTGTTCGGCATTGTTCAGGGCGGCGTCCATATGGATATGCGCACCAAATCCGCCCAAACGTTGGCCGCCCTCCCGTTCGAAGGATTTGCCGTGGGCGGTGTGAGTGTGGGCGAGCCTACCGAAATGCAGTATCCCGTGGTAAAGCACACGGCTCCGCTGCTCCCCGCCGATAAGCCTCGGTATCTCATGGGAGTCGGCCATCCCGGCGATATTCTGCACGCGGTAAGTTGCGGAATCGATATGTTTGATTGCGTCCTCCCCACCCGCATGGCCCGCCACCGCTGCATGTACACCCTTCAGGGTCGGGTCAACGTAAGCAACCTCAAGTTCGCCGAGCACCGTGGTCCGGTAGACCCCCAGAGCGTGTTCCCGCCCGCAGATCGCTACGACGCCGCCTACATCAGGCACCTCTTCAAAACCAATGAACCCCTCGGCCCCCGCATCGTCACCCTGCACAATCTAGCCTTCTACGCCCGCCTAATGCAAGAAATCCGAGACGCTATCGAGCAAGGCACGTGGCCCGACCTAATGAATCGTTACCGGCTAGCGTAATTGAATGCGCCTTTAGGAAGGAACCGTAATTTCTAGGTCTTTGAACCGCGCAAAGTCACCCCCATTAAACGTCAAGATGCTCCGAATACCATGCGAATTTCCGCGATAACTTGGGGCAATAACACGGCTCGATTCTTCGACTGAAGGAGCCCTGTAATTTCCCTTTAAGCGAGATTTCCTTGCGGTTCCACCGGCCTTACCGTGGCGCAGAGGATATTTGAATCGAGCAGAACGATCAAATTTACGACGCCCGATCTTCATACATGTCTTCGCGTGAAATTGCTCCTTCGTACGTTGACTTTGAAGCACTCCCAATTTCCGCCAATTTGGCAAACATAGTTTGCAGAGAAGCCAGCTTATCCCGCACTAAAACTTCTACCTCTGACGCAGGGGGAAAAGGCGGCAAGGCATTGGCATCAATCTTTCCGTTTGCCAACACAACCGTGCGGTAGGTCACGTTGCCATTATCCGCGATATTTCTTTGGCCTTCCAGCGGGTCCAACAACAACCAACCCTTCCGTGAAGCCGCGAGACGCCACTTAGTGCCCCAATATCCTTAATGGTCAGCCTAACGGATAAGCATGGCTCCAGGCTACGCGATCCGCATGAAATGCAGACCGTGGATCCCCATCTACGTTTAGTTAGGCCTCGAAAGGGTGAATTACATCGGCGGTCTGCACGTCCTTTACATGAAATCGACACACCTAAGACTGATGAAATGGGCCTAAAGGAGCCTAACCAAATGTATATGACCCTGTCCTCACCCGCAGCGGACATGCACTGCCGCAGGCGAGGGTTCTGAGAGCCCTTCTCCCCCAGTTTTTCCGAAAACTGGGGGAGAAGGGCTGGGATGAGGGGGTCGGCGGCCCACCAGTTTGTAGTGCGATGACAACCCAAAAAAGTAGCTTCGACACCCAGGATCGAATGTGCTTTATGCGGAAGGGACAGTTAAGAACCGGAATTCACCCTCACCCTGCCCTCTCATAGACGTTTAGTTGAGCCAATTTCAAAACCCTCCATTTTCAGGTGCTTATGTGCGTTGAGATGGGACGTTGAATATTGGTTGTTGGCTTTTGGCCGCAGTTCCGGTGTTTTAGTCTGAGATTGATGTTGGGTGTCTTCGAGTTGGCATATTCTGGTAGGCCCTGGACTTTGGCGGGTTGCCGATTGGCCCCTTTGGCGCTCCCCGAACGAAGATAAAGTTGCCTCCGTGGTTGTCTTTGAGGTCAGAGTTAAATCTCTCGACTGTCGTTCGTTTCTCAAAACGCTTTGCGCGATCTGGAGTCATTTGGGGTGCGGGCTGATCTTTGTGGTTCTTTTTGGGCGCGACCAGTGCAACCTGGTCAAGCGCTTTGGCCGTCCGCAGGATAGGGTCACCTGGGTACCCACGGTCAAACAGGTTAAGGGCGCCCAAACGGTAAACCGACGTGCGGAATTCGCGCCTCAATGCGCACGACTTCCAAGACCATTGCAACCTGCTGATGAGAGGGAAGAAGAGGCCCTGTCTTCTCCTCCAGAAAGCCAAACAATGTTCTTGGCAAATCTAACCAAAACCGTGCTAGTCTGCATCCAAGTTCGGATGCGTCCTGATTTATTTTCACAAAAATATAGACGTTCCGGGCCTACCAAACGACCCAATTACCGACTTTTGAAATTGGCTCAATTAAACGTCTATGACGATGCCAATCTCCCCAATAGCCCAGAAGCCCCACCCGAACAAAGGCAATTCGGGGATTAGAATTGTATCGCTCGCCCAATGCCTTGATGAGTTTTGGAAGCCCGGACTGAAGGTCCTTATTCTCATAATCCGGAGAGAATCCGCCCCCAAACTCGGTGTAAGGCGTCATTTTCAACCCCTTCTGTCACCAACCAATCGGGAACCGCATGCGGCTGGGACGGGTAATCCAGAAAGACTCGGAAAACGATGGGTTTGCCCCTAGCAAGTGGGGTTTCCCAAGTTTTGGCCCCCCACTCCGCAAACTGACTATTGCCCTTCCATCGGTACTAACTCTCGCCAAGGGGGTTCTACATAGGCCATTGCCGACGGCACCGAGTGCGTGGTTCCAAGCTCTGAATACGCGGCATAGCCCTTAAGCGGATTATCCAGAGGTGCCAGACCCGCCGGTAGGGGAATTACCGTATTGCCAACGGAGATCGCGAGGCTAGCGAGCATAGGGGTAATCAAATTCATTCCTCTTTAGAAACCATCCAAACCAAAGAAACACGCACTGGGCAAAGAGAGACCGCTCTCCAGACGCTCAATGGACCAGTCACCCGATATTGGGCGCGCCATTCCGCAACCATCAGCTTCGTATGTCGCGTTCGGAAATAGTTCGGCAATGGCTTGTGTCGCTGCCACCGTACGAGACGAGGTGATTCTGAGGCGGGTGAACCCTTGTTCTACCGCCCAATTAGATGCGGCTTCCAGCAAAGCACGGTAATCCGAAACCGACTCGGTAAGCGAGCCCCACTCCTCGATCCGTGCCGAACCGTCATCCGCCTGGCCCAGCGCATAACTATCTTGGTCTGGCGTTACCCACTGCACCTTGCCGGCGAGCCGCCTGGGTAGCTTGAGCCGCCATTCCTCAGGAGTTCTCACCAGGGAAAACGGAGTCTTAGCTTGGCAGGAGGCATAGAGTTCTGGCAACGCAGTAACGGGCGATTGCGTGGGCAGTCCCGACGCAAACGATCTCACATCGCCAGAAACTACTTCGCGTTTCATTTGGCGCCAGCCAAGCCGCGCGTAGAAATCTGGGATTCCCGTGAACAAATAAGACCAGGCCGCGCCCCGAACCTCTAGCTCTGCAATGACCGCCTTAAGGATCGCCGAGGAATACTGACGACCCCGGAACTCGGGTTGAGTGGAGACATTTGCAATGCAGCCAACGGGAACGGGTTCGCCGCTTTCATCGCGAATGGGCAGGATAAAGACCTGCACTGAAGCCACCGGTTTGCCATCCTGCTCCACCAAGCAAGCAAATCGTTTCTCCGGAGAGACAGAGGCATAGGTTCCGGTGAAAATTTCCTCGGGCTGGTTGAACACGGTGGTCCAGAGTTCAAGGAGGGCTGGGTAGCCATCCGCTTGCGATACGCGTACAGAAAAGGCATCATTCAAGGGGGTTTGGCTCATAAGATCTCAACGAGTGACTGGCCCTATTCTAACCGCAATCTCGCCGCTAAGAATTTCAAAAATAATCTTAATGAACCACGAGCATGATCAAACGTTTGACTCCAGCAAATATTGGCTACATCACATTTCTCCCCGAAAATCACCCGTCGCATTTGGCCAAACTAACGCATATAATCTGAGCGGCCCTAAGCAAATGTAACTCGGCCCTCTTTCGCTAGTTATCCTCCCATGAGCCATCTCAATCCTCCATCCTTCGTTCTCGTTGGCGCCGGCAGTCGCGGTCACGGTTTTTCTAACTGGGTCCGAGACCACCTTGCCCCCGGAGCGATTAAGGCCATCGCCGAACCGATTGCAGAGCGAAGAAACCGCATCGCCGAAGATCACATGATCCCGGCTGAGCGGCAGTTTGAGACCTGGCAACAGTTGCTGGAACATCCTCAGCTTGCCGACGCAATGATCAACGCCACCATGGACCGAGATCACGTGGGGTCTGCGGTGGCCGCCATGCGGGCGGGCTATCACATGATGATGGAGAAACCGCTCGCTACTAATTTGGCCGATGCACAACTCATAGACAAAACACGGCAGGAAACTCAGCGCATTGTGAGTGTTTGCCATAGCCTTCGCTACCTGCCGGTTTACGAGAAGATTAGCGACATCATTCAATCTGGGATGATTGGTGATGTGGTGAGTTTGGACCAATTGGAAGCGGTAGAGCACATCCACCAATCGCACTCTTTCGTGCGCGGAAACTGGGCAAACGAGGGCCGCAGCACCTTTATGCTCCTCGCCAAGAGTTGCCATGACATCGACATCATTGCCTCGTTGATTCCGGCCAAATGCGAACGCGTCAGTTCATTTGGGTCGCTCAGCTTTTTCCGACCACAACACGCCCCCGTCGGTGCCCCCGCTTACTGCGTTGACGGTTGCCCCGCCGAAGACATTTGCCCGTATCACTCGATGAAAGTATATGGCCCCCACAGCGGATGGCGGCACAGCGCGGGAACCAACGGCCTGTCACGCGAGGAATCGCGGATTTTATTGCGGCAGAGTCCGTACGGGAAATGTGTGTTCCAAACGGATAACGATGTAGTGGACCATCAAGTGGTGGCCATGGAGTTTGCCGGCGGCATCACCGCCACCTTTACGATGACGGCATTTACGCCGTATGGCGGTCGGTTTTTGCGGATTCACGGAACCAAGGGCTATCTTGAATCCCGAACTGAGGATCGTGCGGTTGATGTTTGGGAGTTCTGGCGCGGCAATCAAAAAACCCGGTATGAACTTCCCGAAGAAGTCGGTGGACACGGCGGCGGCGACGACCGCGTCATGGCTAACTTTGTGTCCGCAATCCAAAGCGAAGACGCGACTCTCGTCAGAACCAGTACCGCCGAGTCGCTTCGCACTCACACCATCGCCTTCGCCGCCGAGCAATCTCGCCGCGAACAGCGACAGATCGAAATTTCCGAGTTAGCGGTGCAATAGCCGCCGGAAAGCCCTTCTCCTGCTCGGGCGGGAGAAGGGCTGGGATGAGGGTGGGGCGGTCGCCGTGTGGGTTGTAGGTTTTCGATTTTTGTTGGAAGGGACAGATACCGGACCGGAAAAGCCCCCTCATCCCAACCTTCTCCCCCAAATCGGACGAACCACCGACTTGAGGGCGAAGGAGTCCGGCTCCTTCGCCCCCAGTTTTCGGAAAAACTGGGGGAGAAGGGCGCTCGGAACACTAGTCGATCTTTGTGAGCTTTACGCTTCGAAGGTTCATAACCGCGCCGTGGGGAATGGTGAGCGCTTGTACGTGCACCCGATTCTTACCCGCTTTCAGTGCAAACGGCGAGAGGGTGATGGTGGTGAATTTGCCCCAGCCATCGGTCGGCGAGACGGTGAATGATTGTCGGCCGGAGCCGGCATCTACGGCCACTGTGCTCCCGGCGGAGGCATTCTCGCAGGCGTAAGTGACTTCTGCCCGGTAGTTTCCTGATCCTAGCTCTTGGAACGTCCACTCAGCAGAACTATCTAAGTTGGTCCAAAAGCCCAAAGATTTCCGATCATCACCCGCCTCATAGTGCAAGCCACCGCGAGTGACGGCTTCGGAGGCCTCCAAAGATATGGAACCATCCGCTGCGGCCATAACTTGCGGGACTTCGACTTTAGGTTCCCCCGCGAGCTCCACCTTGACCACGCGAATCTCTTCTCGCGGTTGCCCCAACTCAATCTGTCCGTCTTTCACGGTAAGCGAGCCACCGTCTAACCATGCCGACGATTTAATCGCCGTATGAAGGCCAGGAAAAGTCAACTGGGTCACGGATTTATCCAAGACACAGGCGTACAGTGTGTTTCCTTTACGAGTGACTTTGCCCCAGGCGAGTGCCTTGGGAAACGGACCGGCTTCGGTACCGTAAATCGCTTCGCCATTCTTGGTCATCCAACGACCAACCGCCAAGAGTCTTTGCTGACTCTCAATCGGAATTTCACCTTCGCCGGTTGGGCCCACGTTCAAAAGGTAGTTGCCTCCTTTGCTTGCGCAGTCAATCACGTTGGTGATCAACGTTTCCGCCGACTTCCAGTTATGATCGTGCTTGCTAAAGCCCCAGGTGTCGTTCATGGTCATGCAAGATTCCCAATTCTGACCTGGGATACCGTTCGCAGGAATTTCCTGTTCGGGCGTCTTGAAGTCGCCAAATTCGCCGGAATGAGAGATTCGGTTGTTCACCAGCATATTGGGCTGAAGCCCCCGAACAAATTTTTCCAGGTCCCGACCGCGCGCATCGGTCCATGAGTCCTCCCACTGGCCGTCAAACCAAAGCTCAAAAACGGGGCCGTAGTTGGTGAGAAGCTCTTTTAATTCCGCCTTCATGTAGGGAACGTAGGCATCTAAATTCTTTTGGGTGGGCGGTCTGGGGTCCCAAGATCGGCGCGGAGTGTAATCCGGATGGTGCCAATCCATGATGGAATGGTAGAAGCCCAGGTGAATTCCCTGCTTCTTACATTCTTCGGAGAGCGGCTTAAGGAGATCTGTATTGATGGGCGTTCGTTTTACGTTCCAATCCGTCTGAGCGGAAGGCCAAAGTCCAAAGCCATCGTGGTGCTTGCTGGTGATAACGATGTACTTCATACCGGCAACTTTGGCCAGCTTGACCCAGGCTGCCGGGTCGTATTTTGTCGGATTGAATCGCTTGGCCAGGAGTTCGTAATCCATGGGTTTGATCTGGGCGTTGGTGAGCAGCCACTCGCCCGCGCCATCTACGTTTTTGCCTTCCCAGGTTCCGCCCGCTTCACTGTAGACGCCCCAGTGGATAAACATTCCAAACCGGTCGTGTTGCCATTCGTGAAGAGTATCGGCTCGAGAACCGGCGGGTGCGGTTGATCCCAACATTGCGATCGTAACAAGGGCAGAGGTAACCATGCCGGAAACTTTACCTGCAGGTTTCCCGCAAAGCGCTATCCCCCGGTGGTCACCTTTAGACTTGGCATTAAACCGAACAGATTTGTGCGGATGCCGCGTACCCAAGGTTGGATTAAATCTACGTCTTCGGCAAAGTAAACCGGAATCCGGGCGACGTCGGCGAGGGCGACGTCTTCTGCTTTTTGATACAATGCGATACGTTTAGATTCGTCCAAAGTAGAATCCGCCTCCGAGCACAGTCGATCAAATTCGCGATTGCTGTAGCCCTCCCGATTCTCCCCGCCCGATGTCATGAGCAGTAAGCTCAGAAAGTTCTGGGGATCAAGGTAGTCGGCGTACCAGCTTTGACTGGCAAATTGGAGCTGCCGGTGATTACGGGCTTCAAGGAATGACCTCCATTCTTTGGCTCCCGTTTTCACTTCCACCCCCAGATTGGTGCGGAGGTCTGTAACCACACCTACGGCGAGAATTTGCGAATCGGGTCGGCCTTCTCGGTAGTTGATGGTTAACGGAGGCAATCCCTTGCCATCGGGAAAACCGGCATCGGCTAATAACTTTTTTGCTCCGAGTGGGTCAAACGGAATTCCCGGGAGATTCTCACGCGACCCCATCAATCCCGGCGGAATCAAGCCCTTGGCTTCGGGCTGGTCTAATAATTCGCGGGAGATCTTGGCCCGATCAATGGCCATCGCAAACGCCTTTCGCACGCGCAAATCCCGGAACGGAGCGTAAATAGTTTGGTTCATGCTCAAGTAGTAAATGGCTGACCTGGGCACATGCAGAACCTGTTTTTCCAGGATTGGATCGGCCTTGATCGCGGCTAAGTCCTGACGTTCCAAGCCCAGAAAATCCAGTTCGCCGGCGCGATATTTGTTGAGTCGGGTGGCCGCGTCTTTGATAATCGGTCGTACCACCATCTCAAGCTTGGGTGCGCCATCCCAATACTCCTTGTTTGCCGATTGCTGAACCTCCTGATCTGGCGTGTACAGCGTCATCTTGAAGGGTCCCGTGCCAATGCTTTGGGACACCGCATTGATTTCCTTGCCCGTGATCGCCTCCTTGGCCATCACAAACGAAACGGGGTAAGTGAGCTTGCCTAAGAAGTAGGGTCGTGGCTTGTCTATGGTGATTTTGAGCGTGTATTTGTCCGGTGCTTCTAGGCCACTGATGGAGGCGGATTTCCCCTTGATTCGATCCAACGCGCCAACAATATCCGCTAGATAGCTCTCGGCGGTAGAAGATTTCAGCGTGGGGTCGCAGTTGCGATCAATCGTCCACTTAAAATCTTCGGCGGTCACTTCGCGACCGTTGTGGAATTTCACGCCCTTACGAATTTTGAACACGTAAGTTCGCCCGCCGTTCTCCATCCGATACGATTCGGCAAGTCGATTCTGAATCTGGTTGTGCTCGTCATAGGCCACTAGCCCCTCGTAGACGTTCCCCAGCAGGTCCGCCGTGTCTACATCTTGAACAACTCCAGGATCTAAGGTGGTAGGGGTCGTGGCAATTGCATACCGAAACTTGCCCGCGATCCCTCCCTTTGTCACCGATTTGTGGGGTCCGCAGCCGACGAGGACAGTGGCAACGGCAATGGCAAAGACGAGATAGAAAACTTGAGATCGCATTTATATTCCCGAAACCTTGAGCTTAGAATTGTAGCCCTATGCCCGCAGTTTCATACATTTTTAGTTAGCCATATTCAGGCCCATTTCATCCGTCGTTTGGGTGTAGATCAGCCTGAAACGGGAGCAGGCCGCGCGGGTATTCATCCTTTGGAGACTTATGTAAACGTATGTGACTAGCTCTCCCTTGTCCCTACCGGGACAGGGGAGTGCCACTCATGCACATTAGTTAGCCATCGTGAGGCCCATTTTTTCTGTCGTTTATGCATCGATCTAACCTAAAAGAGGCGCAGATCGCCAATTAAATTTCCCCTTTGGTGACTTAACTAAACTTAAAGGCGCACTCAGATTCTATCGCGAATGCAAAGCATCGTTAAAAGTTGAGACAAACTAAACCATGCATTTGGCCGCCCAGTTTTACACCCTTCGAGATTTCACCCACACGGAGGAGGAGTTTGCTTCTGCACTACGAATCTGTCACGGAATTGGGTACGAAGGCGTTCAACTCAGCGCGGTGGCCTGCATGAACGGCCCGGAACCCCTGGTGTCTGCTCGGCGGGCCCGTGAACTGTTAGACGAAAATGGCTTAAAGTGTGCGGCCACCCACCGATCTTTGCGATCTTTGATGGACTCGACCCAAGCGGAGATTGAGTTCCACCGCATTCTAGATTGCCACTACACGGCGGTGGGCAGCATTGAAGGAGATTACGGCAAACTTCCGGACGCCTATATTCGCTTTGTAGCCGACACCGCTCCCATGATTTCCGCGCTGAAAGCGGCGGGAATTCAGTTTGGCTACCACAACCATTCTCACGAATTTATGCGAGATGCGGAAAGCGGTCGCACCGGGATGGACACCTTAATCCAGCTTGGCGGACCCGATCTGATGATGGAAATTGACACCTACTGGGTGCTCCACGCCGGGGCCGATCCCGCAAACCTCATTTCTCAGTTACCGGGTCGGGTTCCCGTAATTCACGTTAAAGATCGAGAAGTAGTGGCCCAGGGGCCCGTGATGGCTCCGATTGGCGAGGGGCTCATGGACTGGGATCGAATTTTGGCGGCGGCCGAGGCCGCGGGTACCGAGTGGTTGATCGTAGAGCAGGATGATTGCCTGCGCGACCCGTTTGACTGTTTGGCCGCCAGCTATGAGTATTTAGCCAGAAAGCTCAGTTAGCTCCCCAACGGTCGGTATGATGCGGCTATGGCGTTTGAGCCTCTCCAGACCGACGAAAAACTGGAAAACCCGGTAGAGGGTTCGCGAGACATGGACACCGCGATGCTGTTCGGGTGTTCCGGGTTCGTTTTTACGTCGGTGGGCGGCTACATCTTGAGCGTGTGGCCGTTCTTTGCCATGCGGGGCACCGAATATCTGAATATTCTTGGCCTGACGTTGGCCTTAGGTTTGGGGCCAGCCGCCGTGCTGGGCGCATTTGCCGCCCGCAAATTTGGTCTGGCCGGAGCGTGCGGATTTGTCGGCGGAGCCATGACTACGGGGGTATTCCTGTTTCTTCGCCTCCAGCAAGTTTTTCTGTCCGCAAAAATAGACCAAGCCCCGACCCCCAATTACCCCGAGTCCATGGTCACCCTCATCCCCCTCGGTTGGGTTCTGACTTCCATTTTTCTGGCGATCTTGTTGGTTCCCAAGCACGAAGTAGATTAGCCCTCCCGGCACCCTGGCGGCTAAACGTTTACGGATGCGGTCTTATTGCGAGGATCGTAATGAAGCCTCGTTGGGGCCCGTAGTGCCAGAACACCCGCCAAGCACTAGGGACTCGGTTTTCAACGTAGGATTCCCACACTTCCTCACCGTTCAATCCTTTCTTACTCTCGTATTTATGCGAATTTAATCCGGGATGGGTTGGGTTCGTCTCGATGAGACCCAAACACTTCCGAACTTTCTTCAACTTCACCCGATCCGCTTTGTCTTGTCCCTTTTCGAGCGCCGCGAGCTGTCCGCGAGCCTCTGGCGAGAAAATAAGCTGGAATATCAACGCGGCTCACTCGTCCTCGCCGATCGGTTCGTCAGCAAATTGAGCAAAACTTCCGAGCGACGTTCCTTCACCTCGGGCCGATTGCTCTAAGCCACGGTCCAAGGATGCCATCGCTTCCGGGTTATCAAAAAGCCAAGCTTCGCGTTCGTGCCTCACCACCACGGGCGAAAGGAGGATGTCGCCATTGGGCTGCTCCTTAACGGTGAACAACTTATCCTTATACTTTTTTCCGATCAGGATTCTGCCCGCCGAATCCGGATGTTTGATTTCTAATCGTTGATGACTCGCCATAACTGCCATTACTGGGAATATTCCACAAATGAAGTAATCCCATTTAAATATTATGACGTAGAATCTCCAATTCCGGGCGAACAATAAGTTTGTTTCTGTGGATCCCCGTCGCCGTAGAATGCTTTGGCAATCCTATGGGTGGGCAAGAACGCATCCCTCCCTATAAATCCCCGAACGAACACCTAACCTAATTGCCGGGTTTTGCCGATGATGATCTCAAGGCCCAGTTGGCCGTTGGAGAACCCTATTGGCCTACGGTAATCAAGCTCAAGAATATCGAAAAAACGCCGTGCTCAGCGCGTCTCCGGTTCAGCTGGTGGTGATGCTGTACGATGGCGCCCTTAGGTTTATGGAACAAGGGAAGGCCGCCATGATTGCGGGCAATCGGTTCAAACAAAATGAACAGATTCAGCGGGCACAAAACATTGTAATGGAGCTCATGGCCACCCTCGATATGGCTCGCGGGGGGGTGATTTCCACTAACCTGCTGTCCCTCTATACCTACATTATTGAGCAACTTCTCACCGGCAATATAGAAGATCGACCCGAGCCGATTGACCAAGCAATCAAAATTATGAGTGACCTTAGAGAAA
>JBBQUZ010000078.1:0-17104 GCA_038212035.1 Fimbriimonadales bacterium
GGATGGCATATTACGAGTGGGTTAGACAGGCTGAATTCAGCGCAGATCGGGCCGGTCTCTTGGTGTCTCAATCGCTTGAGCGGAGCATAGATGCTGAAATTGCGTTAACGGCGGGGCCAAACCGCCTCTCCCATGAACAGAATCGCGAAGCATTCATGGATCAGGCGCGGGCATACCAAGAAGCAGAGCCTTTGGATCAGGCCGGTAAGGCGATCATGTTTATGCTTTACGGCAAATGGTTTACTCACCCCATGCCGGTCCATCGTGCGCAACAGTTAGAGCGTTGGTACCAGAGCGGTGCGTATGATCGGATTCTGGCCGGGAACTACGAACGGCAATCGGCGGCTTAAAGCGGCTTTAGGTAGCCGGTGAGTCCGGTTGTGGGAGACCACTCGTAAACTCCGGCGAAGCGGCCATGAGATCCGCCTTGGGCAATCCAAGTTTGGTTTACCAAAACCGGTTGCTCCAGCACAGTGTGCGAGTGGCCGCCTAGGATCACGTCAAAAACAGTGGACTGCTGAGCCAGGATTTGATCCTGGTTAAAGCCAATGTGGGTCAATCCAATAAGGCAGTCCACGGATCCTCTAAGTTGATTGCCCAGCGAAACCGCGGTTTCGATGGGAGGATCCCACAAGAATGCACTGGCCGCCCGGGTGGCCATGCGGTCCGTCACCATGGCGACCATGACGCCGATTACTCCGACCCTGAGGCCGTTAACGTTAAACGTGACCGTGCCGGGAAGGGGACGCTCGCCGTTCTTACGCCGGAGGTTCCCGCAGAGAACGGGGTGAGTGGCTCCGGCCAGCTTAGCGCGCCAACCGGATTCTATGATGTGTGATTCGCGGTTCCCCATCACGCTAGCGGAACATTGGAGGTCTGCTAAAAACGACCAGACCTCTTCTGTGTGCATAGGAATTCCCAAGTTGCCGGCTCGAATAGCATCACCACCGTCAAAGTAGAGGTTGGCTTCATGACGCAAAATTTCCAGTGAAGCAAGCTTTCCACCTCGAAGAGTCCCATGAAAATCATTGGTGTGGAGAATTTTTAGGTTCATGGGAACTCTGACCGATACAGATCGTTATACCAATACGTATACTGTTACGGAGTCTGCGGATCACTGGCTTGGCCAGTAATCCATTTGGTGAACACTATGAAGAAAATTATTGCTCTCAGCCTTCTTTCGGTTGCCGTTCTCGGCGTTGCTTCTGCTACTGGCCCTAAGGTCACCGCGCCCAAGGCCCCAACCACCATCAAGTGCGCAGTAATGGGCACCGAGACGGTAAATATTGCTCAGGCAACCAAGAACAAGATGTACGCTGACTTCAAGGGCAAGCGATACTTCTTCTGCTGCAACGGTTGCCCTGCAAAGTTCAAGGCCGATCCCGCCAAGTACGAGAAGTCTGCCAGCATGGTCATCCCATCCGGCAAGAAAATGAAGGGTGCCAAGAAAGCAGCCTAACACCCATTCCAAGTGAATGTGCATTCAGTGTCCCTCCTGCCCCCTTTCAGGGTCGGGGGGACTTTAATTTTTTGAATCTCCGGCTTTCAATGCACCCAAATCATTTTGTGGAAGCACAGAGCCTAAAAAGTCTTGTCGTAAAAAGGTGAGTTGGCTAAAGCTCATCACAATGGCGCAAACTTGCGGCCCGTGCCTTTCGATTGATCGAACAGGTTTAAGCGGCCAGGTCTTAAAAGTATCCCTGGACGAAGTGTTCCAGCATAAACTAAAGTGGTGAGCTGGGGCCTACCCGGGGTCGGCGGTGGGCGTTGGGCGGGGCGACAACCTTCTTCGCTTACTTCTTCTCGAGGAACTTGCCCAGAACGTCTACCGCGAGCATCAACACCATGAACCCAATGCCTAAGCCGAGGGTCATGACGGACATCTGGTCATCAAAGCTGGCCTTTCCTTTGAACGAAGTGCGAACGCTTGAGCCGCCGGACATTGCATCGCCTTTTCCCGTCAGCAGAACGAGGGCGGAGAACAAGATGGCCACGAGGATGCCAATACCCAAGATGATGTTGTAGAAAATAACCACGCGAACCTGAAGTGTACCTCTACGCAGATTTTGGCAATAAATAAATGGGGCTAATGAACAGTAAAAGCACCGCCAAATAGATCAACCCAGCGGGGCCTCCGCTCAGCATTGCACCGATCATTTGAGGAAACGCAAAAGAAGATTCTTGCATAGTTAAAGGCCAAGTCCAAGGTCGAGGTGAAACACTTTGCTGACGCCCCACAGAATGCCAAACACCAACAAACTGCCGGACATTACGTGCAACATGCCTCCGTTCCAGATTCTTTGCCATACACTGGGCATTGCACTTTTTCCGTTTACGTAGTTATTAAGCAGTTCATTTCCGCTGTTTATGCCTTGCTGAATATGGCGGTCTGAGGAGGGGCGTGTGGTGATGAATTGTTGAACAAAGCTTCCAACCGGGCGCCATAAAAAGGCGGTTGCAATCACGGCAAGCAGGAACCTAATTTCTTCGGATGGGATCAGTTTAGAGTACGCAAGCGACGAGAAAATTGCCGCGGCAACGGCAAGGTTCGTGCCGCATCGTGGATGAACGCGTGGCATCCGCTTCACGACTTCTGGACGTAACTCTTCTCCCCGCTCGATGGCATGCACCACCTGATGCTCTGCCGCGTGAATGCTGGCCAACGGGAGAGTTCTGAGGCCGACCAAAAAGAAGGCGATGGGCAAAACCATGTCGGCTAAGTCGCTCAACCTCCCGGGTGCATAAAGGTGAATCAGGCCGAGTTGAACTTGATTGGCTAAGAGTTGGCCGCCTGCTAGTAAGCAAAACATCACCATTCCCGTAGCTACCAGCGCATATTTTGGAGGTCCCCCGGATGCGGTACCGGTAGTGAGGTAGACACCAAACGGAGTGGCCATCCCGCCAACCGATGGCGGTAAAGGAGGGACTCGGCGGCGGGGGTAGAGGTCACTGCTCGCGATAATGCCCATGAGTCGACCGGAGTCATCGGTTACGCACAGCGTGGGAACCCGTGAGTTGGCTAAGAGGCGCAGTGCTTCGGCGCCACTTGCATAGGGGCGGATGGTGGTCACCGGTTCCATTGCCAAGTGCGCGGCGTCGGAGGGGTTCACATCATCGGCAAGGGCTTTGGCTAAGCTAGCTTCGGTAATTGCGCCGACCAAGAAATGGTCTCGCCGGACCACCGGTAGCACGTAGGCTCCGTTTTCTCGTACCCGCGAAGAGGCAAGCTGGATGGAGTCTTGCTCATCTATCCGCAAAGTCGGACGCATCAAAGTGCCAACCGAGGATCTGAGGTCGGCAACGAGGGGCGGAATAAATTCTGCAGAGGTCATAGAACAGAACGAGGCTTGTGCTTCGTCCTTATTCTATACGTCGGACCGTTGGTGCCGTGACTTCAGCCCGTCGCTTGTCCCGGTATCCTTGCTGAGTTCGGCGTTTTGTGGCGTTCAGAGGGGGCATTCGTAATTTGGAAACGATAGGAGTCATAACAAGCGGCGGCGACGCGCCCGGAATGAACGCGGCGCTACGTGCGGTGGTGCGGGCCGCCATTAGTCGCGGGGCAAAAATAATCGGTTTTGATCACGGCTATGAAGGCATGATCAATAACGAGAGCCGTCCTCTCACCTCTCAAAGTGTGGGTGGCATCATTGATCGGGGCGGCACGATTTTGCGAACCGCTCGAAGTAAGCGGTTCATGACTCCCGAAGGCCGCACGCAAGCGGTGGAAGTTCTTCATGCCAATGGGGTGGAAGGCTTGGTGGTGATTGGTGGGGACGGATCCCTTACCGGTGCGCTGAAGCTTCATGAAGAGTTCAATTTTCCTGTGATGGGGGTTCCTGGGTCTATAGACAACGATATTTCGGGTACGGACTATTCGATTGGCTTTGATACCGCCGTCAACACGGCGGTTGACGCGATTGATCGGGTGAGAGACACCGCTTACTCTCACGAGCGAGTCTTTGTTATCGAGGTAATGGGCCGTAGAAACGGGTTCATCGCGTTGGAGGCGGGCCTTGCGGGCGGTTCGGAGGCGGTGCTGTTGCCGGAAGTTCCTTACTCCTTGTTGGAAATTTGCGATTCGCTACGGCAATCCGCGCAGAAGGGCAAACGCAGTTCCATTATCGTGGTGGCGGAAGGTGCCGCGCGAGCCGCCGATATTAAGGACTTTGTGGAACGTAACACCGGGTTTGAAACGCGCCATGTCGTGCTGGGGCACATGCAACGCGGAGGAAGTCCAACCGCATTTGATCGGGTGCTCGCCCTGCGGTTAGGCGCGTTGGCCACCAACCGACTACTGAGTGGGTTTAGGTCGGAAATGGCCGGGGTAGATGGAGGCAAGTTGGTGTCTCATCCGCTTTCTTACGTTTTGAGTACAGAACGGGATATTGACCCAGAGAAGCTTTTGCTGGCCGATGTGATGGCTCAATAGTCCATGGTGCCGTTTAGAGTGAGTTGCCTTCTTCAGTTGCCGGAGCAATTGGAACCATACTCTCCGCAACTAGAATTACACGGCGCGAACCTTTTAGTCCAGAGCATTTTGGAGAAGCTGATTTCAGACCCTCGAACGGAGGCGTTTGAGTTTTTTCTTCCGCCGGCGGAGTTTCAGCGCAAGGAAAAACTCGCCCAAATTGCGGCGGCTATTCTTCCGAAATCTCGGCAAGGCAAGGGCGTTTTGCGGTTCTATGCCCTCCATGACTTGCCCGAGGTTTGGAGCGATCTGACTCCGCGGATTCTGCTTTGCCTAGATCAGGAATTCTTGGCCCGAGACCGTTATCTTAGGGATCGGTACGCTCTCGGGCCAATTGCCATCATGTGCCAATCTCACGGGTTGGGTGCGATGTCCCAACACACGGAACTCAATAAGGTGGCGGGGGCAGAACCGGTCTCGTTTGATTCGATTTTGGCGCTCGCGGAGGCTTCCAAAGATTCTTTGCGCAGAGTGTTTCAGGGTTATCTTGCCCCCGGCAAGCCCTTACCGTGCCGCATTGACGTGATGCCGAACCCGATTGATGCAGATCAGTTTCGACCGGTTTCCAAAGAACAAAAACGGGAGTATCGTCGCCTCCTGGGGTTGCCGCTGGAAGGCACCATTTCTTTGTATCTGGGACGGTTGACTCCCAATTCAAAGGCCGATCTGTTGCCAAGTATCAGAATCTTCGGAGCAATGGCAGGGCGCAACGACTTTTTATTAATCGCGGGGGCAGAGAACTTGGAGGGCTATGCAAATCGCCTGCGGGCGGCGGCCAAAGAGGCTCATCTGGAGGGCCGGTTTCTCCTTCAAACTACGGTTGAACCCTGGACGCGTCCGATGCTCTACGGGGCGAGCGATGTGTTTTTATTTCCCAGTGACAACGCACAAGAATCGTTTGGTAACACCGCGCTGGAGGCGGCGGCGTGCGGGGTGCCGTCTATTGTGAGCGATTGGGCGGCGTTACGAGAGACGGTTGTTAATGGGGTGACCGGATTTGTGATTCCGACCTACACCATGCCGGGATTGGATCGGGTTGAGGGCCTATCGCCAGCCGCCGGATTTATGACGAATCTTCTGTTGCTGGCCCAAACTACCCACTTGGATTCGTCTGTCCTCTGGGAAAAGTGGTCCCAGCTATTAAAGTCGCAGGAGCTAAGAGAATCAATGGGAGCGGCGGCGCGGGAGCGGGTGGTTTCTGAGTATGCGACTCCCCACTTCCTAGATCGGTTCTTTTCGCTGGCGGAAGCGCTGAGGATGGGGGCAAGCCAAGAAAGCCAAGTCTCCCGTGAGTCACGGCGCGGAAGGGCAAACTCTATTGGGTTGCCCGCTCCATTTGGGCATCTTTACGGAAATTATGGGTCTCGGGATTTTGATTTGGAACGGGACCGAGTTCGACTCAGCGAGTTAGGGATGAAGGTTGCAGACGGAAAATCAGAGATTAGATTTTATGACGAGACTTTGCCGCTTATTCGGCAACCCATCCTTGATGCGCTGTTTGTTGAGTTCACGAAATCGCCCAATGAGTGGGTCAGTTTTGCGAGCTTAATACTTGCCGTAAGTCCACGGGTTCCGGGCGATGAAGGTGACATACGCTGGCACCTTGGGATCCTCCTTAAGCGGGAAGTGCTGGACTTCTGGCCAAGGAATTTTGACCCAGGGAGTTGAGCACCATCGTGCTATATTTACGAGAGTCTCAAATACACGGAGGACAAGAAAAGCATGAACAAAAGATTATTGATTTCGGCGGGTTTGTTGGTGATAGTTGCAACCGCGAGTAGCGCGGTGAAAGAAGCGTCACCATTTACGGTTCGGGTGGGATTGAATTCCCTCCTTGGTAATGAAGCCAAAGACTTAACCAAGGCCAGCGGATTTGGGCTGGGAGTTAGCTACGACTTGCAATGCAAGGGGTTTTTGTCTCCTCTTAGCAAACCAAGCGTGGATTTTGACTGGTCTCGCAATAGCGGAAACGACAACAAGCTCTCGGTTTACGGTTTAACTTACACCGAGCGAATGCCATTCTCCACCGGCGATGCAAAGATGGGCAAAGAGAATGTAGTGCCCTACGGCGGATTGGGTCTTGGCCTTGCCTACACAGATTTGGATGCCAGCAAGACGGTTACCATTGGCTCCACTGCGGTAGTTCAAAGCGTGGGCACAAAGAAATGGAACCTGGGTGGTCGTGTGCTTCTGGGTGTAATGTTCGAGGAGCGATTCAGCATTGAAGCGGCCTACCACTACAACGGTTCAAACGAGGGAGTGAAAACGGATTCGTTTAGTCTGTCCCTTGGCGTCAAGTTCTGAAAGCCCTTCTCCCCCGATTTCTCTCGAAATTGGGGGAGAAGGGTTGGGATGAGGGGGGTCGGCTGCCTACCAATTGGTAGTGCGCTGAGAACCCAAAAAGATTGCTTCGACGCCCGGGTTCGAAGGTGCTTTTTGCGGAAGGGACCGTTTAAAAATCGGAATTCACCCTCACCCTGCCCCAATACGGTTTAATTAGGCTCTTTTGGGGCCCATTTCATCGGTCTTGGGTGTGGCGATCTAATGTAAAAAAGGCGCATACCGCCAATTTAATTCGCCCTTTCCATGCTTAACTAAACCGCATTGCACCCTGCCCTCTCCCGCAATGGACGAGCCACCGCCGCAGGCGAGGGTTCTGAGCCCTTCTCCCGCAATGGACGAGCCACCATCGCAGGCGATGGTTCTGACGCCTACTTGGACGACTTTTCGATCTTTGCGATTTCTTTTAGTGCTCGCTTTGCGTAGTCGGTGCCTGGGTTCAGTTGGGTGATCTTCTGAAAAGCGGCCTTCGCGTGGGTTGTATCGCC
The DNA here is from genome assembly GCA_038212035.1 of Fimbriimonadales bacterium. Lineage (GTDB taxonomy): Bacteria > Armatimonadota > Fimbriimonadia > Fimbriimonadales > Fimbriimonadaceae > Fimbriimonas. Next base: position 7,297 of record JBBQUZ010000078.1, read on the forward strand.
GAGATTCAGATACGCTATCCCCAATTCTCCATACGCTTCTCCGCGAACATGAATGGATACGTCGTTCATTCGCTTCGGTCCAATGAAGTTAATGAAGTTAAGGCAATCGAACCGCAATGTCTCCCAATTCTTTTTTGGAATCGTGGCGGCCGGCCAATATTGGCCCTGAATGTAAAGGGTGGCGGCCCGCATCATATAGATGTTGGGGTCGGCCGGTCGTAGGGCAACCGCTTTGTCGAGCGTGATTCTGGAAAGTTCCATGAGCGGAATGGCCTCGCTGGCCTTGCCTTTAAGCATGAGCACGCCGGCTTTTACCGTTTGACCGTTGCCCAGCCACACCATGGCTCTGGCATCTTTGGGGTCTTTTTTAAGTTGAGCTTCGATTTCTCCGTATGCTTGGTTAAAGGTAGCGTAATCGCCGTGAAACACCGCAAAAAACTTGCGACGATACTTGACGATAAATGGATCCTCAACGTAGGCTCCGGGCTTAGGCTGGTTGTATTCCGGCTTTGGATACACGAATTGTGCGTGAGCCGCCGAATTCCAGAGCGGGCAGGCCCAAACCGTGGCGATGACCGCGAAGAAAAAAGTATTGCGGCCAGAATTGTTCGAATTGAAGTGGGTTGAGCCTTCCATTTTCATTGACTTTATCATACGTACATGACGAGCCCAAATGGGCATGATCCGCTAGGTCTTTGGACGTGGTTCGCAATTCCCCGCATGGATTGGGCCGTATCATGCCCTTCTGAGCGGCTCTGCCTCACGCGTGAGAATGCCCTCATGCCACAATCTGTGGGTAGGCAGTTCTTGGGGAACGGATGTTCACGCAGGAGGGTCTATGAGGAGCACGCAACTTTGGCCGTTGACACCAGCGATTTTAGAAATGGAATGCACTTTTACATGGACAACGAGGTCTGGACGATCATCGAGTTCCAGCATGTTAAACCCGGCAAGGGCGGCGCATTCGTAAGAACCAAACTTCGGAAGATTAAGTCTGGTCAGGTGGTTGAAAAGACGTTCCGATCTGGAGAGCGCGTAGAGCCCGCCCGGGTGGACAAGATCAAGATGCAGTTCCTATATCGGCAAGGTAAGGACGCAATCGTGATGGACTTGGATACCTACGAGCAGATTCCGATTCCCGAAGAGCAGTTGGGACCGCAGGGAAAGTACCTCAAGGAAGATTCTGAGATCGTGGCAATTGTAGCAAGCGAAGCAACGCTGGGCTACGAACTTCCAAACTTCATGGAACTTGAAGTTACGGAAACCGACCCCGGATTTAAAGGCGATACGGTGAGTGGCAGCAACAAACCCGCCAAGCTAGAAACCGGAGCCACCGTGTTGGTGCCCTTCCATATCAATATTGGTGATGTGATTAAAGTCGATACTCGCACCGATGCCTACCTAGAACGCGTCAAGAAGTAGGTTGTTGGCTTAATAATGAGTTACCGAGGATCGGGTTCTGGGGGCGAGCTTTCGGACGTCTTTCAAGATTTCTTGAGTGGATGCGCCCGATTTTTGATGTTCCTCGGTGGCTTGGCCTCTCTTGCGGCCATTGCTTTTTTGGTCTTTACGTGTTTTCACCTTAACGGTCAGAATGCGCACCAAGAAACGGCGGATGCGTTGCGGAACGTTGAGATCTTCCGAAAGGTCCTTGTGGCCGGGCTACTTGGCCTAGCGGTAGGGGCCAGTTACACGTTCTGGGGCGAGGACCTGTTAGGTGCGGCTCAGCTCATCTTTTCGGCGTTGCTCTATTTTGCTCCCCTCTACGTTCCGGAAATTACCGGAGGAACCTCTTCTAATGGGGCGATTCAAGCCGCGCTAAGTGCGCTCCAACAGGGCGGCATGGCATACGGTGTGGTCGCTATTGGCGTCCTGGTGGTGGACCTCGGGCTTCGCGTTCGCAACCGGGTAAAGGTTGGCGTTAAGTCAGACCAGATGCGCTACGGCAAAGGAATGAAGGAAGAGCCAGACAAGCAGAATGTTATTCTGGGAAAGTGCTGGCAACTCCCTTACTGCAGAAAATTTGTTAGGGAGAAATGCCCCATCTTTCATGCCAAGCGCACGTGTTGGAAAGAGCAAGTGGGCTGTATGTGCGAGGAAGAAGTCATTCGCAACGCAATGTCTTCCAAGGTGATTCCCAAAGATCAAGTACTTGCGGCGGCAATGATTCCGAGGAACTCTCGGCTAACAAGTGCCCAGAAGAGTGAGCGGTGCAAGAACTGCGTGATTTACAATGAACACCAACGGCATAAGTACACCGTGCTTTTGCCGGTGACTTTTGCTGTCTTTGTGGGCGGATATGTGGCATTGCGGGGGGCACTTTTAGAAGGCACCCAGCACATGGTGATTGAGATCAACAAGGTGGTTCAAGGGGTCAGCTACAACTCGCTTGGACAGGCAAACGTGCCACCCGCGTTTGTTGAATTGATGCTGGTCATCTTCACGATCATTGCGTTGGCCTACACGTTAAAAATCTTGGAGTTTGTGGTGTTTAAACTCAAGCTTTAGGATGACAAACGCAACCAGTCTGGTTACGCTGAATGGGGCTTATGGGGAAGGCGGAGGTGCCCTGCTTAGAGCCGCCGTTGCAATGGCGGCCCTTCATCAACAGCCTGTCTTTGTGTCCAATATCCGTTCTGGCACACGCTATCCCGGCTTAGATGGAGAAGATTTAGTCGTCCTCTTTGCCTTGGCTTCCTCTACTGAGGCCGAGTTAGAGGGGGCAGAAGTCGGATCGTCAACGCTAAGATTTACGCCCACTCGTCGGGCAAAGGGGCTAAATGGAGTTCTCAAGGGGGCCGGTACAGAAACCGGCCGGTACCCCAACGCCCTCATTGTCCTAGGCACCCTCCTTCCCGTTCTTGCGCGAACCGGAACGTACTCCTGCATTAGTGTGGAAGGAGAAACCCACGGGGCCAACGCGATTAGTTATGACGGCTTTGCCAACGTGACTCTGCAGGCACTCAAACGGATGGGAATCTACGCCTTCCCCGAACTGGCTCGGGCCGCCTTTGGCCGCGACTCGGCGGGAGAAGTATTGCTTGACGTGGAACCCAGTGCGCTAAATGGACTCCAATGGAGCGATCGCGGCGGACTAAGGGGGCTTCACGCCACCGTCACCACATCGCATGCTCCTGTCTCGGCGGGGGAGCGAGGGGTGCTTCACCTCAAGCGATTGGCACAATCCGCCAACTTGCCGATTGAGATTGAAATGGTTTCCGTTGCCGCCAATGGGCCCGGAGCCTTCATTACCGTGTGGGCAGAATACGAACGCGGACTTGGAAGCGGGGCCGCCACGGGGTCTCGAGGAATGCGAATGGAGGCGGTGGCCCAGGCCGCCTTTGAGGAAGTATTTGACTGGATGGCATCAAACGCCACGATAGACCCCTATTTAGCCGATCAGATCATACTTCCTCTTGCCCTGGCAGACGGGCCTAGTGTGATTTCGGTCTCCCGGCTCACCAGCCGCTTATTGACGATCATCTGGGTGATAAAACAATTTATTCCCATCCACATCACGGTTCGGGGCAAAGAAAATGAGCCCGGTGTGATCACCATTCATTGAGTGATTCATCACCACTCAATGAATAGCAAATATCAAGCCCTTTCGCTTAGATATTGATCCGGTGCGAGGGCATCTGGCCTCTGAACTCCGCTCGTGATGTCGATGTGTTTGCCGGTGTTAGAGGAGTCTTCAAACGCCAGCATGATGTCTAAAACGTGATACCCAAGGCCGCCACCCGCTCGGGCGGTACGCCCGTTTCGGATTGCATATGCCATGTCTAATACCCCGAGCCCTCGGTCGTTCTCGTTAAAGCCCGGGCTTAGGGGCACGTTAGTCCACGTGGAATCGCCCTTGCCCCACACTTCAACGTCTCCACCAAATCCGTTGGGGTCCGGAACAATCAGGGTTCCCTCGGAACCGTAAATTGTGATGGGGTTGAGGCGTGAATGCATCACGTCGAAGCTGGTGGTGATCTCTCCGATGGCACCACAGGCAAAGTCGAGAACCCCGGTGAGATGGGTGGGGGTTTCCACCGTGATGATGGTGCCTGCTTTGGGCTGGCTGGTGATGAGACGCGTGGGGAAGGAGGCTCTCACGGAACCCGTGACTCTACGAACAGGGCCCAGCAAGTTAACTAAGGCGGTTACGTAGTACGGACCCATGTCCAGCATGGGACCACCGCCCTTCTGATAATAGAATTCGGGTGCCGGATGCCAGTTCTCATGACCCCGGCAAAGCATAAATGCCTGCGCGCCAATGGCCTGGCCAATGCGACCTTCGTCGATGAGGCGGCGGCAGGTTTGGATACCACCCCCCAAGAAAGTGTCGGGTGCTCCCCCCACCAGAACTCCGTTCTGTTTTGCGGTGGCCAGAAGCGTCTGGGCCTGAGCTCGGGTGGCGGTGAGAGGCTTCTCGTTGTACACATGCTTTCCGTGCTCTACGGCCTGCTGTGCCACCGGTCCGTGGGCGGCGGGAATCGTGAGGTTTAGCACGAGATCCACGTCGGGGTGAGCAATGAGTTCATCTGGAGTTAAGGCTAGAGCCACTCCATACTTCTCGGCCGCAGACTTGGCACGGTCAAGGTCAAGATCGGCGCAGGCAACGATCTTAGTTGATGGGTAAGAGCCGAGATTGTGGAAATAAATTCCACTGATGTTTCCGCAGCCCACGATTCCGATTCGAACGGGTTCCATGAGTCGGCAAGATTACCGCTTTGGAGTGGACTGGAGTGGGTTGGGACCTATGTTGTTTGAGAGAACGTGATTTCCAAAGATGAACTCAGCACCTTAAGAAACAGTTCAATTTCTGGGAGGGTCACGCTTAGATTGGGGCGGGTTCTTATGGATCGATTTCCAGCCCCTAAAAGCAAGAGCCCAAACTGTTCGCGGGCCACCCTAAGTAATGTAGCTTTCTGCTCTGGGGTGTTGAGAGAGAATCCTTGGTAGAGCCCCAGACCGCGTACATTTCTCATCTCCGGGTTAAACCGGTCTACTAACCTTTGGAGTCCTGCCGCTAGATAAAAACCGTTTGTCGCGGCCGCCGCAATGAGACCCTCTTCCTCTACAATCTCCATCTCGCGGACCACGCGCACCATGTCGGCAAGGCTGCCGCCCCAAGTCGAATCGAGGACTCCGATGTCATCAAGGGGTTCGTACATGTACACGACTCCGTTGCCAAATTTTTTGCCCGTTGCCAGGGCGAGGGGAGGAAATGGGAGATCAAAGTGGTCGATGCCAAACATTCGACCGGTGGCACCGAGTCCGGTTTGAACTTCGTCAAATCCGAGGTAAACCCCGTAATCGTGGGACAACTGCGAAAGCCCGCGAAAGAATTCGGGTAGTGCCACTCGCTGTCCCCCCGCACCTTGGATCGGCTCGACAATGATCCCCACAATTTCGCCCGCCATTAGCGAAAGGGCGCTTTCTACTTGGTGAAGCGATCGCTCTGCGTTGGCGAGATTCTCAGCCGTCGTTACGCCACTGTCAAAGCTGGGAAAAGGGAGCTTGATATTTCCGCTGGAACCCAGCCCAAGAAAGTCTTTGGTGGCTACAGGGTCAATGGTTTGGGTGACTCCGAGTGCAAATACGGTTCGACCATGAAACGCTTTGTCAAAGTACATGAAGCGTCGGTTGGGCGACATTTGGCCCTTGGCCATCTGCTTTTGGTTGAACTTTGCGATGAGATATTTCATCATGTTCTCCACCGCTTCCGCTCCGGAGTTCACTACGTAGACCTCCAGATTTTTATTTCGCATGATCTCCGGGGCTACGCGGTGGAGCATTCGATAGTAGGCCAGGCATTCGGGGGTGAGAAAATCTGGATTGGCAACCTTGTTGTTGGCGGCCACTCCCAGACGCTGAAGGTAGGCCGGTTGGTAAAGGCCAGGGTGGTTGTGACCAATGAGTTTGGAGCCGTAATAGCCCGCCCAGTCAAACAAGCGCTGGCCGTCCACCGTTTCTAGCCACATGCCTTGGCCCTTAGCCAAGTTGAGGGCAAATGGGTACGGCTCCGCAATCACGTAGGTTCTAAGTTCGTCCAGCATTTGGGCAGAAACTGGCCCTGGATAAGATGAAGCTTGGTCCGCGATTTCTGGAGACATACCAAGCATACGGTATCCCAAATATGTTATCAGCCGCTGGACAGACCTTGCCTTTTCTGGACATTTCCTATAAGAATAGGGAGGGAGCACGGGCGAATTTTTCGGAAGAGTCTTGGAGAATTGAATCGCCTTTGCAGATATTGGGGGAGGGTTGATGACAACCAGTAGTAATAAGAAGAAAATTATTGATCAAACCGTGATGGATGGCGACGTTGAGTTGCTTCATAAGCTGTTGGCGGACGATCCCGAATTGCTCAGTCCTCGTTTATGGTTCCCGGCGATCTTGGTGGGTGGAATCGACATGTGCCAAGTGCTACTTGATCACGGTCTGAATCCTAATGAGTCTGGAGCGGAGCGAACACCGCTCCATTTTGCCGCTGAGCAGGGCAAAGTCAACGTTGTGGAGTTCCTCTTGGCAAATGGGGCAGATCCTAACGTGAGAGACTCGAGCGGGGCAACCCCGCTGGATTTGGCCTGCGAGTATGGTGCCGATGCAGGCCATCCTGAATTGATTCCCATTTTGATTCGGTCGGGAACCGAAAGAACTTTTGCCACGAATATTCGGGTGGGGGATGTGCGCAGGGTATGCGAACATTTAGAATTGCATCCAGAAGAACTTGATACCACCCCACCCACAGGAATCGGTACGCCACTGATGATGGCGTCTCGGTGCGGTCGCACCGCATTGGTAGCGGAGTTGGTTCATCGTGGGGCAAACGTGAACGCTTTAAATGCGGTGGAGGTTACCGGCACCGGGGGCAACTCCCCGCTCTGGTTTGCCGCGCAGGGCCGGCGGATGGGGCGAGCGCCGCTGGTGAAGCTTCTCTTAGAAGCCGGAGCGAATGTAAATGAGGTTTGTGAAAACGGAGAAACTCCGCTTCACGTGGCCGCCGCCTGGAACCAGGCTCAAGTTGCCTACGCGCTCATTAGGGCGGGGGCCAATCTAGAGGCGCGCACCAAAAAAGGTGAGACGCCATTGGAGTTTGCGATTCGGTGGGAATTCAGAGAAGTGGAAGCGGTAATTAGGGCGGGCAACCAACCGCTGACCCACTTTGCCGTGGTGGATGGGGTCGTCGCTACGTAGAAGACGAGAAGTGACTAATGATCTTCTGCTGAGACTGGGTGATCAACTATTTGAAGCGTTGCCGGACGGGCTTCCCGGCGATGCGTCCATTCTTATGTCGGAAGATTGGGGACTCGCCACGCGAGTTCGTCATCATCAGCAGAAGCTAGTTTTGTTCTTCTCTGCGATGCGGCACGATGCGGAGCGACTGCGTGGGTTAGGTCGCGAAGTGATCTATTCCCCCCTGGCGACTCCTGATTCGCCAGGAATATTGGCCCAGTGTTTAGAGATCGCCACGGCGCGGGGGATCGAGAGAATCCATGTTTATGAAGTTTCGGATCGAGCCTTTCGTTTCCAGATCCGGACCTCGGTAGAGGGCGCGGGGCTCAAGTTGGTTGTCCATCCTAACCCCATGTTTTTGACCACCGCAGAGGATTGGTCCATCTATCGGTCTGCCTATAAGCGACTTTTGATGGGCGATTTTTATATTTATGTTCGCAAAAAGTTAAACATATTGGTGGATAGGGACGGCCGCCCGAAGGGTGGACAGTGGAGCTTTGACTCAGAAAACCGGAAACCGTTCCGCGCGAAAATGGAGGTTCCGCCAATATGGCTCGCGGCGTGCGACGAAATAACTCGGGAAGTAATGCGCGCGGTTGAGGGTCAATTTAACGGTCATGCGGGTGCCGCTCAAGACTTTGGCTATCCGGTTACCCATGCGGGCGCACGGGCGTGGTTGGACGAGTTTCTGGAGATGCGGCTGGATGATTTTGGTGACTACGAGGACGCGCTGAGCGAAACCCACCGCGTAGGATTTCATAGTCTATTGTCGCCATTGCTGAATACGGGTTTGCTCACGCCCCGTGAGGTGATTGAGCACACGCTGGCCCGGCACGACCGTCGGCCCGTTCCTCTAAACTCCCTAGAGGGATTTCTTCGGCAGGTAATCGGCTGGCGAGAATTTATCCGTCGTGTTTACGATGAATATCCTGAAGAGCGGCCGAACGTACTTGGGCATTCTCGGACATTAAAGCCTTTTTGGTGGAACGGAACCACCGGGCTATTGCCATTGGACACCGTGATTAAGCGCGCGCAAGATCATGGCTATGCGCACCACATCGAGAGATTAATGGTGGCGGGGGCGGTGATGTTGATGTGCGAAGTTGACCCGAATGAGGCTTACGGGTGGTTTATGGAGATGTTTATTGATTCCGCCGACTGGGTGATGTTGCCAAATGTGATTGGAATGTCTCAGTTTGCGGACGGCGGTCTTTTTGCGACCAAACCGTATATCAGCGGAAGCGCATATCTGCGAAAAATGTCGGATTTCTCCCCCGGACCATGGTGCGAGGTGTGGGACGGGCTGTATTGGCGGTTCATTCACCGCCACCGCGAGTTACTGGCAAAGAATCCGCGGATGTCGCTGGTGGTGAAGAGCTTAGACAAACTTGAGCCCGTAAGAAGGGATCGAATTTTTTCAGCAGCCGAAGCTTTTGTGGATCGGGTCACGGAAGGGCAGTCCGCGCACTAAATTGCGGTGCCTCTTAGCCAAATTGAGCCTAAACGACGTCGAACTTGGGTTAAGTGTGATCTAGTTTCGCAACCACTCCGTCTGACACTTGGGAAAGTTAAATCCGTGCCTATCGTGGGTTCTAAACCTTTTTTGAGCAATCATAGGTTGGCGTACCTGTGGAAACCCTGTTAGCTCTCGTTTGTATTCAATTTGCTTTGAGCACAAGAACCCAATTAGTGGGAGTCTCTAGCTTGCCCCCATTAGTGGTCTGGGACGGACATATCCATTCGGTGGGAGAGATGTGGGTGTCGCCGGCGGGGCCGAAGTCGGGCTTGACGGCAACCCGAAATTTGGTAGGCCAAACGAGGGAACTTACATTCCGTGCGACCCATTCCCATGGATTCGTGGAGTTTGGCTGGCAATGGGCGCCATGGGTTCCAGAATTTGCGGGAACGGATATTCGAGCATATGACGCGGTTGAGCTGACTTTTCGAGTGTCGGGACCTCACCCTCCTGCGGATATTGCAGTCAGCTTGGCGTCTCCGGGGGGCCACCACACCACAAGCCGCACGGCGATTACCGCCGTGGAGCACACGTGGCCCCGCGGAGCCTGGTGTACCGTGTTTATTCCGCTTAAAGGACTGGACACACGATCAATGAAGTTTGATCCCCTGCATGCGGTTCAAGTTATATTTGGATCTTGGAACGGGGAGGGCGGAGGCTATACGCTGCACGTAAAAACCATTGCCTTCGAGAAGAGATCACGCTGAATGGACAACCCGTTTCCGTAATATTTGTCACCCCTGCTTGAATTGCTAAATTCTGATCGCCCTTTTGCCCGCCGGTAGGGGAAATGTAGCCCAGCTATCGGTTGTGGGATCGCAATTTGTCAGGACTTGAGCTTGATATCACGCATTTGAAAAGCATGGATTTGTAGGAGATCGGTGCGGTGTCGGCGCAGGGAAATCTGAAGAAGGTGATTTGGACTCTAGCCCAAGTTCCGCAGTTGGGGTGTATTGTCGGTGAAATTTGAGTCTAAGGGGGATGGTTTTCAGGCGATTTGTTACACTACACTTTGGCCAATTCGATGCTTGTAGGCAGCTTGAGACCGAGCTTTTGAAGTAGGAC
>JBBQUZ010000079.1:0-17074 GCA_038212035.1 Fimbriimonadales bacterium
GGACAGAGGAGGGCGAGTCTTATACATTCAGTTAGGCATCTCTAGGCTTGTTTTATCCGTTCTTTTTGGATGGATTTAGTTTGAAGGAGGCGCAGACCCCAAAGCAATTCACCGTTTGGAGGCTTATCTAAATGCGTATGACCTTTCACCTATCCGTCCAATGTTCTAACCTTTGCGAAGCGCCCTAGTCTTTCCAATCGGCGACAAACAGGTTGGTTTCTCGGGCAACCTTTCCGTTACGGTTAGAGGCGAACACCAGTCGCTTGCCGTCTCGGGTGAACATGGGGAAGCCATCGAATTCTGGCGCGTGGGTGATTCGCTCTAGTCCCGATCCGTCTAAGTTCACCATGAATAGGTCAAACTCGCGACCTTTGGGGTCTCCGTAGTTAGAGCTAAAAATGATCCGCTTTCCATCCGGATGCATAAACGGAGCAAAGCTGGCGCAATTTAGGTGCGTGATCTGATGCTTGTGAGAGCCGTCTGCATCCATCATCCAAATTTCAAGCTTAGTGGGTCTAACTAAGTGTTGGGACAAGAGGTCTTTGTATTCCTTTTCTTCCGCCGGAGAGTTTACGGCTTGGCGGCGGTAGACCACGTGCTTCGAATCCCAGCTTACAAACGGACCGCCATCGTAGCCAACCTCATGCGTCAGTCGCTTGATGTGACCGCCTTTGAGATCAGAGCGGTAGATTTCCAGGTCACCTTCAAAGTCACTGGTCCAAACCATGTACTTGCCGTTGGGAGCAATGGTGGTTTCCGCAACGTAGGCACCGGGCTTGACTACGATCGGTTGAATCCCCGATCCGTCGGGTCTTGAACGGTACATAGCATAGTCGGGATTCACCATCCAAACGTAGCCTTTACTCCGGTCAATGGGAGGTTGCGCGCCCGGATGGGTGGCGTGGGTGGAACTGAAGTAAATCCACTTACCATCTGGCGTGTAGTAAGAACAAGTGCAACGACCTTTGCCCGTGCTCACCAAGTGATTGTCTAATCCGTCACCCGTAATCGAAAAAATCTGCTCATCCGGAAACTGAGGCTGTTGGGTTTGGTAGGACAGCTTGGTGCCGTCCAGATTCCAATACGCTTCCGCATTTTGGCCACCAAACGTGAGTTGCCGAATGTTGGTGAGATGGCTTTCGCCGGGGGCGGATAGGTCGGTCCGAGAAGTCGCGCCGATTGCCGCGGCGAGGAGAATGCTGAGCATACGTTCGTGATACCGGGTTTTCGATCGCAGGCGTTGGTGATTTACGACGAACGATTATCCGTTTTGGGGATTGATGACTAAATCTTTGATGGCCAGAACGGCCGCAGGTTGCCAATCCGCGCTGCGATTTGCGTGGACGCTCAGCCAAAATCGGTTCTCTTGGGGCCACCATGTGGCCTCCAAGGTGCCGATGGCACCGGGTTTTTTAAGGTGCCAATGCGTACAGCCCGGAAACTGCTTTAGAGTTGAAACGCTTGCCCAGAGGCCCATTAATTGCGCCAAATTTGCGACATCCGGGCAAGTGTTCTTGGTTATCAACGGAATCTCCCAGGTTTGCACTACTTCTCCAGTCTATCGCGGGTAAACCCCACGCATGCCGTTCGTTTTTCCTTTGGCCGTCTACTTACTTGGTCAAGGACTCTCCTCTCAATTCACTCCCCGATTCCAACCCGTTTCCCCTTTGCCCTCTTTGCCCAGCGTGATGATTGACGCAACGCAGAACGGCATTGGGTTGGCGCAACAGGCGGCCCGCAGCGAAGGTCTTCAGGGACGCATTATTTGGATTGATGCCACCGCAAATTTGGACCGGTTTAATACCGAAGACAAGATCATTGAGTTGGTGAAGAAAATTGGCGAAACCGGGTTCAACACCATTGTTCTGGATATTAAGCCAATTTCCGGTCAGGTGATTTTTGCCAGTCATATTGCGCCTAAACTCACCGAATGGAGGGGGCAAACCCTTCCCGCGAACTTTGACCCCGTCCCAATTTTTGTGCGTGAGGCGCACAAGGGGGGAGTGGATCTGTTTGTAAGTTTGAACGCGTTTAGCGAGGGGCATCGAATTCCAAAAATTGGCCCGGGCTACGCCAAGTTAGATCAGCAAACCGTGCTCTACGAGGGCAACCCCATCCTACGCAATACGGCCGGAAAGACTTACGACCTTGACCTAACCCCCGAGGTGCTGGATCCTGCCCGTATCGGAATTGCCCGCCAAGTACCTCTGAGTTTCGAGAAAAACGAGTTTGCCTTGACCACCCGATCCACCGGAGAAGTGGTGGATGGATTTGAGCTGGGTGTGCCCAACATCAAGGTGACGGTGCCCAGGGGCGGTTACATTCTCTGGGGCTCGGGGAACGCGGCGGATTTCCTTAAACGGGAATGCGCCCCCGGTACTAAGGTTGCGTTTGACACGGTGGCCAACTATATCCCCATCTCCGAGCGACCCGATGGCCAAATTCCGCTGATGATGAATCCTAATCATCCCGAAGTTCGCCGGTACGCGCTGGACATCGTTCGAGAGGTGGCTCAGAACTACGATGTGGACGGGATTCTTTACGATGATCGTTTTAGATACGGCGGCATCGATGCCGATTTCAGCCGGATAACGCGGGCAAAGTTTGAAAGTTTTGTTGGCCGAGATCTTACTTGGCCGGATGACGTTTTTAAGTTCACGGTCTCGCCGTCGCTGGGTCGGGGAATCCAGCCCGGTCGGTATTTTGACGCTTGGATGTCTTGGCGCTCCGCGCAACTTAGGACCTACTTAGCCGAGGTAAGAAGAGTGGTGAAGGCGGCCCGACCTTCCGTCAAACTGGGCCTCTATGCCGGGTCTTGGTACGGGGAGTATCCCGCGCTGGGAAACAATTACGCATCGCCCCGAATGGATGCCGGATTCTGGTTCCTCACCCCGGCCTACCGCAACGCGGGCCTTGCGCCTTTGTTAGATTTCATGATTTCTGGCTGCTACTATCCCACCGCCACCATTTATGAGGCCATGAGCAAGGGCCTGCCGGTCGGAAATTGCATCGAGTCGGCGGGGACACTTACCAACCGAGTGGTGCGCGATGAAACCTGGACTTACGCCGGAATCGCCCTCTCCGACTACCCCGGCAATCAGCCGGGCCTGCGCGCCGCGCTTCAGGCCGCGTGCGCAACGACTCAGGGAGTGATGGTGTTTGACCTTTCGCACAACATAGAACCCATGTGGCCCGTGTTTGCCGACGCGTTCAAACAACGGCGAAAAGCCCCCCACGACAAGGTGGGCCTGCTTGAAGCAGTAAGAAATCGCCGCAACGCAATCGACAAACTAAAAATCCCCGACCCCCCCGTAGTAATCGCCGCCGGCTCCGCCGGCACCGGACAGTAGTCCGGTTCACGAAGTGGGTATGGGGTGCTGCAAATGCGTGAGGGACCACCAAAACACGCCAATCTTTGCACCCGCTATGTGCAGAGGGAGACGCCCAATAACCGTCTGGGTTCAAATTCCTTGCTTAAACGTGAACTTAGGTGCACCCTAGGGCGAAAACGTTTCAGCAAGTGTGAATTCGCCCGCTTGGTGCCCAATCTGGGCTACAAAGTAGCGGACGGCACGGGTGGCACGGTACCTTCTGCCGCGCGTTTGATGCCTTTTAGCATTCCTCCGAATACGATGTTGTGGAACGGGACGACGGTGTACCAGTAGAGTAGCCCGGCAAAACCCTTGGGGCGGAACCGTGCGGTCATCGTTAGCCGGGTGGAACCTGCGGCGAGAGGGTCGAGCGCAAAATCGAGAGTGGCGATGCCGGGAAGCTTCATCTCGGCGAGCAGCTTAAGGCTCTTGTCCTTATCCACTCCGATCACACGCCAGAAATCAAGGGCTTCGCCGTAGCCGACCTGGTCGGGGTGCCGACGCCCGCGCCGAAGGCCGGGTCCCCCTACGAGCTTATCCATCCAACCCCGAATTTGCCACAGAATGTCGCCCGAATACCATCCGTGCCCTCCGCCGACGCGGCAAACCGCATGGTAAACCTGCCCCGTTTCGGCGGCAATATCAATCGTCCGCTGGTCTTTAAACACGGTTCCCCCCGACCATTCTGGATCGCCCTGAACGGTACCTGCCGCCGACCAGCTTGTGATGACATTGCCCTCTTTCACACGCACCAGGGCTTTATGAATCGCTTCGCGCACCCCCATTGCCTCGTGGGGCATAAGTTGCTGGGTCAGGTTGTTGGTTACCACCACTCTGTTCCGCATCCCTTCTGCCAATGGCCGGGCGATGCGATACGAGACCGGGGTCACGAGTCCGATCCAACCGGAGCTGAGGCGCGGCGTGAGTACCGGTAACGGGATCACGATGCGTCGGCGCAACCCCAGCTCGTCACTCATGATGTCCATCAATTCGCGATACTGAAGCACATCTTTACCGCCAATTTCCAGGGCCTGCCCCTTTGTCTCGGGTACCTCAAGGCATTTGCTTAGCCAATACAGAACATCAGCAATGGCGACCGGTTGGCATTCGGTTTTCACCCAGCGCGGGGTGACCATAATCGGGAGTCGTTCCACCAGATACCGCAGGATTTCAAACGAAGCGGAGCCCGAGCCGATGATCATTGCGGCGCGCAGGGCGGTGACCGGCACGCCGCCTTCTTCTAGCACCCGCTCAACTTCGCGCCTAGATTGGAGGTGTTCGCTGAGGTTCTGCCCCATCTCTCCGAGTCCTCCCAAGTAAATAATGTGTTTGACGTCGGCGGCTTTTGCCGCTCTGGCGAAAGTTTCCGCAAGCCTTCTATCTTCTTCGGCGTACTGACTTCCACTCACCTGCATGGAGTGAATCAAATAGTAAGCGGCTTGGCATCCTGCAAGTTTGGCCGCGAGATCGTCCGTATTTGAAACGTCATCGGCAATCACTTCCACTTTAGGGTCGTCTCGCCAATGACGATCATCCAGCTTGCGGGGGTTGCGGACGAGGCACAGGACTTCGTGACCCTTTTCTAACAGAAGGGGCACAAGCCGCCCGCCCACGTACCCGGTTACCCCGGTCACCGCAACTCTCATGGTTATGTCAACCTCAGGAGGACCTTCCACGCCCACCCATTTTGCCTAACCATGATGGGAAACAAACGCCCGCAACGAACCTTAATTATGGGAAAGCCCTTGAGCTGAACATGCTCCACTAAAGTTACAACCTTCTTTGCCAGCGGCAAAGTCGAACGTAAAGCACCCAGCCCATCAAACTTCACCAAGATTTCACCGCCGTCTGCCTCCACGTAAAACGGCCGACCCACTACTGTCCCCTGCAGGCGGCCGACCACGATTAGTTTGGGTTCTGGCTACCATCCCGGGTGCTTATTTTCACTTGCCCGCTCACGCGCCATTCGGCGTGTTCGGCGCTAGGACCGGTGCCGCTGGGAACGCTGACCCTAAGGTCATTAAACTCGTAGGCAATCTCCGCGTTGCGCCCGGTGAGCTTGTCGTAAAGGCCAATCGCAAGGTCCGGCCAAGTTTTAGTATGTTCTGTGTTATCCATCACATTCATTACGTGTGCTCGCTAAACTTCATCTCAGTTCTTTGGCTTAAGTACGCTGTGCGTGTAAATTACGGTCTCCCACTGCGGCACGGAAATCCGCAGTCTTCACGCTTCGCGTCTGGGGGTACCGTGCCGAATTTTAGTTACCCGTCGACGTTTTAAACGGGTCTTCATTCAATCCGAGGTGGGGTCAGGGTCGCTTACGAAGGAGGCTTAGGAGGGTGACCGCGCTAAAAGAGAACATGCCCAGAGCCGCAGGCGCTGGCACGGCTTGGACCTGCACGGATTGGCTCCATAGCACGGCCTGGTCTATACCTGTGATAGTGTGACCATAGCCAGCGATGTAGTCATTTACACCGTCGGATGACATGGATAGTGCCTGGCTATAATAGAATCCGGCCGGATTCAGGTCCACCCACGAATTGGCGGTGCCTGACCAAAGGCTGGCGTGGGCGTACCCACCTACGTCTGCCCACCCAACCTGGTTCGAACCCGAGGTGCCCAAGGCATAAGAAGAATTTGCTCCGGCTGGATTCAGATCCACCCACGAAGCAGCCGTGCCCGACCAAAAGCCTGCGTGGCCATCCGCGTGGCCGACCTGTATCGATCCCGAGGTGCCTAAGGCAAAGGAATACCTTGCGCCGACCGGATTCAGATCCACCCACGAAGCTGCGGTACCCGACCAAAGGCTTGCATGGGTTTCCCCACCCACTCCTGCATATCCAACCTGGTGCGCTCCTGAGGCCGCGAATGCTTCAGAACCACCTGATCCGGCCGGATTCAGATCTACCCATGAAGCCGCCGTGCCTGACCAAAGGCCTGCGTGAGTGGCGAACCCAAGAAACGTTGCAGACCCAACCTGGTTCGCCCCAGAGGCACCCCGGGCAATGGAAGTATTTACTCCCACCGGATTCAGATCCACCCAGGAAGAGGCTGTGCCTGACCAAAGGCTGGCGTGGGTGTACCCACCTATCTCTGCATAGCCAACTTGGTTCGAACCCGACACGCCTGTGGCGATAGATTCTTGCACCCCTGCTGGATTCAAATCCACCCGCGAAGCCTCTGTGCCCGACCAAAGAGATGCATGGCCATGCGAATAGCCGACCTGGTTCGATCCCGAGGCACCTGTAGCCATAGAATCATACGACTCTCCTGAAGTCAGTTTGACTACGGTCCAAGCGGCCTGCGATGAAGCAGCGACGGCGGCAAGCGCCACGATGATCCCAGATATTCTAATTCCCTGCATACAAATCTTCCCATACCGGGTCACTCATAACTCACCGGGTCTCTCCTCATCATACTGGTTAATTTTATCGATTGTCACTAGCAACTACACGGCCTTTCTTTGGTCAGGCGCGGGAGGACTTCACGCAAAATCGCCCGGTCCGCCGAATCCCAAACAGGTCAGCGAAGCCGGTGGGCTCGGGTTGACGGTGCCCGAGTCCGGGTGTTTGACGGTAATTCCGGGTCAACCGGACGTCGGCAAAATCATCCGCCGACTACCGGCTACGCTGTCGAATTCCAAACTGATCGGCATCTTCCGTTTTTTCAGTGAGAGTGACCACGGCCCGTAGAGGTTGTATGACTTACCGGCCTGAAATCGCAAGAGGCATTTCTACGCCTTATACAACGTCTTACCCAGGCTTTTTAGCTCGGTGGAGGCTTGGATTACTCGGGACTTCATGTTGGACTCCGCTTTCTTTAGATAGGAACGGGGGTCGTAGACTTTTTTGTCGCCCATCTCTCCGTCAATGCGAAGGATGCCGTCGTAGTTCTTAAACATGTGATCGGCGATGGGGCGAGAGAAGGCGTACTGGCAGTCGGTATCCACATTCATCTTGACCACGCCGTAGCCCAGGGTCTCGTGGATTTCTTCGATGGTGGAACCGCTTCCGCCGTGGAAAACAAGGTCCTGTTTGGCCTGAGCCCCGTACTTGGCGACCACCGCCGCGTTGCCATCGCGAAGAATTTTGGGCTCTAGCTTAACGTTGCCCGGCTTGTACACGCCGTGGACGTTGCCAAACGTGGCGGCCAAGGTATAGCGGCCAATGCTATGAAGCTGCTCATAAACGTAAAGCATGTCTTCGGGGGATGTATAAAGCTTGCTGTGGTGCGCACTGCTATTGTCAATCCCGTCTTCTTCTCCACCCACCAGGCCCGCTTCTACTTCTAACACCACGCCCAGAGGAGCCATTTGGGTGAGAAGCTCCTGGGAAATTCGCAGATTCTCCGGCATGGGGAGCTCGCTGCCGTCAAACATATGGCAGTTGAACAGATTTCCCAGACCCGCTTGGTGGCGGCGTTTGGCTTCGGCAATGAGGGGATTTAAAAACGCATCAACCTTGCCCGGAACGCAGTGATCCGTAGTGATGGCAACGTACACATCCATTCGCGCCGCAATGCGGTGCACGTATTCGGCAATCGCAATTGCCCCCAGCGCCATGTCTTTTACCGGACCGCTGAGGAACTCGCTCCCTCCCGTGCTGAGTTGGATAATTCCGTCCGTCTTTGTTTCAGCAAAGGCGGCTAGAGCGGCATTCACGGTGTTGGTGCTGGTTACGTTAATGCTGGCTAAAGCATAGTCACCCTGCTGAGCGGCGTCGAGAAGGCGGCCAAATGTGGCCGGATCAGGTACAGGCATGGCACGATCTTAGCATTTAGCCTGAAAATTTGCCGTGACCCGGTTGCGGCCCAGTCGGGTTCAATAAAGGCGTGAGCCGCCGAATGGGAACGATGTTGGGGGTGCTTGCGCTGTTCCACGCGCTAGAGCAGGCGGTGCTTCACGGGGAATTTCCGCTCGCTTGGTTGCCAGGTTTGCTGGGAATTTCGTTAGGCTTACTCTGGATTCTGCCTTGGTTTCTCAACGACTTCCCCGCTTCTGGCGCGATGGCGGTGGCGCTCGGACTCGCGATCTACGCCTCTTGGCTGGCTTCTAGCCAGGCCGCGTTGATTCTGGTGGCCAGCTTTGCCCTGTGCGCAACGATCATCGTGGGCACCACGCTCACCACGGCGGATCGGGCATCTCGGCCGACCCTATTATGGCTCATCGCGCTCATCGCTTTGGCGGCGGGGGTCGGCAATTTAAGCGGCTCGGCGGGAGGCGCGGGGGTGATGACGGCGTGGTTTAGAACCTGGCTTCACCTACCCGAAGCCCAATTGGGTGATTTGGTCTTTGGGGTCCGCAAGTCCTTTCATTTCTCATTCTACGGCGTGGTGGCGTTGACGAGCTTTCTCACCAGTCGCTCCCGAAAAGTGGAATTGCCCCTGGCGTTTGGGTTCGGGATCCTCTCCACTTTATGCCTCGCCACCTTTGATGAGGGCCGCCAAGCATTCAGTCCGGGCCGAACCTCCAGTCCCTGGGATGTGTTCCTGGACATGACGGGGGCGGCAGTCTTCTCGGGCGTCACCTACGTGATTTTGAGGGCAAGAAAACGCCCTTAGACAGGCTTACAATTTGACCGGAGAAGGCACCACCGGCTTGGCGGGTTTGGCCGAGTCGTTGGATTTAGCAACGAGAATCCGGTGTTTTGCGGGCGGGGTCAACGGACTGCCGGCCGACTTAGATCGGCCGCCCGAGCCCGACCAGCGCGTTTCTTCCGCCAGATCAGGACTCGCCTTGATTTGAACGGCAGTGGCGGCGACATCGGATAGGGCGGCTCTAAATAGTCCGCTCTTAGAAGTGTCCGTCGATTGAACCGTATAGGAAATCTGGCTTCCGTCGGGGCTGAAAGAAGCGCCACGCTCGTCCATATCTGGGGTGTTTGTGAGTTGCTGGATCGTGGTTCCGTCCGCCTTTACGGTGAACAGATCGTAAGACTTCTCATCTCTCCGAGACGAAAACATCACGCGGGTCGCGTCGTGATTCCATTGTGGACTCGTGTCATTAAACTTATCCGTGAGCAGGCGAGTGGAGCCAGTGGCCCCCACCATGCGGACAAACATTTGGGAAACCCCGCCTGACACCTTGCTGTAGACCAGCTTCTTGCCCGAAGCATCCAGGGAAAAACTCTCCGCATAATCAATCGGTTTGACCGCCCCGCCCGACATTGCCACGGAAAACAGTTGATTTCCCGACGCATTAACGACTTCCCCGATAAAGTAGAGCGTTTTCCCATTCGGCGAAATTTGCATTCCGAGTAGGGAGTTGTACGAGGGAGGCAATATCTGCACCGCACCTACGGCGGAGATCGCGGTAGATTTGTAGATTCCCAGGGGATCGCCCGACTTGGCCCGGGCTCCAAATACTTTCTGGTTTTGCACCGAAGGATCTCCGGCTAAGCCTTCAAAACCCTCGGGGAGGCTAACGTAGAGTGAGTCGCCCGATTTATCCGCTTGGATATACCGATACTCGGTAAAGCTCTCGGTGCCCGTTATGGATGAGTTCTGAACGTACTGGGCGTAAAAAATGGCGCTGGACGGCAATTTGCCCGGAGGCGTCAACGCAGAATTAGCCGAATCCCGACTCTGACCATTCAGTCCATTAGAGCCGTTAGAGTTCTGCAACATCAACGGGTCCTGCCCGCTACTTCCGCCGCAACCCACCAAAATCACCGCGAGGGCGGAAAGGGCAATGCCGTAAACCTTGGTGGGCGCCATATAAAATTGATTATCGGTGTTCATTTGGGTTCTACTCATACGACGTTTGAATGGTTAATTGGGTTCAACGTCGGTGAGGACCTGATATAAGTCGGGCCGGCGAACCCCAATGATTTCCAGTTCGTATTTGCCGGGGATGTTCACCGTACGTTTATTGCGGGCTTCCTCCAAATTCACTTCGGCCACAATCACCTCTTCTCGCATTCCGGCGGAGGCAAGAACGCGGCCGGAGGGGTGAATAATTTTGCTTTGGCCAATGAATCGAAATCCGTTTTCTTCTCCCACCCGATTGCAGGTCACAAAGAACACTCGGCTTTCTGCCGCCCGCGCGATGCAGATGTGCTCTGCAGAAGTCTCGGCGCCCTCGGGCCAGTTAGTGGGGAGAACTATTAAATCGGCCCCTTTCAGCACCAGGGTTCGGGCCGCTTCGGGGAATCTCATGTCATAGCAAATGAGTAGCCCAATCGTGCCGAACTTGGTGTCAAACACGGGAAGATCATCGCCAGGCGTCACAAATTTGTCTACTCCCAGTTCCGGAAGGTGAACCTTGCGGTAAGTGCGCATCAAGCGGAAGGGTTCGAGAAGGGCAACCGAGTTAAAAATCACTCCGTCTGAACCCGACTCAATGAACCCGATCACTACGGTGGTCCCTAAGGTATCTACGGTCGGTTGAAGTGAGGAGACAAGGTCGGCGGGGATCGCAATTTCTTGCGCCGCATCTCGCGAATCTACGCAGTAGCCGGTGAGAAAGGCCTCCGGGAATACCGCCATGTCCACACCTTGACGGCTGAGCGCCCCCAATCGGTCGGCGGCCAATCGAAGATTTTCTCGAACGTCGCCAAAGACAACGTTCGATTGAACGCATGCAATCTTCATGCTTCCACGCGGAACCAGGTGCCGGTGTGCCGTACCACGCCTTCGGCAACCAAGGCATCTAAAGACTCTCTAAAGCTCCGTTCTTGACATTTGTGGGTGAGAAACACAATTTCCCCTACGCCGTCTTCTAAGGGTTTCATTTCCATTGCGGCGAGAGAAACGTTTGCGTCTCCAAATACGGTGGCAATGCGACCCAGAACTTTGGGCCGGTCGTCTACTTCCATTCGCAAGAAGTAACTGGTCACCAGGTCATCCATGTTGGCCGTCTGCATTCCCATGTCGTACGGAATCGCGCTACCCGATCCTCCGGCGGCCAAGTTGCGACCCACATCAATGAGGTCGCCGATCACCGCCGACGCGGTCGGTTCGGAGCCGGCTCCGCGACCGCTGAACATTACGTCTCCCACAAAGTTTCCCCGAAGCCAAAGCGCGTTATACACCCCGTTTACGCTGGCCAATGGGTGGGCCTTAGGCAAGAGGGTGGGATGGACTCGGGCCCGAATCACATCAGAACTCACCGCTTCTACAATGCCCAGCAATTTGATTCTAAAACCAAGGATGTCCGCGTATTGCATATCAAGCTTGGTCACGTGGCGAATTCCCTCTCGGTGAATGCCTTCTATGGGAACTTGTTTACCAAAGGCAATGCTCGCCAGAACCGCAATTTTATACATCGCGTCAAAGCCGTCCACATCATTAGAAGGGTCTGCTTCTGCGTACCCCAGGGCCTGCGCCTCGGCAAGCACATCGGCAAAGTCGGATCCGTTCTCCTGCATTGCGGTGAGAATGTAGTTGGTGGTTCCGTTAAGAATGCCCATCATCTTAATGACATCGTTGCCCGCCAACTGATGTTTTAGCGGTTGAACCAGCGGGATTCCGCCCCCCACGGCGGCTTCGTAGTGAAGGTCCAGCTTTCGCGCCTTGGCCAAGTGAACCAACCGAGATCCGTGACGGGCCATCATTTCTTTGTTGGCGGTGACCACGTGCTTGTTGTTCATCAACGCTCGCTCCACCAAAGAAGACGTGGGTTCCACTCCTCCGATCAGTTCTAAGATGACGTCGATGCTGGGGTCGTCAACGATGGATCCGAGATCCGTCGTGAACATCTCGGCGGGGAGGGTTCGGGACTTAGAGGCGTCTCGAACGCCAATTTTAACCACCTGAAAGCCCGAGCCCATCTTACGCGTTATCGCGTCTCGGTTCCCTTCAAGCATTCGGAAGGCGCCTTCGCCTACGGTGCCAAAGCCAAGAATACCGATGCGCATTGTTTTTGCGGGAGCAGAGGGAAAGGAGACCACAGCCTGAATTATGGTTCGTGAGATACGAGACGGTTACCCTATTCGCATAAGGACTTCGCCAATTTGGACTAAGTCCCCACCCTGCACTTCGATTGAAAGGACAGTACCACTCACCGGCGAAGGAATCTCGTTGAAAACCTTCATCGCCTCAATCAAGCCGATCACTTGCCCCATAGAAACAACTTCGCCCACTCGGACGAAGGGAGGGGTGGACGGGCTAGACGCTCCGTAATAGATTCCCGGCATGGGACTACTGATGGGCACTCCGGCGGGTGCCACCGGAACGACGGGCGAGAGAGGTAACGGAAGGTCAGGGTAGGCATCCGAGTGATCCTCCGCTGAGTTTGAACTTTTTCGTTGCGGTTTGGTCGGTCGCTCAAAGGTGACCTGGCCGGATTCGTTACTCCAACTTGCGCGATCAAGGCCAAACTCATCCATCAACGCGGCCAGTTTATCGATGCGCGTCTGAAGGTCTTTCACCGGGCAATTATGGCATTCCTAACGGGGGTTGTGCTCTGCACAACCTATGGAGCTTCAACCAACACCACGAATTCGCCTTCAAAGCGACCCCGAACCAAAGAGCCCTCCATAAGCTCTGCCGTCACCACAATCCGACCTTTTCCCTTGCGAGTCACTGAACTCACGAACGACTCCCATTCTGCCCGAGACGGATTAAGGGCAGTGGCCACGCAGTCAGACGTGATGGGGGCCAAATATTCCATGGTTTGGCGACGGACAACGAGGCGTGATCCGGGAAATTTTTCGCCGAGTTTTAACCTAACCAGACTCCACGAGGCCAAAATGGCGAGCGTGGATACGCTACCGCCAAACATGGTTGACTGATGGTTAATGTTAGGCGCCAATGGAGCGGATAAGGTCAATCCTTCTTCGGTAAAGCCAACCACCCGCACCTTCATGGCCTGAGAAATTGGGATGTGATCATGCAGATATCGCTCCAGCACATCTACATTCATTGCCCCCATTGCTCTATCTTACGCCGCCGGTAAACTTGACGGCATGGAATATCGAATTGAGAAGGACAGTTTGGGCGACGTGCGTGTGCCCGCCAATGCGTACTGGGGTTCTCAGGCCGAACGGTCGCGGCAACTGTTTAAGATCAGCGGGCTTACCGAGCATCCGAAGATGATTGACGCCTACATCTTGCTCAAGAAGACCTGTACTCAAGCCAATTTAGAGTTGGGACTTCTGGATGCCAAGATTGCGGACGCGATTGTTAGGGCCGCTGATGAAATTCTCGGCGGTCAATACCGAGATCAATTTCCGGTCGACGTGTTTCACATGGGAGCGGGAACCAGTTTTAACATGAACTGCAACGAGGTTCTGGCCAACCGAGCCGAGCAGATTCTGGGCGGAGAATTGGGGTCCTACAAAACCGTGAATCCTAACGACCACCCCAACTACGGTCAGTCCACCAACGATACGTTCCCCAGCGCAATGCGGATCATGGCGCGAATGATGTTATCGGACTTGCTGATCCAGGTGGATCACTTGGCCAGCGCTCTGTCGGCAAAGGGAGTGGAGTTTGACGGGATTCTCAAATCCGCCCGGACTCATCTTCAGGACGCGGTTCCCATCCGTTTGGGGCAAGAATTCACTGCGTACGCGGTTGCGGTCAGGAAGTCAAAGCGTTGGCTGGAACACGCGGCTTTTGAATTAGAGGAACTTGGAATTGGCGGAAGTGCCGCCGGAACCGGACTGAACACCCATCCCGACTACCGGTTTGCGGTGGTAAAGAAACTCGCCGCAGAAACCGGTATTCCTTTCCGCGCCACCGAAGACCTGCGCGAAGCGATGCAAAGCAACTTGGCAATGGCTGCCTTGGCCGCTGGTTTGCGGATTTTGTGCTTAGAGCTCACCCGCGTATCTAATGACCTCCGCCTTCTGTGTTCCGGTCCGCTCACCGGACTCGCCGAAATAGTTTTGCCCGCAGTGCAGCCGGGGTCTTCCATCATGCCGGGAAAAGTGAACCCCAGCATGGCGGAGAATCTGAACTTGGTTCTTTTTCAAGTTCTGGGCCAGTGCCAAAGCATTGATTACGCCGTTCAGGCGGGCCAGCTAGAATTGAACGTGATGATGCCCGGAATGGCATTCAGCGCTCAGTTTGCGTTGCAGATTCTCACCAACACTTTAGAGACGTTTACCGAGAACTGCGTAAAAGGCATTACGGCAGACAAAGAGAGGTGCGCCCACTACGCCGAGACTTCCCCCAGCCTGGCCACTGCGCTCAACGTGTTCATTGGATACAAAGCAGCGGCGGGGGTCGTGAAAACGGCTTTGGCCGAGAAGAAGTCGATTCCGCAGGTCGTGCGCGAACAAGGACTACTCGATGAAGCCACGCTCATGAAAGCCCTAGACCCGGCGCTCCTCACCGAACCCGGCATCCCCGGGCGGT
The DNA here is from genome assembly GCA_038212035.1 of Fimbriimonadales bacterium. Classification (GTDB taxonomy): domain Bacteria; phylum Armatimonadota; class Fimbriimonadia; order Fimbriimonadales; family Fimbriimonadaceae; genus Fimbriimonas. The sequence goes on from JBBQUZ010000079.1 coordinate 14,673, forward strand.
AGCCAAAGGAGGGGGTGGCGGCGGCTCTATCTCCATTGGCGACTAAACAAACCGTGGCCAAATTAAGCCCGCCAAGCAAGCCGCCAATTCGTACATCCGCTCTGAGTATTCCAGGATTTCTTCGGCTTCAAAGGTCACCTGATTTACCCGGTTTTCGTATATAACGGTTGCATCCACTAAACGAACTTTGATCCGCCATGGCGTTCTACTTGAAAAATACAGTGTAGCTCCTATTAAGTCAAATTCGAGCGCACACTGAAGGCTCACTTTTGGGCCGATGAGCTTTTTTTTAGAGAGAATCTTAATTCTCCTATCCAGATTGCCGTTAGCCACGAACTCTAAACCTTGAGCGACCTGCTCTACTTCGAAGACCGTGTGAGAATTCACCTGCTTGACTATAGGCGGCATGTCTGCACCGTTTGAACCAATTGTTAGCGCTAATTCCGATGACAATAGATCAAGTCTCAACAAAACGTTATCGCTTGATGACAAGAGGGAGATATGCTTAGCTGCGGGGTTGACGATATTTATAGGGTGACTCTTTGCTCCAACGGTTTGGAGGCGATGGCTGTTTCATCTAATTGATGACACTGGTTAAGTCGTGGGTGTCTGGGACATAGGAAATATTAGTGAGGCGTTTCTTCGACAATTAAGACTTCCTCCTCTAGTAAGAGTAAATCTGCATCTTCGCCAGCTGCGTAATCACTAGCCATGTCTTCTACAGATTCAAGTTTTAGACCTGAGTCATATTCTAAAGACTGTTCTTGAAGTAATTCCTTTAAATCTTCGGTTGGCATAGAATTTGTGCCTCTATAGCCAAGTGCCCTAATGAGCTGATGAATTTCTGACCGCACTTCTGTAGCTCTATCCATGAATGCTTTAAAGAACTCTGAGGAAATGAGTTTTTTACCTAATAGTTCGCGTAGAGGCCCCTCGATTTCATCCGCGGGAAATCTGCCGGTGGAATCCCAAAAGCCAACTGGATTCTGCTTGCAGTAAGAGTAATAATTGAATCCAACTCTGGAGACATCTTCACTCAAGAACCTCGCCGTGCTCGGCTCGTAGGACCTCGCCCTCATGTAGATGAAGCCGGTTTCGTCGTCTGCTTTGTGGCCGAGTGATGCGCAATACCGACCCTTGGGGTCGTTCTGTTGCGCACCCGCACGAATGGAACCCCAGGCGTCGTAGGTCCGCTCGTCGTTGACCGTATACGACCCACTAGCCCCGCGTTGGATGTCTCCCACCATGTTGCCGTGGGCGTCGTAGATCGGGAATACCACGGTCGGAGTTCCGTTGCCAACGGTCTTCTGAATCCAGTCAATGCCTCGGGCACCGATGCCGTAGTCCGTGGTCGTCACGGTAGAACCCGCGGTATCCACATCCTCCATCCCCATCTGCCCATCGTAGCGGTAGGCGGTGGTTACGTTATTCGTATTCTTATACGTCCGCATCCCATCCGCCCGGTAAGCGTAGGTGGCCTGCACAGTCGCCCCATTGCGCTTACCCGTCATCCGGTTAAGGCAGTCCCAATCAAATTGGCGCTGCGCACTCCCCGGGTACGTAATCATCGTTGTGTTCCCCAAGATATCACTTGACCGAGCCCCGTCCTGGCTAGCCGTAAGCCTCTACTATTCCGCTAACCTTGGCATTCGAGCGTCGAAAATACGGTTTCCATGAAGGCCGGGCTCAGGTAATATATTGGCGACATTAAGTCCACTACAATATTACCATTACCATGCCTGAGCTTAAAGTTACGGCAGTTTTGACGGGTCGGTGAGCCGCGATTTTCGGAAGATTGGCCACATAATGAATGACCAAGTTTCGCCAACATCGATAGTTGCAGGCCAAACTGTGCCGGCAAAAAGTGCCAGCCCGCCTACGATCGGTTGACAACTCCCAGTTGCAATAATCTGAATAATCGCCACTATCATAAGTGCCTCACATATTGATGCCAGGACACTCTTGCCTAGAGAGTTGAACTTTTTCATTTTAACATGTTCATATACCGAAAACTAAATTTTGAAATCCAAGCGTACGAAGCGCGGCATCTACATACGCTGCCGCGTATGCCAAACCATCTTCCCCGAGAGCGCTGATATATTGGGATACGATCTCTAAATACATTCCTGCTATAATTCGCTTTGTGGCACCGTACATCATACCAACAGCCACTATTGTTGCGGCTGCGGCCACGAGTTTGGAAATTAAAGTTGGATCTGGCACCGTCCAGAGTACGATTAACCCAGCCACCGTTGCGCCACTAAAGGTAAATCCCGCTACACCTGCGGCCATAATCACCCGGCCCAGAATAAACAGTTGCTGAGCTAATTCATCCCAGTCTTGATCATCACTTGATCCCGCTGAATCGACCCTGTTGTTGGGTTGTTGCGAGCAGTAACCAT
>JBBQUZ010000080.1:0-17005 GCA_038212035.1 Fimbriimonadales bacterium
AGGCAAGGGATCAACGGATGTCCCTGACCTAGCCGCCGACCTCGTTGGTGCCACCAACTACATCAAGGTCTCACCCGTATGTCCTACCGCGGGCACCTATACGGTGGGTGCGATGAGCACACGACCGGTGTGCGATCAAGCTGGTCACGTTCTTCCGTAATTCTTACACGGAAGTTGCTAACTGGAATCAAGCCGCGATGGCTTGATCCCAGTTGCTTGTTTGAACACCCAGGAAAACTAAATGGCTGTGAAGAGTGGCGTCGCAACAAATCGTGGATTCACGATGATTGAAATCATGATCGTGCTCCTTGTTATTGGCATCTTAATGTCGTTAGCCGTTCCGAATTTTCTTTCTGCGCGATCGGTTAGCCAAACCAAAACTTGCCTCGCTCATCTTAGGGCAATCGAATGCGCCAAGGAAGAATTGGCCACGGAGAGAGGTCTTGGGGTAAGTGCAACGTTTACTCTCGATGCGAACCCAACCACTGGCCTAATTGGAACTACCAGCTACATCAAGTCAGTTCCCGTTTGTCCTAACGGCGGTAGCTATGCCCTGGGGACAGTGACCGTTCGCCCCACTTGCACTTCGTCCGGCCACGTATTGTAAAAGGCTGCCTTAATAATAGGAAATTACTCCAGATTTGACCAAAAATGTGGAATCAAATCAGTAAGCACTGTGCATTCGGGGTTGGGCTACCGAGACACAGGCGAGGACAGGAAATGATGACACCACGTAAAACCCAAAGTGCCTTCACGTTGATAGAAGTGCTCTTTGCCTTTGGCCTTCTCACGGTATCCGCGCTCATTGTTGCCGCCACGATGCCCGTAGCAACCACCTCTCGGGTTAAGGCCAACCTTCAATATAAAGCCATGGGCTTGGCTCAGAAACAACTTGAAGCCATTCGGGGCCTTGGATACGCCAACGCTACCGTATCACAACTTTACACGTTTGGGCTCATTGATTCCGCCACGGCGGTGAGCACAAATACTTACTCGTTCTCTAACGGAGACTCAGCCGCTCGGGATAATCCCTCCCGAATCTTACCAACCGGGTCCGGCACGGTAAAAGTTGAACAGGCAGACCTAGACCTTAGGAAGATTACCATCGTGGTCAACTGGAAAGATCGCGGGGTGGATAAAAGCTATTCACTGGGCACCCTAATTGCCAATCTGTGAGGTTGCTATGAAACAGTTCCGACGAACAAGAGCCTTTACCCTTGCCGAGACCGTAGTAGGTGCCGGCTTAACTACCCTGGCGCTATTTGGCGCGCTTACAACCCTCTTGTACGGGATGTCTAGTTGGTACCGAGGACAAGGCAAGATTTCCGCTGAGTCCAGCTCCCAGGTGGCCATCCGTCAGGCAAGTCGAGAATTGCGGGAAGCCATGTCAGTTACCGTTGATGGCAATGGACAAGGGTTGACCTACAGAAAACCCGCGGTTGATGGAAACGGTACTTACACCATGCCCATAGCCTGGGACGGAGTCACGCGAAGAATTGAGCTAAGTGGAAGTACTCTGCAACTCAATACAAACGGCGATTTGCGTCCCATTGCCCAGAACATCATCACTACCGACCCTCAGTCAACTAACGGCACATCGTCATACACCGTTTTCAGTCCGGGTACGGGTTCGATAACTCGCTCCATAACCATGATGGTCGTGATTCAAAATAACAGCTATCAGGCAGAGAACATCACAAGCCGAAGCCGAGAAACGATTTACCTGCGAAATATTCCGCAGCTCACCCAGTAGGGGGCAATCTGTTCGATCGAGGAAAATCCGATGAAAAAAAGACATGGCAAGCATTCTAAGAGGGGAGCCGCACTGATTGCTACATTCGGGGTTATGATCGTGCTTTCAATCGCGGCTGTATCGTACGTAAACAGTTCGACACTCAGTATACGAAACGCCTGGCGACAGTCTTTGGATCTTCAGGGGACACATCTGTGTGAGGCGGGTGTGCAGACCGTTCTTCGTAGTCTCTGGAGACCATTTAAAATAACCCAAAACTTTAGCGATTTAGATAGTCGTTGCACGGGTGCCTCACCATCAAATCCTGCTGTACCACTCAGTGGAACCATATCGGGAGTGGGTAACTACTCGGCCGGTGTCATCGCAGTCAGCAGTCCCAACAACGATTTGTACACTCGTCAGGTAACCGTCCGATGCGTGTCTTGGATGGATCTAAATGGCAACGGGCAAATGGATAGCTCGGAACCGCAAAAGGTGGTCGACGTAACCGCTACCTACACTCTAGACCGAAGCCAAGTGTTTGACTACGCTTACTTTGTAAACAACTACGGGTGGATGGATGGCTTTGGGCCAAACGACTTGGTGGTCAACGGCGACATGCGTGCTAATGGTGATTTCAAGATTACAAATGGTTCCCCCACCATCAATGGATCCGTGATAGCTTCAGTCAATGACAAACTGAGCCCAGCCGCGGCGGGATTGGTTAACCAAGCGCCAGTGAAATGGACGAATGACACCTACAAAACATCGGCAACCAATAATAGTAGCATTGTAGCCGACAATGAAAAGCGCTGGCGCCAAAGCTATGACTCAACCGTTCATGGAGCTAAGGGCACGGTTTCCTATGACAATTGGCGTGACTTTTTGTTTGACACCACGGCCAGTGTGGTTAACAACAAAATATCTGGAGCGATGATTGGCGATACGGCGGGAACTCGGTCTTGGGACAGAACCGATGCAAATACGGCGGGAACTACTTCGACCATCGACTCCAACCCCACTCAAGAAGTGATCATGCCAGATCTTAGCGATCTGTCATATTATCAGCATTTGAGTGGCAACTATATAGATACCAAGGGAACATTTCTTGATGGAACCGCCAATCCAAATTACAATAAGGGAGCCTACGTTGACGCCTGGAATTCAACGTCAGCACAATACGTAAGGGTGACTACAAATGGGGTGGTAACGGGTTCGGCCATATTGGTGGGGTCTGTAACCCATCCTCTCCTAGTGCATGGTCCGGTAACGTTTACCCAAGATGCGATCATCAAAGGAAATGTGAGTGGTCAGGGGACGATTTACACGGGTCGGAATGTGCATATCGTGGGATCGATTATTTACACCAACAAACCAAACTTCAGAGGTACTGATCAGGCAACGATCGACAAAGTTAACGAACGCGCAGACATGGTGGCGCTCGCAGCGCGCGGTTCCGTGATCATGGGTGATACGTCAACGTTTAACGACGGTTATCCACTCCAGTATATGACTCCGCCTTTTACCAAGGGTCGTTATGATGAGAGTGGCAACTGGATCGCCGCCTTTGATGCTAAAGCGGTGGATAGCAGTGGGGTTATGAGATACCAATCGGTAATAGGCGGAGCGAACATTCACAGTGTGTCATCCAGCGTGAATCAGATTGACGCCGTTCTTTACACTAACTTTGTGGGCGGCGGAAATATCGGAACGGGGGGAGGCGGAGTGATATTTAATGGCTCTATCATTTCTAAAGACGAAGCCATGGTGGTGTGGAGTCTCCCAATGAGGATGAATTATGACAGCCGTATCCGTGAAAGAAATCTATCGTCTACCCCGCTTATTGATCTGTCGTTGCCCAGAAGTCCGGTCATGCTCCGAAGTGCTTGGCAAGATCGAGGCTTCCGCTTTGGCTCGACGTAATCGGTAAAAATAAATCTGCTAAGTTGCGGCTAGATATCCGATAAGGAAATGTCAATGAAAAGAATTCTGTTAACTATCGGCGTCCTCATGATGGCTACATTGTCTCCCGCGCCATTTAAGGACATGCGCACCGGAGTAAAAATTAATCCTGAGGCGACCGAGGCGCAAAAGGAGGCAAGTCAGAGGTTTGAAAGGGTCACCGGCGAAGTCGGTAAAGTCCCCGTCAGAACCGAGAACAATGACATCCCGGTCTCCGAATTTGATGCGAGTGCCAAAGATGCCGTCCGGGCCGCTCGTCCTTCTAATGAAGAAGATCCTCAGGCAAAAGAAATTCTGCAACAAACGGCAGTTCGGCTTAAGCAAGAAGGACGATCTCCGGTCAACACTTTCTTTTTGGGCTTCCTCATGCTAGGACTTGGATTCGGGGTGGTTTTCGGGGCAAAGACATGGGTGGATAGGCAAATTCCGGAAAGTCCCAAGCCAAAACGCGTTACGTGGTAGCCATACTTCCGCTCAAACCACGTAGAATCAGATCATGTTAACTCGTCCTGACGCACGCGGTCGATTTGGAGACTACGGCGGGAGATATGTCCCCGAGACTCTGATTCCTGCTCTTGAACAGCTAGAGCAGGAATTTGAAACCGCGTGGGCAGATCCCGCCTTTCGTGCCGAGTTTGACCAGTATCTAAGCGAATTTGTTGGCCGCCCCACTCCCATTACCGAGGCGCGGCGATTAAGTGAGGACACCGGCCTCCATGTGGTGGTAAAGCGAGAAGACCTCAATCACACGGGCGCCCACAAGATCAACAACGCATTGGGCCAATGTTTACTTGCCATCCGTATGGGCAAGAAACGAATTATTGCGGAAACCGGAGCGGGGCAACACGGAGTGGCAACGGCAACGGTGTGTGCGCTGTTCGGGTTGGAGTGCGAAGTGTATATGGGGATTGATGACACCGTGCGTCAACAACTCAATGTATTTCGAATGAAACTTCTTGGCGCAAAGGTAAACCCCGTGAGTAGCGGCACCCGAACGCTAAAAGATGCGCTCAACGAAGCCATGCGCGACTGGGTGACCAACGTAGGCGACACCCACTACATCATCGGAACTGCGGCCGGTCCCCACCCCTATCCCTACATGGTTCGAGAGTTCCAACGGGTGATTGGGGACGAAGCGCGCCGGCAGTATCTGGATCGGTACGGCCGCCTGCCCGACGCCGGTATCGCTTGCGTGGGCGGAGGGAGCAATGCCATCGGATTTTTTACCGCATTCGTTCCCGATGAAGAAGTGCGATTAATTGGAGTAGAGGCGGGTGGCCGGGGCCTTGCGTCCGGCGAGCATGCCGCACCTCTCTCGGCCGGTTCCCCGGGTGTACTGCACGGCAGTTACAGCTACCTCATGCAAGATGATAACGGTCAAGTCTTAGGGACGCACAGCGTGTCGGCTGGGCTGGATTATCCGGGAGTTGGAGCGGAGCACAGTTATCTCAAAGACATTGGCCGCGCCCAGTACATTGCCGTGACCGATGACGAGGCGCTGAGCGCGTTGCAGTGGGTAGCCCAAAAAGAAGGGTTGATCCCCGCCTTTGAGTCGGCCCATGCATTTGCGCCCCTGCACGACCGAGAACTTTTCCCGGCAGGAACCAGGGTTTTGGTGAACTTAAGCGGCCGAGGCGACAAAGATATGGAGTCGGCCGCCCGAATCCTGAAATTATAAAGGCTTAGCGACGCCCAACGTCGTAGAAGGAACAGTGTTTGCCCCCTCGGTTGAAGTCACCCTGCACACGGGAGTTCAGGTTTCCCTGAATTCCCTGTACGCCAACGCGCGGCTGGGGGTCTTTTTTCTACGACACCTTGGATGTCCGTTTTGCCGGGAGCAGGTTATCGCACTCCGAGATCGTGCGGATGCCAACGTGGTTTTTGTGGTGATGGCAAGTCCAGAAGACACTACGGAGTTTAGGGCCAAGCTTCACAGCCCTCAAAATTTCATTTGTGATCCGGCCAAGTCGCTTTACCGGGCGTTTGGTTTAGGCACGGGCAACCTCACGCAAATGTTTAACCTACACACCCTGTCTCGGGGGACTTCGCTTGCGTTTCAGGGGGTGAACGCGGGAAGAGTCATCGGAGACCCCATGGCCCTTTCTGGTGCCTTTTTGGTGGATGTGGATGGTCGAATTCTGTGGGAGCACCGGGCCAAGGATGCGGCCGATAATCCGCAGGTGAGTCAGTTACTTGACCAATTAACCGACTAAAGAAAATCCAGAATCTTTTGGAAAAACAATCCAGGGTTGAGTGATCGGGCCTTCCGCCATGAGGTTGGCCTCCACAAACGGCGACCCGTCTGCGTAACGCACATCGGCGCCGAGTTCTCTATTGATGAGAACCACGGCTCCCACATCGTAAAGCTTTTCGCGGCAACAGATCATGCCCCTAAGTCTTTGGGTGGCCACAAACGCGCCTTCCAATACAAACGAGCCGATCGTGCGCATCTTTCCGGGAAATTGATTTCGGCCAATTCGATCCATCGCACCGTCAAACGCGGAAACTAGTTGGTGACGCTTGATCTCTCCCGCCGGAATCATGGGCAAGGGTTTTCCGTTTAAGTAGGCACCCGCTCCCACTTCGGATAGATAAATTTCGTTAAGATCCGGAAGGGCAATGGCTCCCATCGTGATTTTTCCGCCGACCAGCAGGGCCGCACTCACGCCCCATAGCGGGTTGCCATACGAGTAGTTAGAGGTGCCATCAATCGGGTCTACTACCCACAGTCCACCCGGTCCGGGCGCGGACCAACCCAATTCTTCACCCCAAACTTCCGAACTTGGCGCGAGTTGGGTTAGGCGGGGGCGCAACCAGGTTTCCACCGCACGGTCGCCGTTGGTGACGATGGACCCATCTGCCTTTAGTTCGGATACCAAGCTTTGTCGAGACTCTACGGCAAGGCGACCCGCCTCCTCAATAAGGTTGGATAGCTCAAGTAACAAAGGCGAAAGTTCTGGCATCAAAGGCATTATGCCTAAGCCCAAATGCCAAACTTGCGGTGCGATTACGGTAGCCAACGCAAAATCCCCCCGAACTGCGTGTTTGGCATTCTCGCAGGATGGGTATACTTTACGAGCCAATAAGCGGGAGTAGCTCAGTGGTAGAGCTTCTCGTTGCCAACGAGAAGGTCGCGAGTTCGAATCTCGTCTCCCGCTCCATTTTGATCGGACGCCAGACTTAGAGTCGGCGTCCGTTTTTACTTTTGGATATTAGAGTAGGCCCGATGGGTCTCAATTTAGGCCGAGCCAAAGATCGCTTCCGCCGCCAAGATCGACCGAGACTCGCCATTGACCGTGCAAAGTAACTGACCGTCAGAACCGATGGCTACCCCTACCGCTTCTTCCCCACTGGGAAGCCGATATCGCTTGCCGGGGGTCCGGTCAAACAATTGCCAGATCGGGGCAATATCGGCCCACTCGTTTGGCTCCGGAAGCAGTTCCATTCGTGCCAGAACCTTCTCCGCGATCACTTTCGCTTGGTAATTCCCCCCATTGGCCAGGTGAAGGCTGGTCGCTATTCCCCGGAGTTCCTCTGGAAATGTGGTCTGATTAAGGTTGAGGCCTATTCCCACCACGGGAATGGATTGGCGATCGGGGCCCCGAATGATTTCCGTAAGAATGCCACCCAACTTCATCTCTCCGATCACAATGTCGTTGGGCCAGCGCAATTGGGCGTGACAAACTCCGGCCACGGCGGCGGCAATGGCCATGCCCAGCAGATAAGGCTTGGGATGTTGGGAGTAATTGCGAAGGATAAGGGTCATGGCCAGTGAGTCACCCGGATCAGCGTGCCAACGTCGACCCAACCGGCCCCTACCGCCCGACTGAAAGTGGGTAAGCACCACGTCACCCGTGGACCCCGTCCTCACCCAATCGCTCGCAACATCCTGGGTGGAACTCACCTCCGGCAATTCTTGCCAGATCAGCGCTTGGGAGGAGATTTTCAATGATCACTTTCTCGGATGCATCTAGACAACTTCTAAATGAAAGGGCAGGGCCAACGATGAGTGAGTGAGGGCACCCACGGAAATCAGTTCCACGCCGGTTTGTGCGACGCCGCGTACCGTATCCAGGTCAATTCCGCCGCTGGCTTCAAACAGGCACTGACCCTTATGTTTTTTTACCGCTTCTCGCATCACAAACGGATCCATGTTGTCCAAGAGAATCACATCCGCCGCCTCTCTAACCGCTTCTTCTACTTGCTCTAAGGTTTCGCACTCTACTTCAATCTTTGCCATGTGCGAGACGTAGCTTCTAACCGCTTTCATGGCACTGGTAATAGATCCTGCGGCGGCGATGTGGTTGTCTTTTAGCATCACGGCATCGTACAGTCCCATGCGATGGTTGTGCCCTCCGCCGCATCGCACGGCGTATTTCTGCAGGGTTCTTAGCATGGGCAGGGTCTTGCGGGTATCGATAATTCGCGCCTCGGTCCCTTCTACCTTGCGCACAAACTGTTGGGTAAGCGAGGCGACTCCGCTCAACATCATGAGGAAATTCAGCGCGGTCCGCTCCGCCATCACCACCCGCCGGGCGGGAAGCCGGCCGCTGATCACGATATCACCTCGGCGAATGTAATCGCCATCTTGCCGATGGACCTCGATTAGGGAATCGGGAGAATCTTGTCCGTAGGGGGCCAGTAGGTAGTCGGCAACACCCATCCCCGAGAGCACGCCATCGGCCTGCACCTCAATGTGCCACCGCACCATCAGGTCCTCCGGAATCGCGCCGCCCGAAATGTCCCCGCTGCCAACGTCCTCCATCAGGGCGTCGTCCACAATATTCCACCAGTTCTGGGGCTCCGGCTGCAGCCAAATGCTCACCCCACGGGTTTACCTTTTTTTGTCAGCCCCCTCGCCGTTCAGAACCCTCTCCCGCGGCGGTGGTTCTTCCATCGCGGGAGAGGGCAGGGTGAGGGTGCGCTCCGGCTCCGAAACTGTCCCTTCCGCCAAACGAATAACCAATGATACGACCGATCCCCTGATCTATAACCAATTGTTTGGGTTCTCAGCACGATAGAAGCTGGTAGGCCGCCGACCCCCTCATCCCAACCCTTCTCCCCCAATTTTCGGAAAAACCAGGGGAGAAGGGCTTTCGGAACCTTCGCCTGCGGCGGGCGTGTCTGCTTCGGGAGAAGGGCTTAATCTTCTTCTACTTGGAGGCCGCAGCGGGCGGCGATTTCTTCGATTAACAGCTCGAAGGGAACTTCGATGCCGTTTCTTACCCACCCCACCGGAACCTTGGCTCGTCCGGCTACGATGTGAGCGAGCGGCTTTACGATGAGCTGCCCTTTATCTAAGGTAAAGATTGCGCGTTCCGACGGCATCACCACTTTTCTAACCCGCGAGTAGGGAATTGACTGAATGGAAGATCCGTGAACAATGTCAAACGCAGAGTCTTGCAAAACAAACTCGGTGGCTTCTACTTGCTGATGCACAAGCTCGGTGTAGGCGCCCTTTCCCAGATCAAGCATCGCGGTGGCGGCGGTCTTGAGGTTTTGAGTGACCGTTCGCTGATCCGTGCCCCGCTGATCCACAATCGCCTTACTGCGACTCTTGGCCCCGCGCCTAATGTTGTGGGCACCGGTTTGAAGCCAACGAATGGCCTCCCCGGGACGGTAGCGAACAAGCTCCATATACTGTTTATGACGCAGATGCCGCAGGATCGGAGCATCATAAGGCCCATTGACCCACGGATATACGTAAAAAGAGCACCGAACGAGGTCCCAGCAACGTAAGCTAAAGCGAATGAACCCCGACGACGATCGCATACGGAACTTATTTGAAGGCCACGGCACGGGGCCAGATCCGGCGGATATTAAGCGGATCACCAAAGTTGCCCAGCGGATGGCCGTGATTGCCATGATCGTTGCGGTGTTCTTAGCCATTGCCGGCCCGTACGCGGAATGGCTCTGGTACCAACATGATGCCCGCCGACCGGAAGTCTTAATGATTGCCTACCGGGCCCGGGGCTTCCTGTTCACCATCTCGTTTGCCATTGTGGGTCCGCTGATGTGGTTTAGCATCCGGCGCGCTTTATCCACCAGCCTTATCATGTTCGGCAAGCCAGATTCCATCAGTCAAGTGATCGGCACCAAAGCGATTGCGGGCCTCCAAGACTTTGGGCCCGCTGTTATTAGAGTTGCGGCTCCCGTCCTTGCGTTCTTTATGGCCATGGGTTTTTCAAACGAATGGGGAGCTTGGCTTTTGTCTAGTCACGCGCAATCCTTTGGAAAGAAGGATCCCGTTTTTGGAATGGACCTTGGTTTCTTTGTTTTTCAACTTCCGTGGTACAAGGCGCTCACCGGATTTGTGCTCTCTAGCACCGCAATTATTACGGTTGCCACGGTGGGGGTTTACATCCTGCTTCAATCACTGGCCGCCATGGCAAAGATTGAATTGGGCCGCCCCAAAATACGATCTCACATCTGCCTACTCATTGGCTTCACTTTGATTGCCCTGGGCTTTCAAATTGGGCTGAACGCGTTTGAAGTGGGTCTGACGACGGGTTCCCAGTTCACCGGCGGAGGCTACGCCGCCATGCAGGGGTTGGTCGCGCAGGAGTTTGCGGCCGTGGTGGCGCTCTTGGCCGGTTTGGCCACCTTGATTAATAGCCGAGTAGGAAAACCATTTGCTGCGCCTGCGGTGGGAGTAGTTGCCCTTTGCTTGGTTTACATTTTGGGCGTGGGAGTCTATCCCAGCATCATCCAACGCCTAAGTGTTGATCCCGACCGATTGGCAAAGGAAGGTCCGTACGCTCGGCGAGCGATTGACATGACTCGTTTTGGCTTTTCTTTGGACTCCGTCTCACTTACCGATCTGGAAGTGAATTCGGAGCCAAGTGCAAATGAAATTGCGGCGGCCCAGCCCACGCTAAGCAACATGCGGCTGTGGGATCCAGAACTGCTGAGGCAGGGTCTGGAAAGCATTCAGGGAATCCGCCCCTACTACTCGTTTAACGATGTTGATGTGGATCGGTACACGCTAAACGGCAAACCCACCGTTTTGATGGTCGCGCCCCGAGACCTCAACCTAGATGGACTGGATTCCGCGGCGAGAAACTGGACCAATGAGCGGCTTCGCTACACCCACGGTTACGGAGTCACGGTCAGTCAGGTAGACGGAGCCACTTCAGAAGGCGAGCCGATTTTTCTTAACAAGGATATCCCGCAGAAATCTAACCCAGAGCTAACGGTCACCGAGCCTCGGCTCTACTTTAGTGACGCGCGCACATCATCCAACACCTTTGTGGATGAATACGCAATTGTGGACACGGGAGAAGAAGAGTTTGACTATCCGGCTCCCGAAGCGGCGTCTCACCGTTGGAAAGGAGATCGGGGGATTCCCATCGGCGGTCCGCTTGCCCGACTTGCGTATTCGGTGGCGCTGGGCGACGGAAACCTCCTGGTTTCTCCTAAAGTCACGGCCACTAGCCGACTCCTCGTTCATCGCAACGTGCTGGATCGCGCCAGAAGGGTTTTGCCGTTCCTCAAGTTTGATGCCGATCCGTACCTGGTGATTCTTAAAGGTCGGCTCATTTGGGTGCTGGATGGCTATACAACTTCCAATATGATTCCGTATTCGGCCCTGATTGGTTCGGGCGATTCGGAAATCAACTACATAAGAAACTCGGTTAAAGCAACCGTAGACGCGTACACCGGCGAGATGCATGCCTACGCAATGTTGAATACCGAGCCAATTCTGGAGGCTTATCGAGGCATTTATCCCGGGCTTGTAGAAGATAAGGCCGCCATGCCAGAAGGACTCACGGCCCACCTGCGGTATCCAGAAGATCTCTTCAGCCTCCAGTCGGTGATGCTCACACTCTATCACGTGTCAGATCCTTCCACGTTTCTTAGTAACGGTGACGCCTGGAATATTGCCAAAGAGCGCGGAATCAACGGGCTTAGTGAACCGATCAGGCCCTACTTTGTGATGATTCAGCTACCGGATCAACCCAAGCCCGGCTTCTATCTCATTCGCCCATTCACGCCAAACGGCAAGCCCAACATGATTGGGTGGATGGCCGCGCATTGTGATCCGGAATCGTACGGCAAGGTGTCCATGTATCGTTGGGCAAAGGGAAGCCCCATTGCCGGTCCGGAGCAGATGGAAGCAAAGTTCAACAGTACTCAGGATATTTCCAATATCAACCGGCAGTTTAACAACGATCAGTCAGAAGTGGTGGTGGGTAACTTACTCGCCATTCCAATTGGTCGAAGTGTGCTGTATGCGGAATCTTTGTTCTTGAGAAGCAAATCCAGCGGAATCCAGGCCTATCCAAGGTTGACCAAGGTGATTCTTGCCTTCAACGACCGGGTGGTAGTGGCGGACACCTACCAAGAAGCGCTCACCAAATTGCTCGGCGGATCTGCCACGGTGGCTCCACCGGTAAGCGGCTCGGTCAGTCCGTCTACCGGTCCTCCTCCCACCCTGTCCAATCAACGGTTGCAGATTCAGGACACCCTCAAACTCTTGGACGATGCAAACGCAGCATTGAAGGGCGGAGACTTTGCTAAGTACGGAGAACTCCAAAAGAAGGTGAGGATTCGCCTCGCTGAGTTGGCAAAGTGATAAACCTGCCGCCAGCTAACTTGGTACGCTCTATATCGTGACAGTGGGTATTGTTGGATTGGGATTGATCGGGGGCAGCATTGGGCTGTCCCTGCGAGATCCCAATCGCCGTATTATCGGGTTTGATCCAATTGCCGAATCTGAAGCCGTGGCCCGAGATCGGTCTTGCGTGGATGAAACGCTTCCTTTGGCCGAAGTCGCGCAAGCCGACATCGTGTTTGTATCCCCTCCACCAAAGTACGTGGTTAGCGTGTTGGAGCAGCTCACCGCGGTGAAAGGAGATAAGACGGTGGTGACAGATTGCGCCAGCGTTAAAGCCAACATTGTAAAGTGGGCCGAAGCCAACCCTGATAAAAATTTTGTTCCGGGACACCCCATGGCGGGTCACGAGAAATCGGGCGCCGCGTTTTCTTCGGCGTGGATGTTTCGCGGGGCCCGGTGGATTCTCAGTCCAACGACTTCTAGTTCAGCCACCGCGATTAAAGAGGTGGAATCGGTTATCAAGGCGATGGGCGCGATTCCCGTTCGGCTTGCGGCGGCGGCTCACGATCATCACATGGCCGTCCTCAGTCATGTGCCTCATTTGTTGGCCGGTGCCTTAGTAGAGCTAGCCGATAACCTGGATCGCACGGATGTTTTGGGCGGTTCTTGGCGCGACCTCACCCGGGTCGGCGGGGTAGATCCCGAATTATGGACGCAGATCGTGGCGGCGAATCGTGCGGAGATTTCTGGCTCTTTAGCGGTGCTCATTGCCCGACTCTCCGCCGTAAAATCCTCCTTGGATCACGAGGATTTTGATGCGATAAGGGTCTTCTTTGAGTCTGCTCAGGCGGCAAAGTTAAGGCAAGCCGATCCTCCGATGGCCCAGAATAAAGATAGGCAACCCGGCCCGACCAAGCGTCGGTCCTCAAATTTCCGCAAATGACACTCAAAATTTATCCGGCTGCTACGGTTCAGGGAGTGCTCAGACCCCCCAGCGACAAGTCGCTCACCCACCGAGCGTACATGCTCGCGGCAATTGCCAAGGGAGAATCCGTGGTTCGCCAACCGTTGCGAGGAGAAGACTGCGAATGCACCCTTTCCGCGCTCACGCAGATGGGATTGACTGCCACGTGGGTAAATCCCCGTGAAGTGAGATTGATGCCTGCGCCCACTTGGATTCAACCTAAAGGTGACCTTAATTGCGGAAACAGTGGAACCACCATGCGGCTACTTTCGGGCCTCATTGGCTCTCGGGTACTGGACGTAACTCTGATCGGTGATGCCAGTCTTTCCCGTAGACCCATGAAGCGGATCGCAGAACCGCTTAGACTGATGGGGGCCACCGTGGATGGTGACAACCCTCCGCTACATATTGTTGGGGGCAACCTTAGAGGAATTCAATACCGGTCGCCGGTGGCGAGTGCTCAGGTGAAGAGCTGCATTCTATTGGCCGGCTTGCGGGCCAATGGCCCTTCCCATGTCATCGAGCCTAGCCTCAGCCGTGATCACACAGAACGAATGCTGCGAGCGATGGGAGCTAAGGTGGATAGCTCCGATGGGGTGAGGATTCAGCCGACCACTGATCTTCATCATTTCACAATGAACATTCCTGCGGATGTGAGCAGTGCCGCGTTTTTTATGGTCGCGGCCGCGATCATGCCGGAAGGTCAACTCGCCCTAGAGGATCTAAGCGTAAACCCAACGCGAACCGGAATTCTGGAAGTGTTTGAGAAGGCAGGGGTCGATATCGTCATCGGTCACGCTCGGGAAGAGCTTGGAGAACCGGTCGCTGAAGTCGAGATTCGTGCCACCCAAGGCCTTAGACCCTTTACCATTTCTGGTGCCTTGGTGCCGAGGCTCATTGATGAGATACCGATCCTCGCGATCATGGCCACGCAGTGCCACGGTGAAAGCATCATCAAGGACGCCAGAGAACTCCGGGTTAAGGAGAGCGACCGCATTGAGCAAGTGGTGAACGGTCTTAGACTCATGGGGGCGGATGTTGAATCAAGAGAAGATGGCATGGTCAAAAGGTGGCCCCGCAAACTTAAGGGTGCCACCAATGATGCTCACGGGGATCATCGCATCGCGATGGCGTTTGCAATTGCCGGTTTGATCGCAGAAGGCGAAACCACCATCACCGGCGCCGATGCCATTCGCACGAGTTACCCAAACTTTGAATCTGATCTCCAACGCCTTTGCGTTTACTAATAATGATTAAGCCTCTCGTGATTGCCATAGACGGACCCGCCGGGGCGGGAAAAAGCACCTGCGCCAAGGCGCTGGCTAAAGAATTGGGGCTGGTCTATTTAGACACGGGAGCCATGTATCGAGCCCTGGCCTTAAAGGCAAACCGAGCGGAAATGTCGCCCGACGATGGCCCCGCGCTGGCGGATCTTTTGCATAAAACGGAGATTTCATTTGGACCCGGCGATCCGCCTTCGATATTGCTGGATCAGATGGATGTAAGCCAGGAAATTCGGTCGGTAGATATTGGTGAGACGGCCAGTGCGATTAGCGCTCACAGTGCAGTTAGACGCGCCATGGTGGCTCGCCAGCAGGCGTTGGTGCAACGGGGTGGGGTAATTCTGGAAGGCCGAGATGCCACCACGGTAATTGCTCCCCACGCCGATCTCAAGATCTACCTCACGGCCAGCCTAGAGGAGCGAAGCAAACGTCGATTCTTGGAATTTGAAGATAAAGGGCTTGCCAGCACATTTGAGAAAGTCCGCGGCCAAATTGAGATTCGGGATCACCGAGACATAACCCGGGACGATAGCCCCCTCTCAGTCGCGCCGCATGCGCACATCGTGGAGAGCGGTGGAATCCTCGTGGCAGACGTCGTAGCCCGTATCAAGGCTTTGTTGCCAGATTCGTAAGCACATAGCCCTGTCCAGCAAATATTCAGACTCGGCGCGGACAAACGAGTTGCGAACCAGGGGATCGACGAGGACGCTGACTAGGTTTTCTGCGGAAGGGACAGTTAAGAACCGAAGTTCACCCTCACCCTGCCCCAATACAGTTTAGTTAAGTATGGAAAGGGTGCATAAAATGGCGGTCTGCGCCTCCATTGCATTAGGTCGACACACCCAAGACCCATGAAATGGGCCCAAAAGGAGCCTAACTAAACCGTATTGCACCCTGCCCTCTCCCGCAGCGGAAATGCACCGCCGCAGGCGAGGGTTCTGAAAGCCCTTTTCCCCCAGTTTTTCCGAAAACTGGGGGAGAAGGGTTGGGATGAGGGGGTCGGCGGCCTACCCGCTTCAATCGTGCTGAGAACCCAAACAATTGGTTATAGATCAGGCGACGACCCATGCCGAATCAAGAACTAAGACTGCGCGTTCCATTCTTCCGCCTTCTCAAGCATGTGCCGAAAAGCCTTTGTCCACGAGCATGAAATTGGGTGGCTACGGACTCACGGTGGCTACCAGTGAGGTAAACCGCAATGTATGAATCAGTTTTTCGGTAAGCGGGATTGGGGAAGACTTTTAACGGCGATGATTACCCCTTTCCACGAAAATGGAGAGGTCAACTACCCCGAGGTGGCCCGTATTGCCCGATTCTTGGTGGATGAGCAACGGAATGATGGCATTGTGGTCAACGGCACCACGGGCGAATCTCCGACGCTCAAAGAGTCCGAAAAGCTGCGGCTGTTGGAGACGGTATTGGAAACGGTGGGCGATCGCGCCGCCGTTCTGTTTGGCTCTGGGTCTTACGATACCGCCGAGTCCATCCATCTCACCCAAGAAGGCGAGCGGGTGGGAGCCCACGGCATTATGCTGGTTAACCCATACTACAGCCGTCCGAATCAAGCCGGCCTGTACGCTCACTTTTCTGCGGTGTCTCGTGCCACCGCGTTGCCGGTCCTTATCTATAACATTCAGCCCCGGTCGGCGGTGAATTTGGAAACGCCGACTCTGATGAAGTTGATCAACGATGTGCCGAACATCGTGGCGGTGAAAGAAGCGAGCGGCTCGATGCCGCAGATTCAGGATGTGTGCGCGCAGAAGCCAGACTACTTTAGGGTTTATAGCGGTGACGATGCCATCACCCTTCCCGTTCTCAGCGTGGGCGGCCACGGAATTGTGAGTGTTGCGGGCCACGTAGTGGGCTCGCTCATTAAAGAATTGTTGGATGCATTCCCAACGGATATAGCCAAGGCACGGGAACTTCACCTGCGCCTAATTCCCGTCTATAAGGCGCTCTTTGCGGCTCCCAACCCGGTGCCCGTTAAGTTTGCCACGAGCCTGTTCGGCTTCGACTGCGAAAGTGTGCGCCTACCCTTGGTCGGTCTGACCGCCGAAGAGAAAAGCGGGGTCGAGCGAGCGCTCACAAACGCCAACATCCGAATCTCCGCGCTAGCCAGGTAGCCGTGGGCGCGTAAGAATGCAGGCCGCGAATATCCGTGCCGCGGTCCGGGTGATGTGGATTAACCGCAGATTTGTACCTTTCATTGTCACCCACTCAAAACCCCACAGAACCGTCCACTTTTGCCTTTCTGTCAGAAATTTTTAAAAAACATGAGGAATTTACCGGTACCTGCGATATGATGCAGGTTACATATGCGACTACTGCGTACAGTTCTAGGATGTTTCAGGGTTTCTACTGAAGAAAAACGTCAAACGTCAAACGTCAAACGTTGAACGTGTGGCGTAGTTTTTGCGTCGGTATCTGCTTAACTCTCGCGTATTCGTCGAGTGCGACGGGGTTCAACACACTTGCGGCTGCAGTCACCGAATCTACGGTTAAAACTC
>JBBQUZ010000081.1:0-16851 GCA_038212035.1 Fimbriimonadales bacterium
GAGTATAGCGAGGGCCATCGCATCCAGATTCGGCACCACATGCAGTTTGCCGATTTCTGGTATTCCGCTAACGGTCGGTTTACCGATCTCAAAGAATACTGCACAGAAATCGCCCAACAAGCCGGCCTCATTCTGGATGCGGATAGTGCTTTTCGATGGTTGGCCACCGGAGGGTTTGCAGTAGAGGAACCCGGAATGGCTCGGGCACTTAGCTACCGCGTGGGTGGACTCAAAATTGTCGCGGAACGACTCGCGGGGTCGCAGGCAACCTGGGAAATTTCAAAGTCAAACTTCTGGCGCCTAAATCTGACGGATGCGGTGGAACAGAAATTTGCCAGCTACCAAGACGGCAAGATTCTTCCTCTCCGGTGCTATCGAAGGGGAGATAAAACGTTGCCCGTCTGCGGAGTATACGAGCACGTGGTGAACGCCCTGAGTCGGAATATGGACGGCGTTCTGGTGTTAGAAGATTGTGTCAACTCGATGATTAGAGAAGATGGCTGTGATGGAAACGAGGCCGCCATGCTGGTGTCGGAATCCATAGAAGCGTTGGTTGCGGAAGGTTGGATCAAGAGTAAGGCGGTCGCCAGCCGGCCCTTCATTAAGATGAAGCAACCCAGTAGTATTCCCAGATAGAATGCGGGTTAGTCTTTCTCCTCCGAGAGTGCGTTGGTGGTGCTCTGCCTTCGTGTGAATCTATGTTCCTTTTTCCTCAACCCGTGCCGATTCCTGTGGTTTCACCGCCCGCGCATTCTTTTGAAATTCGAGATCACCAGTTTCAATTAGATGGCAAGCCATTCCAGATACTGGCGGGTGAGATGCACTACCCCCGCATTCCGCATCAGTTGTGGAGGCAGCGCATTCGCATGGCTAAGGCAATGGGCCTCAACACGATTTCTACTTACGTGTTTTGGAACCTACACGAGCCTGAGAAAGGGAAGTTCAATTTTTCTGGCGATGCCAACGTAGCCGGGTTTATTAAGACCTGCCAAGAAGAAGGCATGTATGTCATGCTTCGTCCCGGCCCCTACGTGTGTGCGGAATGGGAATTTGGCGGGTACCCGTATTGGCTTCTAAAGAATCGCCAGATGAAAATCCGATCGGCCGATCCGGCCTTTCTAAATGCGACTCAAGGCTACTTAAAGGCTTTGGCAAAGCAGACGGTCCCGTTGCAGATCTCCCACGGCGGAAACATTCTTATGGTGCAGGTGGAGAATGAATACGGCTCTTATGGGCGCGATCATGACTATATGAAAGCGGTTCGGCAATCGCTTACCCAGCTTGGCTTCGATGTACCGCTCTATGTCGCGGAGGGAAGTTCGCAACTGGCCGACGCCTGGATTCTGGGAACCGTTGCCGGGGTGAATGGCGGGAGCTGGCCCGATATTGTAAAGACGACAGATCGTTACACGCCGGGTGGTCCGTATATTTCGCCCGAGTTCTATCCGGGTTGGCTCGATCATTGGGGCGAGCCCAAATCCATCACCAACGGCGGCGTGGCAGATTACGAAAAGCTGATCGCCAACGGGGTCTCCGTGAGCATGTACATGTTCCATGGCGGCACAAACTTTGGCTTTATGAACGGTGCCAACTACGGAGGCAACTATCAGCCGGGGCCGCCCAGCTACGACTACGATGCGCCCCTAGATGAGACCGGTCGCACTACAAAGAAATACTTTGCGTTTAGAGAGGCAATCCAGCGGATCACCGGACATAAGCCAATCTCGGTTCCCGTAATGCCGCCTACGATCAGGTTGCCGCGAATTACCCTAACCAAAACCGGTTCCATCTATGGAAGTCTTCCCAAGCCGGTTCTGTCAGCGAATCCTCCTGCTATGGAAGACCTAAATCAGGCCTACGGAGATGTGCTTTACCGAACGCATCTCAAATCGGGCGGGCACGTGCGTTTGGATATTCTTGATTTACGAGACTATGCGGTTGTAATAATCAATCGAAAGGTGGTCGGGAACCTAGATCGCCGTCGGAAAGAGCACCGCTTAGACCTTGATATTCCCTCTGGGGGAGCTGAACTTGACCTCTTGGTGGAGAACTCGGGCCGGATTAACTACGGTGGAGAACTGCCCGACAATCGCAAAGGAATCACCAAGCGAGTGACTTTAAATGGCGTAGAGGTTTCCGAATGGCGGTCGTACTCGTTGCCGCTTTCCCGTCCCGATGATTTCCGATTGGATGGAAAATCAGTTGGCCCCAGTTTTTATCGAGGCTCGTTCACCGTGGCCGCGGTGGGAGATGGTTTTCTCGACCTCCGGGGCTGGGAAAAGGGTGCGGTATGGGTAAACGGGCATAACCTGGGTCGGTATTGGTGGATCGGCCCGCAACAGACACTCTACGTTCCTGGGGTGTGGCTCAACAAAGGAACGAACACGGTGACGGTTTTTGACCTCGCCGGAGGATCTCATCCCTACCTTAATTCCTCCGCTAAGCCCGTGCTGAATGAGCTCCATTTGGAAACGACGAACCCAAAGCACGGTCGCAACGCGGGAGGGAAATTAGATCTGACCGCATTCCGGCTGGCGGCAAAGGGTGAGTTGCGGCCGGGAGATTTGCCACAAACGTTTCCGCTAACCCTCCACCAAGGCCGCTATCTCGCTTTGAAAACGGTTTCTACGTTTGCCAAGGAAGACTACGCCGCGCTGAGCGAGGTTGAACTGATCGATTCAGCTGGTCGAAGCCTGGATCGGTCCCACTGGCGGGTGTCCTACGTTGACAGCGAAGAGACAGCTCAGGAGGATGGTTCGGCGGAGAACTTGCTGGACGCAGATCCAGAAACAATTTGGCACTCGGTGTGGTCGGTAGCGCATTCCGGACAGCCGCACTGGGTGGTAGTTGATCTGGGCAAGAATGTTTCCGTCTCATCGGTTCGCCTGATCCCGCGCCCCGGAGATCGTCCGGCTAAGTTGCGTGAATTTGAGATTTTGCTGGCTGACCACCGATAGACCAATCCGTTACGTGAACACCTGCACGTGTTCGGGCAACTTGCCCTCAATGACGGTCACTCTAAGGCGACCTTCTGGGTATCGCTCCGCAATACCGTAGGCATCCGGAGCACTCCAACGAGATCTAAATGGCTTAGATCTAAATCCTAGTGTGCTCGCTACGGCATCAAACTTCATTCCAGAAATCGCAAGGATAAGGCCATATGAGGCAAGGGCCCGGGCCTAGTCGCACGTGGGGAAGTTGGGCCAAAGGTGTTCACGATGGCGGCTGAATGTCCAAGAACGAGTAATGAGTTTAGGAAGAAGAAACCCGCCAAGATTGTAATTTTTTGGCGGGCCACGTTGCCGACGAAATGGGTTGGTTACTCAACTTTAATTCCCGATGCGGTCTGAACCCTCACGGGGCCTATGAGTCCGGAATCTAGCAGCGGCGAATTCTTATTATAGAAGTGCCACGTCACAAACGTGATGCGTCCGGTCTTGGGCCGCGGTTGGTGGTTCACCAGCCAGGCTGGCCACTCTTTTAGCTGAGTGCCGTTCCATTCCACATCGGCGGGAAGTTGCTCATCACCGATCAACCGGTTCACCCATAGGTTAGTGACTTTAACTTCCAAATGGTTCTTTCCTGGCTTCACCGCGGACGTGATATCCACGGCAAATGGAGGCTTCCACAGCGTGCCCAGGGGCTTGCCGTTGAGCGTAACAGTGGCAAAATTCTTCACCGAGCCCAAGTCGAGCCTTACGCGTTTGGATCCATCTTTCGAAGTGCCATAGCTAAACTCTCGACGGTAAACCGCCGAGCCGGAGAAGTATTTGATGCCCGTATTCTCGTTGGAGTTCCAAGGACTCAACGTGTTGAATTTGGCCTGCTTTGGCGCGCCAAGATTTGGGGCAAAGCTCACGTTCCAGCCGTGATTAAGGTCTAGAGTTTCCCCACCGTTTTTGGAACGGAGGGTTTTACCGGGTGAACCCAGTTTCCAGGTGGCACGTTGCCAAGGGTAGACAACCAGAGAACCGTTTCGGTGAACGATATCGTAGTCGGGGATGCCCGCCGGACCCCCGTCTGAACTCAGTTGGACGCTGTCGTTTTCGGCCACGGTCACCGTCTTGGTTTGGCTCCCCAATTGATACTTTAGAGTGAGGTGCTTAATGGAATTAAGGGCGGGATCGCCAAAATTGCCGTTGTTCACTTCAATCTCGGTGGTGCCTCCGGCCACTAGGTCTCGCACCTGAGGCGTCACATCCCTACCGCGGCCATCTTCTGCTTCGTAACGAGCGGCCACGATGGACAGCCGGAGCGATTTGGGAGCCGGAGCCCAGACGGGCTGAAAGGCGCTCAAATGAGATCCGTGAGGTTTGCCCCGAAACACAACAAATACCGATTCTGCGGGGTCAAGCTTAAGCGAGACCGACGTGACGCCGGCCCCCGCTCGCCAAACGGGAGCGAGTTCCGTGCGCCCTGTTTGCGGATACCAAAGCTCCGGTTGCTTACCCGTGACTCGGAAATCGCACTGGGCAAACGCGCCTTTGTAGCGCTGGTTAGAGACAAAATAGACTTCGGTGTTGCCAATTTGCCGATGCAGGTGCAATAGCTGGGCGCCTGGCGAACTAAAGGCAAAATCGCGTTGGACTCTAAGTTGGGCCAGCGCTTCTCCCGGAGTAGCGACGCCAAAAACGCGACCCTTGCCCAGCATATGCACGGGTTGATTGCCCCACACTCGATCAGCGATCTGTAAGAGTTCGCTCTCACTGGAAGGGAATCCGGTAAGGCTCGGCGTGTGAGTTGGTCTAGGTCCCACTACGTTGGCTCCGGTTAGAACCAGATCGCGAATCTTACGGGCAACCTTGGGAGTCATAAACGGCGACTTCGGCAAAATCAATAAACGATAACGCATGCCTCCGGGCAACGTAATCTGACCGTCTTTAACCGACATCGACATCAGAATCCGAGTGTCACAGCCGTCGTAATCGTAGCCTTCGGGAACGATCCGCCCGGCTCCTCTCGCGTAGGCGAGATCAATCGGAGCGGTTTC
The DNA here is from genome assembly GCA_038212035.1 of Fimbriimonadales bacterium. Lineage (GTDB taxonomy): Bacteria > Armatimonadota > Fimbriimonadia > Fimbriimonadales > Fimbriimonadaceae > Fimbriimonas. The sequence continues at coordinate 4,991 of JBBQUZ010000081.1, forward strand.
GCCACTGAAGACCACCGCATCGGCGACAAAGCGGCCGGATTGAAGTAAATACTGAGATCGACCCACGTACTTGAGCCACGTTGCCGCTTCGGTCCACCAGGTCTGAGTGCGATCCAAATGAGTGCCCCACGGACCCATCGTCATTCCCGGCTTAAAGTTCAGCCACGGCTGCATGGCGTATCGGTGAAAGATGTAGCGGTTAATTCCGTTAATAAACGCGAGGTCCCCCACAGTTTTCATCATATACGGCTCTTCTAAGAACCGACCACGGGATTCATCGGCAGTGAAAGACTCCGCTCCGATGACCGGCCTTCCGTAGGTGTGCCCAATTGAAGACGCCATCTTGGTGCTCTCCATTGCGAGGCCGCCCAGCCAGAACTCGCCCATAGGAATGTCGGCGGTTCCGCCCGCCTGCATGTCGTCAAATCCACCGTCGCCGTAAGGTTCGGTGGAGAATTTGAGGCCGTTGGCATGGCAAAGCTCACCAAAGTAGCCAAAGTAGTTTTCCGCGAACAGATCGGCAATGGTGCGCCGGTAATCCCAAAGAAACCGCTCGGTGATCGGGCCGCTGGAAACTACAAATCCCGCCATCGCGGGCAAGTAGGGAAGTGGATCATAGCCCCGCAGGCGCTGAAAATCTTCCCGTAGCTTTGGTGTCCAGTTCTGACTTCCCACTTCGTAGCTGTCAATCAGCGCATTGTTCAGTGACTTTCCCGTTAGGGGACCGGCATCGTGGATCACTTTGCCCATAAGGCCGTCCCAATGGGCCTTCAGCGCCTCGCGGCTGAGCTTATCAACCTCCAATCCATCGCCCTCGGGCGGAGCTGGATGGTTGTCGATTCCCGTGGGCACATGGCCCATCCTCAGGAGTGTCCAATTTCCCTCGGGGAGGGTGCAGGTGAGGTGACCGTCTCGTAAGTTTGGCGTAAGGTTGAGAATCTGTTGGGTTGGAGTGCCCGGTTTGGACTCTAGATTGGGCACTAGTCCGTCTTGCCGAACCACTCCCGTGCGGCCGAGGAAGTCTTGAGGCGAGAACGTTGCCGGAGTTCCCGGAATCGCAAAGACGGCAATGTCTTCTGAATACGGAACGTTGCTGTAGACCTTGGGAGCCTTGATCGGGTCCAAATCTGTATCCACCGGCCCGCCCGACACGGTCTTGGTCGACCACGCCAGAACCTGCATTCCGTGGGCCGGAGTGTTCCACGGACCGCCACTACTTGACCAACCCGCACAATTGTGAATGCACAGAACCAGCCCTAACCGGTCAGCTTCTTTAACCGCAAAGGCGGTCATCTCTCGCCACAGCGGTCCCCCGTATCCCGCCTTTCCGGCGGGAATACCCTGGTCTACGGTAAACATTTGCGCGCCGCCGATTCCGGCTTGCTTCATCGCCTCCAAGTCGGCGGTAATGCCTTCCTTGGTCACGTTCCCGTTCATCCAGTGCCACCACGTATGGGGTCGGGCCGAGAGCGGCGGATTTTGAAACCCCGCCCTCAGCGGATCAGAAGTCTGCGACAGTGCGAGCAGTGCGATGGCAACGGTGAACATCGTAGCCAGTTTAGACCGAACTCACGCAGAAATTTGCTCGGGTTCGCGGGGATTGGTTCGGATTTTCACAGATCGTAGCGGTTTGCAAATTTCGGCCGAGAGCCGAGTGGAGGGTTGATGTTGTTGGTCCGTCCGTGAATCAGAAATCTCAGACGATTGACTCGTGTTTTTAAATCCGAACGAATCCTAGCAAAACCCCGCCCATAATGCTCTTAACCCATGAACTCAATGCTTCTGATCGGATCGGGAATCCTAATTTCGCTCGTGATTGCGACGGCGTTTCTGCTTGCCCGAAAGGCGGAGCAGGGCGTGCTGGCATTTCGGGAAGACCAGCACGAGAGCTTTACCAGCGGGAGGGAGTCTTGAGCGAGAACAAGACCACGTCTGATAAAGACACTCTCCACCAGTTTGGCTACGCCCAGCAGTTACTCCGAGACATGGGTGGTTTTTCCAACTTTGCCATCTCTTTTTCCATCATCTCTATTCTCACCGGTGCGGTGACCCTCTACGGAACCGGCCTCCAAGCGGGCGGCCCCGTCACGATGGGGATTGGATGGCCGTTGGTTACGTTCTTTGTGCTGTTCATTGCGGCCTCAATGGCGGAACTGGCTTCCGCCATTCCTACCTCCGGGGCGCTGTACCACTGGTCGGCCCTTTTGGGGGGACCGGGGTGGGGATGGTTTACCGCGTGGTTGAATTTGATTGGACTGGTTGCGGCAATTGCCGGAATCGACTACGGCGCGGCCCAGTTCATGGCCCCTTTGCTGGGAATGCCCGACAACGTGAACAGTTACATGATCGTATTTGGCGGTCTGTTAGTGTCTCACGGGATCCTCAACCACATCGGTATCCGAACCGTCGCCCGGCTTAACGACGTCAGCGCGGTTTATCACATGGTTGGAGTTGCCGTTGTGGTTCTGGCGCTCGCGATCTTTGCGCCCAAACAGAGTCCGGGCTACCTGTTCACCCGAACCTTTACCACCATGACGGATAAGCCGTATTGGTTTGCCTTTCTCAGCGGTTTGCTTCAGGCCCAGTGGACCTTCACCGGTTACGACGCTTCTGCTCACACCATAGAAGAGACAAAGGACGCCCGCGTGAAGGCGCCGTGGGGAATCTACCTCTCGGTTGCGGTCTCCGGACTGTTTGGTTATGTGATGCTGGCCCTGGTCACGTTGGCAATTAAAGATTTAGACAAGACCGCCGCCGCACCAAACCCATTTATCTACATTTTTGAGCAAGCTCTCGGAAGTGTATTTGGGCGCGTGGTCCTGTGGATTGTCACTCTTGCCATGTGGTTCTGCGGATTGGCCTGCGTGACTTCAACCTCTCGGATGATCTTTGCCTTTTCTCGGGACAACGGCATGCCGTTCTCGCCGGTGTGGGCCAAGGTAAGCCGCCGGTTCAGAACGCCGGCGGCCGCGGTTTGGCTCGCCGTGTCCCTCTCCTTCTTGCTGCCGTGCCTTATCCTTGGCATGGTGGCGTTACAACCGAAAGCGCTTGATTTTTCAAAGCTCTACCCGGCGGTCACCGGTATCAGCACGGTGGCTCTGTATCTCTCGTACGGATTACCGCTGTTTCTCAAGGTGCGCGCCGTCCGTCGCGGGGTTTGGACCAGTAAGACCAACGGTCCATGGAATCTGGGTAACTGGTCCGCGCCCGTCGCCTACGTGAGTCTGGCGTGGATCGCGTTTATAACCGTGTTGTTCATCGTCCCCCCTAACGACCTCACCGGCTACATCTTTGGTGGAACCGCCGTACTCCTCGGATTCTTTTTCTTGGTTGCGGTCAAAGGCCGGTTTAAGGGCCCGGTGCGTCAAGCAAATTCGGAGGCGGAGATGTTGCGTTTAGAGTCGGAGTTTGACGCGGTAACAAGGACTTAGCGCCGCAAAAATCAACGAAAGCAGGAGACATGGAGTTCCCTCACATACATTTAGTTAGGCTCCTTTTGGCCCATCTCATTGGTCCTTTGTGTTTCGATCTAACGTAAACGAGGCGCAGACCGCCAAGGCAATTCACCCGGTCGAGGCTTAACTAAACGTATATGACGGAGTTCCATAGGCCCTTCCTTATTTTCCTTTCAGGCCCTTTGTAGATGTACCCGGACCACTCGAACAAACCCGAGCAATCCCGAACGCGAAGCACCACGCGTTGCATCAACCGACAGGAACCCGAGTCCCGTGCTATCCTTTCAACCACGCCAACATGGACCCTAGAAATGTAACCAGCGTGATAGATGCTCAACGGATTGTGGAAGAGTGCCATCACAGCCACGTAAAAGTGGCAATTGTCGATCTTGATGGCGTTCTGCGGGGCAAATATGTGTCGCGCAAGAAATTTCTTTCCGGCTTAGAGGGCGGACTCGGATTTTGCGATGTGGTCTTGGGCTGGGATGTAGACGACCGGCCATACGACAACGTGAATTTCACCGGATGGCACACGGGCTTTCCCGATACTCAGGTGCGAATCATTCCGGAAAGTTGCCGGGCGATTCCGTTTGAGAACGGAATGTTGTTCTTTCTGTGTGAGTTTGTGCCCCCTAGCGACGAAATTTGCCCACGCTCTGTGCTCAAACGGGTGCTTAAGAAAGCTGAGCATATGGGCTTCTCGGCCTACGCCAGTCTTGAATACGAGTTCTTTGTTTTCCAGGAAACTCCTCACTCTGTCCGTGAAAAAGGATATCGAGACCTTAAGCCGATGACGCCGGGTTCTTTTGGGTATTCCATGCTCCGAAATACGGCAGGTTCCGAGATCTATCACGCGCTGCTTTCGGTCTGCGAGGCAATGGATTTTCCTGTGGAAGGGCTTCATACCGAAACCGGCCCCGGAGTCCTGGAAGCGGCGCTTACGGTAGACACGGCACTTTCTGCGGGTGACAAAGCCGTTCTCTTTAAAACCTTCACCAAAGCCCTTTTACAGCGTCACGGACTCATTGCCACCTTTATGGCCAAGTGGTCTCATGACCAAGCAGGCCAGAGCGGTCACGTCCACGTTTCGCTGAAGGATAAAAACGGCGAATCAGTGTTTTACGATGAAAACGAGCCGAATAAGATGAGCAAACAAATGCGCCAGTTCATCGCGGGCCAGCAGTTGCTTATGCCAGAAATTGTTGGCATGGTGGCCAGCACAATCAATTCCTATTCTCGAATGGTTCCGGGGCTGTGGGCTCCGACCTCCGCCACGTGGGGCATCGACAACCGAACCTGCGCCATTCGAGCCATCCTCGGCGCGCCAAAGTCGCAAAGGGTGGAGTACCGAGTGGCCGCCGCCGATGCGAACCCATATTTGGCTCTGGCCGCCAGCCTGGCATCGGGACTTTGGGGCATTGAGCACGAGCTAGAGCCAGATGAACCGATTCAGGGCAACGCTTACGAATCACACAGCAAAGTGCCACGCCATTTGCCCGCCACGTTGTGGGATGCCGCGCAGCGGCTCAAGGCTTCAAGTGCCGCACGGACGATTTTTGGCGAAACTTTTGTAGACCACTATGCAGCCTCCCGCGAATGGGAAGAACGCGCATTCCGTCAGCACGTTACCGACTGGGAACTTGCGCGCTACTTTGAGATTATCTAATGCCGCGAATCCAGCAAACTTTTTCTCCCATTGATGGTCGACTGCTGGTAGAGCGGCCCCATCCGGCCCCAGCCGAGATCCAAACGGTGCTTGATCGGGCGGGCCGAGCGCAACGGGCTTGGAAAGCTGTGCCGGTAGCAGAACGGGTTGAAATAATTCGTAGATTCTGCGACGTGATGGTCGCACAGAGAGAAATCCTTGGCCGGGAGCTCACAGAACAAATGGGCCGACCGATCCGCTACACGCCGAAGGAAATTGACACGATGGCGGTGCGCGCTCGCTTCATGTGTGATGCGGCGGAAACGGCGCTCGCGGATATTGCTTTGCCTCAACTCACCGGATTCACGCGGTTCATCCGGCGTGAACCTCTAGGCGTGGTGCTTGCGATTGTTCCGTGGAACTATCCCTATCTAACCGCCGTCAACGCCGCTATTCCGGCCCTGCTCGCCGGGAATTCTGTGGTGCTAAAACACTCGCCCCATACGCCGCTTTGTGCCGAGCGACTGGACCAAGCATTAACCGAAGCCGGTCTACCGAAGGGCGTTTTTCAGTACCTTCATCTTAGCCCCGAGCAATCAGAAGAAGTTGTTCGCTCACCTCAGGTCGATTTTGTCGCTTTCACCGGCTCGGTGGGGGTGGGTCGGCGAGTTCAGCAGGCGGCTTCTGATCGGTTTATTGGCGTGGGCCTCGAACTCGGTGGGAAGGATGCCGCCTATGTTCGGTCCGATTCGGATTTGGCGTTTAGTGCGGAAAACGTGCTGGATGGCGCCTTTTTTAACTCCGGACAATCTTGCTGCGCCATCGAGAGAGTTTATGTCCATAAGGCCGTTTACGATTCCTTTCTTGCCGAGGCGGTAGCGGTTGCTCAATCTTACACGCTCGGAGATCCGCTATTGGTAGCAACCAATCTGGGACCCATGGTTCGTGTCTCTTCGGCCGATTTTGTGCGAGGACAGATTACGGATGCGATTAGCCAAGGGGCCAAAGCGCTCATTGATGAATCACAGTTTGCCGCGTCCCGGCCGGGCACTCCGTACTTGGCCCCCCAAATCTTGGTAGACGTAAATCACTCAATGCGAGTGATGACCGAGGAAAGCTTTGGCCCCATCGTTGGAGTTATGAAGGTTTCCTCCGATGAAGAGGCAGTTCAACTGATGAACGACAGCGAATTTGGCTTGACCGCTTCCATTTGGACCTCTGATGAATCAGCCGCGCTGGCTTTGGGAGACCAACTCCGTGTCGGCACGGTTTTCATGAATCGGTGCGACTATTTGGATCCAGAACTCCCGTGGGTTGGCGTGAAGAACTCCGGTCGCGGTTACACTTTGTCTCGGCTTGGGTTTGACCATCTCACCCGGCCCAAGTCCTTCCACCTCAGAACCATCTCATGAGCCAAGTTAATCTAGATCATCTCCGCGCCAACTGGCATTATCCCACCTCGGTTAGATTTGGAGTGGGTCGAATCAGTGAGCTTGCCGACGTGTGCAAGGAGTCTGGCATCCTGAAGCCACTTCTCGTCACCGACCGGGGCTTAGCGGGGACCGACATGGTACGCGATGCCATTCTGGCCAATGAAGCCGCGGGAGTTCCCACCGGAATTTTTACCAACGTTCAGCCCAACCCGGTTTGGCAGAATGTGGCCGACGGCCTGGAGGTCTATCGTGCGGGTAGCCACGACGGAGTGATCGGGTTTGGCGGGGGCAGTCCATTGGACGTGGCCAAGTCCATCGCCTTCATGGTTCCGCAAAAGAGACCGATTTGGGATTTTGAAGACATTGGTGATTGGTACACCCGGGCGGAAACCGTGGGCATTGCGCCGGTGATTGCGGTTCCTACTACGGCGGGCACCGGCTCGGAAGTTGGGCGGGGAACCGTGATTACCGACGAAACCACTCACACGAAAAGGATCATATTCCACCCTAAAATGCTTCCCGTCGTTGCCATCTTAGATCCCATCCTTACGGTAGGAATGTCTCCCCGGATGACGGCAGGTACCGGTATGGATGCCCTGGCACACAACTTAGAGGCGTACTGCACTTCTTATTTCCATCCCCTGGCCGACGGCGTGGGTGCGGAGGGCGTTCGCTTGATTCATGAGTATCTGGTCCGGGCTTACACAGACGGCACCGACCTGGAAGCGCGGGCATACATGCTGGCGGCGGGAGCGATGGGGGCCACCGCCTTTCAGAAAGGGCTGGGAGCCGTTCATGCCCTCAGCCATCCGGTAGGTGCATTTTACGACACCCACCACGGACTGACCAATGCGGTGTTCTTGCCCTACGTTCTGCGCTTCAATCGACCCGCGATCGAAGGTCGGATCATTCGGCTTGCGGCCTACATCGGGTTGCCAAATCCAACCTTTGACGGCTTTGTGGATTGGATTTTGGAGCTTCGTGCGGCCACGGGGATTCCCCATACCTTGGCCGAACTTGGCGTTGGCTATGACCGCCTAGAAGAAATGTCACGAATGGCGGAGGTAGATCCTCCGGCGGCCAGTAACCCGGTTCCAATAAATGCGGCAGATTTGCTCGGCTTATACCAAGCAGCAATGAGAGGCTAGGTGCCATGTGTTCCTGATTTAGCAGTTAAATTACTGGCTTGTGCCGGTGATAATTTAATCGTTGTGTGTTGAATCTATTCATTTACCTTGTCCCAGCATATCCGCCTGAAATATGAAATATTGATGGTGTCAAGGTTCACATACCGTATTTTATACGTTTTGAAGTTGGACTCGTAAGGGAATTGTTCTCTCCGGTTGGGAGGGGATATGCACTTACGAGGAATATTCGCGGGTTTGATGCTGGCCGCATCAATTACCGCATTCGCAGGTCCGACGGGGTTGGTCAGTATGCCCATTGCCGACATATTGGGCCACCGGGAATTCTTGTATGAGAATTCAGCATCGGGGAATGAAAGAAATGTTGATAAATCAACCCACTGGGCGCATGCATTACAGTGTGGATTCTTTGATATTGCAGAATTTGGCTACGACAACGACTACCTTGGCCACACCGTTCTTAGCGCTAAGATAGCCCTTTACTCAAGTCCCGGTAACGGTAAATACGCAGTGAGCGCGGGGCTCCAAAATATTGGTCTGATAGACGGGCAACCCGATAAGTATCTCGTGTGCCGATGCGACATGAAAAAGTGTCGACTTCACTCCGGAGTGCTCTATAACGACAGAAACCGCCTGATGTTGGGCGTTGACGCGCCGGTCTTCAAGATCAGTACCCTAATGATTGATTACATCAGCGGTCCGCATAATTACACATGGCTCGGAGTCAGCACGCCAACTCCGATTAAGGGACTCGCCATTTCCCTGTGTGCTGGAATTCCGAGTGTGCACGCGGATGGATTTCAGAATTCGATTCGGTTCGATTACAGTTTCAAACTTTAGAGGAATCTCTTTACACACTTTTGGCCCCACTCAGCCGAGCGCCGGTTGAGTGGGGTCTTTTTTGTCAAACTCTTCGGAGCCGTCAGGGTTCACCCACTTTCACTATTGGGCTTGGCAAAAGTTGGGCATGGTCCCGCCTCCAAGTGGTCAAGCGGGTGAGGGTTCAACAGGGAACTCACTCCATATTTTCAAACTGTTTCTTCAGAAATAATTTTTAATCATTAGCGGTCTTTACGCTATCTGGCAAATGTGCGAGGATAATGGAGGTTGAGGAGTTATGATGAAGAATTTGTTTTTGACAAGTATGGCCGTGGTGGCCCTGGCGACGGGAGCGGCGGCGGACACCCTGACCGCCACGATCACGCCGACAATTAACCTAACCCATGCCACTCTTGCCTTTGCGCTCGATGCATCCAGCATCTTTGGCGCGGGCACCTACGGCTACAACTATATTTCGCTGTACAGTGCGCCTAAAGATACGATGCTCGCCGGAGTTCCCACCACGATAACTCAGTCTTTTACAAACGTCTTCTCGTTGCCGGTGGCTTACTACACCGTGTTTGCTACCTACGATGACGGGTCGGTGTACGGTGGGTCGGTTGCGCTCAACACGGCCTCGGCAAGTTCCTTGATATCACTATCCACTCCGTGGCCATTTAGTGTAAGCGAGCCTTGGTATGAAGCTTCGTTTAACAATAATAACGCGGACACCTGGGATTCCGTATTTCACGAAATGATCTACCGAGGCTGGGCCGCGGTACCGGGCGACGATGCGGGAGTGGTGAACTTTAGCAACGCGACCAATGGCGGAACAATTACCGACGTTAGCTTTAGGGGAATCATTAAGAATCCGCCGGTTCCGGCCCCCGCCGCCGTAATCGTATTTGTGAGCGGTGCCTTGCTTCGGCGCCGCCGGGCTTAAATGCGAGTTTAGACCCCTCAGTGCTTTAAACACCAAGGGGTCAACTATGTTTTTGGCTAAGAGATTAGGGTTACTTTCCGTGACCCGCTCTAGATCGGGTTGCGTAGTGATTCCACCCGCTCAAGACCAAACGCTCGTTAGGGTGTTGAATCTGATCTTCTACGCAGTCGTTCCCGGCGTGGAGTTGAACTAACACCGTCTTTCGGATTTCCGAAGATCGGTTGGGCATGGAGCCGTGAAGGGTGAAGTAGTGGAAGAAAACCACGTCTCCGGGTTCTACTTCTACGGGCATTGCGTTCTCTAACGGATGCTTTGCCAATACTTCAGAATTAACTTGGCCGTTAGTATCGGTAACCCTCCCAAGTTTGTGGGAACCCGGGTAGACCCGCAGACATCCCATTTCATCGGTCGCCTTAGAAACATGGATCACGCCCGCAATCATTGAATCTTTGATCGTGGGGAAGTAGTCCCAATCCTGATGCATGGGGAACGGAGCACCCTTTTCGCTGGGCTTCTGAAAGAGTTTGGTGTGGTGCAATAACACGTCGGGTCCCAGGATATCATTGGCCACTTTCAGAAATCTTTCGTGGAACAGTGCCTTGGCCCAAACCCCGGAAAACTGTTGGACGTTATGCGTGTGGATTACAATTAGCTTAGAAGCATCCATCTGCTCCATCTCGGGTCCGCCCCAGGTGGCATTGATTTCCTCGCCGCTGGACACTAATTGGTCAACAATACGGTCAAAGTCTTGTTCAAGCAGTTTCACTTCTGGGGGAGAGAACACGCCTTTGGCCACAAAATAGCCATCTTCGGCAAATTGGCGGCCAATCTCGGTGTTGGCAACGGGGATGGACAGAGTAGAAGCATTCATAACGTTATCGGACATGTTATTCTGAATTTCAGGAGAATGGAATCTCATTTTGGGTCAGTTATCTGACGGTATCGGACACGGTTCACCCCAATGGTCACTCATCAAGTCTACGGAGCGCATCGCCTGGCGATTGAGACGGGGGGATTTGTGAAGTTTGACGTTCAGCTCACCAACTCTCCGCATCGTCACGACTACTTTGAAGTGTGTTTAGCGCTGGAAGGGAGGGGTGAATACCATCACGCGGGGCGAAAATTTGAGATTACACCCGGCACCGTGTTCTTGGCCGAACCGGGAGTCGTCCACGAAATCACGTCGTTTGTGACTCGGGATCTGCACCTATATTTCATCACCCTAACCCTTCAATCTTTGCATCAGAAGCCGGTGGGGATAGAAGATGGCATCGTAGATTCTTTTCAGTCGGCCCGAAACATCGTGTCGTACGGAAATTCACCGTTGAGCGATTTCACCCCCCTGCTTAACGGTCACTCACAATTTGCGGCAAAGTCCGCGCTCGCGATCTTTACCCTGGAACTTCTCAATTGCCTTTGCGTCAGCCGTTCCCAAGACGGCTTGTCTGAGCCCACCGATGAAATTTCTCAGGCGATCGCGTACATAGACCGTCATCTCACCCAAAAGATTCGGGTTGAGAATATTGCCGATGCCATTGGGGTGTCCGACCGAACCCTTCGGCGTCGGTTCCGAGAGCGTTCTGGCTCCACCATTGCCGAAGAGATCAATCACCGCCGGATGCGGCTGGGGGCCCATCGGCTGCTCATGGGGTTTGGGGTCAATGAGGTCGCCGAGTTTGTGGGGATTGGCGATGCCGGGCAATTTAGCCGTTCTTTTCGGCGCGCGTTTGGCATGAGTCCTAAGCAGTTTCAAACGTCCTACCGTCCCGGCACGCTTGCGCATAAAACGCGTCCGGGCGAGGATTATTTGGGCCCCTAAGGGGCATCCGCATCCTTAACCCCCGAAAACATTCGCAGTCCCGTATCAATAAACGCGTCCCTAACGGCCAGAAATTCGCGATGCCTGGGCGACGGGCGGCCATTGCAAAGTACTATGTCCACTAAGGCACTGTAAATCTAACCATGTTGCAACTGAATGAACCAGAACGACAAGAGGTCATCCGCTTTATTGAAGCAGGGAAGCCCCTGCCCGACAAATATCGCTTCTTGCTCTTTGAGGACAAGCGTGAAGTCGAGCTGGTTTGGAACGGGAAGACCAATGAGGTCACCAACGTCGTCTTGCCCTTCCAGGTCATTGAGCAAGTGGACGAGCCACGAGCCGAGAAGGAAGTGAAGCTCCAGGCCGGACTCTTTGACACCGATTCGCGGGGCCGTCAATTGAAGGGTTGGACGAACAAGCTGATTTGGGGCGATAACAAGCTGATTCTCTCTTCCTTGAAAAATGGGCCGCTACGGGAGGAGATTGAGCGACAAGGAGGGTTGAAGCTTATCTACATCGATCCTCCTTTTGACGTTGGGGCTGACTTTTCGATGGATATCGAAATCGGCGAAGAGACTTTTACGAAGAAGCCAGGAATCATT
>JBBQUZ010000082.1:0-14859 GCA_038212035.1 Fimbriimonadales bacterium
CACTACCGCAAAGCGGCCGTTACACTACAAGCCATTTCCAAACTCACTCAGATTCAAACACGGTCCAAGAACAAGACCATCCACACTCAAGAAAAATATGAAGATTCCAATTCATTACCGCAACTGCGGAACTTGGGCTAGTGCAATTCACGCTGACGAGGCCAAACAAAATGGTTATGACGTTGCCTTGTCCCGGCAGGGACTATCCCCGAGTAGCCTGGCATAAGCTCTCGCGCCATGCCACGTGAGTTGCGTTCCGGCTAGGTTCCCCGGCAGGGGCACCAGAACCTTTCAATCAAGATATAGAGGATCGTAATAGACACCCTGCAAAACGGAACATGCCGCCTACCATTTGGATTCGACGGCATAGCCGGTAGTCGTCGGATGACCGGTGCCGACGTCCGGGTACCCCGTGATCACCGGCAGTCACCCAGACTCGGGCACGCTCATCCCGAGGCTACCGGCTTCGGCGACCAGTTTGGAATTCAGCTTTTTTAGGATGTTGCCGAGACCCATTTAGTCGAGTCTCTCCGAGGTATTCGCGGAGTCATCCTCAGCATTTAGCATGAATATTTGCTTCACGGTTCTTCGTTGAGAATACGATGTAATAGGCATTTGGTAGATTCTAGTGCCCCTGCCGGGACAACGGACGGTTCCTCCCGGTCAAACATTGTCTTTCTGCCAAGTCAGTTGCTAGATACTGGTGCCCCATCTGGGGACCGACTCATAAGCTGTCCGATCCTGGCATGGCACCACAGATCCGTTGATCTAGGCATCTTTAAGCCCATTTCACTAGTCTTTGGTGTATTGATCTAATGTAAGGCTAGCCAGCCCGCCAAGGTAATTCACCTTGCCGGGGCTTAACTAAACGTATATGAGGAGCGCCCTCAGCAGGTAATCCATGCCCGGCACGTAGAATCCCGGAATTGCACGGCTTCCCATAAAATATCCGGATCCGGTAACCAAGCGCCGTGGACAACCGTAGGATCAGGCGGTCATCATGGTTCCGATGCCTTGATCCGTAAACGCCTCGACCAAGAGGGCATTGGGGGTTCCGCCGTTGAGGAGGTGAACTCTTTGAACACCGTTTTCAATCGCGGAAATTGCCGCTTCTAATTTAGGAATCATGCCGCGATCCGCGCGACCGGTCTCCAACATGAATCGGGCTTCTTTTGTGCTCAACTGGGAAACTCGCGAACTCTTGTCGTTCTTGTTCCCAAACACGCCGTCCGTATCGGTGAGCAAAATCAGCTTAGTCGCCCCGATCGCGGCCGCGATAGCCGCCGCTGCGCTATCCGCGTTCACGTTGAGCGCCTGGTGATCTTTGTCGGAGGCTACGGAGCACACCACCGGGACGTATCCCGCTTCGGTCACTACTTTGAGCACGTCGGGATTCACACTCGTCACCTGCCCAGTTCGGCCCAGCTCTTCTGAGATCGGCTCCGCAATTAGGAGGTCGGCATCTCGCCCCGATAGGCCCACCGCTTTACCGCCGAGCCGTTGGACTTCTGCCACCAACGCCTTGTTTGCCCTACCAGCCAACGCCATCTCAACCACATCCATGGTGGCGCTATCCGTAACACGCAACCCGTTAAGAACCCGCTTTTCGATGCTCAGCCGGTCTAACCAGGTGTCAATTTCTGGTCCTCCACCGTGCACCAGCACCACGTGAACCCCCACCAACTGGAACAAGAGAACGTTGCGAATCACGCCTTCCATCATCGAAGGGTCGCGCATGGCGCTTCCTCCGTATTTAACAACAAACGTCTGGCCGCGAAAAGTCTGGAGGTACGGCAGCGCCTGGTTCAGCACGTCACCGTGATCTCTAGGGTCAAGCATTATAACCATTATGAAGCGTTGGAGGGCCGTTGCCCCTAAGCGAGACAAATTCGTTTAAAGTTACAAACATCAGAGCTTGTGCGAGAAGTCTGAGGAAACTTCATAATAGGGCATGCCGGAACTGTTGCACTCCGCGATTTTTGGACTCCCCCCCGCACGCATTGGCAAGGTGCGCGAAGTTTACGACTTGGGCTCCGAGGTGCTCATTGTGGCGACCGACCGGATCTCGGCGTTTGATGTGGTCATGGCCAACGGCATTCCGGACAAGGGTTGCGTTCTCAATCAGATGAGTGCATTCTGGTTCAATAAACTAGCAAACCTCTCCCCCCACCACATGATTTCGATTGACGATGCCGAGGTTCAGGCGCGTTGCTCACGGCCCCAACCCGAGCTGAGAGGTCGCGCGATGATTGCCAAAAAAGCTACCCCGCTCACGATTGAATGCGTGGCGCGGGGCTACCTTTCTGGCTCGCTTTTCAAAGAGTACGGCACGGCGGGCGGCAAAATTCACGGACTGGACCTTCCGGATGGACTCGTAGATTCAGACTGCCTGCCCCACCCTATTTTCACGCCGGCGACCAAGGCGGAATCGGGTCACGACGAAAATATATCGTTTAACCAAGCTGCAGATATTGTGGGGAACGAAGTGGCCGAAACCGTGCGCGATCTCACCCTGAAACTATACGCTGAAGCGGCTAAGCATTGCCAAGCCCACGGAATTATCTTGGCGGATACCAAGTTTGAATTTGGTTTAACCGAAGACGGAATCATCTGGATTGACGAGGCACTCACCCCCGACAGCTCCCGATTTTGGGACGCCGCACAATACAAACCTGGCCTTGCTCAACCGAGCTTTGATAAGCAGTTTGTGCGTGACTATCTCCAAACTCTTTCTTGGAACAAGCAACCGCCTGGTCCCGTCCTACCTGCTGATGTTATTGATAAATCCAAGCAAAAATACTTGGAAGCCTATCACCGTGTTACGGGCGAGGCAATTGCCCCGTAGCTTTTCTGAACGTGTTGCCGTATGCCGCGCATGGTAAATCCGTGTACTAATTTTTCATGGCATAGAAGCAATCCGTCACTGGGTGTCCGTTCAACCAGGTAAATATCTTGGTCTGTACGCCGATTCGACCGACGGCTGTGATTTACCGATAAATGTTTCTCCTTTACAACTTTTTGCTCGTCCTACTCTCCCCCGTGTGGGTCCCGTGGATGGTAGTCCGGGCAAGGCGTCGCGGGGAACAGCCTAACTGGGCAGAACGGCAAGGAAACTACGCTTTGCGTCCAAGAAAGGATGAGAAGCGAATTTGGTTTCACGCAGTTTCGGTCGGTGAAGTGCTTGCGGCAACTTCGGTTCTAAGAGCAGTTAGAGCGCGGTTACCCGACTACGAGATCGTGCTGTCAACCACTACAAGCAGTGGTAATCGCACCGCACGTGAGCATGCAGTTGGACTCTACGACCACCTGGTTTATTTTCCGATTGACGTCGCGCGGTTTCAGCTCGCGGCCATGCAAAGAGTGAGGCCCAGCGTGGTGGTGATCATGGAAACCGAGCTGTGGATGAACTTCCTTTGGGCGGCCAAGGTCTTTAAAGCCCGCACACTCTTAATAAACGGGCGCATCAGTGACCGCAGCTTTCGCCGGTCCCTTCGATTCCGACCCTTCTTCTCTGCGCTTCTACGGGACATGGATCGCTGTCTGATGCAAACCCAGCTGGATGCAGAACGCATTCGCATCCTGGGCGCAAACATTGCCGAAGTAACCGGGAATGCCAAATTCGATCAAGCTCTGGAAGGATTATCGGATGATCCTACTGATTGGTACACGGAACTTCAATTGGACAAAGCTCGACCGATTCTGGTGATCGGTTCGACTAGGGACGACTATGAAGAAGACATTGTCCTTGCCGCGGTCAACCGCCTCAAGAATCAGAACGTCCAGGTTGTGCACGCCCCTCGGCACCTAGAACGAGTCACCACCTTGTTGGAGAAAGCCAAGCAAGCCCGGGGACTCCAGTCAGTCGGTCTTCGAACGGCCAGTGTGCAACATGACTATCTAATTTTAGATACGTACGGTGAATTGGGGTCCGTGTACTCGGTGGCAGATGTAGTGATCGTGGGGGGAGGGTTCTCAAATCTGGGCGGCCAAAATATTCTTCAGCCTCTGGCCCATGGCAAGCCCGTCATTCATGGCCCGTACATGCAGAATTTTCGTGAAGTGACGGAAGCCGCAGACCATGCGGGTGCCACCAGAACCTGCGCAACTGTAGACGAGTTGGTGAAAACCCTCGACTTGCTTTTGGACGATGCTGACGTCAGGTGGCGAATGGGGATGGCGGCGCGAGAATTTATCGAACGAAACCGAGGAGCGGCTGGCCGCTATGCAGACGCCATCGCCATTGAGGCCCAGCGAGCCCGATAAGGACCTCGCCAAGTAAGCTAACAAAATGAATCCGATTGTCGGCATCATTATGGGGAGCCAAAGCGATTTAGACACCATGCAACCCGCCGCGGAAATTCTTCGGGATTTTGGCCTTGCCTTCGAACTGCGGGTGGTCAGTGCGCATCGGACACCAAAGTCTATGGTGGAGTATGCGGAATCCGCACGAATGCGGGGAATCAAGGTGATCATCGCGGGCGCGGGCGGTGCCGCCCACCTGCCCGGAATGGTGGCGTCGCTCACCACCCTGCCGGTCATCGGCGTGCCTGTCCTCACCAAGTCACTGCACGGGGTTGACTCTCTGTACAGCATCGTTCAGATGCCGGGCGGAATTCCGGTCGCCACCGTCGCCATTGGCGGGGGAAAGAATGCGGGTCTGCTGGCGGTAAGAATTCTCGCCGTAAACGACGCCAACCTCACAACCGCCCTTGACCATTACGCCACCCAATTAGAAGCCGACGTGGCGGAAATGAACCGTCAGGTAGCGGTTACTTACTCAGCTTAATTAGCAGCGGGTACGTGGCATCGTCCAGCAGTTTAATTCGAATAAACGCCTTAATTTTGTCTTCGTCTTTCAGGGTCTCCGGCTTTACGCCCGGAGCAAAGTAAGACGGAGCCAAAGAGCCCGCCATTGCCTTTTTTTGACCCGCATTAAAAATTCGATCAACGCTTACATAAACTTCATCGATGTACTCATTGAGCGCCACCTGACGGCGCAACATGAGGGCGCGGGTGACGTTATACACCTTGCTCTGCAATTCGCGGTGGGGATACTCGCCCTTGGTAATTCCGGCGGTGAGCGTGTCTTCTACCTCGGGAGCCAGTTTTAAAATCTCGTCATCCTCAGAGGCAAAAATGGCGATTTGCTTTGCCCGGACTTTCTCAAGCGTGAGGAGCATGACCTTAATCTGGTCCTTGGTCATGACCAATGGCAAAATTGACACCAGCAGGTCCACTTCATGGATTTTGGACTGAAGGGCTTGACTACGCTGAATTTTGTTTCCAACGGGAGGTGGAGAAGCTTGCGCGGCTCCCGCCGGCGTTTGGGCGAGTGCAGGAGCTGAGCTCAGCAGGCAGACGAGGGCGGCAAGAGTAGATACGATTTTCATCAAGCAAGTTTTCCTAAACATGAGACGATTCAGACGCGGTGTCCGCTTTGGTCGGCTCTCCTATGAGTGAGTCAGAGAAGCCAACTGGCCGCGGAGAAACCAAAGCTAAGCCCATCAACACAATCATGCCATACGCCTGAAGGTGAACAAACACTAATCCCAGCAGATCCAGTTCAATCCACTGCAGGGTGGTGGGAGTTGCCAGGCGGCTGGAGCCAGATTGCGCGATGGCGTAAACGCCTACAAATGCAATCACGGCGCTGGAGATGAGGGAAAGAATTCCCGTTCGAAGGGCTTGGCTCCGAGAACGATGGACCCATTTCATCCGAATTTTGCCAAAGTTCATCACAATCCAACCTGCGTAAGCCAGCCACGTGGCAAACAACAACAGAGGAATGGGCAACATTGGAACCAGGATACCGGTCACCACAAACTTAGGATTGACTGGTAACCTGGGCGGCACGTGATTTTTGTCTTCGGCACCATCTGCATCGACCGGCTACGCCGCGTGCCCCAACTTCCGCCGCCTGGGGGTTACGTGGAGATCACCGAAGAACTCAAATTACTTGGTGGCGAGGCCGCCAACACCGCGACCGCTCTCACCGCCTGGGGATTGGACGTAATTCTCGCCGGCAACGACCTAGGTTCTGGCTCTGAAGGCGATTTTCTTCGAAAATTACTCCGAGAAAAAGGCGTTTCCGTAATGCAACAAGCGGCTAAGTCTCCCATCACTCCGGTATGTGACATTTACGTGACGCCGAACGGGGAGCGAACGATGTTTGGGCAAGGATTTTCCACAATGTTGCTGCCGGAGGCGCCGGAGGCATTCCCGTATCAAGCTGGTGCCTGGTTTACCGCGGAGCCGAATCTGGGTGAGACTGCAAGGGGTGTGGCGAGAATGGCGACTTCAAATGGCATGAAGCTGTACCTAATGGACTTTTACGCACCCGGAGACCCCATTCCCAGAGGATCTTTCTGGCAGAGCAGCACAGACTGGGTGGGGCACCGCAACAACATGCAGCGAAATGTGGAGTGGGTGAAAAACTGGGTGGCCGAGCAGGGTTGCTTTGCCATTCTGAGCGACGGCCCCAATGGATTTGTTGCCGGCGGCTTTGCCGAGGGCCGGGGAGAGTTTCCCGTTCGAGGGTATCCCCCCTTCCCGGCACCTACCGTGGTGGACACCACGGGAGCGGGCGATATGTTTCGTGCGGGAATGCTGTTTGGGCTTGAGCAGAGGTGGGAGGTGCAGGACTGCCTCCAATTTGCGTCTTCGGCCGGTTGCCTCAAGTGCCGAGCCCTGGGGGCCACTCGCGATATCCCTAGCGTGCACGAAATCCGATCTCACATCGATGCGAATCCTGACGTGTCTCGCCATTACCGATAGGTATCGAACCTACCGTATTTGCTGAGAGTTCGATTGTCTTGTATGATTAGCGGGTATCGGCCGATAATCAATTAGAAGCGGGCAGGAAGGTAAAAATACAGATGAATCGAACCTCAAGACAGGTTCTCGCCGGGGCGGCGGGCGGATTGCTTTCGTGGCTCCTGTGGACGGCGCTGAGAGTGTACGCCGGGGCCAATTCTGGTCGCCCGCCGAGCGACCCTTTCCACTATATTGGCCCCGGATCCTTATTTGCCGGATGCCTTGCCGCACTTTTGGCGTGGTCCGTGTGCGTTCCCACCGTATCTCCCAAATCGGCGATTAGGCAGGGGCTATTGGGGTTGCTTGCAGGAACCGCATTGGGTGGAGGAACTCTATTTGCCTTGTTTTTGTTCGTAAGATCTTCGCTTTCCGATGGGCGACCGAGCGGACTGCAGTCTCTTGTGATTCCGTGGATTTGGTGCCTGGGATTTACCTTGAGTATCATGCTCGCGGTCGGCATTTCGTCGCTTCCCACTCTCGCCAAGATGGTTCGCAGCGTCCTTGGCGGAGTGCTTGCCGGCATTCTTTGTATGGTTGTGATTAGAGCGGCCGAGTGGTCACCTTTGGGTTTCCTTGCGGACGCTTCGGCAGAGAGCACTAAACCGTTTGGATGGGTCACCCCTTATCACTTCTCCAGCATTGGACTGAATATATTATCCGGCGCGGCAATGGGTCTGGCATGGTCTTTAGCCGAAACTGCCCTCGCGGTAGGTCGACTTAGGCTCATCCTTGGCCAGTCGGATGGCAAAGACTACGTGCTGGCACCCGGGCCCAACCGCATTGGCGCCACGGAGGGTTTGGAGATTCCCATCTTTGATGTGAGGGTAGCCGATCTTCACGCGGTGATCTTTAAGCAAGGGGATCAACTGCGGATCAGGGACAAGGGGAGCGAATGCGGCACCTGGGTCAATGGAGTTCAGATTTCCGAGACGGCGATTCGCCCCGGGGACTCCATCCAAATTGGACCCTATCCACTGTTGGTAACCGACGCAACCGGTGCCCTTTCTTTCAGTTCCTACACTTACACGGTCGCACCGTCCGGTCCAACGGACATGTCAACCGCCAATCCGTATCCCTACCGAAGATTCCCGGTGGTTGAGCCCCCGCCTCCTGCTCCTCGTGATTCGCATCGCTTCATCGGCCCGTTTGGGTTGGTCCACGTTTTAGAACCCGGTACCTCAGATATCGGTCGTAACCGAACTGCCTCCATTCAACTCCTTCACGATGGAAGCGTGTCACGTCGGCACGCCATGATCGTCATATCCGGGCAGCGAGCAATTCTAAAAGATCTTGGGAGCCGGAATGGAACTTACGTTAACGGAGAATTAGTCGACGGAGAAAGAGAACTCCAACCCGGAGACATGCTTCGGTTAGGTGTCACAAGGATTGCCTACCGGGTGTAGTTGTCGCAATGAACCTTCCGACGGAACGTGAGTTAAGTCAGCCACGCCCACCATGAAAGTACGTGATCACAGGAAAAGGCCGAAAACCCTTCTCCCCCAACGGTGGTTCGTCCGTTGGGGGAGAAGGGTTGGGATGAGGGGGTCGGCGGCAGACCGGTTTGTAGTGCGCCGAGAAACCAAAAGCATATTTTCAGCGCCCGGGGATGGTTGGGCGCGCTCGATGTATTTCTGCGGAAGGGACAGTTTGGAAACCGGAGTTCACCCTCACCCTTCCCTCTCCCGCAGCGGACGAACCACCATCGCAGGCGAGGGTTCTGAGCCCTTCTCCCCCAGTTTTTCCGAAAAACTGGGGGAGAAGGGCTGGGATGAGGAGGTCTGCGCGCTGGAGGCGGTCCAGTTTGGGGGCAAGCGTGATGCTTTGGATAATCTGGTGATGTCCGCTGTCGCACGTTCGCTCACGGACACCTTGGAGACGGCCCTTTCGTCGGAGTCCGTCACCCTCCCCATCGAATCTAAGAAAGAGATTCTCGCTTGGTTGAACGAGCGGGGATGGTGAGCGCCGCGAATTTGGCGAGCCCCTATCCGGACAATCGCGATTCTAATTCGCAGCAAGGATACAGAACTTGAGATCTGACCGCCGGAGTTGAAAATCCCTTCCCTTTATGACTTACCCAGTTCGCGCGCCCGAATCGTCGCTTTCTCAACCGCGTCCATGAGCGCGGCACGGAATCCAGATTGCTCTAGGGAGGCCAGCGCGGTAATGGTGGTGCCGCCGGGCGTGGCGACCATGTCTTTGAGTTGAGCGGGATGGAACCCAGTTTCCATTACCATGCGCGCCGAACCCAGCACAGTTTGAACCGCAAGCTGATGCGCAATATCCCGGGGAAGGCCCACTTTGACCCCGCCATCAATCAGCGCCTCGATCATCAGGTAAACGTAGGCCGGTCCACTTCCGGAGAGGGCTGTTACGGCATCAAGCAGGCTCTCTGGTACCTGCACGACCGTTCCAACCGATGCAAAGACGGCGGAGGCGCATTGGAGGTCTGCCGCTGAGGCATGAGCACCCGGACTGATCGCACAAGCCCCGGTCAGAACCTGGGCGGCGCTATTGGGCATCGATCTCACTACCGGGGTCATCGGTCGCAACTCAGCCTCAATGTCCACAATTCGGACTCCGGCGGCCATCGAAAGCACCAACTGATCCGTCCCTACCGATTCGCGAATCTCTTCCAAAACGGGGCGAACATTAAACGGCTTCACTGCGAGCACAATCACGTGAGCGTCCGCAATCGCGGCGGTGTTGGTGCCTGCGGATTGGACCCCCAATTGCGATTGAAGTGCCGTAAGGTGGGAGGAATGGGGATCACTAAAAACGATGTCTTCCGGCCGAGCTGCATGCGCCTGAACCAATCCCCGACCAAGGGCGCTGCCCATGGCTCCACAACCCAGTATCGCAATTTTTTTACCGTGCAATGCACTCATAAAGCCTCCTTAAGGCTGGTTTCCACCCGCGTCATAATCTCGCCGATGAGATCTTCTTCAATAACCAGAGGCGGGGCAAATCGGTAAGTATGGTTTCGGGTTTCCTTGGTGAGGATTCCGTTGGCAATGAAGCGTTCCGTAAGCTTGTGAGTGTCCACGCTTGGATAAAATTCGAGTCCGATTAGCAATCCCTTGCCCCTCACATCGGCAATCTCCGGAAACGGAAGCGCACGAAGGGCGGCTTGGAACTTTTCGCCCAGTTCAAACGACCGGCGAGCCAAGTCACCGTTCTCCATTTCTGCCAACGCGGTGAGCGCCACCACCGCCCCCAGCGGATTTCCGCCAAACGTGCTTCCGTGGTCGCCCGGTTGAAACACCGAGACCACTTCTTTGGTGCCCACCGCCGCCGAAACGGGAAGGATTCCACCGCCGAGAGGCTTGCCCACGGCTAAGAGATCGGGCCGTGCGTTTTCGTACATCCAGGCAAACTTCTTGCCGGTTCGGCAAAAGCCGGTCTGAACTTCATCCCAAATCAAAAGCACTCGATTCTCGTCGCAAAGTTGGCGAACTTGCTCCATGTAACCGGGTGGGGGAACAATAATTCCGCCCTCGGCCTGAATGGGCTCCGCCATAAAGGCAGCGGTGTTAGGAGTGATCGCGCTTTTGAGCGCTTCAATATCCCCAAACGGAATGGCCTTAAAGCCCGGAGTAAACGGCCCAAAATCCTTCTTGTAGTTCGGCTCGGTGCTGAACCCAATGATGGTGGTGGTTCGACCATGAAAATTGTCGTTGCAAACAATGATCTCGGCTTGGTCTTTGGGAACTCCTTTCACCGTGTACGCCCACTTTCTTGCGAGTTTGATGCACGTTTCCACCGCTTCCGCGCCGGTGTTCATGGGGCAGACCATGTCTAGTTCCGAGTACTCAGCCAGGCCCTTTAAGAACAGGGCCACTTCGGAAGTGTAAAACGCGCGGCTCGTTACCGCTATCTTGTCTAGCTGGTCTCGCAAAGCTTTGACAATCGCTTCATTAAGATGCCCGTGGGCCACGGCGGAGTACGCCCCTACGCAGTCGATGTAGCGTTTGCCGTTGCCATCTTCCACCCACGGGCCGTTGCCGCGCACGATGTTGACGGGCATCGGGTGGTAGTTATGCGCCCCGTACTGCTCCGCCATCTCCATCGCCTGGGCGTCGGTGAGGCGATCGACCATGGATAAGACCCCCTCGTGTCCTATCGCTTCCCAAAGAGTCCGTGTTGCGGGCATAGGTCCATTGTGGACGACCGGGGATTCCGCGCGGTACCCCCTCGGCACGTTATTCACATCTGCCTGGGATGTCTCGAACGAATTAGGCCTCGGGTCAACTCAGATGCCCTCGGGCAAGAATAGTAGACAGCCTCCGTAACCGTCGGTGCGGTACTTGCCGAGAGCCTTGGCGACCTCAGGCCCCCACTCGCTCCGTAAAACCGACATATCAATTGAAATCATATCTGTTTAGATGGTTAGTCCCACAAGATAGTGGATGTCAAGGTAGGCAATTGGCCCGTCGACCTCAAGGGGATCACCCTTACTCTCCTTAGCCGCCTTGATTGAGCAAAAGCCTTAGACCTGGCCTCATTTCCACAAAACTACCTTGGACAAAATTTGCAAATTTCAACGGAGCATTCGCGACACGTATGAAATGTAGCCCGCGGATATCCGTGCCGCGGTCCGGGTGATCTGGATTAACCGCAGAATCGTATCCTGACGCCAAACCACGCAAATGTCTATAGAGCCTCTTTTTTCCTCTTCCCAGCGAGTAAGTTCCACCCCATCCAGAACCTAGACACTGCAAAAAGGAGCGACACTCCAGACACCAAATAAAAAATTGGAGATACGTCCCTTGACAGCCAACCGCCGATTCCAATTGGAAGCGTGAACGCCGCGCTGAGCTGCAAAGCAGTCATGCCGGAGGTGACTAACCGCTCGGCTTCTTGAAATGCTCCTCTCTCTTGGCTATCTAGATCTAAGTGGGCTAATCTCCAATTCACATAGAATAACCTGACCGTTACTAACGAACCCATGATCAATTCGGCCACTAGAAGCGCCGTGGGAATAGGAAGAAAGTTTGCCATGATTCCTAAGCACTATCTGCGACGAGTTCACCAAGGAAGTGGAGACCATATGCAAACGATGAATAGACTGCGAATTGAGCCAACGACGTCGATCCGAATTGAGCCCCCGTTGTCATTGTAGCGATCATGGGCAGAAATGCTCGGGTGGCTACCATGACGGCTGCAAAGTATGTAATGTCTCGTTTGCACGAGTCATCAACAAAAGACGCAAGGGTCAGCGAGATGCTAAAAGCCACCACTGCAAATGCTGCATGAGCGGTGGCACCGGCAGCCGATCTTGGCACCCCACAATTTGGTGAGCCATAGTAGTTGGTACGAGATCCAAGAAAGTACATTGCGCCAGCAGCCAAAGCCAAGCCTAGTGCTTCAAATGTGTCAGAGGTTGACCAGGTGCCAGTTCTGTCCAGATTATCTCCAGGCTTGTTTCCTGCGTATGCAAACCAGTTAGTCCCTTGACATATTCCGTCTTCACTGAGGAACCTTGCCGTGCTCGGCTCGTAATACCGCGCCCTCATATAGATGAAGCCAGTTTCGTCGTCTTGTTTGTGTCCGAGGCTGGCGCAGTAGCTTCTGGGGGAACCGCTGGTTCCGCCGGTGCGGATGCTACCCCAGGCGTCGTAGGCGCGTTGGTCGCTTGCGTTGTAACTGTTGGCGCCGAACTTCTGAACCTGCCCGACTTCGTTGCCGTGGGCATCGTAGATCGGGTAGTTAGAGCTACTGGTTCCACTGACTACCTTCTCCACCTCATCCTCTCCACAAGCGCCGAGGCCCTAACGGAGCACGGTATCCCCACCATTCTCGGCGTGGTAACCCTCCAGACGATGTCCAGAATCTAGTTGAAACTTTGTTAGAGCCTTGGTATTTCATATTACACCGCCTTTTCTTTGGTGAACTGATCCATCTGCCGGTACGTAAAGAAAGCCTTTACCCCATCGGTTTTAATTAATCGAGATCATGTATCGTTCGGTCATCATGGTGGCGTTTGTCCGCTCGCTTTTTGATCGCCCGCAGAAGTGCTGGCAA
Source organism: Fimbriimonadales bacterium (assembly GCA_038212035.1). Lineage (GTDB taxonomy): Bacteria > Armatimonadota > Fimbriimonadia > Fimbriimonadales > Fimbriimonadaceae > Fimbriimonas. Next base: position 12,835 of record JBBQUZ010000082.1, read on the forward strand.
CTCCGCTCCAACAATGAATCCGGCGGTAGCTACGACCAATAACGGCACTAAGTGATGCGCCCTGTATGCTACGCCACAACTTAGTAATAAACCTACAAGGCCAGCGTAGGGTCCTACTCTTACTGTCCATCCATTCATCTTCTGCCGGCTTGCTACCAAGTAAGTCTGCGCGGCAAAACATATTCCAAGGAGCATTGCAAACTCGAATGAGAAAATTAGGTTTGTTGACACTATTCACCGACCTCGGCAAATGCAACATAGACGGTCAATTCTAATTCTCCTGCAAAAAGCTTGGTGGACAAATCACCGTTCGACTTCATTTAACCAATAATATCGCTGAAAGCATCTATCATTGATTCTCCATTTGACATTTCCTTCAATTCTCTTTCCCAAGCGTCTGATCCATCATCGCCCTTTTTCAGATCGTTTTTTTTCCTATGTAAATAGTCTTCACCATTGTGGACCCATGTGGCCGCGCAGATGACAGCGGCCAATATAATGAGGCCACAAACTACTGCGGCAGGAGCAGAACATGCAATAGCTATTGCTATACCCACCAGGCTTATGAGGGTGCCTATCGCACCGAGCGTGGTCCAGAAATCCCAGGCTTTACCGGTCACATCTGTACGATTTACGGGATCGTTAGCACAATAGAGAAACCAATCGCAACCCTGGCGACTTGGATCAGAACTCAGAAATCTCGCCGTGCTTGGCTCGTAGAATCTCGCCCTCATGTAGATGAAGCCGGTTTCGTCGTCGGCTTTGTGACCCAGACTCGCACAGTACCGTCCATTGGGGTCGTTCTGTTGAGCGCCAGCGCGGATGCTTCCCCAGGCGTCGTAGGTGCGCTCGTCGTTCACCTGACCTGCCCCCGTATTGAGTTGCATTCTTACGAGTAGAGTTCCTCCTTAGTTTTACTCTTTTGAGTGATATTCCGGTAGGTCGTGGGGGTCAAGTATCCCAGTGACGAGTGGGGTCTTACTTCGTTATAGAAGTGTTGGAAGAGTCTGAGTTTGATCTGCGCATCCGCTAGGTTATGGAAGAGTTCGGCATTGAGAAACTCGGTTCTGAGTTTTCCGTTGAAGCTTTCCACGATTCCGTTCTGCCAGGGAGAACCTGGTTTGATGAACCGACTCTGAGTGCCGGACATGGCCAGCCAAACCGTGAGGGAGTGAGCGACAAACTCGGGGCCGTTGTCGCTACGAAGGTAGGTGGGCTCTCCGCGGGAGGCAAAGAGCGAGGAGAGAATACTACGGACCTTGGGTGCCTTGATGCTGGTGTGGGCTTCCAGGGCCAAGCACTCCCGGGTGAATTCATCGATCACCGCGAGAATCTTAAGCTTGGTCCCGTTAAGACAAGCATCGTGAAAAAAGTCTAGGCACCAGACTTGGCCTGGCGCGGTGGGACGATCTGGCAACGGCATCCCCTTGCGGCGTTTGTGCACCTTAGGACGCACGTTGAGGCGCTGCTCCTTCCACAGCCGGTGAACCCGCTTGGGGTTCAAAGGTGCGAACTCGCTTCTGAGGGTTGCCCATGCGCCCCGGTAGCCCATCCCAGGGCGTAGCACTTCGTGCAGGCGAATCCGCAAGGGACCGTTGCGGTCTGGGGAGGGATGGTAGCGCAAGCTAGACCCTGAGATTGCCATGACACGGCAAGCGTGCCGATTAGAAAGTCCCTCGTGCCTCAAGAATTCGACCCCCGACCGGCGCTCGGGGGCCGAAATCCATTTTTTCTTAAAAGCTTCCCCGTGGCGTCTAACTCCAAGGCCTGGTTGGCCACGATCCGTTTAAGGGCCGCATTCTCCAACTCCAACTCACGCAGGCGCTTCACATCGCCCGACTCCATGCCCGCATACTTGCGCTTCCACAAGTAGAACGTGTTGGGACTGATTCCATGCTTGCGGCACAACTCCGCCTGACTAATCTGCCCAGCGGCAGCTTCTTGGAGAATCTTTACGATCTGATCCTCACTGAACTTCGATTTCTTCATCGCGTCTCCTTAATGGAAGACTCTACTATTTTCAAT
>JBBQUZ010000083.1:0-13355 GCA_038212035.1 Fimbriimonadales bacterium
GTGGCTCTTCCTCGGCGACATCCCCAGCAGCGCCCAGCCGCTCCACGTCGCGATGGCCCGCCTCCTGGGCTACCGCTGGCCCGACCAGCCCGAGGAAGACCTGGGCGAGTTTATCGACGCCGACGGCATCATCACCCTCGGCCCGCTGGTGAACCAAGACGGCCTCGCCAACCGCCTCCGCACCCTGCTGCAGGCCGCCTACGAGAGCCCCGACCCTCCGCGCGCCAAAGGCGCTCCCCCGGTCGAGGAGCCCCGCGTCTGGGACGAAACCACCCTCCCCCGCCTCCTCGCCCGCGCCGGCTGCCCCGGCATGAGCCTGGAAGACTGGCTGCAGGGCAAGTTCTTCGAGAGCCACACGAAGCTGTTCCACCACCGCCCCTTCCTCTGGCACATCTGGGACGGCCGCAAAGATGGCTTTCATGTCTTTGTGAACTACCACCGGCTGGACCGCAAGAACCTAGAACGCTTAGCCCACGTGTATCTGGGCGAGTGGATTGAGCGGCAGAAGGGAGCCGCGGACGCGGGAGACCGAACCGCCGACGCTCGTCTGATTGCCGCCCAGGCCCTCCAACGCAAGCTGGAACTCATCCGCACGGGAGAGCCGCCGTACGACATCTTCGTCCGTTGGAAAAGTCTCGCCGACCAGCCAATGGGCTGGGACCCAGACCTTAACGACGGCGTTCGCATGAACATTAGGCCCTTTGTAGAGGCCGGGATTCTTTATGGCAAGGTCAACGTCAATTGGAACAAGGACCGAGGCAAAGACCCCAAACCCAACGTCGGGGGCACGGTCGAACGGCACAACGACCTTCACTTCACCCTGGCGGAGAAAAGAACGGCCCGGGAGGCGCGCACTTGACCCTCCGCCAAAAGTTGATCGAATCGATTCTGCAGTCCGCCCGTCAGCACGGCGGAGAGGAACTCGCACCGGTCACGGTGCTGTGGACCGATAAGGACGGCCTCTGGAGCGCCCTGGTACCCAAACTGCAAGGCGACATTCCGTCGCTTATCAGCTACGGAGTCTACAATCCGGTAGCCAAGACTGGCCCCGCGATTTGGATTAAATGCATGTTGGCCGGAGTTTTAGGCGGAAGCGCCGAGGGAACTTCTGTGGTCTACCTGCCCGGAGTGGGGCGCGACGACTTGCGCCACGCGGAGGATGCGGTGCGGCCCCTACAGCCGCTCATTGAACTGCAATACCGGGGAATCCAGTGGGCGCATCCCAACGGCAAAGACTGGACGCCCGCCGGGTTCTTCAGCAGTCTGGGACTGGATATTGCCGCCGATGAAGCCACCAAGTCTGCCCTCCAAGAGCGCCTTCTTCGCTTAATGGACTCTGACTTGGGCGAGCTTAACGCGCTGGGAAGACTAGACTCGGTGAAGGTTCGTAATCTTGGTTCAGATTGGCCGACCGCGATTCTTGCCTGGATGGAGAAGCCATCAGAAAAAGGCGACGACTGGGATGCCTTCCGGGCCGCCAGCAAGACTCAGTTTAGTTTTGACCCTCAGTCGGACGGCGAGCTGGTTGCCGCCGAGCATCTGGCCCAAGCCAACGGAAATTGGGCCGCCGTGTGGACGCGCTTTGTGCACGCCCCTCATCGCTATCTGGGCACGGTGCAGCTTTTACGAAGCGTGGTTCCGCCCCCCGGAGAAGGACTGTTCATGCCGAGGGAGGCGGGCTATCCAAAGCTGAACTCCGACGCGGAGAAATCCCTCAGGTCAGAACTGGCCAAGGCCGCTAAGAAAGACTCCGTATCCGCCCGCAAGTGCATCCTTGAGCTGGAAAGCGAGCACGGAACGCGGCGGAAGTGGGTGTGGTGTGAGCTGGGAGAATCTCCCTTAGCCGACAGTTTGACGCACCTGGCAGGGTGCGCCCAATCGACGGGCAATGCCCTAGCTGCAACGTCTCTCGAAGAGATGCTGCTCCGCTACACCCAACAGGGCTGGCAGGCGGACCAATCCGCGTGGCAAGCCTATGCCGCCGTGGATTCCAACGACGCGAAGCTCATCGGTGACCTTCTTCGCACCATCTACCTTCCGTGGCTGCAAGCCGCGGGCGAGACGTTTGCCAAGCTGTGCCTCAAGACACCGCTCAAATCGCTTTGGACTCAGATGGCGGCCCCCGCCGCCGGGGAGTGCCTCCTCTTTGCCGACGGACTCCGATTTGACGTGGCCAAGCTTCTCGAAGCGGAACTCAGCAAGCAAGGGCTGACGGTTGAGTTAAAGCCGCGCGTGAGTGGGCTCCCCAGCGTAACGCCTACGGCCAAACCCGCCGTCTCTCCCATCAGCGACCAGTTCACCGGAACGCAATCCGGAATCGACTTCCGCCCCACCATTCTCGCCACGGGCAAGGTCCTTCAGATGGATGCCTTTCGCGAACTGCTTGGCGCGAAGGGAATTCAGGCCCTTGGCATCAATGACTCGGGTGATCCGCAAGGGAGAGGATGGACGGAAGCCGGTGCGCTTGACCGCCTTGGTCACGATGAAGGAGCCCGGCTGGCAAGACGCATTCCGGAAGAAGTGAAGATGCTTTGCGAGCGGATTAGGGCTCTGCTGGATGCGGGGTGGAAGACGGTCAGAATTGTGACCGACCACGGTTGGCTTTGGATGCCCGGGGGGCTCCCAAAAGCCGAACTGCCCGCGTATCTCACGGAATCTCGCTGGGGCCGATGCGCGGCGCTTAAGGACAATGCCACCACCGACCTCCAAACCGTGCCCTGGCACTACAACCCAATCGTGGCGATCGTGATGCCCCCCGGCATTTCTTGCTTCCGGGCGGGCACCGAATATTCGCACGGTGGGCTAAGCGTTCAGGAATGCGTGATTCCCGTGCTCACCGTTTTTAGTAAGGTTGAGGCCATGACCGCGGCCCTTGAATCGGTGGTGTGGGTCGGGCCTCGGTGCAAGGTGAAAGCAGTCGGAGGTTCGGGCCTGCGGGTCGACATCAGAACCAAACCAGCAGAATCCAATTCATCCGTCGCATTCGAAACCAAAACGCTTGATGCAGACGGCCAAACAACCCTCCTTGTGCGTGATGACCATGAAGGTCTCGCCGTCGTCGTCCTTCTGGGTGGTGACGGGCGAGTCTTGGCCAAAGCCCCAACAACCATTGGTGGAACCGAATGAGTGAACTTGACCCGATTGATCGTATTGCCGCGACGGCCTTTGAAGGCTACACCGTGCGTAAAGACCTTGTGCGGAGGTTCAAGCAACAGTATCCCGTGCCGACCTACGTGGTGGAATTCCTCCTCGGAAAGTATTGCGCCACCGTTGACGATTCTGAGATTCAAGAAGGACTCCAAATCGTGGAAGGGCAACTTGGGAAGCGAGCCGTAAGGGCCGGTGAAGAGCAACTCTTTCAGATGAGGGCGAAGGAGGACGGTTCGGTTAAGATTATCGACCTCATCACCGCCCGACTTGATGCTGCGACCGACAGCTATCTGGCTGAACTGCCCAGCCTGAGACTTCGGAGCGTCCGAATCTCGGCAGAGCTTGTGCGCGAACACGAACGGATGCTCACTGGCGGATTCTATGCCGAAGTGGAGCTTAGATACGATGCCGCAATAGCCCAAGAGAAAAACGGACTCCCGTTTGGGATTGTGAACCTTCGAGCCATTCAGCTCTCCAAACTCAATGTCATCGAGACTCTCATCGATGGGCGAAAACACTTTAACACCGCAGAGTGGAAGAAGTTTCTCCTCCGAAGCACCGGCCTTGAGCCGGAGGCGATGACCGAGCGGCAACAGGACATCAGTCTGCTGCGTATGGTGCCGTTTGTGGAGGGAAACTTCAACCTCATTGAACTTGGCCCCCGAGGAACGGGAAAGAGCCACCTCTTTCAGCAGGTTTCACCCTACTCGCACCTTGTCTCTGGGGGCAAGGCAACCGTGGCCCGAATGTTTGTGAACAACGCGTCTGGCCAGCGTGGGCTCGTGTGCCAGTTCGACGTTGTGTGCTTTGACGAGGTGTCGGGCATATCTTTCGACCAGAAAGACGGCGTAAACATCATGAAGGGCTACATGGAGTCTGGTGAGTTCAGCCGCGGCAAGGAGAGCATTCGGGCAGAAGGGTCCGTGGTGATGGTGGGTAACTTTGACGTTGACGTTGCGACCCAGCAGCGGGTGGGGCACCTCTTTGGTCCGCTTCCTCCCGAGATGCGAAACGACACCGCATTTATGGATCGGATTCACTGCTATCTCCCCGGCTGGGACATTCCCAAGCTGGACAAAAAGCACTTCAGCGACCATTTTGGGCTCGTCAGTGACTTCCTATCGGAGTGCTGGACTTCTCTTCGCAGGCAAAGCAGAGCATCGGTGATGCTAGGGAGAGTTCACCTGGGGGGAGCGCTTAGCGGCCGAGATACGACCGGCGTCACCAAGACCGTTAGTGGGCTTCTTAAGCTCATTCAGCCGGACCCCGAGGCACCGGTTTCAGACGAGGAGCTCGAATGGGCGCTTCGTCTCGCACTCGAATGTCGACGCCGAGTCAAGGAGCAACAAAAGCGGATCGGCGCAGCCGAGTTCCGAAACACTCAATTCAGCTACACGCTTGGCCCTGACGGAGTCGAGAAATTCGTTTCGACGCCCGAGATAGCCAGTGAGGACAGCATTGGAGGGGACCCGCTCCCTCCCGGTCAAGTTTGGGCCGTCACTCCCCGTACAACCGACGAACATCCGGGGTTATTCCGCATTGAGGTCAATGCCGGTCCGGGCTCCGGAGCCAAGATTCTCAATCACCCGGTTCCCCCTGCCTTCCGGGAGAGTGTTCGGTTTGCCGAGCAAAACCTTTACATGGGCAGCAAGAACCTCGTCGGTGACCGCGACCCTCGTCACCACGAGTTCTCGATTCAGCTGAGGGCCTTTGATGCCGCCAGAAGCGGTACCGGCATTGGGTTACCCACCCTACTGGCTCTCTGCAGCGGGCTTTTGGAGAAGAGCCTCAAGGGCGGTCTGATTGCGGTAGGGTCTCTCAATTTGGGTGGCACGATTGACCCCGTTCACAACCCCGTTAGCGTGGCAGAGCTTGCCATCGAAAAGCAGGCGACCACTTTGCTCCTTCCCATATCAGCTCGGCGGCAACTATTTGAGCTTCCTGATGAACTTGCGGCCAAAATTGATATTCAGTTCTACACCGACGTCCGAGATGCCCTCATGAAGGCGTTGGCAGACTGACAGTTACCGAGTCATTGGAATCTTTAACAGAAGTGGACATGCAGCGCCGGCGACCCTCCTCACACCCCGTTATTTCGGGGGAGCATTTGGTTCAGAGTTGACGACGTCGATTCTCTGCTAATTGCGAAATGCATGCCGTTCCTCCAAACCTTAAGTGGGGTTGAACTATGGAGAAATTGTGGCAACGGTTCCTGACCTCCGGATGAAACGGTTGGTGAACGGCATTCACCAACAGGGATATTTTGCTAGGATCACCTTACGCTCGGGAGGCAACTTTCGGATGTGGTCTCCGAAGACCGAGGGGAGGGGCATTCCCTGAAGCTGATCCTCGAAAAAGACGTCGGAGAAGTCGTTGGCTAGCTCTAGGATCACATCTTGCAACTTTAGCTGCTTGATGAACCTCTCTGGAATACCCTGGATGCCAAATGACGCCCCGAGGATGTTCCCCGCGATGGCTCCAGTGCTGTCGCTGTCGCCGGAGTGGTTCACGGCCACCACAACGCCGTCGATGAAGTTTGGAGCCTGTACGGCGGCCCAGATGCTCATTGCGAGGGCTTCGTCACCCACCCAACCCGCCCAAATTCCTCGATGTCACACAAGCGCCCCGTCTCCACCGCAAGGAGGGCCTTGGAAATGCTGGCTCGGAGTTCAGGGGCATCCCGGAGTTGTTCTGCTTGGTCGGCGACCGCTTGGGGAATTGATTGACCCTCATTAATGATTCTCTTGATGATCAGCGCCAGGTGCCCGGCCGGAATCTGTCTCAGCGGATGGCCATGGATAATGGCCGCGCACTCCACGGCATCCCGGAATGCGTCTAGGCAGACAACGCCAAACGGAGCACTCCGCATGACCGCCCCACAGCCTTTGCTGTCGTTCTTGGCTTCCAAATCATCGGATGCCCTCAAGGCACCTAGACAGGTGTTTCCGGGAGCTCGCCTTGAATGGAGACCTTTGACGGTGATCAACCACCCGTTATCCGGGCGATCCTGGTCTTTGAATTTGGCTGGATAACCTTGGTTTCTCAGCCATCTAAGGTAGGCCATCCCCATCATATTTGGCATATGGCAGATGCCTCAGTCCATTGACCGAAACTTGGCTCTGATCAACCCTTCGATTGTAAAGAGGGTCATTTGGGTGTCGTCGGTGATGGCCCCAACGCGCCCATACGCGGGGGCATACTCAGTTATCCCGGCTGGTCCGAACTGGTCAGTGATCTCTCTCCGACTTTGGAACTCAACTGCCGCCCCCAGGGCGTCCCCGACGGCTCCTCCGATGATGCACCCCAGTACTCGGTCTCTAATTGTGATGGGCGCGGCCGGAGGAGCAATACTTGCAACTTTAATCATAGACCATTTTACTCAAATTAAGCTGTACTAAGCCTAGAGATGAGCCCTAGGCTTGTGCCTCATGCGCGCGTACGCAGGAGTGTCAGGTTGAGCGATTTCACGGGTTCAGTTGGAATGGGACCACTGGGTGTTGCTGTGCGTGCCTAATCTCCGATGACCACAAACCAAAATCTCGCGCCTTCCCAACTCACCCAAGTTCTCCGGATCAAATTGCTACTTACTATCAATGAGACAGCAAATACATCTTGACCAGGCATGGCGGCATCAGCGGGAGCACCGTTGAGAAGGCGGTAATCCCTTAGTCCAAAACTCAAGCACTCCCGGCCCAGCACCCGCGCTTTGCCAACCGCAGGCGGTGGCGGCATAAGGCAAGGCAAACGCCCTTTCGCGCAATAGTTGATAATTGTCCTTTTCTGGAGGCGTGGCTCCTTAACGGCATTGTTCGCCTAGAATCCGACGCTTTTGGCATCCATGATCATCGCACTACACGAATATTTGATTCTAAAGATTGGCCGGTGGTTTTGCTTTTTGACGGTCTGTGACGGCAGAGAGGAGAGTCGTCCACAGCACTCGTAGTGGACCTTTGAATCACCTCTAATGGTCCACACTCAGCCCGTTAGGTTCCAATACCATTTGGTCGACGGAAATGGGTTCAGGATGTTGGACAGTTTTGGAGGCGCGAAAACAATTTCTTCGACTGGCTTGTGACCGATGGCGCCATCACATTAGTTTCCCAAGGATTCGGGATCGAGACCGGACCCGTGACCCGCAAATCTCGGCCCGGCGATTATCCGTGCGGCACCCATGCAAACGTTATTGGAGCTGAAAACAATGTCTTCGTAATCTAAAATCAGTCCGGCAAGACAAATTATGACTACCTGGGTAAATTGCTCGTCTATGTTGCCTTTCACCGGCCATGACCCGGATCCGGCACCTGCGCGGGTGATCGCTTACCACGCGGTTCGCTAACCAGGCCGGGCGGATTGGCTAATGGCTTTGCGGCAATTGACGCGGGATAACAAACGTTACAACGATTACCCCCAGACCGCTAGTGCTTCCATCAGCTCGCGGTCGCGGCGGATGAGGTGTTGCATCTTTACTCGGGCGCGGTGCATCTGGCTTTTGACCGTGCCAGCTGGGATATTGGCGAGTGTTCCGATCTCTGCGTAGGTCAGCTCGTTCTCATGGTACAAGAGGAGCAAGCATTTCTCTTTGGGGGAGAGTCGGTCAAGAACGCAACGAACGTCGGCCGAATTTTTACGCTGCTCGCACAGGTCATGGGGCGATGGAGACTCATCTCTGGGTTCAAAGTGAACGCTGCCCGTTTTTGTATCGAATACCTCGTCAAGACTGGCCGTTTCTAAAACATTATTTTTCTTTCTCATGTCAAGAAAGCAGTTCTTAAGTATCTTGTACATCCACGCCGTAAATGTGGCTTCTGCGCGGTATCGCCCAATAGATCGATAGATGCGAAGAAAGCACTCCGAAACGACGTCGGCTGCCTCATCTAAATGTTTGGTCATTTTGTAGGCGTAAGCAAAGGCGGTTGCATGATGCTTTCTAAACAGGGCATCAATCGCGAATCTGTCACCCATCTTGCATCGATCCATCAGGAGTTGGTCGTTTAAAGTGTTTTCGGTCATCGAAATCTCCAGATATGTGACGTCAACCGCCACGTAACTATTATCAATGCCCCGGCAGAAGAGCGGGGTGAAAGAACCGTAACGAAGTGTAGGAAAAGTGCATGAACGAAAAAAAAAACCGTTTATATGAAAATCTTACGCGGTTGCCCAAAACCTTTAGACTAGACTTACTCCGCCAATGCGTCTACACGGTGTGTGGATCGTAATGAGCAATTCTTCAGCCCCGTCTGTTTGTTAGATTTGACCCATATGTTGCCCAAAATGTTGCGGACCCATTGCCTCTCGGAGGCGGTTTCTTAAGTGATCCAACCGGTCGGTCCACCGCTCTTCATTCTAAAGGATTTCTAATCCTCAAGAATTATCGTCTTGGGGCGCAATTCATTCTAAATCTTTATTTCTTGGTGGTCGGCAAAATGAAGTTGGAATCGACAGAAGGGATGGAGAATTAATCTATTTGGTCCCCCTAGCTCCGCACCGTTTCTTTCTGATTTCTAGATTCTCACGCAAAGCGCCATGGTAGTAGGTGGTTCGCAATTTATGAACAGTTGGGTTCACAAGATTAGTCGATACGGTCAGTTTGCCATTGCAATCTTAATAAGTGCGCTCGTTCTCGCGATTCGGATGACGGTCCAACCGATCATGCATGAAACGGGCCCATTTTACTTAAGCGCCATTGCAGTTACGGTCGCGGCGTTCTTTGGAGGGCTTTGGCCGGGTTTGCTGGCGGGCACTATCACTACGGGGGCGGGCATTTTACTGTTCGTGAGGTCACCGGAGACCTTTGCCATGAGCGCACAATTACGACTCCTTGTGGCATCGCAAGTATTGAGTGGAATTTGTATCAGTCTCATTTGTGAGTCGCTTCGCACGAGCGAACGCAAAGCCGCTCGGACCGCGGCGCCGGAGAGAAGTGCACGCTCCAAGCTCGATGCGATCTTTTACAGCATTACCGATAAGTTGCTGATTATTTCACCCGAAATGATCTTGTTGGATTACAACCAAGCGGCATCCGTTCAGTGGGCAATTCAGAAGTCAGCGGTGGGAGAGTCGCTCCTAGATGGTTTGCCAAACGCCAACTTTGGTCCGCTCATCACCACACTTCAAGTAGCGATGAGCGAAAACCGGCCCACGAGTTTTGAATATCAAGATCCAGCCGGCTCTCATCCGTACGAGGTTCGAGTGTTTCCCAACAAGGACGGAGCCCTTGTTTACTTCCATAACATCTCAGAACGTATGGAATCCGCCCGCCAGCTCGCCGACCTGGCTACGGAGCAGGGGAAAGTGAGTGCCTACCTTGATTCACTCCTCAGTCATGCACCCGTCGGATTTGGCTTTTTCGATCGGCAATATCGCTTTTTAAGAGTGAACAGTGCGCTTTCGGAGATCCACGGGGTGCCTGTCGCGGATCATGTGGGTAGGACGATAAGGGAAGTGGTGCCCCTCAACGCGCACTTCAGTGAACCGATCGTTGCTCAGGTATTCACAACCGGTCAGCCCGTGGGCAACACCATTTTCTCGGGCGAGGCATCCAGTAAACCCGGCGTAACTAGGCATTGGCATTGCAGTTTTTACCCCGTTGTGAGCGAGGAGGGTACTGTGAGCGCAGTAGGTGGGGTCTTCTTTGAGATCAGCGACCGCGTGGCCATGGAAGACCAACTGCGCATCAGCGAGCAACGGTTCAGAAGCCTGGCCGACAATTCGCCGGTCCTTACTTGGCTATGCGACCCAGACGGAACCGCAAATTGGCTGAGCAAGGCATGGCTTGACTTCCGGGGACTGTCACTAGAAGATGCCGTAGGTGAAGGCTGTTTCTCAGCGCTCTATCCAGAAGATGCAGAGAGGGTATTCAATTTGCGTGACGCCGCGCTTAGCGCCGCCCAGCCCGTCACCCTAGAGTTCAGAACCGCAAGCGCCAGCGGGGAATACCGGTGGATCCACGCGGTTGGAAACCCCGTTTTCAGTGCCGACGGAAAATTTTTGAACTACCTGTTTTCCTGTATCGATGTCACGGAGCGTTTCCAGATGGAAGAGAGCCTGCGCTTAAGTCTTGCTAACGAAAGACAAGCGCGAAGCGAGGCAGAAGATGCAAATCGACTCAAGGACGAGTTCCTGGCAAGCCTCTCGCACGAGCTCAGGACTCCACTCACGACAATTGTTGGCTGGACCGAACTGATGTCACTCAAAACTGCGAAACAATCTGACATCGCAGATGGCATCGAGGCAATCACAAAAAGTTCACGGCTTCAGCTGCAGCTCATCTCCAACTTATTAGATATGAACGGTGTCAGCACGGGAGAGATCAGCTTGGAACTAGAATATGTTGAGCTCGTGGATTTCGTACAGGGCACCCTTGATATGAACCTCGATGCCGCGAACGCTCAGGCCATCAAACTGCAAATGATTGCTCCTAATGAACCCATTATCGTTCGGATAGACACGGACAGGTTCATGCAAATCTTATCGAATTTGCTTTCAAACGCGTTGAAATTTACTCCGGTGGGCGGATCTATCACCGCCAAGATAGAGTCGACTGGCCCTTCGGCATCTGTGCAAATCATTGATACGGGAATCGGCATCCAAAGCTCATTTCTGCCCCATGTCTTCGAGCGGTTCCGGCAAGCCGACGCGGGCCGATCTCGCCGCTACGGGGGCCCCGGCGTGGGGCTCGCAATTGCCAAGCAATTGACCGAATTGCATGGGGGGCAATTGGCAGTGTTTAGCGAAGGACTAGATTGCGGGTCAACTTTCGAGATTACGTTACCCGTAGCTGAAGATGCCCCTTTCTCGGGGCGAATAAATTTAAATTCGGACCCCACGAGCGAAGCGATCCTTGGAAGGCTAGGTGAGATATCGATCTTGCTTGTAGAGGACGACGACTCCAGCCGTCAAGTCTTGGCAAAGATCCTGCAATCAGCAGGCGCCAAAGTTTTCCTCGCCGAGTCAGCAGATGCGGCACGTAAATTATTGGCCAGCGAGACGCCCACGCTGATTATTAGTGATATTGCTATGGCGGAGGAAGACGGGGTGGAATTCTTATCTAAATTACGTCACGAAGTTGCTGATGCAAGCCAGCAGATCCCGGCTATAGCCCTTACTGCGTTTGCTTCGGCCGATGACCGGTCAAGGGCGTATGAGGCAGGTTTCAACGCGTTCTTTTCCAAGCCCGTCAAGACCGAAACTCTCATTCAAGCCATTCTTGATCTCGTAAGGGTTTAGATAGCTAGTCTGTAGCCCACACGTGGTTCATTGCAGATCAGTTTCAGAGAGTCTTCGTTCGGTTCCAATTTGCGCCGCAGATAGCCCACGTAAACCCGCAAATACTGCCAGTCATCGGTGTATTCGGCTCCCCATACTTCCGCCAGAAGCTGACGGTGCGTGACAACCCGCCCAGCGTGCTGTACGAGGACGCATAATAATTTGTACTCTATTGGCGTTAGGTGAACTTCTTCGTTGTGCACCCATAACTTGCGTAGTGACCGGTCCAAGCGAACTTGGCCAGCTTCGAATACTGCACTTTCACCCTGTGCCGCCATCATCGGCGTCCGCCTAAGGGCAACCCCGATCCGGGCAATCAACTCCGCCACTCCAAAGGGCTTAGTCACGTAATCGTCGGCACCCGCTTCAAGGCACCTGACTTTGTTTTCCTCTTGGCCGTGACCAGAAATCATGATGATTGGCGTTTTGCTCCAACCTCTAACCTGCTCAACTACTTGTAGACCGTCTTTATCTGGCAATACAAGGTCAAGAAGAATCACATCGGGATTCTTTTTAGTTATCAGATCAATGCCTTCGTCGGCCGTCGCCGCCTCGATAAAGTGGTATGCCTCGGAACTAAGTGAGCTCCTTAGCAATCGGCGAATTGCGGGGTCATCTTCAATTGCCAATACCGTTGGCTTCGGAGAAGATACGTTAGGTTCCATGATAATCTTGTTGACTAAACTCCACGTAGCAACATATCAATCATGTCATTTTGACGTTCGTGTTTTTGGCATGTTCCCGCAGGACTTGAACTATTATTACTTATAAAAAGGGCAAGAGCGCCTTTCGCCGTTACTCTCAGTAGCAGGTGCCTCAACTTCTGCGACTACAATTATCGCTTGTAACCTTGCCGTACCTTCTGGAAGTTTGGCTCTATCGGGTTTTTAAATGGATTGGCGTCAGGGATTCGAATCTACCGTTAATCCACATCACCCCGACCGCGGCACGGATGGAGCCTTTGCAATGGATTTTCTGAGGGCGTGGTCGCCTACGATTATTAGGCACTACTCAAGAACCAAGCCCATCTCAGTACTTTCTAGGCCTCAAACCTCCCACAAAACCCTTGCAGGGCCACAAGGCAGCTAGCAATCTGAAATGATCACCTTCGATTGTTTTGCGGTGCAGATTGGAAAGTTTCCATTGCAAAGGCTCCGGATATCTGCGGGCTACATTTCACACGTGTCGCAACGCGTTAGATTAACAGATTCCAAATCCTCGGTTGTTTAGTGAATGGCAAGCCACACGGTCAGAAAAATTCTATGCAAACCCTCTTTGTTTCAAGGTTGCTTACCGGGCCTCTTTTAAGCGAAAGCCTGTCGGGGGAGCTTATGCTTGCTTACACCGGCGTTTATTGCGGTTTGAGTGTAAGCGCGATGAGTTGAGGGTGTTAACGAGGCTGATTTCGCAAACACCCTCACATCAGTTATTTAGCTCCGACTTTAACTCGTCCTCCCATCGCCGCCTTGTTTATCTTGGTGAATGCAAGCTTTGACAATTTGTCGTTGGTATCTTCTTCCTCGCCAAGTGTCTCTTGCAGTAGGGTCACCGATTCGGGTTGGCCGAGTAATTCGGCCCAGGCAACCGCAGTGCCGTAATTGGCAATCTCATAGTGCTCAAATTTCTGAGCACCGCAAACAATAATCGCATCAAGCACCGGACTGGGTTCGTTCTCTTGCAACGCTTCAGACATTTCTTCAATGATGCCTTTAGCGGCCGCACATACTTTGCCGGTTGGCTGAAAGCCACCCGATTTGGCCAATTTTTCAATCCGCATAACGTGGTCCTCAGTCTGGGCAATATGCCTTTCAATCGCAGACCGCAGGTCAGTGCTCGTGGCGGCCTTAGCCGCTTTTGGCAGGGCTTTCAGTACCTGCTTTTCGGCACTGTACATGTCTTTGACGAGATCCTGGAAAGCTTCTTCAAATGGTGTCAACTTG
>JBBQUZ010000084.1:0-12426 GCA_038212035.1 Fimbriimonadales bacterium
GCGTCGTATTCCGTCTCGTTCTGGACCACGCCGCTCTTATTGCGCATGGTAACCGTGCTGCCACTGCCGTTCTCTTGATTGAACCCGTGAACGTTGGTGTAGTAAATATAGGAACCCAGGTTGTGGGTGTAATAGATGAAACCTGCTACACCCGAAACTTAAACTCGTTCACTATGCAGAGCGCAGGGCCGTTACTTGCCGCCGCTGGAATCTTTCATTGCGTCGGGCTGATACCACTGACCGGAGATGCTGGAATCGTTTGGCTTAGGCTTAGAAATCGTCATCTTGGGGATGGCGACTTTGGGCGAATTATCTTGTTCGTCCATGGGGTGCATCTTGCGGGCGTTAGGCGGTTTTGGCGCGGCTTTAAGGCCCATTGCTTCCTTAGCCGTTTTAGCAATATCGTCCTTAGATTCACTTTGACGCGCGTCACCGGTCAATTGGTGGTCATCTTTCTTAGGGGCACCCATCTTAAGATCACCGCCCATATACAAGTTGATTCCCACTGCGGTGAGGATACAAACACACAGCATCGTGATCAGCAGAATTGGTTTCTGTCGCTTCTTCATAAATTCTCCGTTGGCCCAAACGCTCAATGGGCGCAATAATAGCTTTGCTTATTGTGAACCATCTATAGGCCAACGCATATCATAAGCCAAAGGCCCATTATTTTTGAATACTCTCAAAGTTGCTATCGATGCGCGATTGGTTGGCGGAACCAATACGGGAGATAGCACGTATTGGACCGGTTTAGTGACCGCCCTATCTAAGCTCAACGTTGAGATTCTCCTCATGTCCAACGTTTGCCGACCCCAAGTAATTCCCGAATCATCCACGATTCGGTGGATTTACTTGCCGGGGAAGTCTAGCCGATGGTGGAGTTTAGTGGCGTTCCCGATGGCGGTACGCCGGGCCAGGGCCAACGTGGCCCATAACCAATACACCGTAAGCCCGTTAAGCGGCCCCAATGCGGTGACCACAATCCATGACGTTTCCTTCTTCATTGGCCCCGAGTGGTTCAAGCCAAAGGACCGAATTTTGCTCCGATCCACAATTCCCGCATCGGCGAAAAGGGCTCAGGCCATCATCACCGTTTCTGAAACATCCAAGGAAGATATTCTTCGCTATGTTCCGGCGGCCAAGGGCAAAGTCAATGTAACTCCTTTGGCCTGCCCCGATTGGATCCAGGCCGTTGAACCCCAAATCGCTCGCGCAAAAGTGAAGCAGCAGTTGGGTATTGATGGCCCCTACTTACTCACCGTGAGCACGCGCTGGCCCCGCAAGAATATGGGCCTTGCCATTAATGCGGTGAATCTCCTACCGGAAGGCCTGCCTCATCAACTGGTGCTCACCGGTAAAGCGGGATGGGACGAGCCAAATTCTTCCCACCGAACCCTACGTGTGGGATATGTAGAAAACGATATGCTGAGCGCCCTATATTCGGGAGCTGAATGCTATTTAGCCCCCAGCCGCCACGAAGGATTCGGTATCCCCATCCTTGAAGCGTTTCGATGCGGCTGCCCCGTGATCGCAAGCTCGGGAGGGGCGCTTCCCGAAGTGGTGGGAACCGCCGGAGTTGTTTGCCCGTCTTGGTCACCCACCGATTGGGCGGAAACGATAAGTCATACGCTCACCGATTGTAGTAAGATCGCCAGACTAAGGGAAGATGGTCAAGCACGTGAACAACAGTTCTCGTGGGACACAACGGCCAGAAAAACCCTGGCGGTTTACGAAAGCATAAAGCGATGATAGATCCGGAACTTTTAAAGCGGTTGGGTAATCCCCTGGAGGCAGACCGACCGGGATTCAGGCAAATCGGCCGGTATCTGGTTTGTCCGCGCACCGGCGTAGGGTATCCAATCGTGAATGGGATTCCGCACCTCTTACCCGGAGATGTGATCCCGTTTGAGCGCATGAAGGAGCTACTAGATGAGCAACACCTCGATGAAGATTCTGGTTCTGCACGGACCTAACCTAAACCTCACTGGCTTTCGAGAGCCGGATATCTACGGCAAGAAGCCCCTGGATGAGATCGACGCGGATATCAAGGCGGCGGCTTCCACCTTGGGAATCGAAATCCGTATTCTTCAGTCGAACTCTGAGGGGCTGCTGATTGACACGATTCAGGAGCACCGCAAATGGGCGGATGCCATCATTATCAATCCGGGCGCGCTCACCCACTACTCAATCGCGCTTCGAGACGCCCTGGTCAGCGTTCGCCTTCCGGTGGTAGAAGTCCATCTCAGTAACGTTCACTCCCGCGAGGAGTTCCGCCACCACTCCGTGATTTCACCGATTACGGTAGGACAGATAGTAGGCTTTGGCGGACATGGATACGTGATGGCGATGACGGCGTTGCTCAACCTTGAGAAGGAGGTTGTGTGAAAACCAACCTCGACCGATTACGCGCAAAGATGTTCACCGCGGGCCTAACCGCCGTCTTGATTTCCGACGAGACCAACCTGGGGTGGCTCACGGGATTCACCGGTTCGTTTGGACGGGCGATCGTGACCGCAGACCGCGCACGATTCATTACCGACTCGCGGTACACCCTTCAAGCCCAAGAAGAAGTGCCTTCCATGGAGGTTACAACCTTTGCCTCACCCAAAGAAGGCGACGAATTTTTGGCCGAGAATATCCACGAACTCGGAATTCTGGAACTTGGCTTTGAGTCATCGATTGTCACCCACTCGGGTTGGGAAAGGTGGACAACGAAGTTTGCTCCGATAAAATTGGTCTCGATGGGCCCGATGATGGTTGAGCTTCGCTTGGTGAAATCTCCGGAAGAAATTGATCTGCTGCGAACTTCATGCCGACTTGCGGATGCCTGTTTCGACCATATAAAACGGCTTATCCAACCCGGAGTGTCAGAAATTGATATCAGTTTAGACATCGAATTTTTCCTTCGAAGGAACGGGGCCGAAATTGGATTTGCCCCCATTGTGGTAAGTGGAGAGCGAAGCGCTCGGCCCCACGGCACCCCAAGCGAGAAGTTACTGGAATTAGGCGACTTTGTGACGATGGACTTTGGCGGAACGCTTAACGGCTACAACTCTGATATCACGAGAACCGTGGTCGTGGGGCACGCATCCGACCGACATCGAGAAGTGTATGAACTTGTCCTGGCGGCCCAGATGGCCGCCTTGGCCATGATGAAACCGGGCGTAGCTGCCGGAGATGTTGACAAGTCGGCGCGAGACGTCCTCGCCACAAAAGACCTTGCCAAATTTTTTGGTCACGGTCTGGGACACGGCTTGGGTCTGGCGGTTCACGACGGCGGGCGCTTAGGTCCCGGCAGTCCTACAATTTTGGAGCCAGGGCAGGTGTGGACGGTTGAGCCGGGCGTCTATATTCCCGGATTTGGAGGCGTGAGGATTGAGGATGATGTTGTGGTCACCGAAACCGGAATTGAAATTCTCACTCATACTCCCAAAGAGTTGCTTGTGCTTCCCCAGCCATGACCCAGGCGGTTTCCCTAGAACACTTTGGCCTTACGGCCCCCGGCACCACGCTTTCTCTCAGCTTGAGGGAGGGACAGATTCTGGGGGTTGTGGGGTTGGCGGGATCGGGCAAGAGCCACTTTTTGCAAACCCTTCAGGGGGTTCACCGGCCAGCTCAGGGAAGTTTTAGAATTTCCGGAACGGTAGCCGCGGCCGAAACCGGCGGAGTGGGCGGAAGATCGCGACCCCAGACCCTAGCCCGCATTGCGGCTCGGGTGGGTGGCCTTTCTGAGCACGAAATCTTGGTCCTTACCGGACTCGCCGACCATCGGCGCGAATTGATTCATCACCTGAGTCCAAGTCATGTGGCGGCCGCTGAACTCATTAAACCGTTACTCAGCCAGTCCAGTGTGGTGTTGATTCCGGGGCAACTGGATCTCCTGGACCGCTTGACTTTGGAGAGCGTCTTCCAATACATCACGCGGCGGGCCGCCCAAGGGGTTGCCTTTGTGATTGAAACCCACCGATCTGACGTGCTAGGATATTGCGATCTGGTGGTGGGCCTTAGGCAACGCCACGTGATATTTGCGGGCACGATCGAAGATTTGCGACGCCACGCTCCGCCCAGCAAGATCGTTGTAGAGACGGATGAGCAACAGTCAGTCCGGGCGCTAGTGAATCCCTTTGAAGCGAATGTCACCGCATCCGAGGGCAGTCTGATGATTCAGACGAAAGACGGCCAAGTGGTTGCCGCTGAGCTTTTGCGACAAGGATACGGCGACGTAAAAATGTTGATCCACCGCGAATCGACTCTCGATGAAGCCCTGCTGGCCCTCCTAAGAGGATCCGGCCAGCCTAAACTTTAGATGCGATGACTTTTCCGAGGCCGGCCATTATGCTGGTCCGCTTAATTTAGTGGCTACCGCAACCGCCGCAACCGCCGCCGGCGCGGGTGTCCAGACCTTCGATCCCTTCTTCTCCGGTGGAGAAGGAAGAACCGCAACCGCAGGACTTGACCGCTTTGGGATTCTCAATCTTGAACCCACCGCCCAGCACGTCGTCAACGTAATCTACTACCGAACCGACCATGTACTTGACGCTGAGTTCGTCAACGTAGATGTTGATGTCTTGCTGGTTGAGAACCAAATCGCCTTCTTCCGGAGCGGCATCATCCAACGCCATTCCGTAACTGAGGCCAGAACAACCGCCGCCAGCAACCCAAACCCGAAGGGCCGCGCCTTGCTTGGCGTTCTCGGCAATCATCGTGCGTAGTTCGGAGGCCGCGCGCTCGGTGAGCGTGATGACCTGGGTGTCCTCGGCTGCTATCAGATCTTGGGTTAATGCCATATCAATCTATCCTACGCTTATTATGTACACTATTTCTCCATTGAACAGCCTCTCGCGTACTAGTTCACGGTTAAATGCGCTTAAACATGCTTCTTTGGCGCTTTCGGAATGAATTTTAACGCGGGTGAGTTGATGCAATAGCGCAACCCCGTAGGCCGAGGGCCGTCATTAAACACGTGGCCTAAATGCCCTCCACAGCGCGCACACTTCACTTCTGTTCTGTCCATTCCAAACGTTGTGTCGGTAATTTCTTTCACCACGTTTGAAGCAACGGGTTGGTAAAAACTCGGCCAGCCGGTCCCCGAATCGAACTTAGTTTCTGAACCAAAAAGAGGCAAGTTACAGGCGGCACAAACAAAGAGACCCTCCGTGTGGAGGTCCCAGTACGCACCGCTGTAGGCGCGCTCGGTTCCATCTTGTCTCAGAATGTTATAAGCCGCCGGGCTCAAGACCTTGCGCCATTCGGCATCACTCTTTACTAGGGGCTTAAAAATAATCGGCTTTAAGCCAGATAAAGGCTTGGGAAGGGGCGAGGCTTGGATTGGGGCGCACGCCAACGCAGAAGCAACAATCAATCCGCTGGCAAGAATAGGCAATGCTCTCATATCTTATTTGTACTCCGATACCGTCTGATTCTCTTAACGAGCGAAATGAAATTCGGTTCCCGCCCCCGGCATCAGTTTCTACCGGATTAAACGGGCTATGATTCGCAAGATGAAGCCCATATCAATTCAACTTTACACGGTGCGAGAACTAACAAAGGATGGAAACCACGCCGCCGTTTTAAAAGAGATTGCCGACATCGGTTATAAAGGGGTGGAGGGCCACGGATTTGGGCTCACCAACAAGGAATACCTTACCCTCCTGAATGACCTCGGGTTGCAGTTGTCGTCCTCATGGCTCCCGTTACCCACCCAAGACACCCTGAATGAATTTTTAGACAGCGCGGCTGAACTTGGAATCAAGCACGTGATTGGTGGCTTCTGGATCCCTGATTTTGAGACTGTTGAAGCGATTGAGGAGACGGCTAAGAAACTCAACCACGTATTGCCCCAAATCAAGGCCGCCGGCGTCACTTTTTCGCTCCATAACCACTGGTTTGAGTATGAACTGCTGGACGGAAAATATCGAATTGAACATCTTTTAGAACGAGTTCCCGGCTTAACGTTTGAACTGGATATCTATTGGTGCACAAACTTTGCCGCAAACAACGCCGTGGATATCGTGCGCAAGTTCCGCGATATCTCGCCGATGTTGCATGTGAAAGACGGGCCCCAAATCAAAGATCAGCCAATGACCGCGGTTGGATCAGGCACGATGGATATTCAGGCGACCGTTCAGGCGGCAAATCCGGCGGTTCTAGACTGGCTCGTGGTTGAACTGGACGAGTGCGCCACCGATATGATGACCGCGGTGGCCGAGAGCTACCGATACTTGGTCCGCACCGGCCTCGGCAAGGGAAACCAGCCGGTGGAGGCCTAAACGAACACTCTTTCTTGCATTGAAGCGGCTTCGGTGGCGGCAACCAGCCGATTTCGCCAGGTAACCGACGTGGGCCCCTTTCGGCTTCTTATTGAACCGAACAATCCGATGTCGTTCCTCAATTACGCGGTCCCGGTGAGCACGGTTCAAAGACTTCACGACATTGAGGATCTGATTAAGGCGTTTGAGGCCGTAGATCGCATGCCGCGATTGGAGTTCACGAACGAACTCTGGCCGGGCCTTGCCGACGCTTTGCTGGATCGCGGTTTCAACGATGAGGGGAGCAATCCTCGCCTGGTTTGCCATCGCGACGACTTTCGATCCCGGGTCAACCCAGAAGTCAGCGTCGAATTCCTGACCTCAGCGTCTGACCTCTCGGGGGCGATCGGGATCCAGCAGCAAGGGTTTACAAACAGCATGACGCGGGCCCCGAGGGCCGAAGACACGATGATCAACCGGTGGCGAACTTGCTTGGACGAGGGAATTTGGCAAGTCGCTACGGGTGCGATCGAGGGGCGAATGGTTTCGATTGGTACCGGAATTCCGGGGAGCGCCCCCACCGGAGAACCTATTTTCGAAATCTGTGGCGTCACCACCTTGCCCGATTTTAGAAACCGAGGGGCCGCCTCAACCGTGATTTCTACGATATTGATGCGAACATTCCAATCGGAGGGCATTGCGTGGTTAGCGGCGGGCACCGATGATGCCCAATCGGTTTACGAAAGGCTCGGCTTTAAGTTCGCCGGAATCCAGAGAAACCTTTCGTTGGTAGCAGAGTGACCTGCCGAATCACGATAAGTACGGCCCCCTTGTGATATAACTTCCCATCAGCCGATTCTTTGGCTTACGGGCGATGAAGCTTGAGCATGAAAGAAATTTCCACCCCCCGCCGAACCCTGCTGGATATGAACGGCTACCAGTGGACCGTTCTATTTGCCGCGTGGCTGGGCTGGGGCTTTGATGTATTTGATGGCTTGCTGTTTAACTACGTGGCCCCCAATTGCGTTCCCACGTTGCTTGGGTTAACCGTAGGTTCACCGGCGGCAAAGGTGGCCACCCTGCAATGGACCGGCTATCTCACTTCTCTCCTTCTTATTGGTTGGGGTGTGGGAGGAATCATCTTTGGTCGCATTGCGGACCGTTGGGGTCGCACCCGGACCCTTCTTTTGACCATGGCGATGTATTCCCTGGGGACTGCGATGTGCGCATTTGCTCCCAACATGACGGTACTCGTGATTTGTCGAATCATTGCCAGCCTAGGGATTGGTGGGGAGTGGGCCGCCGGGGCTTCGATGGTCGCGGAAGTCGTGCCCGAAAAGCGCCGGGTAGAAGCGGGGGCTTTGCTTTACACCTCCTCTGCATTCGGACTTTTTCTCGCCACGTTTGTGACCTACCAAATTCAAGGAGTTGCCTTTAAGGCCAACCCAGAAGTGGGTTGGCGCTACGTGTTTCTCTTCGGCCTGATTCCGGCAGCAGTTGCGTTTGTGGTTCGACTTTGGGTGAAGGAGCCGGAACGATGGAAATCCGCCACCGCCGGCACTGAACCACCCCGAATCTCAGAGCTGTTCACACCCAAATTCCTCCGAATCACCATAAGCGGATTTGCGATGGCCCTGGTGGCTTTGATCACTTGGTGGAGTTGCAATGCGTTCATTCCGATTGTGGCTACCGGCCTTGCCAATGTTTCAGCCAAGGCGCACGGACTGGATAAACTCGCGACCCAGGAGATCGTTGAATCTTGGAAGCGATTAGCCACCAACTGCTTTAACCTCGGAGGACTCGTGGGGACGCTTCTCACGATTCCGGCCGCCAAATATCTAGGGCGTCGCCCGATGTATGCCATTTACTATCTGCTCGCGGGTGTCTCTATCCTCGCTGCATTTGGGTTAGACATGGATCCGCACACCCGGTTGTACATGTATTTCCCCGTGGGACTCAGTGTGTTCGGAGTGTTCGGGAGCTTTACGTACTACCTGCCAGAACTCTTCCCTACTCGCCTCCGAGGAACCGGCGCGGGGTTCTGCTACAACTCGGGGCGCTTTATCGCGGCGGCGGGTCCGTTAATTGTGGGGCGCGTGGCGGCATTGGGTGCGGACGCGCTAGAAGCCGCGAGAACCACCGTTTTTTACGTGGGATTTGTTCCGCTCTTTGGCCTTCTGCTTATTCCGCTTGCGATTGAAACCAAGGGCCGTGTGCTGGAAGATTAGGCCAAACTTAACCGTGATCACCGGTCAACGAAAAGATATCGCGGGAGGACCCCTGGGCGATTTGCCCTTAGGATATGACCCCGTGACCGGATATGACGTGGGTTTTGCCGTCGAACCTTACATCGGATCCACGGTGCTGAATACGTTTCATTGCGCCAACAACCTCAGCTTCCTGAGATATTTAAAATCTGGCGTAGCGGACCTGATCTACATTGATCCTCCCTTTTTCTCGGGACGCGAATACAAGCGGGACGACGCGCATTTTTCCGACACTTGGCCCGGAGGGCTGGTTGACTACCTGATATGGCTCAACCTTCGTTTGGTGGAGATGAGAAGAGTGCTGAAGCCAACAGGCTCCATTTACGTGCACCTTGATGGGCATGCCTCCCACTACGTGAAAGTAGAAATGGATAAGATTTTTGGGCAGGCCTGCTTTCTAAATAACGTGGTGTGGTGCTACGGATTAGGTGGTAGTAGTCCTCGCTACTGGCCCCGTAAACACGATGATATTCTGGTTTACGCCCGAGAGCCGGATCAACAGTTTTTCTGCGCGGACCGGGTTCCGGCCACGTCCCAGCGGATGCGTGGTCTGGACAAAAAGGCCCCCGACTTCTGGGACATTCCCACGCTGAACAACATGGCTTCTGAACGCGTTGGCTACCCCACCCAGAAGCCAGAAGCTCTTTTGGAGCGCATCATCACCAGCTCGTGTCCGCCCGGGGGTGTGGTTGCCGATTTCTTCTCCGGGAGCGGAACAACGGCGGCGGTGGCGCAGCGATTAGGATTTTCGTGGATCGCCTGCGATGTATCCGCGGCCGCAGTAGAAATGGCAAGTCGGAGACTGACGCGAGACAGTCAGTTCATGCGTTGATCGATCCGGACGCTAAGCGAACACGACTGTGCGATTTCCGTGCACCAAAACCCGATCCTCAACGTGCCACTTGACTGCGCGCGCAAGGACGGCTCGCTCTATTTGGCGACCCAAGCGTTTCAGTTCTTCGACATCAGACCGGTGGTCCACTCGTTGAACGGCCTGCTCAATAATCGGTCCGGCGTCTAGCTCACTGGTGACAAAGTGAGCGGTCGCCCCGATGAGCTTGACTCCGCGCTGATACGCCTGGTGATACGGCTTGGCCCCCACGAACGCCGGAAGGAAACTGTGGTGGATGTTAATGATCTGGTTGGGCCACTGTGAAATAAAGGAGGGCGATATGATCTGCATGTATCGCGCCAAAACCAATACATCAACCTGGCCCCCAACCAATTCCAGCTGGGCCCGCTCGGCCGCCGATTTATCGTCTTTAGCCACCGGAATAAGGTGGAACGGAATCGCGAACGGACGCACCACTTCTTCCAAATCGGGGTGGTTGCTCACCACCATGGCGATCTGACAGCGGATATCGCCGGCTCTAACGTGCCAGAGCAACTCCTGAAGACAGTGGTCTTCTTTGGATACAAAAACCGCAACCCTGGGTAACACGTCGTGGAGGGCAATGCGCACCGACATTTCAAACTTCTTGGCTAAGGGCGCAAACGCTTGCCGAAGCTCCGCAACCCGCGAGGCCAAGGAGGGCAATTCAAATTCAATGCGCAGAAAGAACGTTCCGCCCGTGGGGTCGGTGGTGTGTTGGTCTGAGTGGGTGATGTTTGCACCCTGAGCAAAAAGGAATTCAGAGATGGCGGCTACGATCCCCGGTCGGTCCGGGCAGGTCACTACAATTCGTCCTTTATCGCTCAAATATATCTATCCTAGATGACCTGCACGTCGGTAGCACCGGCCAGCACTTCTCCGATGATTGCGGCGGATTCACCGGCAGCTTCGAGTCGCTGCACAATTCCCGGAGCCGCCAATCTGTCAACGATCAACACCATTCCGACGCCCATGTTGAACGCGCGGAACATTTCATGATCGGGCACATTGCCCGTCATCTGAATCAGTTGAAATATGGGGAGCGTGGTCCAAGCCCGTTTTTCTATGACCACCCGCACGTTGGCGGGAAGCACCCTCGGAATGTTATCGAAGAATCCTCCGCCCGTGAGGTGGGCAATTGCAGAAATGCTTTCTGACTCTTGGATGAGCGGATAAACCGAGTTAAAGTAGCACTTATGGGGCCGCAATAACTCTTGTCCGATGCTGGAACCCAAACCAGGCATCTCGTCTCTCACCGAAAGGCCGCCCACGTCAAAGAGGGCTCGTCGCGCTAATGAATATCCGTTGGTGTGCAATCCGCTCGAAGCAATTCCCACCACGACATCACCGGCCTGAACCTTACTGCGGGGGAGTTTTCGGTCTTGATCTACTACACCAACGATAGTGCCAACAATATCAATTTCGTCTTCGTGGTAGACGCCCGGCATCTCCGCGGTTTCCCCGCCGATGAGAGCGGCACCCACCTCTGCACACGCGTCAGTCATCCCGCGGAGAATTTCTTCAAACATCAGGCCAGAAAGGCGAGAGCAACCAAAATAGTCCAGAAAAAAGAGCGGCCGCGCGCCCTGGCACAGAATATCGTTGACGCAGTGGTTGACAATGTCTTTGCCAAGTCCGCCGTATTGGCCCATCATGGCGGCAACCTTAGTCTTTGTGCCAATGCCGTCGATGGAGCTTACGAGGATGGGGTTCAGGATATCGGGGAAGCTGGCTCGGAACATTGCGCCAAAGCCCCCAATGCCGCCCATCACGTTTTCGGTGTGCGTAGCCCTAATCTCGCCGGTCACCGATCTCAGCGCTCGCTGCGCCTCATCTATGTCCACTCCGGCCGACCGATATGTGAGTTGCTCGTCCGGCATAATCTAAAGCGTACCCGCCGTACCACCGATGAGTCTGATCGTCGTCGCCAAGCAACTCGCGCAACCAGTTCGGCGAAGCCGGTAGGCTCCGGATGACCGTGCCCGAGTCCGGGTGATTGTTGGCGATCTCGGGGCACCCGGACGTCGGCACGGTCACCCGCCGGTTATCGCTTCGCGTTCCTGCAGGTCTCGGTCTCGGTGGCTCACCTTCTCTAAAGGTAGGCTCAACTACTTTGTTTATTCCAACCTTTCTTATTAGCCTAAATGCCAAAACCGACCTCACATTTGTCCGCCACGCGGAGACGGTGGCTAATGCTTCCGGAAAGTACAACTCGCGGACGCTTAACGAGTTCTCCGACCTAGGAAACGCTCAGATCACGGCTCTCACCCGACAGTTACTGGCGGAACCCAGATTCGACCGAATATTGGTCTCTCCCTCATCCCGGGCAATGAAAACCATTCTGCCGTACCTCAAAATCTCCCACCAAACTGCCGACATCTGGCCTTTGCTTTACGAGTGTTGCACCACGCGGAGAACAACTTCTAAGCCAACGAGTTTCAAATTCGGCGCAAAGATCACACTCTCAAAAGATCAGAGTCCGTTTTTTCGAATTCTTCCGGGCATGGATCGCCTACCGGTGGCTCCAGACTACGGGTCGGGACTGGCTCAGGTGAATGGGTCCGTCGCCCAGTTCCGACGAATGTTTGCGACGGGCCGGGTTCTTGTGGTGGGCCATTCTGGCCACGGGGGCAAGTTTCTAAAAGCCCTTACGGGTAAGCAGATCAAAGTTGACAACGCAAAAGAGATTCACGCCAAGATTTAGGCATCCACCAGGTGCTCACGCACTTTTTCCGCCAGACCAATCGTCATCGTGGGAACGGCGGCCAAGTCTTGCACCGAGGCGCGGCGAATCCCTTCTAAAGACCCAAAGGTCCGCAAAAGCAATCGCTTTCGCCGGGGGCCAATGCCGGGGACTTCTTCTAAGGCAGAACCTACCATACGCTTATCTCTAACTTTTCGGTGGTAGGTAAGCGCAAACCGGTGCGCCTCGTCTCTTAGCTTCCGCAGTAGCATCAACCCCGGTGACGTGAGGGGGAGTTCAATCTCACGATAGGTGTAAGCGGTACCCATCTTAGCCGATCTTTCAAAGAGTGGTTCT
>JBBQUZ010000085.1:0-12223 GCA_038212035.1 Fimbriimonadales bacterium
CACCACCCTCACCTACGATGCCAACGGAAACCGGCTCACCCTCACCGACCCGCTCACTCACGTGCAAGATACCAGCACCTACACGGCTAACGGTCAGTTGCAAACCAGCAAGAACGCATTAAATCAAACCACCACGTTTGCCTACGATTCAAATGGCAACCTCTACACGGTGACCGACCCGTTAAGCAACGTCACCACGCTCGCGTACAACGGCATTGGAGAAACTACCAGCGTCACCGACCCTCTGGGGCATGTAGAAAGCACCGCTTACGACAACTGGGGACGCGCCGTCACATTCACCCATCCCGGGGCCAGCACGGTGACCAAGTCTTACGATGCGGAAGATAACCTTACCGGTGTCACCGATGAACTGGGCCACGTTACCACCAACACCTTTGACAGCGCGGGCCGCCTCACCGGGGTAAGCAACGCGCGCGGCGATGGGGAAACCTACGGGTACGACAATGCGGACCGCCGAACCACCGTAACCAACGGTAGGGGCAAAATTCGCACCTACACCTATACGCTCAGAGGCCAGGTCGCTAGCCTCACCATGCCAGACGCATCGGTGCGAAGTAGAACCACCTATCTGGGAAAATAGAAATTTGTTTTCGGTCTTAGCAGTCATCGCTTCGGAAGCGGTGGTACTCCAGACCCAGAGAAAGGGCTAAATGTACTGGATTTTCGGATGAATATAACAAGTGGAAATACACCTATAGGATTTACGCTTCTATTTGCATTTGCAACTGCGTGGTTTCTATTTGTTGTGCGCGGTGATATCCAATATATAAAAGACTACAGCACACAAACGTATTTCCGCCTTGACCGGGTGAGGAACGCCTCCATTTGCCACATCCTCGTTGGAGTGTTGGTCCTGCCTTTCCAAGTGAACTCCATTGCGTTCTTGTGCGTGGTGCCTGCGGCCGAAAACAAATATGCTCTCGTCGTTCTCGCAACCTTATCGATCGATTTAATTGTCTTAGCATTACTGTTGTTGCCCAAACGAACATGGGTCGGTATATTTTCCGAGTCAGACACATCTATTGAGACGTTAATATTTTGCTTGAGGCTTGTCGCGCCTATCTTCTTGGTGGATTCTGTTTTGTTCATTCTATTCTGGATAGGATGGTCGGCATATTACTGACGCGCCTGCCGGTTAAACGGAGCAGATCATGAGTGATCATTATTGGGTATCTAATCTCACCCTCAATTCCAGCCAACGTTTGCCTGGGCGGCGGTCTATGCACGATTTAGGTAACAGAGGGCATCGCTGGCGTTGCACCATGAATTATGCGGGGAACTTGAGTTCTAAGACCGTAGATGCGGTAACCACCACCTACGGCTACGACGTGATAGACCAGCTGACTTCGGAAGCTACCACCGGCTACTCGGCCAGCTACGCCTACGATGCCAACGGCAACCGAACCAGCAAGACCCTGAATGGTTCCACCGACACCTACACCGTAGACGATGGCGACAAGCTCACCGGCATTACCAACGGTGGCATTTCCACCAAATCCTACACCTACGACGCGGCGGGTCGGACCAAAACCGTGGTTACTCCGGCGGGTACGACCACTCTCACCTACGACTACGAGTCGCGCGTCACCGGCATCACCTACCCCAGCGCGGCGACCAATAGCTTCACCTACAACGGCCTGGATACCCGAGTTGGCAAAGTGGATTCCGCGGGTACGGCCACGTATCGTCGAGATGGCGTTGGGGTGACCGACCCGGTTCTGAACGATGGTTCGGCCGCCTATACGCCAGGAGTGTCGCAACGGCGGTCGGGAGTGACGACCTACGAACTCAACGACCGGCTCGGTACCGCATCTCGTCAAACCGATACCTCGGCAACCACCACCGCAACCAGAACCTACGACGCCTTCGGAATGCTCCTCGCCAGCACCGGCACCCCCAAGGGCCCTTTCGGCTTCGCGGGTGCGCACGGGTATCAGGAGGATTCGGATTCCGGGCTGAAACTGTTGGGGCATCGGTATTACGACGCTTCTACCGGTAGGTTCCTTAATAGGGATCCGACGCAAGATGGACGAAATTGGTACATTTACGTCGCCAACAATCCGGGAGATGACACCGACGACGACGGACTTGCCCCAAAAGGCCCCCCAAAAATTAAACACAAATCCCGTGGTGACGCAGAAGAAGGGGCACGACGTGACGGTTCTGGTAAACCAATTCATCACCCGAACCCAAACGATGGAAGCGACCCTCACTTCCATCCAACCGGCCCCGATGGAGAAAAAATACCCGGACGTCATCATGAGTATCCTCCCCGTAACAGTCGGCCCGGACCGCAATTTCCACGGCCAAACCAATTCGTAGAAATTTCTTTGGAGATTGGGCTTGGTGTCTGGGAAGGATTTAAGGTGATAACTGCTATTGGGGCGGCCCCAGAAACGTGCGGTGCAAGCCTTGTGTTGCTGGCTGCGCCTTAACTGCAAATAAGTTGGTTCACCTGCATGGGACATCTAGGATCGGGACCATTTGATTGGATCGCTCACCGGCGGGTTGTGCCTGCCTATGCTGGCTCAAGTCGCAAAGTTGCACAAAATGGAAATGTAAAAGGGAACCGACATGCAGGGTGAAATTGAACGAGAGCAAATTGATGTTTGGATCACCTCGGCGGAACGAGGCGACATCGAAACCATGTCGATGTTGCTATCTACCTATCCAAACATCGTAAATTGTCGGGGTGAGTTCGGCTGGAGCGCTTTGCATCGTAGCGTCATGTTTGGTCACCATGCGGTGGTCCGCCTCCTGATTGAAAGCGGTGCCGACGTTAACGCATTGGATGATTCACTGTTCACTCCGTTGCACGACGCGGCCGCGAATCGAGAAAGCGGTTTCGTAATGGCCATCTTATTGCTGAAGCTTGGTGCTAACCTCGAAACTAAAAATAAATTAGGTCGCTCACCTTTGCTTCAGGCTGCCGGGTATTCAAATTTTCAATCGTTCATCACCCTATTGGCCGCCGGCTCGGATATCGACTCGGTAAATGACGAGGGTCAGAATGCGCGAGAAGAGCTTAAATACCAACTGGAGGGCCTTGAAAACCGTAAAAAATATCGACATCAGGTCCGTGATATCAAAGAGATGATGCGGATCTTGGATATATTGATGGAACATTAAGTGAATTGCTGGCAAGTTAGGCGGCTTTAGCACTCAAAGAATGAACCGGTTAGACGTGGAGCGTTATCCCTACAATGGACTCGCCACCCGAGGTCGTAACGATGAATCACCAGGTACGGCAACGTATAGTCGGGATGGGCTTGGAGTGACCGATCCCGTGCTCAATGATGGCACCGCCGCGTACACTCCCGGTAACTCGCAGAGACGCTCGGGTGTGACGACCTACGACCTTAACGACCGGCTGGGTACCGCGTCTCGTCAAACCGATACATCCGCGACCACGACCGCCACCCGAACCTACGACGCCTTCGGCATGCTACTGGCCAGCACAGGAACGCCCAAGGGCCCTTTCGGTTTCGCGGGTGCCCACGGGTACCCGGAAGACTCAGATTCTGGGCTGGACCTCCTCGGGCATCGGTATTACGACGCGTCTACCGGTAGGTTTCTTAATAGGGATCCGGCGCAAGATGGGCGAAACTGGTACGTGTATTGCAAAAATGGACCGGAGACATCAGTTGATGCGTTAGGAACAGAATGGCATTATATTCAAAAGACCGGCTACTTATACAGGATTAGCGATGAAGGAAATGTGACCATTATTCCCGACCCAGGGTTTTCGGGAAGAAAGGGGAAGTGGCGAAACAATCCTGATTATGAAGACGAACCGAAAATGGGCCCCTTACCGAGAGGAGGTTACAAAATCAGCAACCCCTTTATTAGGCACCGGAAACATCATAAGCCCCTACCTTGCATGAGGCTTTCTCCAGATAAAGACAATGAAATGTACGGTAGAGATGGATTCCTAATACACGGCGGGAGTCGAAAGGGTGATCCATCGCAGGGTTGCATCATTTTCCCAAAGCCTGTGCGGAAAATTATTTCCAAGAGTGGCGATCATCATTTGACTGTCGAGTAATTATTCACGGTAACTAAAATGTTGGTTTTTAAAAACGTGGCCTTCACACTTTGCATAATCATGACCATCCTTTCTGCCATACCGCAAGAAGTGACAGCTACGCATGGGACGGTCGTGACTAAAATTGTCACAAAGCCGGCTAGGAAGATATTTAAAGCTGTAGGAGGTGGGTATAAGGCCGTGGTTAAGGAGATGCCGTACTCTTCTGCCCTGGGAGACACCTGGGATAGTTGGTGGGGTGCTACCGATACTGGCCGGACAAAGTGGGTGGTTTCCACGCTTCAGATATTGAAAGGGGGCAAGGAAATTTTCGTTTATCGATCGGCCTATTCTGACTTATCACAAGTGAGTGGCTTAACAATAAACACCACCTCAAAAGGGTGCATCTTACAAATTGAAGGTGGTGACGACCATTCCGGTTACTCGGCTAATTTAGTGGTCAAGGACCTCACGGTGAAGAGTAGACACGTTGAAGCGGGGGAATCTCCTGAATTATCGCATGAAGATGCAAGTTATGTGGACAAAGAACCACCCCCCGAGGACAATTAACTCTCACGACATCGGGTAAATAAAGCGCAAGAGAAGACCTCCCCTTGCAGGAAGTTCTTATTGGCAAAAGTTATCTGTAACCCTCACTGGCTAATGACAGGATAATGATAGTTTCGGCCCACCCCGACCATCCAAAGATCAATTTGTCATCGGATCTATCGAAGGCGCTTAGGTTAGCCCAAGTCTTGGTTATTTTATTTAGGATAAGCTGCTCGATGGTAGATTTTCGTGAAGAGGCTCTATCACTAACCAAATGTTCAAAAAGCGTACTCTGACCATTGTGTTTCTGGGCTCCCTTCTCGTGTTGGCGGTGATATGGGCATATCCTAAAATCGCGTTTGGATTTCGCTACGCTCGGATTCCTCTGACAAACAAGGTTTATCACACGCTATATGCCCAGGCGAGACTTGAAATGAAGAAGTCACATACGAACTATTCGAGGGGCGCCAATTGTCAGGTGTGGATTGCAGGCTTAGCTCCCAGAGATGCGATTAAGGATTTAGAGGTCAAGGGAATGGGGCTGTATAAGAGAGAGAGAATTGCCATGAAATTCTTTACAAATAAGCAACGAGACAGTCATTATGTCGTGCGTCTTCTGGGCAAGCCTCAGGATCCTGATGCACTTCCCCAATTAGAGAACTATTATAAACCAGTCAAATTGGAGGGGCCGGAAAAGTCTAAATCCATGAGCTTCTGGAACATTCGTGCGGGGTATGTATCTTTAGAGGATAACAAGGTTTCTCATAAAACACTTTCCTTGATGACGGCACTGCTTAAAAATGTTCAATTAGATCCCAAATGGCTTCCCAGGTTTGATCGACGGCCCGTGTACGAATGGGAAACGTTTCGTAACAGCATATGCCTGGGTGTATTTGCCGCGTGGCTCAGCGACGGATTTACAGGGGTTGAGTGGAAATTAAATCCTTCTGATCTAAAGTACAAACCCCTCGATGGCCTCACGGCATTCAACATCCAAGGAGAATAATGTGACTCTGCAAGAAGGTTTTGCTACGGCCCATGTTGGCGACAAACGAACACTGAAGGAGGCCTTCTCCAGCGGACCGTACGATGAAGTCTTCTCTGGCGCGGGGAATAACCTAACCGCAGTGATCCACAAAGATTTGTCAGGAGCGGTGCTGAATGCAGAAGTTCGCGTTCCCGATGAGGCAAGGAATTTGAGTGCCGAAACCGTGGATTGAGTAACCCCCACTCACGGCCATGACGCGCTAGACCGTCGCCGGTCCAAAGCGGCCCGGGGCCATACGGCGAGCTGCATTAACGATGTGAACGGCAATCGAACCAGCAAGACCCTCACGGAAGTTTTGGCCCGAAGGAAGGAGCACGGGCGTTTCCATTCTTCACGAGGATCGATCTCAGAATCCGCCGGTGGAGTAGAAACTTACGCCGTTTACCACCACGGAGTAGACGCTATTGGGTTCTGCGTTGTAGGTTAAGATCTTGTTAGTTACGGGCGCGGTGGTTTCGGCCAGCCGTTTGGGGCCGGCGGTGTTGGTGACCGTGACGGTAGCGGCGCTCCCCACAACGCCAAAGGCATTTAAGTTGTAGGTGATTCGCTGCGAATTGCCGTAGTTCACCGTGATAAGCGTAAGTCGCCTGTTAACCGAATCGTATCCGACGATGGTGTTGTGATCGTTACTACCCAACAGTACGTTGCCGGGGCGGAGAAAGCGGGTGAACTGGGCAAAAGTAAAATACTTTTGATATACCCACTGAGGCTTGCCCCGTTCGGCGGACAATTGATCTGCGGGGTCGGCGTACTTGGCGTTGATGAGTCCCCATCCTGAATAGGGCTCGATGGGCTGCCAATACACCCAGCCGGTGGGGCGCAGAAAGTTGATATCTTCGGTGATAGATTGCGCCAAAGGCATCCCGCCGCCATCAGGATCGCCTACTTCAGACATCCACAATCGCTTAGGTCCCACCGAGGCGCGCAGGTTCTGGCGGGCAGCGTTGTCTCGCCATAGGGCAAGCCCGCTGTATCCGTGAACATTCACTTTGTTCACCAGGGTGTTGGCGGCCACCAAAGTTCCGTTCACGGTGACCTGACGGTTTTTTAGGTACTCAGAGGTGACGGTGCCCTGGGTCATCGCATTCTCGTCCGACGATGAGATCAGGGAGTTACTGAGGCCCCGGCTATTAAGCTCTTCGCGCAGATAGCCCAGAATCTCGGCTTGCACGTCATCGCCAATATTCACTCCTTCCTGATCTTTGGGGTAAGTCCACCAACCCGCGGACGGTTCATTGAACGGGGCGAGGCTAGAAACCGGGATTCCCCATTGGTCTTGGGCGTGCTTTACCACGGTGGCCAAGTATCGTGCGTAGTCCCGGCGATTCCACCACTGAAGACTGCCGCCTGCCGAACTCTTCTCATTGGTCATCCACCACATGGGCGCGTTAGAGAAAAACTCCACGGTGGCTCCGCGGTTTACGGCAGCATGCAGAATGCTTCGTTGGTTGGCGTCTCGTGACCAATCAAAGCTATGAGACGTGGGGGACATATTGAACCAGTCCAGCCAATAGCCGTTGATGTCTTTATACCAAGGATATCCGGCGGGGACATTTTCCGGAACTCCCGAAATATCGTTGGGCTGACCCCCGCCTCCCACGTTGTAACGAACAATGTTAAGCCACAGCCCCGGAAGATTGGATCCCAGAAGTGGAGTGGTCTTCTGGGTAAAAAGGATGTCGGAGTACGTCTCTTGATAGGCAGAATTGCCGACCCCGTTGGCCCACCAGGCCAGTGAACAACCAAACCCTTCCCACCGACCACGAAAGTCGCTTTTGTCGATGAAGACGGTGTAATCCGCTTGCGCCATGGTGCAGGTGAGGCCAAGGGCCACCAGAAGGGTGCTTCTAGTCCGCATGGTTCCCTTACCCGCGAGAGGGAGCACCCAAACCGGGAGGAGGGCCACCCGGGCCACCAACGGGT
The DNA here is from genome assembly GCA_038212035.1 of Fimbriimonadales bacterium. Taxonomy (GTDB): domain Bacteria; phylum Armatimonadota; class Fimbriimonadia; order Fimbriimonadales; family Fimbriimonadaceae; genus Fimbriimonas. The sequence goes on from JBBQUZ010000085.1 coordinate 7,566, forward strand.
TGTCCGCTCAATGGCGGCGGACCGCCGGCGGGCGGCGGACCGCCAGGACCTTGCTTGCTTGGGTCGCTCTCAGCCGAAGGGAGCTTACCGGGCGTGTACTTTACCTGCCCTTGGTCTAGGTTCCCAGCGTTGCTTACGCCCTTAAAAATGAAGAATCCCAAAACGACAACAACTAAAGTGACGATGGCGATGAGAACTGGGGTTTTGACTTCTGCTTTCATATAAGTTCTTGGAGCAACGTCCACCCCGGCTGAGGCGTAGGTGGACGTTGAAGTAGGTGACGTCTTACTGACGCTTGTCCCACATGCCGGCTGGCCATGGCCAGTTAGTGTCCGTTCCGCCGCCGGGCCAGTAAGAAGGAACGGTGGTGCCCGCTTGGCTACCCTGAGCCACCAGAGTCTGCGACTTGCGCATGAACTTGGCGTGTCCATCGCAGAAGCCGTAGTTGGCCCCATCGCCAAACATGGTGGCACCGCCACCCTTCATGTTGAATTCCCCGTAGTTGAAGAAGTTATCGGTTGCCCAACCCTCGCACCACTGGTGATACCAGTTAGGGCGTGGGGCCATCAAAATGGTGTTGCTGGGTGAGGGAACGTTGGTTTGGCTAGCACCACCGTTGTTACTGGTGGGAGACATCGCGTTTTCAATATCAGAATCACTCCAGCCCCATCCGTTGGCGGGCCAGGTCCAGTTCATGCTGTAGGTCACTCCCCGGGTGGGCTGACCCGTAAGACAACTATTATCGCCGCCTTCGTTTCCACGGTTCCAGTTATCAACCGGCGACTTCCAAATTTGGATGGACTTGGCGTAGGGGTTGACCTGTTGGTGCCAGGGAAGCCAATCGCCACCCCAACCCCAGCAGAACGGGTTTGTATCTTCATTGTCGGCACCGTACATGAATACGGCAAGATTGAGCTGCTTTACGTTAGACAGGTCAACCGATTTCTTTGCCGCCGTCTTTGCCTGAGCAAACACGGGGAAAAGAATTGCGGCAAGGATCGCGATGATCGCGATCACAACGAGGAGTTCAATGAGCGTGAATCCGCTCGATTTTTTGGATGTGTATGATCTCATGTGAGGTTGCTCCGTTGCAGATGAGGTGCAAAACCAAGACTGGTTCCGCGGTGGAAAAATACGGGTTGGGTCTCTTCGACGGGCGAAGTGAGATGACCGGTTATCAGCTGATCCAGCAGTGAGACCGCGCCCCTCGCGAGGGCGCTTAAGTCTACTTTGACACTGGCCGCAACATGGCTAGTGGCAGACGGCCAGTGAATACCGTCATAGCCCACCACCGAAAGGTCATTGGGAACGGATATCCCCAATTCTTCGGCGGCCGCGAGAACCTCATAAGCAAGCCGATCGTGCCAGCAGAAAACTACGGTCGGAGCGTCCGGTTGCGCGATCAATCTGCTCAGAAACTCGTTTCGGTTGGGTTGCACGGCTAACACCGACAAGGACAGTCCGGTCAATTGTTCGGCCAGAAGTTCTGCTCTTAACTTGGCATCGTAGTAATCAACATCCGCCGGAACGAGGATGGCGACGTTTTTATGTCCAAACTTGCGGATGGCCTCGGCAATCAGTCTGATCCCTTCTCGGTGGTCGTCGGCCACCGAAGGAAACATCCCCTGCGGATCTCGCCCATTAACAAACACCACCGGTAGTGAACTGTTTCTAAGAAGGGGAAGAAGGGGGTCATCTGGCGTGGGGGCAAAGAGCAATAAACCTTCTGCAATGCCTCCATTAAGAAATTGATAGATTTCCCGGGGCGAGCGCCTGAAATTACAGTGAACAAGAATGTCGTATCCGGCCTGGCCCCCGGCGCTTTCTACCGCGGATACCATCTTGTCCATGTAAAGGTCATCCTCTTCCCTATTTCGGAAGCTGCTGAAAAACGAGATGATGTTAGTTCGGCCCTGCCGCAAAGATCGGGTGAGCAGGTTAGGCGCGTAGTTCAGTTCTTCGGCCGCCTTATTAACGCGAAGGTGGGTGTCGTCGCTAATCCGACGGTTTCCGGCTTTTCCGGCGAGAACGAGAGAAACTGTGGTGGCGGAAACGCGGGCCAGCGTCGCCACTTCTTGAAGAGTGGCGCGGCTACTTTGTCGTTCCGGTTTCCTTAACATGTTGTTTGCTCAAACAGTTGCGCAAGTTGCGCAAGCGTTTGAGCATGTTAACACAAAGAATGCCAAACCACAAGGCATGTTAAAAAATATTCGAAATTTTAGGCGGTTCGCGGTGTTGCGCGGATGCTTGCAACAAGAGGGGGCAACTAGAGAAGCCCCCTTTCCCGGCTCACTTCATTGTGCCAAAAAAACGGACGACTTCTGCCGCGGGTTCGCCCGAATACTTGGTGGCTTGATCTCCTTTGGATTCGATGAAGGCTTGTCCGCGTTGGTCGAACTTGATGAGTTCAATTTTTTGCGGCTTACCCGCGGGCCACCATCTAAACCAACGCGCATCCATCCATCCCACTTTGGCGGTGGGGCCCCCTTCGTAAGCTAAGGTGGCATTCAGTTCCTTCTTTCGGGTGACTTGGTAGTCGGCCAACGAGGTGTAGGGCGGCTTGTTGGTTTGATACTGAAGGAAAGCTAACGCGATCAAGAAGCCGGCAAGGCCGGCCAATACAAACGGAATCCGGGCTGATCTACCCGGAACCATCTGATGGACGTGAGGCATCATGAGTTGCAACCAAATCAGCGCCAGTAGGTACAGACTCCCCGCTAAAATAAACGGCAAAGTGTAGGAACTAGTAAGCAGAACCGCTTGCCCCACAAAGAACTGCATGGCAGAAGCACCGATCATGGCAAATCCGTTAATGGCGCCCACCGCCATTCCCACTGAGCCCTTAGGGATCGTATCGGAGATCAGCGTGAACAAATTAGAACTCCACCCCTGGTGGGCACCGGCGGCCAGCGAAACGATGGCTACCGCCCAAAAAACGCTGGGGATTCCCAATATCGAAGGATGGTCAACCAGGAGGCCCACGGTCATCACGGGAACCACGGCAAGGGCACACGCCAGCATCACCCACTTTCGCGCTGGGCCTACCGCCATTCCGCGTGAAATAAGCCTCGAAGAAAGCCACCCGCCACTGATTGAGCCGATGTCGGCAAAGATGTAAATCACGGGAATTGCCCAAGCCATAAAAATGGGCTTAAGGTGAAACTGGTCCACCAGAAACTTGGGCATCCAAAACAGATAGAACCACCACGGCGCATCCGACATTGCCTTGGCCACCGCTAGAGCATAAACCGGGCGAATGCCCAGCAATTCGCCATAACTCATCGCCGGCAATGATGGTTCGGAATCTGCCTGAATGTATTCCAATTCCGGGGGCGAAACTTTAGAATGGGATTGCGGTTCTCGGTACATCGGGATCCAAAACAGAACCCAAACCATTCCGATGAGACCGGTAATCACAAAGGAGGTTCGCCATCCGAACTGGGTCGCCACGGTGACGCCAATGAGGGGGGCGAGGACCGCGCCCAAGTTGGCCCCGGCATTGAAAAACCCGGTGGCCAGCGCGCGCTCTTTTCGGGGGAACCATTCGGTGACCGTTTTTACGGCCGCGGGGAACATTGCGCTTTCGCCAAACCCCAGTACGAAGCGAGCGCCCATGAATCCCGTGAGTCCGCGAACCAGCGAGTGACCGATCAGCGCGATATTCCAGAGGAGGTAACTGCCGGTGAGGAGTCGCCGAGTTCCAATGCGGTCGAGCGCGCGACCCACAAAAATCATCGCAAGGCCGTAGGGAAGAATAAAGCTGACGTTGATGAGGGCAAGATCAGTGGGACCCAGCCGAAGGTCGTTCTCAAAAAACGGAACGAGGAGCGAAAACATCTGCCGGTCGAGGTAGTTAACCGTAGTGGCAAAAAATATCAGCGCACAAACCACCCACCGGTAGCGGGTCATCGGGTTCATGCCCCTATCATAGGTCAAAAACGTAGTCCCCGCGTCTCGCCGGTCTCCGGGCGAGAGTAATCACCCCGTACATTTAGATAGGCTCGTATCTGCCCATTTCATCGGTCTCGGGTGTATGCGCAGACCGCCAAGGCAATTTAACCTGTCGAGGGCTAACTGAGCCAATTGCAAAACTAGGTATAGACAAGGATTCCGTTGCCTACTTAGGTTCAAAATAGAGATACTAGTGCTCCGTATTTGGAGTTTTGCAATTGGCTCAACTAAACGTATATGACCTTCCGTTGTCCCGGCAGGGACTTTCCCCGACTAGCCTGGCATAAGCTCTCGCGCCATGCCAGGTCAGTTGCGTCCTGGCTAAGTTCCCCGGCAGGGGCACCAGAACCTAGCGTCGGACTTGATAAAAAGAAAATGTTTGACTGCGACGAGCCTTCCCCTGTCCCGGCAGGGACTATCCCCGAGTAGCCTGGCATAAGCTCTGGCGCCATGCCAGGAAAGTTGCGTCCTGGCTAAGTTCCCCGGCAGGGGCACCAGAATCTTTCAGTCAAGATATCGAGGATCGTAATCAACACCCGCTTCTTTGCGTAGACAATTTCGCTCTGCCAAATGAGATTTCTTGTGATGGTGAGCTTCTTGAGTTGAAATTTATCTCGGAACATCGGAAATCGCCGATGCACTAAGTGAAAAATACGGAATATGCCGCCTGCCATTGGGATTCGACGGCGTAGCCGGTAGTCGTCGGA
>JBBQUZ010000086.1:0-12014 GCA_038212035.1 Fimbriimonadales bacterium
GGATATCTACTCAAAGAAGCGACTGTTGATTGCGATCCTCAATATCTTGACCGAAAGGTTCTGGTGCCCCTGCCGGGGAACTTAGCCAGGACGCCACTGCCCTTGCATGGCGCCAGAGCTTATGCCAGGCTACTCGGGGAAGGTCCCTGCCGGGACAAGCGAGGGTCACATACGTTTATTTATATTGCTATAGCGTGAGTTGCCTTGGCGGTCTGCGCCTCCTTTACGTTAGATCGATACACTCAAGACCGATGAAATGGGCCTAAGATGCCTGACTAAATGTATATGCCGCCATGGCCTGGGGTCAGCCGAGGCCGAATTACTTTTAAGCTTTAGATACAAGGGTGAGTTCCGTTCCGTGAGGCTGGCGTCTCGGCCGACTTCCGTTGCGGGCTCTCAAACCGACCTTCGAGCCGAACTCGGGTTGGCCCCGGCAGAAATCCTGCGCATTGCCCTCCAACTCACCGCCGCCTAAACCTCATGCGGCTACGCGGCGCTGGAGCGACCCGATACGGGGACGCGGTTCTCGGTGTCCTCTAATAATCCCTGTAACGAAACATCGTCAATGGTTGGCAAGGGATAGTCGATGTACTGGCCCATCGGACGTCGTCGCACTCGGTTGAGAATCCCTCGGGCGAGAATCTTTGCCGTCTCAATCACCACGGCGGCATCTCGGGCCAGACTGCGACCTTCTACATAATCCTCGTCAATTGAACACTTGATGGGCAACAAAACCTTGACGTAAAATTCTTCTCGATCCTCTCGATTCTGAAGAATATCTTCCTCGTGCCGAAACTTGATCGCGGCGGGGCCGGTAATTCCCGGTCGCACACTGAGAATAGTTCCCTTTTGGTGGGCGGGAAAGAGATTGACGTATTTGGGAACTTGGGGCCGCGGTCCCACTAAGCTCATTTCTCCCGTGAGAACGTTGATGAGCTGAGGAAGTTCATCGACTTTAGTTGCCCGAAGAATTCGCCCTACCCGGGTCATTCTAGGGTCGTCGGAGGAAGTCACTTGCGGCCCCACTTGTTCCGCATTTACCACCATCGTTCGAAATTTTATGATGGAAAATGTCTCGCCATGCAAGCCAATTCGGCTCTGACGAAAGAAAATGGGTCCCTTAGAATCAAGTCTTACCAGCAAGGAAACCACCGCAAACATCGGTGAGATCAGCACCAAGCTGAACCCAGACACCGCGAAATCAACGGAACGCTTGATGAGTTCATACGGCCTAGACCTAGAGATGAGTTCTGATGGCACAGTGTAGGGCGGTGAATTAGCAACAGAGTTCGCGTCGTTCATGGGATTACCAGTTATTCTAGCAGGACGAAGCAAGGGCGAACTTTGCCCCGGCTTTCGTCACAAGTTGTCAGTTCTTAAGGCTGATTGAGCAAAAACAATCCGTTCCTGTCACATGAGCGACGGTGCCCAAGGAATATATGGGTTATCTGCACGCATTTCTGCAGGCTTTAACTGAGACACTTACTGGCGGGCTTCCAGTTCCCAAATCTTCCTGAATTTTTAGCTACCGTACTCTAAAATTGAGACACTGCCGGCGCTGGTCAGGATAATGTCGCACGTCATGCCGAGTTTGCGAAACACCGTGGTGCCCGCCGGGATTGTGATATGGCAATCGGTTGACAACACCGTCGCGTTACCCCCCGACCCGCTCGCCGGGGCGTGGACCACCTTAACGTATACAATTGCCGCATACGCATTAATTTCTACGCCGTAGCGATGGGCACGGCGTCCGCTGGCCCCCAGCGCAAGATCGGCCGAGGCACTGGCGGGGGTCGCAAGGGTGGCTGAGCGCAAAGGCTCGCGTATGACTAGTTCTTCCATTCTGAACTCCTCCTGGTTTAGGGTTAAATTGCACTTGCCACAGCAAGCAAACTGCTTGGCCAAGCCACGGCGACGAGGTCTTGGTAAACCTTTTCTGCCCATAGGTCTGATCCAAGTTCATTAGGGTGCTGGTTCTGATCCGCAACATGCCAAGCCTGGTCCGGTACAAAGGACCCGCCGAAGAAATTGGGAAACGTGCCGGCCAGAATGAGATTCTTTTGGTAGGTGTAAATATCAATCAGGAGAGCGTTCTCGTTGGTTGCCGCCGCCAATTGGGCGGCCCTCACTGTGGCATAAGCAGCGTAAGGGGTGGCCAGCTGGTCTCCACCCACCGTGAAATTGAGATATGGCAACGAATTAATTGCCACCCGGTTGATGAGCACCGAACCCGCCGTGCCGGCCACCGCAATTCGTCCCCAGCCCGATTCACCGCCGGCAGAATTTCGGCATTCCCATACCGTGATCGGGGGAGTGGACGCAACCGAACCGGCGATTGACGCGGGAGTGGAAAGCGAATTCGCGGCTGCTCCCCCCGTAATCGAAGAATCTGTCAGCACCACGCACCGCGTACCCGGAGTTGCCCCGCGAGGAAGGTTGGTTTGAGAACCAAAAACGCACTGGCCCACTCCAATTCGGCCCCACCCCGCAGGACCTGCTCCGGCCCCGTGGCATTCCCAAATCGTGACCAGTGGGTTCAAAGCACCGCCCAGCAGGTTTCCCGAGATGGTGGGCGTGAGTCCACCCGTTGCGTCGTTGTCGGTCGTGATGTAGTAGCGAAATCCCACCGTTGATGCTCCGGGCAACGACGAGGGGTTAGCAACCGATTGCACGGGATATCGTGGAGCACGGTTGTTGCAACCCCAATTCAGCGCCCTTACAATGGCCTGCAAATTGTACTGAGTTTGGGTTTGGGAGATGGATGCTCCCGGATCGTTAGCACCCGCCATGACAATGGCGGCGGCGGCCAAGCCAAGGTAACCCGAGTCGGTCAGCCGACTCATGATCTGCCAAGTAGTGTCCCCCGCCTTACCCCAGTTTCGGGTCGCCAAGGGGTAGCCATTGGCTTGAAGCCGGGCCTTAAGGCGGGTGGGCCACAAAGAATCGGCCCGCACGCCATACGTGTAGTTGAGGGTGAGCGAATCGCCGTAGCAATCCACAAATACGTTGTTTCGTTGATTAGAATACGGCATCAGTAGGTTCTCCCCCAGACGTTGTAGATCACGTTGGTGTTGACGGTAGCTTTAACAAACACACTCCCTAGCACGCAGTTGAGAATTCCCTTTGGGGCTGATCCACCCACTTCGGGCCAAGAGGCAGTGCCTCCGGCGACGATGCTTTTGGCCCAGATCACCGTAGAACCCAGTGTGATGCTTACGGTCTGAGCCGCCGCGTCGGCGTTGTAGAAGTCTATCGAGTCCACAACCCTTATTCGATTGGGAACGGAGCCAGACTGAATCGCACTGTTCACGGTAGTGAGCGCACCCGAAGCGGCCAAGTACGAGAACTTAGATTCGTCGGCGTAGCCCGCGTTCTTATCCAAGATCATGTGCAACAGCCTAATCGGTGAGGCAACCTGCGGATTGCTGACGGCGGCAATCGTCGCGATATGGGGAACGTAGGGATCCAAATCGTCCGCAACCAGAACCCAGTCCAAGCCACCAGTAACGGGGTTCAGTCCGTTGTTAAGAAAGATGGGCAGGTACGAGTCTGCGGGATACCAATCACTGTCAATCCCTACCGAAAATGGCAACACTGCGGTGTCTCGCCTACACGCAATACCAAACGTGGACCCCCGAAAAGGAATCTGAAGAAATGCGCCGTTCCCCACTCCGGTAGAAGGAGTCCAGGCCGGAATGTCAAACGACACTCCCGAGTTGGAGCCGGTTAGGTTGAACCCAAGAGTTCCGCTCTGAACGCCAATTGCGGCCGCTCCAGAAACTTGACTGGCGTAAGATCCCTCCACAAACGGCACCCGGGCAAGGTTTGCCGGCATTCTGTCGATTGCATGAACCGGTTTACGCGTTCCGGTGGCTCCGTCGTAAATTGCCGGGATGGCGGCGGCAAAGTTATTGGCGGTCTTCACCGCCAAATTTCCCACTTGCCCCATTACTTCCCTCCATGAGTCTTAGGTTTCGGTTTTGGCTTAACCACTTTCTTAGTGCGCGGTGCCACGGGTTTCATGGGCCCAGCCGGAGGAACGGCGCAGGGAGCTTTTGGTTGTGGCATTTTTTGAGTAGATTTTCGCATCTAGAATCTCCTTGAAGGCAGGTTGATCAGCCCCACAGGCTGGATAGCGCGGATTGAGCCAACGACCCCAATGGGTCGGCAACGGGCTTGGTGGTGGGTCGGTTGTAGACCATCGACCCGAGCGCTCCCAGGTCTTTAAGCGAGGGCCGGGCCGAGCCAATCGTCTGGAGAATCTGCCGAAGCACGCCCATCTGGCCCGCGGGCGAATCTATTTGATTGGCAAACGCACCCGCCTGGTTGTTTGCCCGGTTGAGGGCATCGAGCCGGATGGCAGTTTGGAGCGCCGGGTTTCCCGAGAATCCGCCCGCCTGCTGAGCCCCGGAAGCGTATCCCTGATTCAGCAGCTTCTGCCACTGACTCTGAATCGCCTGGTCTTGGCCACCCGGACTCAGCATGGCCAGCAGGCCGTGGAGGGCCGACTGTTGGCCGGGGACTAGAGATCGGTAGAAGCCATAGTCAGTGCCGTAGTCGCCCGATTGCTGGTTGAAGTTGGCCAGGGCACCGGCCTGCACCGAACCGGTTTTCTGCGCCTGACCTTGTGCGAGCGACGATCCAGGCGCGGTGGTCGCGTGGTCGATAAATGAACTGAGCCAACTCATAGAGACACCTCCAATCCTTCTAAAGTTAATGAGTAAGTAGCGGTCCCCACGAGCGTTGCCGCTACGTCGAGGCCACCGGTAAAGGGAATCCAAATCGAGTTGTCGGCGGCCACCGTAACCCCGGCAACCCCCACCGCCGGCTGGTTGATCGCCGAGATGGAGGCACCACCGGGTCCGGCCCGCAGGGAGATCTGGACCGATCCATTGACGCCAGTGGCAGTTCCCCTCACGTGAATCAAAACCCGAATACATCCCGCCGGAACCCGGTTGGACAAATCAACTTGGTGCCACGGCGTGCCCGCCGCTCCTGCGATGAGAAAGACCGAGCACAGGCTGGAGACTACGGATGCAGAGGCACCAGAACTTCGCTGACCCCGAAGCTGCGACTCCACTTGAGCCATCCTACGGCCGAGATCGCCTGTACTATCCACTTAAGCCACTCCAAGGTAGATCGGGTCGACCGCATCAGTAAAATCTAAGCCATAAAATGCGGTCGAAGCCGCCGTCGATGGCACGTAGGTGTCCACATCCGCGTCGTTTTCTCGGGGGGTGGTTTCTAAGACTAAACCGTAGATTCGTTTTCCCGGGGTCAATGTGGCTTGCATATCAATTTGGATGGAAGTGCCTGATTTTCCGGGAGGGGCCCCGTTGGATTGGTCGTAGCGAATCACCCGAGTGTCCGTGAACTTGGCGGTCACGGAGGTCTGGGTGGTCTCGACTTGGCCGGACTTAAAGTAGGTCCGGGTCCATCGAAACGTCTGACCCGCGCTGGCATCGGCAACCAAGCCGAGACGTCCGAAGTTGAAAGATCCCCACATGCCAGAGTGCACTTCTCGGCTGGTCAGCCGAACCGAGACCGGGGACAGGTCGCCGTCCTTCTCATGTTCATACATCCCGCCGATACGGTCTAAGAAAAGCTTTCTCCGCGAATTTTCTGCGGCGGGCAGAAACACTTCTGCCCCCGTGGGCAGGCGGTCCTCCGTCCAACTTGCGAGCACTTCATCCCACACCAGCACCCGAGAATTCACCCCGGAACCGGGGGGCGTGTAGGCCAGGTAATAACGGTCTTGGGCAACGAACCCACATGCGTTAGCGAGGCGTGCGGTGGGGATTGCTTTGGTTCGATCGTCCACGGTTTTCCGGGCGATTGGGGTCAACATCCCGGTCTCCAATCTTTGGACCTGGCCCGTTTGGTCCAACCAATAGATCACTCCGCGCCTACCCTGCACCGAGAATGGACTGAGGGTGCCGCCCTGGATAACCAGGCTGGGTTGGCTAAGGGCAAAGCCATCAAATCCGCTGAGCAAGAAAACGGACCGCTTGGTGAACACGTAAACCGCCGAAGCGCCCAACATGGAGCCGGCCAACCCGACCATGGCCTGGATACTTTCCCCGGCGAGAGTAGCAAACGAAGCGGACCGCAAGACCTGATCTGGGCTGAGATTAGTGGTCAGCCTAAACCGAAACGGGTTCCCAGCTTCTGAACACTGCAAGTTTGGAAAGGCCCCAGAACTGCCCGCCCCTACCACTAATCGCGTGTTGGCCAGCGCCATCGCAAATCCCTTGGGAATGGGTGATGCAAAGGCATCGGGCGCGGTTTGGGAAACATCAACGAAGTCTGCGGAGGTGGTCGTCCAAGATTGAAATCCAAAGTCGGTGGCGCTTGGCGCGGTCGAGATTGAACCGTCTGAATACCGAAAAGCCCAGGCGTTAGGAAAAGTGACGTCATTCCACACGGAGGTCGCGATAGATTTCCCTAACGAAAAGTCGGTCGCTCCTACGTCTTTGCGGTACACGTCAATGCGGTCAACCCCCGCAAGGAGGTCGGCGGGGGAAGGTCCCCGAATGGGGATTCGGTAATCGTAGTTCAGCGTGGGAATGTAAGGCAGGTTGGTCTTGCCAATGCTCGGCCCACCCAATGAGGCCACGCTGTTCCCGGTTTCTCCGCTCAGCGGAGCCATCACCACGCCGGCACTCTGGGCGTTGGAACCTGAATTGCGATTTGCCACCGCAAACTGAGCGCCAGAGGGCGTGGAACCCGAAAATGCCACCGCGTGAAGGCTCACCGAGTAGTTTGCGGCGGGGGCCGGGCCGTTCCAGAACACGGTGAGGCTACTCACGGAGACGCGGGATCCGGGGCTGATATCGCCCATGGAAAACACTACGATCTCTTCTCCGTTGAGTCCCCCCGTGGCGGCGGTTGCCCCAAAGCGGCCATCGGTCCAGGGAGTGCGGCTGACGAGTTTGGGATAGAGATAGGCCGGGGTCGTGGTTTTAAGGGCCACCGTCATGTTTTGCCAGTGGTCGGAAGCCGCCTGATCGGATACGATTACCAGAAAATTGTTTGACGATAGGTCCTTCACAGACGGAAAACCAAACGTGGCGCTGTCGTCGTTCAGCACGGCGTTGGTGAACGTGAGGGTGACAAAGTTGTTTGCTAATCCATCGGCAAACGAGATGTTGGTGCCGTTGAGATAGCCCTTTGGCAACCCATTGGCTAAATTGACGAAGTTAGGGGACAAAACAGGCACCGGGTGCGCCGTGGTGGCCCACGCGGGAGCGGCTACCGAATTATGCGGGCGAACTTTGGCTCCGTTGGTTGGGGCAGAGGAGTAGATTCGCGGTGAGTCGGTGCCGTTTTGGATCACCACAAAGTCACGCCCGGTGGCCCGGTCTCTCACCGCCTGAAACATCACCGCGAGGCCATCTTGCAGTCGGGTGTTCAGGTAGGCCCCCGAGGCCGCAGTGGCTTCGGCGTAGCTCATCCCATCGGTGGATTCATAGATTCGGATGGCACCCAGGGTGGAGAGGGCAACGAGAACGATGTTCTGACCATCTACCAGCCCCGACCAAGCCCCGTAGGGAGCGCCGGTCGGCAATCCTCCCGTGGCCACGGGAACCGTCGGTTGGCGGACCAAGAACGTGCCGTCATCAATTCGCAGGTCCTGAATAACCGGCCATTCCCCCGCACGAAGGGCACACGGATGTCGGGCCGAGTTCATTCCCAGGACCGGTGCAGTGAGCGGATCAAACAGATGAACAAGGCCGGGGTTATTGGTCACCGCTCACCTCAACCGACCGACCCCGCCAACCGCCGCGCTGATTCACCAACCTGATCTCGGGCTGAACGCGGGCGGTGCGCTGCATGGTCACCTGAATTTGCTCCGTCATTGCTTGTTGAAAGAGTTGGAGCCGCATCGCAAGGTCTTGAGGCACCCGCTCTCGGGCGTAAACCATACGCATTCCGTCAATGTAGAGCCATCGCACTTGGGGGGTCAGCGAGATCACGCTATCCATGGTCAAGACTCGCCTTTGCGTTACGTCCAGGCTGAGTTTAGGAATGGCGGTCGTGGGTAAGGCAGGGGTTGAAAAGCTTGGCGCGGCGACTAGTCCGACGGTTCCTTGATCCAAAGTGTGCGATGTGTAGTACGAACTCGGAACGTCGGGTGCAATTGACCGCCACTGAAGTGAGCCGATATCAAGTGAGTCGATCGTGGTTTCAGTGAGCGCGGTTTGACAGGTCTGGGTGGCGTAAACCAACCGGGCTGACCAAATTTTCAATACGGTCTCGTCCAGCAGGTATTCGCTTTGGTTGGCGATGAGGAGGATGTCGATGGTGGTTTTTCGGAGAGGAATGTGGAGAAGAATCTCCTCTTCCACCTCGTTAAGAATCGCCAATGCCCGCGTAGAATCACAGTCTGGATACGTGCGTTGAAAAGTCGAAATGACATCGGATGCAATAGACATAGATAAACCCAATTCGCAAGTAAGGAACGCGTAGCGTGAAGTTTGCGGATTTCCGTGCCACCGTCTGGTTGTTTTGGGGTCCCGAACAACCCTCGGTCAAAGGGTTGTTCGGCTGAGTGAACCCTGTCCACCTAGACCTTGACGAAATAACCGCGTATCCAGACCGTGAACGCGGAACCGGCAGTGAAGGTGCCGGTGGCCCTGATCACGAGGCCCTTATCCACGGCCCCACCCGAGTTAGAGGTGAGAGCACCACCTAGAGTGACCCCCGCGATCGCGCCATTAAACGGGGCCCGGTAGAACACACCGGCGGTAGCGGCCGACGCCGCAATGGTCAGAAAGTCCACCGGACCCGCGCTGGTGTCCGAGATTCGAAGGTCGGTGCCCAGAGTCCACGCGGTGCCCGAAAAGAGTACTTGAATATCCTCAACGCATACTTTGTAACCCTTGGGCACCCGCTTGGGAATCGCACCACTGAGGGGACCCGCGTCGGCGAGGAGGGTTAAGAGCGTTCCGGTTCCCAGCACGGTAGCGGCGGGCACGGTGACCGTGCCCATGAACTCCAGAATGTCTTCGTAACGATTATCGGTATCTCCAATTTGCGCCGAGGCTTGCGCACCGACTCCGATGGGGATCGACTTGTGCGTCCCCACCATGACGTCAGAAAATGCGAGTAATGACTTTGCCATATCGCCTCCTTAAGACGGGGTGCTATAGAAGGTTCCGCGATAGTCAAACACATCAAACAGATAAGCTTCTTTGGCGGTTACCTTCCACGAATCGTTATCTTCATCGTAGACAATCGGCATGATTTTAAACCCGTAACGAGAGAGCATAAACCGATTGTGCTTGCTGTTATCAATCGATCGGAGGGCCCACCATTCCGGATTCGTGAAGAACGGCGACACGACTCGCTTGGTGACGATGCCCACTTCCCGGCCGACATTTGCCTTTCCGCCCACTGAGTTGGGATCGTTTACAAACGACTGCGGTTGCTTATCCGCCCCGATGAGCCGAGCGGATAGGTGGTTGTTCCGAGGCGCGACTTCCAATTGGAACGGGCCAAACTTGGGCGACGGGTAGTTCTTGTACGCCTGCTGGTTCATCAACGCGGTGGTGGCGTCTTCCAGCGCAATCACGCCCAGAGTCTGCTGGGTGGTGAATGTGTTGGAGTCGGTTCCCGTTTCCAACGGATGCGCCGTACTGGCCAGGGGCTGGCCATTGGGGGTGGCGATAATGGAGCTGGCCGTGCATCCGTTAAGATAAATGGCAGCCGCGATATCCTTCGCGGTGGCAAACACGCCGGCGATGAGGGTTCCGTAGCCCTTGACAATGCCGTAGTTATCGTTGATAAACGATTCATCAGACCATCGGAACTGCAGGGTTCGCTTTTGGTAGTTGTACTGCTTACGGGCCACCTGCGTCATACTCGCGGTGGGAATCACCCCGTACTCTGGCGTGACGGATGGCAGGGGTAGACCGGATACCTGCGCTGCCACTTCGAACAACTGTTCGGTAGTTAGCAAGTTACCCGCCAAGTCATCATAAAATGTCACTTGGGGCTTTCCGTCGTAAGTCTTTACGGCTTTGAGCAGGTTAGCCCGCATGATATCGGGATTGCCAAATGTGGTGGTAGTGGCCATAGAGTTAGCTCCTTAGTTCAGTCGAGCGCCCGCGAGAACTTTGCAGATCACGGTAGCAAAGTTATCGGCGATAGGGTAGGTGGTTCCCAGGGCTACCACTTCCACCTTTACGTTGGTGGTCGCAGAAGAATCCACCGAGTAGATTCCGCTGGTGGTCACGCGCCTCACTTCAAATTGCTTTCCGATGAGTGTAGGGGCGGTGGACGCCGGGGTAGCAATTGCGGCGTCGCCCGAGGTGACGGGGAGTTCGATGAGCGTGTCGTCATCCAGTTTTTCCACGCCGAGGTTGACGCCTTGGGTGGCGGCGGTCACCGATTCGTTAGCAACCCCAAAGCGCACGGTTGCACCCAGGTTTGCTCCGGAGGCTCCCGCTTGGGTGACGCGACCGTTAACGTCGAGTGAGACGAGGTCGCCCACTGCGCAAGTAAGTCCGGCAGACGCGCCGTTAGGCGGATACTGAATATCGCTAGACCCCGTGCGCTGCACGCGAATCACGCGGTTGAGTGTGGTTGGCATTAGTGTGCCTCCTTGTTTTGGTTTTGTTCGAAATGTAACCCGCAGATATCCGTGCCGCGGTCCGAAGGGTACGCGTCGCGATGATCGGAGGTTTGCGGCCCGATTACAGCATCCCGCCGCGGCACGGATATCCGCGGGCTACACGCTTCGCGTTGAATTCACTATGAATTAGCGGCTGCAGCTAATTTCTCCAGCGCGGCGATGCTCTGAGGATCGATGGCATCGTCCGGACCCGACTCTTCTCGCGAAACGGGGATTGCGGAATTCACGGTATCGGCCAACGGAGCCTGGGTCCATTTCAAATACTTATTCAGGCGCTCTTGGGCAAGACGTTCCATCTCCGATTTGGGCTTCTTCATGTAGTGGTAACCCTCAATCCCGGTTTCGCGGTCGGCGGCTAAAGCCCAGCCGTCGCGTTGCATCTGGTTTATTTTGTTCTCCCCCGCGTTGATGTCATTCTGGGTCACCTGGACCAAGATGTATTCGTAGCCATCGGGGCGGTGCCGCCGCCGAGATTCGGCGCGGGGTCTTTCTTCGTGCAAAACATTCATAACAAACCTTCCTTTCTAAACTCGTCGATCCGGCGGGCCGAGAGCGCCTCGCCGGGGTGAAAATTACGCATCAGACTACGGGCAATTGCCGTTTGGTCGGCGTTAAGCCGGGCGGCTGGGCTGGCCGGAGCCCCGGTTTCTGCCATCGGGGAGAAGCGCGCCGTCGCAGATTTTAATTGCTGGTCTGAATGTGCGCCGAGGGCGATGATCCGGCCCAACTGTTCCTGAAGCCGGCGGTCGGGCACCAACTTGGCCGCGATCTGCATGGCCTCCGGCAAGAAAGAGGCGACCTCGCGAGGGGCGCCTTCTGATTCAAATTGCCGCTCCATCTCCGGAAGCCGCATCCGCATTTCTAACTCCCTCACCCGAGCCTCGCTTTGCGATTCAAGAATCCCAAACGCGCGGCGCGAGATCCATTCTGGATCTTTGATTCCGAGCGCGGTGGCATCCGCGTTGGCCTGGTCAAATGCGGAGCGCGGCGGGTCGGCAAGCGGCGCGTTGGCAACCGGTTCGGGAGGGATGAATTTGTTTTGTTCGGGTGAATTCGGGCGGGTTTCCGCAGAGGTATTTTCCGGTTCCTCGGGATTTTGTGGGTCGGGTGGGACGGTGACGTCGGGCAGTGTTTCTTCTGTGTTCATAGTTTTTCCAAATCGTGATGTCGTAGCTTGTAGCCTGCGGAAATCCGTGCCGCGGTCCGGGGGACTGGGTCTCTCGAGAGATATTGTTTCTGAGTTCGGGGTGGTTCGGCGGTTCGGGGTGGTTCGGCGGTTCGGGGCGGTTCGGCGGTACGGGGTGGTACGGCGGTTCGGGGAGATCCGACGAGAACACCTCTTAACTCCAGTCACTCTTGACGGTCGGGGATGGGGTGT
>JBBQUZ010000087.1:0-11411 GCA_038212035.1 Fimbriimonadales bacterium
GTCGGCGAAACCAAAACGATTGCCGAAATGACGGGTGCGGGAATTGTTAAGCACATTTGGGTGACCATGTCTAGCGCAGACGAGATGCTGAGACGCAATCTGGTGCTGAGAATGTACTGGGACGGCCAAGAACACCCCAGCGTGGAAGCGCCGATCGGAGAATTTTTTGGCCAAGGATGGGGCAAAAAGTACAATTTCATCTCGTTGCCGTTGGCGGCCGCCCCCAAAGAAGGAAACGCGCTGGTCTGCTACTTTCCGATGCCTTACGCGAAAGGGGCGCGGATCACGGTAGAAAACCAAGGGTCCCACCGAGTAGACGCGTTCTACTACTATCTTGATTACGAAGAGCACGAATCCATCCCCGACGACATGGGCCGGTTCCACGCGGAGTACCGACAAGAACTCACCCAACCCGAGAGCGATAACGGAGACATCGAAAACGAGTGGGGGGTGTTAGGAGAAACCGCCAACAATCCCACCGATGTTCACAACTACATGTTCTGTGAGCCGGAAGGCAAGGGCCACTTTGTGGGCGTGAACTACTACGTTAACTGCCCTTCGCCCATGTGGTACGGCGAAGGCGACGACATGTTTTTAGTAGACGGTGAGCCCTGGCCGGGCAGTGCCCACGGCACCGGAACCGAGGACTACTTTAACCAGAGCTGGTGCCCAGATGAGCACTACTGCCACCCGTACTTTGGCACCGCCTACGCTCCCGGCCGAGACAATAACGATTCGCGGTTTGGCTTTCTCGGCAAGACCCACGTTTACCGATTCCACTTTGAAGACCCTATCCGGTTCACCAAGTCTCTCCGGGCCAGCATAGAGCACGGTCACGCCAACGTGATGACCTTAGACTTGGCCAGCGTGGCCTACTGGTACCAAACCATGCCCAGCAAACCGTTTAGGCCGTTCCCAACCGCGGCAGAAAGAACCCCGAGGGCGGATATTGGAATCGTGGAAATTCACCGCCAGCGCGACGCGTGGCGTAAAGTCCACGGCGGCGGCGCATTGTGGGGCAACGAGTGAGACCAGTAAACTAAGGCAGTGGCAAACCTCTCTCACGTGGGTGCAGATGGCGGCGTTCAGATGGTCAACGTGGGAGGAAAATCTCCCACGTTGCGCCGGGCGGTCGCTTCTGGACTCTTGCTCATCACCCCCGCGCATCGAGAAGCTCTCGGTAAGTTGCCGAAAGGGGACGCGATTACCGTCGCGGAAATCGCCGGAATCATGGCGGGAAAGCGCACCTGCGACTGGATTCCGCTGTGTCATTCGATACCTCTGAATGTGCTGTCGGTGAAAATCACCTTAACCGAAGAGGGCCTGTCTATTCAGGCCGTTGCCGAAGCAACCGGAGTGACGGGAGTAGAAATGGAAGCGTTTGTGGCCGTTGCGGCGGCGGGGGTCGTGCTCATCGATATGCTGAAGTCCGTCAACTCAGATCTCATCCTCACCAACATCCGCCTGGAAGAAAAGACTGGAGGTAAGGCACCATGGAAGCGCGCATAGCAGTCTTAACGGTGAGCGATACGCGAACGCGGGAAACCGATCTGAGCGGCCCGGAAGCGGTGACGGCGTTCCATAAACTGGGACTCTTTAACGTGAGCCGAAGGGTTGTGATGGATGATGGAGAGGCAATTCAATCTGCGCTGATTGAGATGGCGCAGACGTGCGATTTGGTGGTGACCACCGGGGGCACGGGATTCGGACCTCGGGACGTGACCCCCGAAGCCACCGCACAAGTCATTGACCGACCGGCCAGCAATTTGTCCGATCTAATCCGACTCAAAGGCTTAGAACAAACCGATCTCAGCTACCTTAGCCGGGGCATCGCCGGCATGCGAGGGCAATGCCTCATCATCAACCTTCCCGGGTCTCCCAAGGCGGTGCGGCAGGGACTCGCGGCAATCGCTCACTTAATCCCTCCCATTCTCAGTAACCTGCGCGGGGACGGCTGTCCTCATTGAGATTGATTGACACCCATTGCCACCTAAATTTCCCCGACGCCTTTACCGACCCCGGCGCGGAAATTGGGGCCGCACGAGAAGCGGGCGTGGATCGGCTGATCGTCATCGGGATTGATGAGGAGAGTAGTCTGGCGGCGATTCGTCTCGCGGAGGCTTACGATGGCGTTTTCGCCACCGTAGGCTGGCATCCTAACCACATTGGCGACTATGATTCAGCCGCACTCAATCGGCTAAGAACCATGGCCGAACATCCCAAAGTTGTGGCGATTGGGGAAACTGGGTTGGATTATCATTGGAATCTAACCGATCCACTGAAACAGCGAGCCGCCTTTGAGGGACACCTAAAGCTGGCCAAGGATTTGGATTTGCCGGTCGTGATTCATGGGCGAGACGCGTACTCAGAACTGCTAGACATTCTGGAAACCCAACCGGATGGCCACTATCTGCTCCACTGCTTTGGCGGAACCGCCGAAGATGCACAACGTGCATCGGAGATAGGGTGCTATTTTGGGGTTGATGGGCCAGTGACCTACAAGAATGCCGGCACCCTTCGCGAGATTCTCCCCGCCTTAGACCCCCGCCGGATTCTGATTGAGACAGATAGTCCATTCTTGCCGCCCACTCCCTATCGCGGGAGACCTAACCGTCCGGCTTATCTTCCGTACATCAACAAGGCCCTTGCGGAGGCGCTATCCATGACTCCAGAATCCTCCGCAGAACTAACTACTCAGAACGCGGAGCGATTCTTCAGACTGCCGGTCAGTAGCTGATGATCGAAGCTTTTCGCTGAAGGATCTCTCGCAACAGCCGTCGACCGCGGTGAATCCGCGAACGAACTGTTCCCACCGTGGTGCCCTGAAATTCGGCGATTTCAGAGTAGCTACACTCCTGTAGATCGCATAGAGTGATGGCGGTTCGGTAAACCTCGGGTAGCTGGTCCAACGCGGCTAAGAGTTCTTGTCGCGTCATCTTAGTGACGAGTTCGTCCTGAGGACCGGGGGCCGTCGAAGCAATGGGAAGCTCCTGCACGTCTCCGTCGGAAGGAGAAACCATCGAGTTAAGAGATTCTGCTTTGCGAATCGGGTTATCGCGCCGACGAGAGTCGAGGTAGGAGCGCTGCATGATTCGGAGGAGCCAGTTGAGGAACGGACGCCCCGGAACGTAGCTGTCAAATCCTTTCCAAGCCTTCACGTAGGTGTCCTGAACGAGGTCCTCCGCTTCCGTAGAGTTCCGCGTGAGCTGAAGCGCCATGGAGTAAGCGCGGCGTCGGGTTTCGGACATCATGCTCTGAAACTGACGCGAATCAAAGTCGGACCGAACGGTTCTCTCTAACGGATTTGTAATGCACTGATTCATGGTTAACTCCTCACAACGTTCTAATAACATTCATATTATCTGAAGACTGCGGTCAAATCATCATTAATATCACATATTAATGATATAAATTTTGAAATTGGCTTTTCGAAGTCTATGAATGCCTTCTAAGGGTGGATCGACCCCCATATACTTTTAGTTAGGCCGTGACATGGTGAACTGCATTGGCGGTCTGCGGCGAAGCCGATAGTCGGCGGGATGACCGTGCCCGAGTTCGGGTGACTGTCGGGGTTGAGTGGCAACCGGACGTCGGCACGGTCATCCGACGACTACCGGCTACGCCTTCGATTCCAATGGCAGGCGGCATACTCCGTGAGTGCATCGGCGATTTCCGATATTAGGAGATACATTTCAACTCAAGAGGCTTATCATCACAAGAAAGCTCATCTGGAGGAGCTAGGAAATCTACTTAAAGAAGTGGGTGTTGATTACAATCCTCAATATCTTGACTGAAAGGTTCAGGCGCCCCTGCCGGGGAACTTAGCCAGGGCGCAACTGCCCTGGCATGGCGCGAGAGCTTATGCCAGGCTAATCGGGGAAAGTCCCTGCCGGGACAACGGAAGGTCACTCAATTTTAGTGCGGCCTCGACAGGGTGAATTGCAATGGCGGTCTGGGCCTCGTTTACGCTAGACCGATACGCCCAAGACCGAAGATAAGGACCCGAAGGAGCCTAACTAAATGTATTTGAGATCGACCCGTCCTCGCCAAAGTCACAACACATCCGATGGGGAAGCAACCTGCTCGCGGTGGGGTGATCATGAGCCGCACGCTCCGCCGATGCGAATCCCGTTTGAGCGATCAAAAGCCCCATTGGGGGGTGTGTAGTCCTTTGTAAGATCATTGCGCCGATTTGCGCGCAAATATATTGGGATTTTCACATATAAATGGTTTTAGTGGTTTATTGGTAATACACCGGGTAAATTGAGTCGCTTTTGTATTGACCGGAAACAGCCAATAATGGGGAAACAGTGGCATGAAGTTTGTATTAATCACAAAGGATTTAGAGATGGAGTCTGCGGCGAAGGAAGGTTTTCACCCTTCGGACGAACTTGCGTGCTTCAGTAGCTGGATGGACGGACTGAATGCATGTGAGAATGCAGACCTAGTCTTTGTGGATATGATCGCGACTCTCAGGGAGTCTAATAAGATTGCCGGGTACGAAGAATTTGCGGTTGCCAAAATGAAGCATCCGGTGGCCCAGGCAACTCCACTCGTCTTAATTGCTCCAGAGCCAAGTTACGAACTTGACTTCATGGCGGGCTGGCCCAATTTTGTTTTTGGCCACGTGCAGAGACCCGTGACTTTCAAAATTTTCCGACGCGCGTCAACTTGGGTTTAAATTAGATTCACTTAGCGAATCGACGAAATGCCGCGGTACCAGCGCTCGGTCTGCGTTGCATAGTGCGGGGTGACAATCGCCCTAATCAACCCAAAGCCCAAAAACACGGCGGCCAAGGCAGTTGACCATGTGGCGAACCAAGGCTGTTCACTACGAACTCTTAGCTTCTTAATCCAGCCATATAGGCCGGTCCAAGCAATCGCGGTGAACAGCAAGTAGAGTACGGGGCCAAGCGGGTGGGCATGAAATGAGAGCCCCAAATTGCCGTGAAGAAGGGCGGACCAACTGGTGGTTAGACCGCACCCAGGACACGGACGGTCAAGAAACAACGCACTGGGGCACGGGGGCAAGCCAAGTTGCTGATGAGTACCGTGACCCTGAGCACTGGGGGATAGGTACAGACCACATGCAGTAACCCCCACCCAAAGCACAAACCACATTAAATGCGCTGCTAAGGGCTTTCGGCTGAATGCAGGTTCAAGTAGATTCGTGCAACACCCCAGCAGGGATTACGCATTCGGGCTGTAATACGTTGCCGTGCACTCTGGCCACGCTGAAAACTTTACCGTTTGGCTCTGTCAAAGCCACAAAGTAAGAGTCAGGGGGCTCGGCCAGTCCAATCGGTCGCCCTTCTCGAACGGAACTGACCTGGGTTGGGTCCAGTTGAACAATGGGCATCGGCGGCAAAGCAACGTCAAGCGGTATAAGATCGGCGAAGGTCGCTTCTGTGATAGGCAGCGCTTGGTCTAACGTGAATCGTCCCACCCGGGTCCTCACTAGGCATGTGAGGAAAGCTCCACACCCTAGGGTTTGCCCAAGATCATGAGCAATTGACCGAATATAGGTTCCGCCGGAGCAAACTATTCGAGCTCTTAACGTGGGGCCCTCAATCGACAGGACTTCAAAGGCGGTGATATGAACCGTTCGCGGCTCTCGGGTGAGTTGCTGGCCCTGCCTCGCGTAATGGTACAACGGTTTTCCGTTAACCTTGACCGCGCTATGCATGGGGGGAAGTTGTTGAATGAGTCCCCGAAATTGGGTGAGAGCGGTGCTAATCAATTCTTCCAAATTGGCGGGAACTTGTCCGGTCTGGGTGGTGACTCCCTCCGCATCATAGGTTTCCGTTGCCCGCCCAAATTGGATGTCCGCTACGTACTCTTTGGGCTCAAGCGGAAGATATTGCAGGAACCGGGTGGCGGGTCCTACGGCAACCACCAGTAAACCGGTGGCCAACGGGTCAAGAGTTCCCGCATGACCCACTCGCTTGGTGCCAAATTGACGCCTTACCTGGTTCACCACATCGTGAGACGTGATGCCGGACGGTTTGTGAATCAGCAGGACGCCAAGCAAAGTTTAATCCTTTTCACCAGCAACTCTTCGGCTTCTTCCAAGGAGGTGTCAAAGGTGCATCCGGCCGCATTCTTGTGGCCGCCACCCCCAAAATGTCGAGCTACTTCGGCTACATCTAGGTCCGCGCGAGATCTAACCGAGCATCGAACTTTATTTAGCTTGACTTCTCTCAAGACTGCCGCAATCTTCACCGTGTCGATGAACAGAAGCTCATTTACAAATCCCTCTGTATCTTCATCCGTAGCTTCGGCTATGTCAAAATCTTCTTTGCTCAGCGTAGACCAAGCAATTTGGTTGTGGCAATCCAGTTGCATGGTTTCTAGAGCCCGACCCAGGAGACGAGTGGAGCTTAGCGGCTTACTTTGGAAGATTTCCTCGCTCACCGTATTCAGGTCCGCGCCATGCTCAAGAAGGTAGGCCGAGAGGCTGAGCGCCTCGGGCGTTGTGTTGCGAAATCGGAAAGAACCCGTGTCAGTTACAATTCCGGTAAGCAGGCAAGTGGCCATATCCGGCGTGATTTCTGCCCCCAAGCTGGTCAGCAGTCGAGTTAAAATCACGGCGGTGGCGGGCGCTGACGTATCGATGATCCTGAGATCGCCGGGAGCCTGATGCGGAACGTGGTGGTCTACCACGATCATGCGTGGACAGGCATTAAAATAGGGTTCCGGGTCTCCCAATCTCTCCATCGGATCCAAATCCAACACAATGGCTAGATCGTGCTTTTCTTGGCGTGGAACTTTCCTAATTCTGCCCACGCCCGGCAAGAACAATAGGTTCTTTGGCGCAGCGTGATGGCATAGCACCTCGTTTGGCTTTCCAATTTTGTCTAAATAGAGAGACATTGCAAGGGCGCAACCTAAGGCGTCGCCGTCTGGATTAAGGTGGGTACCGATGAGGATCGACGACGCGGCATCGATTTCCCGTTTAAAGGCTCCGACTAGGTCTGATGGGGTGCTCATCGGAACCTCCTGCTGAAATAGTTTGCTCCCAAATCAATTGAGATTGTACAGCATCGTTACTGGCCGGGCGGGAAATGCATGAATTCTGATTTTTCCGTGACTGAAATGACCAACCCGGAACGGCTGAGCCCTCCAATGGGTTTAAACTCTCGGTAGCTATTAATGGGAACTCCAATCACTCGAAGAGCCATGCTTGGCATGGTTGGAACCGGCTGTGTAGGCGTCTCGGCTTGGGGTGTATTATCGAGCACTAACGGGATTTCGGTGGAGCGTTCCACCCTCAAAGTTCCGAATTGGCGTGGGGGCAAGGTTAGAATTGCCGTAGTCAGCGACCTTCATGCCCACGATAAGCCGGGAGCCAAACGGGGGCGGCGGGCGGTTGAACTGGCGCTGAAGGAAAATCCGGACGTGATGGTGATGCCGGGAGACTTTGTGAGCCGCGCCGACATTTCCTCTTTACAGAATTTGCGGCATGCACTAGAACCCCTTAACGAAGCAAGGTGCCCGGTCATTGGAGTGCTGGGAAACCACGACTACGCTACGGGGTCAACCTCTAATATAGAGCGAGTGGTTGAGGAATGCGGCGTGCTCTGCCTCCGAAATCATTCCGTGGATCTTGACGGATTTATGATTGCGGGCCTTGATGACTGGCTCTTAGGGGCGCCTCAGTTTGATTTAGTGGGCCAACTGGGCAACCCTCCGTCCGTAATTGTCCTTCTCCACGAGCCAGATGCGGTGGATCGGTTGAGCGTTCCCGGAACCCTCCAGATCAGCGGTCACAGCCACGGCGGACAAATCTGCCTGCCGTTAGGGGTCCCCATCCGAACCCCGTTTGGTGCGACAAAGTACATTTCAGGTTACTATCCAGAGGCATCCACTCCACTGTATGTTACAAGGGGAATTGGAACAACGGGCGTTCAAATACGCACGTTTTGTCCTCCCGAAGTCTCGATTCTCACGTTGACGGCAGCCTAAAGTAGCCAGAGTTTTTGGGGAACCAAGGGGAATTCAGGGGGGCACATCCGTCCTGTAGTCCCGCGGCATTACGGGCCATGGCGACCGTAGACCTCGGCGTTGGTTTGGCGGCATTGGGTGATCAGCTCAGGAATCGGAGTGTCTGACGCGTCGACCAGACCGATACCTCCGTTTTCGCCATCAAACTGGCGACCCGCGGTGGGTTGATCAACATATTGGTACCAGTGACAACCCACAAATATTGAGTTGTCCGCAACGCTACGCACATAGTTTTGGTAGGCAAGGGCTCTGAGTTGCTGAGTGAACCGGGGACTGATCCCGCCGAACGCCATCCCGCGATCGGTGGCTCCAAAGTGAAACTCACTGACTAGGCAGGGCCGGTTGTATTGGCTCAGAAATCCCCATTTGGCCGAATCCAGGGTGTCGGTGTATATGTTCAGACTAATGACGTCGGCGTATTTCGCGGCCGCCGCCACAATGGTGGGTGACTGACCACCAAACCGGCAACCAAGGTAAAGGTGGTTCACGTCCAGCTTTCGGATTTGGGCACGCACCGTGTTGAAGTACTGAAGGGCAAACTTAGAAATAAACCCGTCCATATCTGCGGCCAGCGCCGCATTGGGGTTGGCCGGCAAGATGGTTGGGCCGGCCAACGAAGCCAGCGTTGGAAACGTGGTGCCCCATGCCGCATTTACCGCGTCTATCGTAGCATACTTATAAGCAATCGTATTGTAAAATATTTTCTTGGCGGGCAATGTAGACGGCTGCTTCATGACTCCGTAAGCCAGGCCATACTGGGCATTTGGCCCCTGCCCAATCCACGATAATTCATTGTCCACAAAGTAGCCAATCAGGTAAGGATCTGATTTGACCCTGGTTATATAAACCTGCAGGGCTGCGGCCAGTACCGACGCAAATTTGGGATCGTATGCGTCTGGCACCAG
Source organism: Fimbriimonadales bacterium (assembly GCA_038212035.1). Lineage (GTDB taxonomy): Bacteria > Armatimonadota > Fimbriimonadia > Fimbriimonadales > Fimbriimonadaceae > Fimbriimonas. Next base: position 8,910 of record JBBQUZ010000087.1, read on the forward strand.
ACTTCCGTGACCGTACCCCGCGTCAATTTTATTAGGGGTCTTCTCGGTTCCAATTGTGATCGTGTACGGAACTCGGCCGTTTGCCACAAAGCTCGGAGACCAGCCGCCCACCGTGTTAAATCCCCACGAGGTAATCCGGGAAAGAGAATTGGCTTTCCACTTATTCAGGTAGTCCGAACCATATTTTCGTTCGAGATTGGCTCCGTAGAAATCGTAGGTCCAGCCCGAACGGTTGCCGTAGGCCGTGCTGGTTGGAATGTAGTGGTTGGCCAGATAAGTGGGCGGTGCTGTGCTCAAAGGATCCGGCAACGCGGGTAGCCAACTGTAAAGTTGCTCGCGACCGGTAGTGAGGCTAGAGTCAAGGGCCACCGCATTGATACCCATGGAGAGGAATCGATATCCGGCGGGGTCAACAAGCCACCATTTGCCATTGTAGAGCAGGGTGCGGAAGTAGCCCGTGGCCGTCTTGGTGGCAAGCGACAGAGATCCGCCGTACTTAGAAAGCGAACTCAGCTGCGGGTGAGCTACGAGATCCTGAGCTTCTGCCGCAATCCGAGCCGGGAATTCTGTTTCAGAATTGAGCTTCCCGGGCCAAGTTGATTTTGCATACTGACCGTAGGGGTCCACCATGCCGGCGAGCAAATCTGTAATGGAATACCTAGGAATCAATCGAACGTTGTCTACATAGAGCACTGACGTTGGATTGGGTCCACGCACAAAGATTGCGATTCTAGAAATATTTGCGAAATCCACGGTGCCGGTTCGGAACCCCGTAATGTCCCGGGACCCGGGCAAAGGATTGGGTAATTGGAAAAGGCCGTAGCCGGTTCCGCTAGACGACTGGGGGTCGCCAACATGATAAGTCGCAAACCCTCCGGATTCAAGCGTGGTGGGATATTCCATAGAATTTCCCGTTGCATCAACCAGAGAAATACTGAACGTGAGATCACTCGATCCGGGGTTAGAAATATCGATTGCCAGGCCGCCAGAAGCCGCAAAACTGTAATTTGAAAGATTATAAATATTAAGGGCGGGATAAGATTTAACCGTCGTGGCTTGAAACGTAATCTTTGCCGATTGCACTCCGTCGGTCACTCCCGTGGTAGCCGCAGTAACTGTACTGAGATTGGGATAAACGGAGGGAGTCGAAAAATCCGACGGGTTCTCAAACGACGTAATGGTTTGAGCATGAGCCACTACGGAAATCAATCCGGCAACAGTAAGCATCAAGGCTCGCAAAAATACAAACTTTTTCATGGTCTCCGTTTCAAAGCGTTCCCCCACACCAATTGACCTTGGGGGCAATTATAAAAATACAGTCTTTAGACAAGTATGCAAGCAATTTAGCTGAATGTAACAAAAGCAGATTTGAATGGCGAGGCAAAAAAGTAAAGACTGGTAATTTTAAGCCAAAGTTTAGCGCGCTATGAAAATTTCTCTCTTACCTCGCGGGAAAATCATCCGCCCGAGACCAGTGGTCCAGGAACTGTTCGAAAGAAACTTGGACTCGGGGAAGCGGAGTGATACCTAGCCCATCCGTGATGTGCGTGGCAAGCGCGCTAAAAGTGGGTCGCACCGCCGGAGTGGGCCAATCCGAAGTCAGAATCGGATCGATTTGAACGGGTTCTGGGGCCCCGATTCTTTGCGCAAAAGCCGTCACCGCCCGAGTGGCAAAGGCATGCCAAGACATGGGCTCTGGGCCTGCCACATGGTAAATGGGTAACCGTAACGGCTGTTCGGCCAACCTAACCAGGGCAAGGGCTAAATCATTGGTGTAAGTAGGGCATCCCACCTGATCACTCACCACGCGCAACGGTTTACCCGCAGTCCACGCTCGGATGATTGATTTAGGAAAACACGGGCCGTGGGCTCCATAAAGCCACGACGTTCTCACCACCGAACCGCCGTAGGATAAAACTCGCTCTTCGCCCTCGGCCTTAGTGGTTCCGTAAACCGCGATCGGGTCCGTCTGAGAATTTTCCAGATACGGAACACGGGCATCTCCCCGGAACACAAAGTCAGTTGAGACATGAAACAGCGGGATGTTGAGTTGGGACGCGGCCTGGGCAAGGTAGCCAGCTCCCAGCGCATTGACTTCAAATGCCCGTTGAGGTTCAGATTCTGCGAGGTCAACTTTGGTGTAGGCCGCGCAGTTGAACACCACATCAAATGACCCTAAGTGGCCGGTGGCTAACTCCGCCACCGCCGTTGGATCCGTGATATTGAATTCGGTGGAGCTCAACCCGGTGACTTGGTGACCCGATTGCCTTAAATTGGCGACCAAATCCGTACCTAGCATTCCGTAGCCGCCAACAACAAGTGCGTTCATAACTGAAAGCGTAGGTTACAAGATTTCCTCGTCTCGTAAGCGCGAGGCAGGTTTCGGCGAAACGGCAAAGTAACATGTTGGGATGTGTGGGATTGCGGGTTACGCGGGGCCAAAGAATGCGATTCAGGTGGTCTTTGATCAGTTGAAGAGACTGGAATCTCGCGGCTACGACA
>JBBQUZ010000088.1:0-11231 GCA_038212035.1 Fimbriimonadales bacterium
GCGTCGTATTCCGTCTCGTTCTGGACCACGCCGCTCTTATTGCGCATGGTAACCGTGCTGCCACTGCCGTTCTCTTGATTGAACCCGTGAACGTTGGTGTAGTAAATATAGGAACCCAGGTTGTGGGTGTAATAGATGAAATTTGAGTTGCCTGGTTCAACTTCCGAGATGATTTCATTGCCCGAGTAGACAAACCTCCGGTCCCCGGTAGTTTCGACGGACTGTATACGTTTGCCGTCTCCGTTATAAATATTCGTTAAAGTGGTGGCGGCGGGGTAGGTGGTAACCAGGGGCCGATTTTCTCGCTCGTAGGTGATATTCCAGTTGCCAGAGCCGGGAACCAAGATGGTGTGCGGACTACCATCGTTATCGTAATTGCTAAACGAGTAGTTCTCCCCGTTAGCTCCTCACTATATCGAGGGGGTTGAGGTGTTGGACGGGACTTTACCCTTGCATTTGGCATGAGACAACTCACCCTCGACTGGTTTGACACCAAGATTTCCAACGAAATTTTCGAAGGTTTCCGCCGCGTCCTTCAAGCCGCCGAGAACCATGCAAGAGGATATCGCAATCCAGAAATCTCATCACCATGAGCTACCACCTACACCCGAAACTAAAACCGTTCCACTATGCACAGCGCAGAGCCTCTAAAATGGTATTCAGTATCATGAGATTTTCTACGGTAATCGGACTAGTTATTGTCCTAGTTGGCTGTCAAGCTCCGGTCAATCGAACCGCCTACGTCAGTAAAGCGCTCGCGGGGTCTTATTCTGGGACGTTTGAACTTCCGCACGCCGCGATCCAAGGCATGGCCACCCTGACCATCTTTGACCAAGGACAAACTAGCGGCGTATTGACAGATTCTTCCGCTAATGTAAACGAGACAATTAGCGGCTCCATGAGTGGAACCGGGCAGTTTGTGGGCTCATCTAAGTATCCCGGCGAAGGGACGAACCAGCTCAAAGGAACTTTTCGGGTCACCGATTCTGGGGGAGTAGAAGCCCATCTGGTGGAGCGTCGGGGCAAATCCAGTACTTCCATTGTGCTGAAACTTCACCGAGACTGACCATTGTTTGTTACACTCATTGAGTCCAGGTTATGAAAAGAGCTTTTACCCTCATCGAATTACTTGTGGTCATTGCCATCATCGCAATTCTTGCGGCCATCCTGTTCCCGGTGTTTTCCCACGCCAAAGAAGCGGCTAAGAAGACCGCTTGTCTTTCTAATATGAAGCAGATTGGTTTAGCGACTCAGATGTACTTAAACGATCATGACGGCAAGTACCCGCAAGTAAAGCAGTTTTCCGCCCAGCCCGATATGGACGACGCCGATGGGAGCATCGAAGACCCGGATTCCGGATCCGTTTTCGCGATCATTTTCCCCTACACCGGCGGCGGTCATCCCATCAGCGAAGATGATCTTTCCAATCAGAAGCTCTATTCGTGCCCATCCGATGCGCATCCGTTTGACCCCATGTGTCGGTCTACGTACTTCCCGGGCGGACCTCCGGTCACGTCATATCTCATTAATGCGTGGTTTGTTTTTGGGTTAACCGAATCCAATGTGCCACACCCGGCGGATACCATCTACTTTGCCGAGCGAAGAACCGAATCGGCGGGTAGCCCGGCCCAAGATCCGTACTGCGATGACATCTATCATCCGTGGTTCAACGCCAACAACCCGGTGGCTCCCGGAGATGAGATGGATGCAGTCACCGGTGCGGTGAGCACAAATCGGCATTCTTTGGGTTCAAACTTCGTTTTTGCCGAGGGTCACGCGGGTCACAAAGCCTGGAATCAAACCTTTAGCCTCGCATCCGGCGTCAACCGCCACGATCCTCGAAACTGAGGGATTACAGTTGCCGCGACTCAGAACCAAGCTTGGTCGCGGTCCATTTTGTAGCCGGTGGTCTTGCCTTCTTCGTTCACGGTGACTCGGACGGTGAGCCACGTTCGGTAGACAAGAAGCGAATGCTGGGGGCCCTGGCCGGTTAGCTGGGGAGCGGGCGGCTTAACCTGGTAACCCATGCCCGTAAGTTTGCTCTGAACCTGGTCTGCGGTCACGTGCTGAGCCACCGACTTATCCAAAACATCTTTTAGGGTGCTGGCTTCTCCACCCACGTTCACTGCCACAAAGGAGATCGCTAAAACCGATCCGGAAACGACTCCGAAAATCGACCAACCCACCAACCGCTTTACATTCATATCGTATGTAGAGACGCTCGCCTAGCCCCTAATTGTAACAGTGTGAAATTCACGGGATGATATGCGTTGACGCCACCAAAATTGGAAATCGGCATCCTACCTCTGCTTTCGCAGAAAGAGAATGCCGAACCCTAGTCTGACTCAAGTTATGCGGCGACTTTGAGCCGGGATTTGGGCTGAGAATCCTCAACCTTTTCGTAGAAAAATCCATCGGCGAGTTCTCGGAGTTCCTGAGCCACTCCGGCCAAATTCTCGGCCACGTGGCGGGTTTCTCGAATGGCTTCCACCTGGGCCAAAACCGCTCGGAGGACGGTCTGAGAAGACGCTGCCACTTCTTGGTTAGAAGCGCTCATTTCTTGGGCGCCCGCCGCCGTCTCTTCGCTTACACTGGCTACCGACGTGATGGAACCTCGGACCGACTCAGAACCGGTGACCGTTCGATCTGCCAACGCATTGTTAGATTTTGCAATCTGCGAAACCTGGGTGATCGTTGACTGAATTTGATCAAGCGCTGCGCTGGCCGAAGCGCCGTGCTTAGAGCCAAGCTGAACTTGCTCTGCACTGGCCTTCATGGACTGGTGAGCGCCGTCCACACTCTCCTGTACGCTTTCAATGAGGGTGGCAATCTCTCGGGTCGCCGCGCTAGAGCGCTCAGCGAGTTTTCTTACTTCTTCCGCAACCAGGGCAAACCCACGACCTTGCTCGCCAGCCCGGGCCGCTTCGATGGCCGCGTTGAGGGTAAGCAGGTTGGTTTGTTCCGCCAGTTCATCAATCGTCTTAACAATGGCGCCAATCTGCGCCTGGCGCCGACCAAGTTCTTCCACTCGTTCGGCGGTCTCGGTAACGCGCTGACTTGCCATTTGATAGTTCTTAAAGGAATTTGCAAGGTTAAGGAAGCATAAGAATGATGTTCCCCGCACGATGGTAACTCCAAAAGAGAGCTTCTCGCCCAGGGAAAGGTTACGAACGACAGTCTTCTTGGGGCAAAAAGATAGTTGGTAAGCCGATGACGGAACGACGTGGCCTTTGGGACTATTCTTCGATGTTTGCCATGATTTTCTTGGAATCAGCCGTGTTTTTAGACAACAGGATTAAATCAGAAACTTGGGGCAGGCTACCCAGCAAAATACACCCTATATCTACCCTTTGATATCCGGTTGGAAGCAAGAGTTTGGGATGATTGGGCAACCGAAGAATCATTCCGTTTTACGTCCAGGTTCGGTTTCGGTACGTTTCGAATTTGATGGGCAAGCGTTGCAACCGAAGCAACATTACGGACGTCGAACTAAGTGTCCCCCAAATATCGACACTGAATGGTTGTTTTGGTTCAATCTTCGTGCAACCCAATATCTGATTTGCATCCGGTGTTAATATCCAGTTATCTGGCCCCGATTAGTGGGTGCCTAGACCGTTATATATGATTTTCTCGCGTTTTTTGTGGCCCGCCATGGGGCTTACCGTGTTTTCTTACGCGGTAATGAGTTCTCCGCCCGTCCCCAAGGTTCGGGACAAGATTGAGTTCAATCGAGATATTCGACCCATCATATGGGGGAAGTGTCTAGCTTGTCACGGGAATGATAAGAACGCAGTGCGAGCGGGCTTAAATCTGGATTCGCGCGCCGGTGCGATGAAGGTCTTGGCCGATGGCATGCAGGCCGTGGTGCCGGGTCATCCCGAACTAAGTGAACTGGTAACGCGAATCAACGCTAAAAATTCGTCGCATTTCCTCATGCCTCCGGCGGATAGCCACAAGGGGTTAGATGCCGAGGAGCGAAAGTTACTCTCCCAATGGATCGCGGAAGGCGCGGAGTACAAGCCCCACTGGGCATTTGTTCGCCCAGTCCGTCCCGTGCTTCCCCAAGTTCACCAGAAAGGTTGGGCCCAAAATTCTATTGATGCGTTTGTGCTGGCGTCCCTGGAAAAGAATGGGATGAAGCCTAGCCCAGAGGCAGACCGAGAGACTCTTATCCGCCGCGTGACGCTTGACCTCACCGGAGTCTCCCCGTCTCCAGAAGAAGTCAGTCGGTTTGTGGCCGACAAGCAGCCCAACGCATACGAGCGCTTAGTAGATCGTCTCTTGGCTTCGCCCCGGTACGGCGAGCGAATGGCGATGGACTGGTGCGATTACGCTCGCTACGCAGACAGCAACGGATACCAAGCCGATTGGGAGCGCTACCAGTGGCGATGGCGAGACTATGTGATTAACGCCTTCAACAACAACATGCCGTACGACCAATTCACGGTGGAGCAACTGGCCGGCGACCTGTTGCCCCACCCTACCCGTCAGCAGATTATTGCGACCGGCTTCAACCGCAACCACCGTATTAACACGGAGGGCGGCGTAATTCCCGAAGAGTGGCGCGTGGAGGGTGTGATTGACCGAGTGGAAACCACCAGTGCGGTCTGGCTGGGTCTTACCACCGGTTGCGCAAGATGCCACGATCACAAGTACGACCCGATTAAGCAGAAAGACTTCTACAGTCTGTATGCCTATTTCAATAATGTTCCCGAATCTGGCACCGGAGAAGAGCGTCCCGTAAACCACCCGCCACTTCTAGAAACCCCTTCCGAAGCGCAATTAATCCGGCTGAATACCTTGGCCGCCAAGGTCAAGTCGGAAAGCGCCTTTGTGGAGGCTACATTAATCGCAAACAAGGGAACGGCCAGTAAGTGGGCTTACGCGCCCAAGCCTCTTCCCGCAACCTTGTCCGTAGATCGAATTGCTAAGTACGTATTTAAAGAAGGCGCTGCGGGAATCACTGCCATGGGGCACCCTCTCTTTGAAGTCGGTCAGTCCAGTGGTGCGGTCGTCACCAATCCTGCCAATTGGCTAGACCTGGGCCATGTTGCCGACTTTGAGCGGGATAAGCCGTTTTCCTACGCCTGTTGGGTGAACCCAGAAGACGGCAACGGGGCACCCTTTGCTCGCATGGACGTCAAGTCAGATTTTCGAGGCTGGGATATGGACCTCGCAAACGGAACCGTCGCGATTCACATGATAAGCAAATGGCCTGAGAACGCGATCAAGGTTTTCACCCAGAAGCCCATTCCCCTGAAGCAGTGGACCCATGTGGCCGTCACCTACGACGGCAGTAGCAGGGCCGCCGGAATCCATATCTACGTCAACGGGATTCCCGCCGATACGGGCGTAGAACGAGACGCTTTGACCGCTTCAATTAGAACCAAGGTTCCTACCACGGTGGGTCGCCGCACGGGAGATTCTGAATACCGTGGCAAAGTGGATGACTTGGTGTTTTACAACCGCGCGATTACTCCGAATGAGGTGGTTGCCGTCAGCGGATTCGATCCGATCAAGGCACTTTTAGATGTCTCTCGGACCCTGCGCACGCCGGAACAAGCTCGAACCGTCACCAACTTCTGGGCAAAGGAAAATGTGACGGGTTATGCGAACATCGAGGCGCGCCTCGCGGCAAATAAGACCGCTTTGGACGCCTTAAAGAACGAGATTCCCACCGTGATGGTGATGCAGGAAATGCCCAAACGACGGCAAGCCTATATTCTCATCCGCGGACTTTACGACAAGCACGGTGCACCGGTGAGTATGGCAACGCCGCCCGCCTTGCCTCCAATCCCTAAGGGAGTGGTCAATAACCGATTAGGTTTGGCAAAGTGGATTGTAGATCCAACGAATCCGCTGACCGGCCGAGTCACGATGAATCGGCTGTGGGAGAGATTCTTTGGCCAAGGCATTGTGAGTACGGTAGAAGACTTTGGCACCCGCGCCGAATTCCCCAGTCATCCCGAATTGTTGGACTGGCTGGCAGTGGACTTTACAGAATCTAAGTGGAATCTCAAGCAGGCCATCCGTCAGATCGTGACTTCCGCCACGTATCGCCAATCCTCGTCCGCCAGTCCGGCCATGATGGCAAAAGATCCAACTAATCGTTTGCTCGCCCATGCTCCGAGGTTCCGTCTCCCCGCCGAAGTGATTCGGGACCAGGCGCTGTTTGCCGGGGGTCTATTGGTGGATAAGGTTGGCGGTCCCTCCGTGCGGCCCTACGCACCTCCCGGGCTGTGGGACGAATTTGGGGCGTTTGGAAACCTGCGGAACTACATGCACGATAAAGGCCCTGGCCTTTATCGCAGAAGCTTGTACACCATTTGGAAGCGTACGGCGGCTCCGCCGGAAATGACGCTCTTTGACGCGCCAAGCCGGGAAACCTGCCGGGTCCATCGCCCGAGAACCAACACCCCTATGCAGGCATTGGTGATGCTTAACGATGAAACCTACGTGGAAGCCGCCCGTGCGATTGCCCAGCGCGCAATCAAACTGACTCCCGAGGATCCCAAGGCGCGGATTAACTTTATCTTCCGAAGCCTGCTCGCCCGGTCTCCCAGTTCCAAAGAGATGGGGTTGCTGGAAACCGGATACAAAAAACGGCTAAGTCGGTTTAAACGAGAACCTGCCGCGGCCAAGAAACTGGTTGCCATTGGTGACCTGCCGTTGGACTCTAAGCACGATGTGACGGAAATTGCGGCGTACACCCTGGTGGCCAGCACGGTGTTAAATTTGGATGAGGCGGTAACTAAAGAATGAACGACAAGCATATTTTGCAGGCGCAAGACGCCATCAATCGCCGAATGTTTCTCAAGACCTCCGGACTGGGGCTTGCGGCGCTGGCTGGACTTCTCAGCGGGGACGGCTGGGCCATGGGCTACCTGCCGAAACCAGAGGACAAGCGCGGTAAGAAGGTGAGAATTGGTGGCCTAAAGGCAATGCCTAACTTTGCCCCCAAAGCCAACCGGGTGATCTATCTGTTCCAATCTGGTGCGCCCTCTCACCTAGACTTGTTTGATCACAAACCGGGGCTAGAAAAGCATCACGGTGAAGACCTTCCGGATTCCATCCGAAAAGGCCAGCGGCTTACCGGGATGACAAGTAGCCAGAAGAAATTCCCGGTGGCCCCGTCAATCTTTAAGTTTGATCAACACGGAAAGTCCGGTTCCTGGTTCAGCGAGTTACTCCCAAACACGGCGAGCATTGCGGATGATATTTGCGTGATCTCGTCCATGAATACCGACGCGATCAATCATGACCCGGCGGTCACGTTCTTCCAAACCGGTTCGCAACTGGCGGGTCGGCCCAGTATTGGGTCTTGGTTGGCTTACGGTTTGGGCACCGAGTGCGCCAACTTGCCCGCTTATGTGGTGCTCACATCTATCGGATCGGGACGTCCCGACTGTCAGCCGCTCTATGATCGGCTGTGGGGTTCTGGGTTCCTGCCCACTCAGCATCAGGGAGCCAAGTTCCGAAATTCCGGAGACGCCGTCCTGTATCTGAACGATCCCGATGGCGTCGATCGTTCCACCCGCCGAGAAATGCTGGATGACTTGAGCCAGCTTAATTCCATTCGCCAAACTCTGACCGGCGATCCCGAAATTAATTCTCGAATTGCCCAGTATGAGTTGGCATTCCGAATGCAGACCTCCGTGCCGGACTTGCTGGATATTTCCTCTGAGCCCAGCAATATCTTAGAAATGTACGGTCCCGATGTGAAACGCCCCGGCTCGTTTGCGTTTAACTGCATCCTCTCCCGCCGTTTGGCGGAGCGCGGCGTTAGGTTTACGCAACTCTTTCACCGTGGCTGGGATCATCACGATAGCCTACCTACGGCGATTCGCGGCCAGGCTATGGATACCGATCGACCGAGTGCGGCGCTCATCAAAGACCTCAAGCAACGAGGCATGTTGGATGACACATTAGTGGTGTGGGGCGGCGAGTTTGGTCGCACGGTTTACTCCCAGGGTGAGCTCACTCAGACCACGTACGGAAGAGATCACCACCCACGTTGCTTCACCATCTGGATGGCGGGCGGGGGAATCAAGCCCGGCATTACGTGGGGCAAAACCGATGATTATGGCTACAACATCACGGAGAATCCGGTGAGCGTGCACGATCTGCACGCCACAATGCTGAAACTTCTGGGAATCGATCACACCCGCTTAACGTACCGGTATCAGGGTAGAGACTTCCGATTGACCGACGTATTCGGTGACATCGTAGACGGGATTCTCGCCTGACGCACGTGAAAATGAGGCCGGATGATTTTCGGTTATCCCGGGGCCACCGGACGTCGGCAATATCATCCGCCGACTACCGGCTACGCCGTCGAATCCCAAACACGTCGGCGAAGCCGGTAGGCTCGGGATGACGGTGCCCGAGTCCGGGTGCCTGCCGGCGATCTCGGGGCAACCGGAAGTCGGCACCGTGATCCACTACCGGCTACGCCGTCGAATCCCAATTGCAAAGGGTAACCAGCCCTTGCAAGCGATTAGCCGAAACCCTCTAGATCTTTCTAAGCAAAGTTACGCGGCCAATTGGAACCCACTCGGCCACCAAAATGTCTCCGTTTCTAAGAAACATCGTGTCGTGCGGATGGATAAATTTGCCGGGGATGAAATCGGCGCGGGGATGGTCCCTTAAGTTGGACGGATGGCCGTCGCCAAGCTGGACGATGACCTTGTTCTTCTCATCCAACACGGTTACCACACTCTCCAGATCCGGGAACAGCATCTCGTGTCCGCGAATGCTGAAATGGCACGGCATACGCACGCCATCGGTAACGTAACTCACATGCTTGCCATCCAGTGAGAAGTATTGGATGCGCCGATTACCTCGGTCGGCTACCGCAAGTAGCGGCTCGTGCCCCCTACCATCTACCCACAAGCCGTGGGGGCAGTTGGTCTGACCGTCCCCGCTACCCGGACCACCAAAGGTTCGGATGTAGTTGCCGTGAATGTCAAATTGGTGGATCCAACTGGAGCCGTAGCCGTCTCCCACGTAGAAGTCACCATTGGAGGCAAATGCCACGTTGGTAGGCGTAAAGTTCTCTCCGTTCTTATACTTTCCGCTTTCTTCCGGAGCGCCTTTCTCCCAAACCACCGTGCCATCCAGTTTGGTTTTCACCACCTGCTTGTGAGCAATATCGCAGTGATAAAGAAATTCTTCGTGGCCTTCTTTGCGAAGATCCAACCCGTGGGCCCCCCCTTTAAATCGCTCGCCCCAAGAGGTGATGAATTGGCCCTTCTCGCTGTAAACGCAGATGGAATCGGCCTTTGGACTTCCTTCGTGTACGGTGTGAGCCACGTAGAGTCGGCCGTGACCGTCTTGAGCAACGCCGTGAGTGTCCCCAAAGATCACGCCTTCCGGTGCCGTCAACCAATCATGGTGGCACTCGTACCGGTGGCTTCCGCTGCCTAAGATGAGGGGATCCGTACCCCATAATTTTCCAAATCCCAAGGTTGGAATAGAGGCAGCTAGTCCGGCCGCACCTACGATTAGGTTCCGGCGTGAAATCTCAAGGTCACGGTTCATGGCTTATTGTAAGCTAAACTAGAGCAAATTTTTCTGCTAAAACAACCGAACTCTCAGGTAAACCTTAAAGAATGAGTGGTAAGCGTTTGACTCGCAAAGAATTCGTAGTCGGAGGGGCTCTAACCGCACTATCTGCGGGACTTCCGACTTCTGGCAACGCACAATCTTCCGTGAACAACAAGAAGGTGGATGCCGCCGAGATCACTCTCGCCGACTTGGAAGCAAGTAATCGAATTGCCGGCGTTGATCTCAGCGATGATGACCGTAAGTCGGTGCTGGATGATGTTAAGCGGTACCGAGGCAACTATAACGAACTGCGCAAACAACTCATCACGAATGCGGTTTCTCCCCCCCTCATTTTCACGCCTCTGGGGGGCGGTTCGTTAGCCAAGGCGCCGGTTAGAATATTTACGTCGGAAATCTCTACCCCTAAGATCTCCGCGTTATCCGAAGAGGACATTGCTTTCTTAACCGTCCGAGAACTGGGTCTTTTGCTTCGATCTCGCCAAATTTCTTCCGTGGCCCTCACCCATTTGTATCTCAATAGGCTAAAGAAATACGGCGACCGCCTACTTTGCGTGATCACGCTTACGGAGGAACGGGCACTGCGTGAGGCAGAACGAGCCGACAAGGAATTGGCCCGCGGTAAAGATCGCGGACCCTTGCACGGGATTCCCTACGGCATCAAAGATCTCTTTGCCGCGCATGGCTACCCCACCACGTGGGGAGCGGGCCCATTTGAGCACCAAGTATTTGACTACGACTCTGCGGTGGTGACTAAACTCGGTGAAGCCGGGGCGGTGCTGTGCGCAAAGCTCAGCATGGGCGCATTAGCGCAAGATGATGTTTGGTTTAAAGGACGTACTCACAATCCTTGGAATAGCACGCAAGGTTCCAGCGGCTCTAGCGCCGGGTCGGCGTGTACGATGGCGGCGGGACTGGTGGCCTTCACCATCGGAACGGAAACTCTGGGAAGCATTGTGTCGCCCAGTGTTCGGTGCCGAGTCACCGGATTGCGCCCGACTTTTGGGCGAGTAAGCCGGTTTGGTGCCATGGAACTGTCTTGGTCAATGGACAAAGTGGGCCCGATTTGCCGCGATGTTGAAGACACCGCGATGGTTCTGGCCGCCATCTGCGGCCGCGATCCGCGCGACCCGTCTTCGGTCTCTCGCCCCTTTGCCTATGTGCCGAGAAAAAATTTAAAGGGGCTCAAAGTGGGTGTGTTGACCGATCCCGCCAAACCCAACGAACGCGGTCCGCTGTATTCGATGTTGGAAAAACTCGGCGCGACCGTTCGGCCGCTCACGTTTTCTCCGGTAGATTACGGAATTTACAATATTCTTAATGTGGATTGTGGTTCATCGTTTGACGAATTCACGCGGTCGGGCAAGGTAAGAGAACTCAAGAATTCAGATTGGCCGCAAACCTTTAGAGCGGCTCGGTTTATCCCCGCCGTGGAGTACCTCCAGGCCCAACGGTACCGCACCCTGCTGATGCATCAGTTTGACCAAGAATTTGGTGACCTAAACGCATTCGTGGCTCCCGATGGCGCAGACGGCACGCTGGTGCAGACCAACTACACTGGTCACCCCCAGTTGGTAATCCCCCAAGCTCCCGATGAAAAGAACGAGAGCCACTCCATATCCATCGTCGGCAGACTCTATGATGAAGGCACGATATTAGCCATCGGT
>JBBQUZ010000089.1:0-10749 GCA_038212035.1 Fimbriimonadales bacterium
ACTACCGCAAAGCGGCCGTTACACTACAAGCCATTTCCAAACTCACTCAGATTCAAACACGGTCCAAGAACAAGACCATCCACACTCAAGAAAAATATGAAGATTCCAATTCATTACCGCAACTGCGGAACTTGGGCTAGACGCGCAACCAGTGCTTAGTGACTCATTACAAGAACGCGAAGATCTTCTTCGTTAACCTCGCGTCGGGTATCTGCCATCACCACAAACTCATTGTAGATTTCTTCGAACCGGGCTTCGGTAAAGTTGAATCCCAGTTCGGCCAACCGATGCTTGAGTCCGTGACGCCCCGATCTCGCGGTTAGGATAATCTCGCTCTTTTCCGCACCCACAAGGGTGGGATCAATGATTTCGTAGGTGGAGCGCTCCTTGAGTACGCCGTCTTGGTGAATGCCACTACTGTGGGCGTACGCATTGGCTCCTACTACGGCCTTGTTTCGCTGAACCACCATTCCGGTTAGCCGGCTGACCATTCTTGACGTGGGTAACAACTGAGTCGTGTCGATACGCGTCTCAACGTTAAACTTGTCTCGCCGAATGTGCATTGCCATCACCACTTCTTCTAGCGCCGTGTTTCCGGCTCGCTCGCCGATGCCGTTCATCGTGACTTCAACTTGCCTAGCCCCGGCTAAAACGCCCGCCAAGGTATTTGCAGTGGCCATTCCTAGATCGTTGTGGCAGTGGCAAGAAAAGACCGCCATGTCTGAGTTGGGTACGTTGGAAATGATCGTCTTGATGAGATGGAAATATTCGTTGGGGTAGGTGTATCCGGTGGTGTCCGGAACGTTGATGGTAGTGGCGCCCGCCTTTATCACGGCCTCCACCACTTTGTAAACGTAGTCTAGGTCCGCTCTCCCGGAGTCTTCCATAAAGTACTCCACGTCATCGGTGTACTCGCGCGCTTTTCTTACGGCGGCAACCCCCATCTCAAGGGCGGCTTCACGCGTGAGTTTTAATTTGTGCATCAGATGATTATCTGAAACCCCAAGCCCCGTGTGAATTCGGCGACGTTCGGCCGGCGCGAGTGCTTCGGCGGCCACCTCGATATCTCTTGCGCGCGCCCGGGTCAGTCCACAAATGGTTACCCCTTTTAATTCTTTGGCAAGGGTGTTCACGCTGGCAAAATCGCCCGGCGAGCTAATGGGGAAGCCCCCTTCGATGATGTCAACTCCAAGCGCAACCAGCTGATGGCCGATTTCTAGCTTCTCTTCTAGAGAGAGCCTAACTCCTGGACTTTGCTCGCCGTCGCGAAGGGTCGTATCGAAGACTATAACGCGATCATTCACCAAACTGAATTATACGGCCCAAGGCCAGATGGATGCCCAAACGCGAGACAACAACGGTTGAATTGTTAAGGAATCGTTAACGTGTTACTCCGTACGTTTATTTTAGAGGAGAGGATCGAATATGATTCGTTATGGGTCGGAAAAGCGCGTTTACCCTCATCGAACTCTTGGTGGTCATTGCGATTATCGCCATCTTGGCTTCCATCATATTTCCTGTATTTGCGCAGGCAAAGGAAGCGGCTAAGAAAACCACTTGCCTTTCTAACGAAAAGCAATTTGGCGTGTCGGTGGTTCTGTATGCCAATGACTACAACGAGCAGTTGCCGCAAATCTATCCGGTGCTGGCTGTCCTGCCTTGGGTCTCTCACGAAGTGGGCCCAGTCCCCTACGAAGACCCGGCGGGAGATATTTTCTTTCTGCTCTCCCCTTACACAAAGTCCGCCCAAGGAACCTCCATCAACCGATGCCTCTCTGACCCAGTTAAAGACCCGGCTGTCCACCCCAACAGCTATATTCCCAACGGGTTTTTCTGTTTTGGTGCTAACTCTACATCTGTTGTGAACCCCGCCCGTACGATCTACCTGACGGAGTCTGGCGATGCCAACCAAGATCGCAGTTCTCATCCGTGGATGATCACCCGTCTGGATGGAACGCTTGACCAAGATCACCTAGACGAGTTACGCGAGGACATTGCTTCTGCACGTCACTTGGGAGGTTCGAATTACCTGTTTATTGATTCCCACGCGAAGTGGCTGAACTTTGAATCTACCTATGCGCCGGTAAACATGTTTGATCCCCGCGCTAAATAGGCGGCTTATGCAATCAGATCGATCCCGCGTTGCACAATCGGCACCGCGGGGAGGTCTCCCACCGCGTGCAAGGGAATCCATTCACAAAGGTCAGTTGACCCGCACACTTCGTGGGTTAGAGTCCCACCCGCAGAAACCGCGCGGTAGTAGAAGCGAAGGGCGTGGAAGTCTTGGTTTTCAAAGTCAAACCGTTCCGATTCAACCCGGAGGAGGCCCCGGGAAGAGACGATCAAACCCGTTTCTTCGTGAACTTCCCTAATCATCGCGTCTTCTGGATGTTCGCCAAATTCCATCCCTCCGCCCGGAAGGGTCCAAAGCCCACTCGAAGCATTTCCGGGACTGAGTCGGCATAACAGGATGGCGTCGCCCTCCAGAATAAGGCCGTACGCGCCCAGCCGTTGCGATTGAACTAAGTGTGATGTGTTCATCCGGCCACTAGCATAGCCGCCCCAAACACTCCCGCGCTGTCGCCGAGAGCCGGTTGGAGAAGTTTTGTTTCTAGGGTTGGGTTAAAAATGCATCGTTCAAGCGAGGCACGTCCTCGGGTCAATAATTCTCCGGTGTTGCCCACGCCGCCTCCCAGAACAATTACATCGGGATCAAGAACGTTTACTACCAGCGAAAGGGCGGCACCAAAACGTTCCACTAACCGTTCGAGCGTTGCCGTAGCATGAGTATCGGAACCCAGCCGGCCCAAAGCCAAGATTTCTTTAAGTCCTAGCTTCCGCCCCGAGTGCTTTTCGTAAAATCGCTCTAGGGCCGGACCTGAGAGGACGGTTTCCACACAACCTCGGTGCCCGCAATAGCAGGGCTCTCCGTCTGGTTCCAGAACAATGTGCCCCCACTCTCCGGCAATGCCATGGAGGCCGTTGAGCACCTTTCCGTCCACCACAATGCCGCCGCCAACTCCCGTGCCCATGATGACGCCAAACACCACTTTGGCTCCTTTCGCCGCGCCAAGGGTGGATTCCGCCAGGGCAAAGCAGTTGGCGTCGTTGGCGCAAACCACCTCCATTCCCAGCAGGTGAGACAAATCTGCCTGAAACATGCGCCCGTTTAGGCAAACCGTGTTGCTATTTTTTAGCCTTCCGTCTTTGCCCGTGGTTCCCGGAGTTCCAATTCCAATCTTTATCGGAAGGTGAAGGAGTTGGTCGTGAGCAACCGTTTTCACCAACAACTGAATCCGTTCCAAAATATGGTTGTAACCGAGATCAGCTTCGGTGGAAATGCGAGACCGGGCCACCACGTCACCCGTTGCCGGGTTCAGCACCACGGCCTCAACCTTAGTGCCGCCCAGATCGATGCCCCAAGCTAGGTTCACGCCGCCACTCCTTGCAGCGCCACTGGCTCATCGAGTGGGATAAAGAACAGGGTGATGGTTCCCGGAATGGTGCAGAACATGACCGCCGTAAAGAAGCCCGGGTATCCAAAATTGGACTGGAGAATGCCGCTGAGTATCCCCGCAACCGCGATGCAAAGGGCACCTAATCCCGAAGCGATAGCGTAATGAGCGGTGCGATATTGCCCTCGCTGGGCCACCCTCATCAGATAAATCATGTATCCCGCAAAGCCAAATCCGTAACCAAACTGGTCCATGAAGTCAACAAAATACATGGCACCCACGGGAGGACGTGCGAGGGATGCCCATAAGTACAGCAAATTGGGAACGTGCATGAGAATTGCCATGGGGAGGAACGCCCGCTTGATTCCCAACCGAGAAATGATCCAGCCCCCGGCTAACCCGCCCGTAATGATCCCGCTGACCCCGGCGATGCCTTTGATGGCCCCCAGTTGCTCGTTGGAAATTCCCAATCCACCGGCGATAAAAGCGTCTTTAAGAAAAAGGGGAGACATTTTCGAAACCATGGCCTCACCAAATCGATAAAAAAGAATGAAGGCAAAGATCCAGCCGATGCGCGGTTGTTTGACAAAAGAAGTGAATGTCTCCGCCATCGTGCTGCCTCGGAGCAGCCACCTGGCCCCTAAGAACGCCAAGATCACCACCGCGGTGCACAGCCCTAGTTGAACCTGCTCGGCGAGAACGCCATCCATCTTAAATCCCAGCAAGTCAGATTGCAGAGGGAGCATCCAACCTTTATAAGCTCCGTCTGCTTTTCCATCTAACGTACGCCAAAGGCCGTGGGCGGTGAGCCGAGTGACGGCATTCAGAAAGAAATATCCGCCGACCCCCAGAAGCAGGATGGTGAAGGTTCGCGCCACGTTGCGCGAGGTCTCGGTGCGGTTGGAACCCGAAGCAATAACATCTGATTCAGGGTAGGGAAGACTCACCCGGCAAGCAAAGTAGCCCAGTCCATAGAGAACGGCGGCGGCGCCCATCACCACCGTCCAGGCCGCCTTAACATCCATGTTCATCCGGTGGACCAATAGGCCACTGGACCCCACCAAAATCCCCACACAAAATAGTCGTCCAAAGCGGTACGAAGTCGTCTGAACTCCGGCAAAGACCGCTTGGATATCTTTGTTGAGCGCAAGCATGTAGAAACCATCGGTGGCGATATTGCAAAGCGCGGAAGTGACCGCCGTCGCCCCCAGTATCACGAGAGAAATTGCAAAGGCCGAGGGCAACTCAGTGGCAAAGGCGGCGAGAATGAGACCAAGCGCAATGATGCCTTGCCCCGCCAGGGTCCATTTACGTTTTGTGGAATTTAAATCCACTAGGGGGCCCAACAGCATTTGCAATGCCCACGGCAAACTGATCAGCGAGGTCCAGCGCGTGATGGGTTCGTTGGCAATTCCCAGATCTTTGTAGATTACCGAAGCAACCTCTTGAACCAGAGTTACCGGGATGGCCTGCATGAAATACAGCACCGGAATAAACGCCCACGGGTTGAATCGCGGGTGGCCAGCCTCGTCCAATGTGGGGGGCAGGTTCAGGGGCGGAAAATTCGGCAGGCTGTCCATAGCATCTCGGGCGGTTAGGTAATCATCATAGAACACGACATGCCCATTCCAAACCAACGGTGGTTGATCTCAACGATCATTTGTATTGCGAGCCTGTTGATTATTGGTGGTTGTGGGCCCATTGGGAAAGGCGAAGTTTCCGCCGAACCCACCCTGACTCCCAAAGCTAATGTCTCGGCCTGGGTCATTGAGAACACAGATATCCACGCGGCGACTCCGGCATTGTTATGGAATGGGTTGATCGGGATTCGGGTTGGGGCCGACGGTAGAACCAACGGTCAAGAGGGATTCTCAATTCTGAGTTACCAGGCTACGCGTCGGGAAAACCCCGATCCCAAAGGATCCGCCTTGAATTTTCCGCTGAGTGGAGAAGAGAAGATCTTGCCCGTTTCCCCTCCGTTGATGGTGGATATCCGGATAGACGGACAGCCGTTGCGACCATCCGGCAACTACCTTGAAACTCTAGACATGAAGACAGGACTCCTGACCGTGGCCTATGATTGCGGATCCAGCCACGTTCGGGTTGAGTACGCAATGGATCTCTTAACGTGGCGAGTTTCGTCTCGGTGGACCATCACCCGGGCCCATCAAGTTCAGATCATTCCATCGAAACCGAATAATTCAAACGGATTGACCGAAGTAGATCACTTGGAATCGGAAACCCAGAAATCCGAGTGGGCCAACACAATTGCTCACCACCAATATGACGTAAGCCCTAAAGACGGTCAGGCCGTTGTCTTCCAACAGTTTGCGTCCCTCCGTTCTAAGATCCCGGTTGCTCCGCCCCAATTTGGGGACTTTGCCAAATCTGTGGCCGAGGAGTGGGCTAAACGATGGCAGACGGATATTGAGATTGAGGGTCCAGTGGAGGATCAGCAACGAATTCACGCGTTGCTGTTTTATTTGAGATCTGCCATCCATCCGGGCGGGCAAATGAGCATCAGCCCCTTTGCGCTGAGCAACTCGCAATATTTTGGCCACGTATTCTGGGACGCCGACATCTGGGTGCTTCCTGCGCTGGCGATGATCCAACCCGATTCCGCGCGGCAGATTGCGGAATATCGGTTGCGTATGTTTTCGCAGGCTAAGAGAAACTTTGATGAATGGGTTGTCCAAGGTCGGCCAATTTCTGCCCAAGGACCAGATTCCAAGCGAGTTTGGGCCCAAACAACCCCGTCACGCGGAGCAAAGTATCCCTGGGAATCTAGTGTTTCTGGATATGAGACCGTGCCGGGTCCTTCTAAATATGAGGATCACATTACGGGCAGTGTGCTGTGGGGTTTAGATCAGGCGGCAAACTTTGGCTTGGTCCCGGGCGAGCGAGTGGGGCCCACCGCGGCAGCGGCCGCTCAATTTGCGATGGCTAGGTCTGAAAAGGGTGCGAACGGCCTTGAGGTGAAAGGCACGATGTCTCCGGATGAAAACCACATTGGCAACAACGACCTGTACACGAACCTCCTCTTTGAGTGGCTACAGAACGGTCGCCAGTGGATGACCGATGACGAAATAAGAAAGTCGGGCCGCACGCCGTATGCCAAGCCGCACGACGATAAGACTCTTCTGACCTACGATAATGACGCGCTGAGGGGATACAAGCAAGCGGCGGCCGTTCTCAGCATCTATCCGCTTCAATATCCACCCGCAGAAAAGCAGGCGCGGGCGATGATGGACCGCTTTGCGGACAAGGTGATTAAGAATGGTCCCGCCATGACCGACTCGGTTCATGCCACCATTTGGGCACGGTTGGGCGAGCCAGAGCGGGCTTACGTGTTGTGGAATCGGGAACTCGACGACTTTCTGAAGCCGCCCTTGCTGCTATTCAGTGAAAAACGTGCCAAGCCAATTACGTATTTCACCACCGGAGCGGGCGGAAGTTTGCAGACGGTGCTGTATGGGTTTCTTGGATTTAGGCTAGACTCAATGATAGAGTCGGGAGCCGCATGGTCGGTTTCACTTTCGGACCGAACGAGTCCCGACCAGGCAGGATTGAATAGATGGTTAAGTGTCAAACCGAATCTTCCCCTCGCGTGGAAGTCCGTAAAATTTCGGCACTTTACCGTGCGGGGCAAGCAGTACGACCTGGTTGTTACGCACGAAAAGGTCTCGGTAACTGCCGTGGCCGCGCATTGAATCCGCCTGGTTGCAACCCCCTGACACTGTAGGAGACTTATTTATGCCCAATGTTGTTCTGACCGTTGACTGCGAAGGTGCAATGCACGATCGATGCTACACAAACGAATACATCCAGGTTTTAGAGGACGAATTTGTTCCGTGTACCTGGCTTATCCACGTTTCCTTAAAAGACCCCAGCGCCAATACCAACTTGTACTATCACGAGTTCAACCATAAGATTCCTAGCTGGCATGAGATGGGAATGAAGGTTAACTTTGAGAACGAGCGCGGCTATATTGAAGATGCCAAAGAGCGCGGCAACATCATGTGGGTGGCCAAAGACACCCTAAAGTCTCATATGGTTAAGTGCACCGCGTTTAGGGCCGGAGCCTTTGCGCTTCTTCCTTCCGACGTGCCTTTCCTCGAAGAAATGGGCATTCTCGTGGACACGTCCGTGGTTCCCGATGCGAATTATAAAATGTTCGTCAACTGGGAAGGGGCTCCCCACGAGCCGTATCACAGTTCGCCTGAGGATTTGAAAAAGCCCGGAACCAATCGCTTACTCCATATGCCAGTTGCCACTCACGAGGGCATTCATGGCTACCTAGATTCAGGGTTTGAGGCGTTGATGCCGCTGTTTGAGGCCAATCTGCAACGAGAGTGCATCGTACTGGGAATGCGCGATTACCACAACAGTGTAGACACCCTCCGCAAGACGATTCGCTATTTCCGCGAACGAGGCGGCCACTTCACAACCCTAACCCAAGCCGCCAGCGAGCACTACGAGCACAACGGCCGGTAGTTGCAGTTCCGTAGAGGTGGACCAAGAAGGTGTTCCACCTCATACTTATTTGACGACGATGGGGCGGTAAGGAAAGTCAGCGGGACCGCTATCGGGACTAATCGGTCGGTCTCCGGTAGCCGTCTCAAATTCCATTCGCCAGTCCCCACGTCGTGCAATTACGAACAGCGTTTCTGTAGAGATTCTGAAGAGACTAAGCCAGTACGCGATGATCAGAAGCCAACGAGACTTGGGGCCGACAGGATACTTGTACGCATTTTTGGCTATTGACGCGGCCCGCTTGTACTCTTTGCGATCCATCAAATATCGGTGCATGACAATAGATCGTTGAATCTGGCGATTTATCCAAGCTCGATCCAAAACTTCAATACAGTTTGGCGTGTGGGGTAGTTGCTTATAGTGTTCAGCGGCAAATGCTTGAGTGACTCGATAAACTCCGTCCAGAATGAGGGGGAATTTGTTCTTGGTGACAGACTCCCCGTGCCTGCGCCAGAATCCGAGGATGCGGTAGTGAAACTTCCACTTTCCCTGAAGACCAAGGTTCAAGAATGTCGGGAAATCCACGAGAGGAAGGTATTCGGGTTGTTGAAACCCGCCAATAGCCTCCAACGCAGTCTTCCTGATTAAGGTTGAAACGGGAAACGAAAAGGTCAGATACCGGGGATCCATCATGGCCAGGCAGGCCGATCCCTTCGGCTCATTTACAAGCGCTTCCTTCGGAGGAAGAGATTGCGGATGCATTGACGACAAGTCCCTATTTTCTTTGCAGGCGATAAAAAATCCAGTCGACAGGTCTAAATCGGGATCTTCAAAGTCAGGCAATTGAATTTCAAGCTTGTCGGGTGGCCAAAAATCGTCACCTTCAAGAATGGCAATGACCGGTGAAGTGGAGGCTTTGAGGGCAATGTTGTACGTTTCTGACAACGAAGCAATTCCACGGTTCTTCAACCGGATAATCTGAATTCTAGGATCTGCATACGTGCTCGCAATTTGAACCGTGTTATCGGGTGACCCGTCGTCAACGATAATCAGTTCCCAGTCCGCTTCTGACTGGGCCAATACACTTTCAATGCATTGTGAAATGAATTTCTCGTGACAATACGTGGGTGTGATAATGCTTACTGCTGGCAAAGAGTCTCCTCTTGAGGCAAACACTTCGTGTGTCTACACGTGCGGTTGATTCTGACGGAAATGTCTTCGGGAATGGCCCGTCGCCATTCAGCTTGTCTATTCTGGTGAATCGATAAGGAGAATACGATCATAATTTGAATCTATTTTGTTAGATAAAAAGAAAAGACTGCTTGTTCTCACCCACGAACTCACGCGGACCGGGGCCCCTATGGTGCTCCTCGATCTTCTTGTCCGGCTATCCGATGAGTATGAATTTTGGGTTCTATCCCCCGAGGACGGACCCCTAAGAAGTGAGTTCCAACAAGTCTGTCGGGTTACCATTCTCCCCCCGGAGGGTGTCGAAGGGCCTTGGACACGCCGGTTGCGACATATCGGAATCCCCATCAGATTTAAGCGCTTTCTGGCGTCACTTGAGGCTTGGAAACCAAATGCCATTTACGCAAATTCGGCGGCATCACTGCCTTATGTTCAACAATTAAGCCCTTTGAGTCTCACGGTTTTGGTACATGTTCACGAAATGGAATCCAGCCTTAGCCAATTCTCGGAGCCGTTTGAAAGTGCCCTAAAATCGGCAACCCGAATTGTGGCCGTGTCTGATGCGGTCAAGAAGTGCCTGGTCACCGATTGTGGGATTCCGGAAAAAACAATCCGTTGCATCAACAATTATTCGGTTGTGCCGGCGCTAAGTTCCAACAGCAGGGCCGACTCGTTTGTAGTCGGCGCTTCCGGGGCTCCCGGATGGATCAAGGGTTCATCCCTGTTTGTACAGTTGGCAGCCGAAGTTAGGCTAATAGATCCCGAAGCCAAGATACTATTCAAATGGTTGGGCTGGTCAGATAGCACGTTCGGTAAACATATGCGCCTGGAGGTCAAAAAACTTCATCTCGAAGATCGGCTGGAACTGCTACCTCACCGTACAGACCCAATAAAATTCTTTGAGACGGTCTCCATCTTTGCCCACACCTCATGGCAGGACTCCTTTCCGCTGGTTGTGTTAGAGAATATGGGATTAGGGAACCCGGTCTTAACCTTCGAAGAAAGCGGGGGTGCGTGTGAGGCGGTTGCGGGATGCACGACTCCGATAAAGGAGTTTTCAGTGCACGAGATGGCCCAATCCGTGTTGCGTTATTATCACGATCCCGAGTTGCTAAAACGCCACGGAGCGATGTGCCGCGAAAAAGTTCAAAGCGCTTACTGCCCAGAGATCATCCTGCCCCAGTTTCGAGAGGAACTCCGTTTCCTGACCGGCCATTAAAATTAAACTTTCCGAAAGCGACGAAGAGCTCTGAGCGGAGCCGTAATCCGCCACGACAAGGTTTGATGCACGGCGGCGAGATGGGATTCCAGGTTCTGCGCATGAGTTTCCAGGTTAGCCATGCGCTGACCAAGTTCTGCAGAACCGCCCGTGCTTACGAAGTTTTCGCGATGGACCACCATTTCGCCCGCGACTTTGAGTGACTGGAGGTCAGACCAGTGACCGGCAAGGGTTACGCCGTCCGTGGGGCCGACAAAGTATCGACCGGCCTTCGACCCGTCGGATTCCTGGTCAAAATCTACGATTTCGACGCTCGGAGTCAGTGCCTTGACCACCGTACACTGTTTTCCCGCGGCGGGGATCCACTTAACTCGGTCAATTCTTGCGTCCGGATGCCATTGGTGCCAGTAGCTT
>JBBQUZ010000090.1:0-10452 GCA_038212035.1 Fimbriimonadales bacterium
GGAGCGAACCCCGCCGCCCAGAACGCCCTCCCTAAAATTCGCGAAGCCCTCTTTGCCAATCGGCTGGACGAAGTAGATGATTTAGCTCGGCAAATGCAGGGTCCGTTCACCCAAAGCTACCTTCCCATGGCGGACCTGCACTTGGAGATGCACCACCAAGGCGAAGTGTCTGAATACCGGAGAGAACTCTCGTTAGATCACGCGATCTCTACGGTTAAGTACACGGTGGGTTCCATTCACCACGAGCGTGAAGTATTTGTCAGCCATCCGGCGGGGGCCCTGGTGGTGCGAATTTCTGCTGACCAACCGGGAAGTGTGTCATTTTCGGTGCGGTTAGATAGCCAGCTCAAATTCACCACCGGTTCGCAGTCCGGGCGACGGCTGTTCATTACGGGGCAGGCTCCCGTTCATGCCGACCCCAATTATTTAGACCGGGAAAATCCCATTCGTTACGAATCAGGGAAGGAGGGAGGGGGAATTCGGTTTGGGTGCGCCCTTGTCGCTTCCAACGCGGGGGGAGAAGTCACCATTGAGGGCTCGGTTCTCACCGTTCGCGGGGCCACTTCGGTAACTCTCATGTTAACTGCGGCCACAAGTTTCAGGGGACCGTTCGTGGCTCCGGGCCACGATGAGAAGGCGGTATTCCAAATTGCCGAGCGGGCACTCAGCGGAGTCGCCCGGAACTCTTACGGCCAACTGCGTAACGACCACGTCGCCGACTATCAGGCGTTATTTGCCCGTGTCAGCCTCAATCTGCAATCACCCGCCCAACCGGCGGGCCAAACCACTACCGACCTCATTGCGAATTTCGGCGAGACCAACGATCCGCATCTCGTGGAGTTGCTGTTTCAATTTGGGCGGTATCTCACCATCGCGTCTTCGCGTCCGGGTTCCCAAGCTTCAAACCTCCAGGGCATTTGGAATAACGATTTGAGGCCACCGTGGAGTAGCAATTACACCATTAATATCAACACCCAAATGAATTATTGGCCAGTGGAAACCTGCAACCTGGCGGAATGTCACGAACCCCTGTTCGATCTGATTGACCGTCTTGCGGCTACTGGCGCGCGAACGGCGCGCATTCATTACGCGGCTCCGGGCTGGATGGCGCACCACAACTCCGACATTTGGGCTCACTCGGGACCGGTGGGAGAAGGGTTTGGCAACCCAATGTGGGCCAACTGGACCATGGGCGGCGCATGGCTGGCGCTTCACCTTTATGAGCATTACGCATTTAGCCTAGATAAGAGATTTTTGACTAAGGTCTATCCCGCTATGAAGGGGGCGGCCGAATTCTGCATGGACTGGCTGGTGGAAGATCGCCGGGCCAACGCGCCGATGGCGGATGATGGTAAGCCGTATCTGTTGACCGCGCCCTCGGTCTCACCGGAACTTTCGTATCGGGTTCCCGCAGGCGGTTCGGCGGAAACTGCGGTGGGCGCCACCATGGATTTAGAAATCATTCGGGCATTGCTCACAAACGTGATGTTGGCAAGTCGTGCATTGGGGACCGATCAAGACTTTGCCGAAAAAGCCCGCACCACTCGAGACCGCCTGTTGCCGCTTCAGATTGGGTCTCGAGGCCAACTTCAGGAGTGGGCGGACGATCACATGGAGACCGACGAACATCATCGGCACTTATCGCACCTTTTGGCGGCGTATCCGGCCAGCGATATCACCCCAGAATCCACCCCCGAACTGGCAGATGCGGTACGGCGGGTTCTGGATATTCGGGGTGACGAGGCCACGGGTTGGGGAATCGGCTGGCGACTTTGCCTATGGGCTCGCATGAAAAACCCCGAGCGAAGTTACGGAATGATTCGGTACCTGTGCCGTTTAGTGGATGATTCAGCCGTGAATTACAGTGGCGGCGGCGGGCTCTACGCTAACCTATTTGATGCCCATCCGCCGTTTCAAATTGATGGCAACTTTGCGTTTTCGGCCGGTGTAGCGGAGATGTTGCTCCAGAGCCATGAAGGGTACATAGAAGTGCTTTCCGCCCTTCCCAAAGAGTGGGCTACGGGACGGGTTAAGGGCTTGCGGGCGCGCGGCGGGTTTGAGGTGGACATTGAGTGGGCCGACGGCAAGCTGGTAAGAACTTGTGTGCAACCGTCTACTGATGGCACGTGCACTATTCGCATGCCGGCCAGTACAACCGCCCATTCCGGCGGCATTTGGGTGACGGTGGAGCACAAAGACGGCTTTGTAAGCTTCCCCGTGCGAGCGGGTCAGTTGTACGAACTCTCCCCCGGAATGTAGCGGCGTAAAAGGTAGGATTGACCCCATGGCTCGTATCATCGTTCCCGAGGCAGAGGCCCTGTTGGACGTTCAGGTTCCCGTTCTAGACAAAGGCTTTGTGCGCTTAGTGGATTACCTTGGTGGGGACGAACGCATCGTTCAGGCGGCTCGGGTGAGCTACGGATCCGGAACTAAGACTTACCGCCAAGACCGCGGACTCATCCACTACCTCATCAAAAACTGGCACACCTCGCCCTTTGAGCAAGTTGTTTTAACGTTCCACACCAAGATGCCGATCTTTGTGGCGCGGCAGTGGGTGCGCCATCGTACCGCGCGACTCAATGAAATTTCCGGTCGCTATTCTGTGATGAAGGATGATTTCTACGTGCCCGAGGCCGGTCAGATC
The DNA here is from genome assembly GCA_038212035.1 of Fimbriimonadales bacterium. Lineage (GTDB taxonomy): Bacteria > Armatimonadota > Fimbriimonadia > Fimbriimonadales > Fimbriimonadaceae > Fimbriimonas. The sequence continues at coordinate 2,645 of JBBQUZ010000090.1, forward strand.
AAATATCAGAGTGACAGCAATAAGCAAGCGCGCGCCGATGAATCGTTGCCCCTAGAGGAGGCGCAAGGAGTGATCGAACTTCTGGCCGAAGAGCAGCGATCCGCGTACGCCAACTATCGCTTGATGCTAGAAAAAGGCGTGGCGAGGGAAATTGCGCGCACCAACTTGCCCATCAATCTGTACACCGAATGGTACTGGCAAATTGACCTCCATAACCTGTTTCACTTTTTGCGGCTACGCCTAGATCCGCATGCGCAATATGAGATAAGGGTCTACGCAGAGGCGATGGCTAAGGCGGCCAAAGCGGTAGCGCCCGTGGCGTACGAAGCGTTTGAGGAACACATTCTGGGTTCGGTGATCTTCTCCCGAGCGGAGAGCGAGTCGCTGGCCCTGCTGTTGGCGGGCGGAGCGAGCAAGTTAGACGGCAAGGCGCAGCTGGCATTTGAATCCAAATTGGCAAAGCTGAAATCGGCGCGGCCGGCTGAGGCTCCCGAGGAGCCTCAGCTGAATCCCGAAACCCGGGTGTAACTTTATCAGGCGAGGACTTCGCGCACGTACGCGACGTCTTCGGCAGATAAAGGACGACCGTCGGCCGAGAGGTTGACGGAAACCTGCCGCTCGTTTCGGAACCCCGGAATGACGCACGCCACGTAGGGGTGAGCCAGCACGTAGTTTAGGGCCACCGATGCGAGGTCACTGATATCGTCGCCAAACCGTGACTTCAATTTTGCGAGTTTAGGTTTTAACTCCAATATCGCCCCCGCCGAGAAAGCGGTCGAGTTTTGTCGGTGATCACCGGGCTCAAAGGTGGGCGGATTCGCGGGATCGTACTTGTCCAGTAGCCGGGCTTGCGCCAACGGGCTAAAGGCAACAAAGCTCATGTCTTGGTTGCCCATGAGTTCACTGATCGGTGATCCTTCCCGAATGAACTGATTGTCTAACGCATGCGCCCAGCTTTGCAGAACCGACGGTCGTACACGAGGAGTCACCCGCAGGAAGTCTCCTACCGAGTACGCGGATTGACCTTTGATTCTGACCTTGCCTTCTTCAACCAAGCGATCCATCGTCTCTGCGGCATCATCTAGGTACATGTCGGAGGGGCCAAAGTCTCCGTGGTGAAAGTAGTAGATATCAAGGTAATCGCGACCCAGGTTTATCAGTGATTGCTCGCACTGGTGGCGAATGTGGGCGGGCTCGTAGGAATGCGGAGCCGTTCCAGGAAAGTGGCCGATTTTGGTGGCAATCACGTAATCGTTGGTTTTTAGGCCCAGAGTTTGTAAAGACCGTCTCAGCATTTGCTCCGCCTTTCCGTTTCCGTAAACGTCGGCGTTGTCAAAATGGTTGACCCCGGCCTCCACCGCGGTTTTAATCGCCGCCGTGATCTGGCCTTCGTCCACATTGGCCCACCCATTGGGGTTTCCGTTCACCCAGTTGAGGCCACCCATGGTCCAACAACCCAGGCTGATTTCCGAAACCTTGACTCCCGTCTTTCCTAATTCGCGATATTGCATCTTCCTAGTCTAATTCAAAGTGCGCCGTCCCTTCATAATCAGAAATGTCCTGCCGAATTTTGGCAGCTCACGGAAAAGAACAAAGTGGCCATTATTCTGGAACCGGAAAACGCGCAGCAAGTAAGCGAAATCGTTGCGGCCGCTCCAAAAGTGTTCGTGACCGGCGGCGGATTGCTCACCCGACCTTATCGGTTGACCGAGATGGCCGATGAGCTTCCGGACGACGTTCTTTCGCTTGCCAAACTGAATCAGATCGTTGAGTTTTCGGTGGCGGATCAAGTTTTGGTGGTGGGTGCGGGCGCAGAGATTACGAGTTTGAACGCGGAACTGCATGCCCACGGCTATTGCATTCCTACGGCCCCGCCCCATCTCCCCTGGTTTGCTTCACCGTTTGGCACCCTCGGGTCGGCGATTTCTCTCAATTTGCCGCACGTTCTTACGTCCCAATGCGGTTCGTGGCGAGACTGGATTCTGGGAATGACCTTGGTGAGGCCAGACGGCACCCTCTGCAAGTGCGGAAGCAAAGCGGTAAAGAACGTGGCCGGCTACGATGTTCAGCGGCTGATGGTGGGGGCTCGGGGGACGTTGGGGGTCATCACTCAAGTTGTTCTGCGGGTGACCCCGGTGGGTTCGGTGCCGGTTCCTAAAGTGATTTTTCCGGGGGCGGCAAACCCCGGTCCGTCTATGTGGATTCAAAGGGTGAGAGCCACCGAGTTTGATCGGGCGGTTGAATTGGCAGGAGCGCACATTGTATTGGCCGACCCCGCATCGGGAACCTTGTGGGCCTCGGTTTCCCCGGAGGGAACTCTTCCGCGTTACCAAGGAGACTGGGTCATTCGGTCGGGAGTGGGACCTAAGAATATAGAACTGAGTGATCCCACGCAGATAAGGCTCATGAAGCGGACCAAGGAAATCTTTGACCCGCTGGGCAAGCTGAATCCGGGGGAAATGGGGATATTCTGAGCGCTGGCTCGCGCCCAACGGACACAAAATGAAAGATCTTAGCGAACTCACCACCCACTGCATTCGATGCGGCTTCTGCTTGGAGGCTTGTCCCACATTCACAACCACGGCAAGCGAACTGGAATCGCCAAGGGGACGCATCTACTTGGTTCGGAGCGCAATTGAGGGCAAGTTACGTTGGCAAGAAGACGTGAAGGTGCATCTTGACCGCTGCCTGGGTTGCCGCGCCTGCGAAACCGCTTGCCCGAGCGGAGTGGAGTACGGAGCGATCCTGGAAATGGCCCGCGACAAGATTGAAACGGAGCGGGGAAGTCTGGCCAAGACCGCCCTGCTAGAAGTGACCACTCGACCCGCCGTTCTGCGAACTCAATTGGCTTTGGGCAAGCTCTGGCCCGGAAAGCGAGTGCCGGGCTTTGTTTCCCAGTTAGTAAGTGGCGCGGCCGCCGAAGCTGAAAAGCCGGTCGCCCAGTTAGCGCCTCGCTTTCCGGAACTGGTCGAATCTGAACTACCCGCCGTTCGGGGTGAGGTCTACATGCTGGAGGGGTGCGCGATGCGAGTTCTGTACCCCCGCGTTCATGAGGCCACTCGCCGACTGCTTCGCCGTGCGGGTTACGTGGTGAAGGCGGTGGAGCAAGGCTGTTGCGGTGCCCTTCACGCGCACAACGGACACTTGGATGACGCCAAGGCAATGGCGACTAAGCTCATGGCCACTATGCCGGGCGATCTTCCCGTCATTGTGAACAGTGCCGGTTGCGGTTCCACCATGAAGGAATACGGTCACCTGGTGGGGGGATCGGCGGCAGAAACGTACTCGGCGAGGGTGAAGGATATCAGCGAATTCCTTCTTGCGGAGGGGCTGTTAGAGACTTTGAGTCGCTCCCAGGGATTTTCAAACAAAACCACCTATCACGACGCGTGCCACCTTGCGCACGGACAGAAAATTTGGACCGCACCGAGAGATTTGGTCAAGGCGATTCCCCAGATTACGTACGTTGAACTCCCAGAAGCGGATACTTGCTGCGGAAGCGCGGGAATCTACAACGTCACTCAGCCCGAGATTGCCCGAAAGCTGATTGAGCGTAAGTTAGCCAACGTGGAATCCACCGGTGCCGTTCTCGTCGCCACCGGAAACCCCGGTTGCCACGCCTGGATCGCCCAAGCCGCCCGAGAGCACGGGGGGCACGTTAGGGTGCTTCACACCATGGAATTATTAGAAGCATCGTTCATCGGTCTGGAATATTTTGGCTGAAGTCATTTGTGCGTAGGGGATGCGATTCCGCCGTTATTCCAGATCACCCGGCCCGCGGCACGGATATCTGCGGCTTACATTTCATGCGTGTAGCCCAGCGATGCTTGTCCGGTGGTCCGGGTGCATTGAGAGGCATTATCGGGAAGGGAATTCTCCAGGGTTTAAATCTTATGGCGCATTTACCGGAGATTATCTGCCGCCAGAGCTACAATGACCCGGCTCCGTGTGCCAGGAACCTCTAGTTGCAACCCTTGTCTTAGGAAGGGCAATGGCATGAATACGGGATGCGAGGTCAATGATGAGGTTCAATATCAAACACATTAATAGTTACAAATCCCAAGCCGGGCGATTGGGAGAATCGGCATGACAGTTTGGGGATGTGCTTACTGGGTTTTGCTGGTGTTTGGGCCATCGGTTAATAACGTTTCCTCCCATCAGATTGGCAAATTTCTGGTTACGGTGCCAGAAGGAGCCGTCGTTAAACTGACAGACCTTCGTCGAAGGGATGCGGAGGTGATTACTTGCGATGGGCAAGAGATCTCGGTTATTGTGAAAGCAGGTCGAACCGCAGATGTGTTTTCAGACCTGACTCGTAGGGTTGAACCCTATATCGAAGGACCGGGATCCACCGTAGACCGAACCGTTTTTACGCCCGTTGCTTGCCCAGGCTACTCCGGCATGTATGCGCTGGCCGGACACATGGCAAAAGGACGATTTTTGGTTCAATATGCCGTAATAGAGTTGTCTGGCGGGGGGGCAGAAGCTGATTGCCCGGTGTAGATTAAGCGCATTCTTACCCGCCGGTATAGATCAGGTTCTGAAAATTTTTACCTCGATACGATTAGCCGACACTCGTTCACCAAAGGCGACCCAATGACGAGTGTTCTAATTTTGGGTTGTACGCTTGCCGCGTTTCGACTGCAAAGTGATGATTTTCACTGGGTCAAAATTTCGCCTCATTGGGAAGTAGAAATGCCGGCTCGAATGAAGGTTAACATCGTTAAGAAAAAATTTTTTTGTCGGGACGGTTGACGTACACGCGCAGGCATGGTTGTTTATCGCCGGAGACGTTCGGCAGCATGGACCATCAGATTATCGAAAGGTGTTAGACGCAGTGGCATTTATGTACCAGGGAGGAAGTTTCCGAGCAGAATAATTCTACTCCGAGTTATTTCACCCGTCGTTAAAGGATATGTGGGCCTCGCAAACCGTGGAAACTTGCCCGGCTCTCTTGAATTCACAACGGCCTCGTTGCGGTCACACGGACACAGTTTATGGATGGTTATGACTTCGGTTGGTGGGAGTCAAAAGGATGATCGCACTATTGATCAAGTATTGCGTTCTATAAGATATGTGTTGTAAAACGTAGGTGCGAATGCCGTCTCCGTGTAAGATCACCCAAGGCTGCAAGCGGGGGCTACGGATTACACGTACGACTCCAAAGACCGGATGACGCAGGAGTCATCGGCCCGGAACGGAACTTACACGGGTAACTTTGGCTACGATTCGGCGGGTAACCCCACTACGTTCAAGGGCACCGCGCAGGCGTTCAACGCAAACAACCAACAGACCAGCAACGGAACGTTTGTCTACGATGGCAACGGCAACCCGACCACGTACAGGGGGTCTGCGTTTACCTTTGATCCGGAAAGCCGCGCCACGGGTGTCGGTACCACTTGGACGGCAGGCTATCGGGCGGATGGGCTTCGGGGGTGGAAGAACGTTAACGGGACCAAGACTTACTATCTATACGACGACGGCGAGCCGGTGGTGGAACTGGATGCGTCTGGGACCGTGCAGGCGGTGAATGTCTTTGCCCCGGATGGGCTGGTGGCTCGTAAGCAGGGGGGAACCTGGACTCAGTATACGTTTGACCAGCAAGGCAACGTAGCTCAGCGGCTGAACGCGGCTCAGGCGGTCACGTCCAGCTCCATCTATGATGCCTACGGCACCGAAGCCAACGCAGTCGGCACGCCGAATGACGTCTTCGGCTACAACGCCCGCTCGGGTTATCTCTTCGACCGTGAAACCGGCCTCTACCTATGCCAACACCGCTACTACGACCCCGGCACCGGTCGCTGGGTCAACCGAGATCCAGTGGGATATCGAGGCGGAATCAATAGCTATTCCTACGGTGGACAACGTGCCGTCAATGTTGTCGACCCCAGTGGGTTCCAATTCGTTTTTCCAACCAATCCTGGAGGACTGCCTCCGGGTACTGTCTTTGATCCGACTCACGGGATTGATCCCGGAGCCTGCCAACATCCAAACGGACCGGTTCCGCCAGAGGGTCCTCCATGGTACGGCCGGTATATATTACCGGGAGGACAGAAAATAGATTTTCACCCTGAAGCACCCAAAAACAAGGAAGGATTAGGCGATCATTGGCATGTAGTAGGGAAAGATGACCCTAAGCACTACAAGCCCGGGCAATCACCAAAAGAGCCAATAGAATTGCCGGGCTCCCCGGAAGGCGAAGTAGGTGCTGGAGAAAGTCCAGGCGGGGAGGGCCCTGAAGGTGCTCCGACTCCGCTAGAGGGTGGTGCTGGTGATGGATTTATAGAGATCCCTGAAATACCAATAATTGAGTTTCCGTTGTAATTATTGAGAAATATTTATTGCAGGTAGATTGATTTGCCGAAGATTTTCGAGGGTTAAAGTGAGCACACGCCAAGTAATTCAAAGTGACGGGATGACGATGCTTGAGTACGAAGTGCTGACTGGGCCTAAGTACGAGTTGCAACCTGAGCCTGGTCGATTTACGATGATCGTTTGGGGCATGCTCCCACAATTTCACAGCGAACGTAACCCCTATGCTGGTGACCCGCCACTGTCCATGGCAGTCGGCTTCGCCCAATGCTTGGGCGAATTTCCACTTGCATTTCTCGTTTACGGCAATGCGCCCAAAGGCCCGCAGAATTTTGAATTTGGAAGAATGTATTATTGTCCAAGTCTTGAAGAGATGGCCGATGCGGAGCCGATCCAAGGGGGTTTTACAATTTCTCCCAACTATGATGGTGTCTGGTCGTCCTATGAAATCGATCAGCCGCAAAATCTTGACGGAGTCAAATTTAGCGACGAACCGCTGTTTACATGGCAGTTTGAAGATACAATGATTTGCTTAACCGGGGTGAACCCGGGCGAACTTTCCCGACTCACTGCTGCTATCCGCCCAGTTCGGGGAGAAGACGTAACATTGCCTGGGGGCCTCACGCAACTGGTGACGAGCATTGCAAAGTACGTGGTGTGGTTTGGGGATGACGGCAATGCAGCGATAATTGACGGCGACCAAAGATTTCTGCCCGAAGCCGTGAGTAGCCTTAGCCGGTTTGCCGCCGAATTCAAAGAAAAGTATGAGGGTTACGAAATGGCGTGGTCCGAAGACGAGCGTTGCTTGTCGGTTGGTTTGCCCAAACCCCAATTTTCATCTGAGCCGTAACATTCATGGGATTGAAGTTGCAGATCCCTGAAAGCAACGCGACCGCACCATGACCGTTCGGTAGTCTGGGTGCTTTGCAATCAGTTATTCCAATCACCCGGACCGCGGCACCGATGGAGCCTTTGCATTGTAAACTATCCAATCTGTACCGCAAAACAATCTAAGGTGATCATTTGAGATTGCTAGGGAGGGATGGGTCGAATCAAACTGGGTCCCCAGGTGGTGGTGCCCGGAGTGGAGAGACTCACATCCCTCTTAGCGAGTGGAAACTTTGGGGTGATTGGAATGCTCCGTACGTGATCGGACGTGGGCCGTCAAAATTATGAAGATTCAATATAAAGATGCTGGTCTAAATTTCGCGAAGTTTAGATGGAATATAGTCGAGAATCTTTGTTGGTTTAGTCAGGCATTGTTTCAGGCAAAAGCGCGCCCACTGACGGTCTCAGATTGCTGGTACTTTACCGAAATGATGGGTATGCTAGAAACCCATCTTCCTTATAAGATAACGGATGACGGTCAATCTGTTTATGACGAGCACGGGCAAACGATCATTGATCCGGAGGAAGCGAACGGAACGATTTTCTTTGGAGACGAGCTCGAGGAATTCAACAAGCTTCTCGACTTAATTAGTCTGGTCCCGTCCAAT
>JBBQUZ010000091.1:0-10310 GCA_038212035.1 Fimbriimonadales bacterium
CCAATGCGGTTTAGTTAAGCATGGAAAGGGTGAATTAAATTGGCGGTCTGCGCCTTTTTTACATTAGATCGCCACACCCAAGACCGATGAAATGGGCCCAAAAGGAGCCTAACTAAACAGTATTGCACCCTGCCCTCTCCCGCAGCGGACATGCACCGCCGCAGGCGAGGGTTCTGAAAGGCGCAGGCGAGGGTTCTGAAAGCCGGTCATTTGTGTATCGATCTAACGCAAAGAAGGCGTAAACCGCCAATGCAATTCACCCTGTCGGGGCCTCACTAAACGTATATGAGGCCCATCCCTATGCTTTAAGCCGTCGTCTCGGGTACCGTGCCGGTGATGCGACTGGCGGTGTGTATGATGTTTTCTGCCCTTGCCGCGGTTTGCTGGGCAGACCGTTTGATTAACATTCCTACGGGCAGAAAGCTTCCTTACGGGACAGTACGCTGGGAAACCCTTTTTGAAGCGGCCGGCCACGGTGATACCGAAACTTACTTTGACTTTGGCATCGGCAAATCGTTTGAAGCCACTTACCGCACGCAAAAACTGCCGGGTGTCAAAAAGCATGAGGCACTAGATCTGTCTTACAATATTCTCACCGCCATCCCCGATCTAGCTCCGGGACTCACGGTGGGGATTCAAGACCTCGGCAATACAACTTCTAATGGCCGCCGTGCCTACGTTGCCCTCACTAACCGTCCCGTCCTCACCACCGTAAATGGGGAGGTCGCGGCAGAAATCACATTTGGCGGCTACTTGGCCGGACACAGTAGCTTTTTTGTGGGGCTAGCCCTTCCCCTCAGCCAGGAGTTTCGACTGATTGCTGAACACAATGGCTACCGTTTGATCACCGGATTTGAGCTTAGGCCGATTTCTAAGCTGGCTTTTCGCTACCTGATTCGAGATCGACAGACGTTTCTTTCGGCAAGCTTGATTGCGCACTTCTAAGCGGAAGCCCATTTCTGGCGCACAACTCCACCAGCCGATCCGTTAGATAGTTGGCAAACTTATCGCGGTTTTCCCGGTCGCTACTACTCTTGGCAATCTCGGCGTAAGTAAAGGGCTCTCCGTACTCCACCCTCACCACGTGGCGACGGCCGGATTGTTTAGGCTGGCCGGGCCAGCGCTTGGGCATAATTATGTTGGTTCCGGTGATGGCTACGGGCACCACCGCGGCACCAGAACGCTTGGCTAACATGGCAACTCCGCGATTGATCGGCCCGATGGTCACCCCGTCTCCCCGAGTGCCTTCCGGATAGATAAGCAACGCATCGCCATCCGCTAGGGCAGCCAGCGCATTGCGAATCGCTTCCGAGTCTCCTTCGCCCCGCCGGATCGGAAATCCGCCGACTCCCGAAACCACGCCTCCGATTAACTTGTTATCCCAAAGCTCTTCTTTGGCCATAAACCTAAGCATTCGTGACATTCCACCCGCCACCGCCGACGTGTCTAAGTAGCTGATATGGTTAGGCGCAAAGATCACCGGACCGGTCAAAGGAATGCGGTCTTGTCCGGTGACCTTGAGGCCGCCGCAAAGAGCAAGATGGAACCGAGCCACCGATCGGACAAATCGATGGAAATAGGGGTGCCGATGCATTACGGCAATTATGAGCCAGCGCGCGCATGAATCAACTCATTGACTTAAGCGCCGCCGCACGTGTGCGGTAGGATTCACCCTCGGTTGGCCGGCCCATAGCGTTCATAAGTTCGGCCAACTCATCAAACACAAGGGCGCTGGGCTTTCCCGCACTCTCGTTATCACGTGCCAGATTTAGTTGGATAGAGAGCGACTCATCACAGCGTCCGAGGGCACGCAAACACCGCGCCAGAGACCACTCGGCGATGCGGATCTGGGCCGACTGGTCGCGGGTTTGCCACTCAGCCAAGGCCTGTTCAAAGTGAGATAGCGCCGCCGGATAGTCCTCCGTGTCAAACAAATCCCAAGCGTTGTTGTTGAGCATCGCAGGGATCAACGCTTTAGCTTTGGCGTCTGACGATGTCCGTGCGAGGTCTAATCCAACCTGGTTCCAATCCACGGCTTCTTGGGTGCCCGTGAAAGTGATGGCGACCATATGGGCCGCATCCACCGCGAGTCCAATTTCACCATACTGACGGGCAAGTTCCCAGGCCTGCTCAAACAGCGCGCGTGCGGTCTCCTTTTCACCACTGGAATTAAAAGTGCGACCCTCCTCTAAGAGGTACCGAATCCGCGGGCGAACCCCGGCTGCGTCCAGGGCCAAGTTCACCTCCTCTAGCAGTTGGTGCGCATCCTCAAACCGTTTTCGTAGGCTGTAGGTCCGGGCGACCTGGGTGAGTAGTTCCAGCCGCTGATCCGAATCCGCCGCTTCTATCTGCCCCCGAAACCGCTCCTCACTCGCCCCCGGATCCCCGTATTCCCACAACGATTCAATGTCAACTGACATAGTTAAAATGATTCCTTTTTTTCCCGGTCGGTGGATCGGCAAAAGAACACCCTCCCCGATGAGATCAGCCGGCGACGCCAGCAACATACAGAGTAGACCAGATTGTTCGCCGGAATGTTAGATAGGCTATTTGCCCACGGACCACTTTAGCGGGACTTTGAGCGAGTTTAGGGCACCGAAGTGGATATGCCGTTCTCGCTGAAGTCGCCCGACCACGACACCGGGGCAAATTTCAACCGAGGCGGCGAATTCAAGAACGCTTTCAGAGGTGAAAATCTTTCTCTCAATAAACATGCGATAGGCCCTTGGTGGAATGAGAAGATCGGCGGCAAACTCATTTGCCTCTGCTTCCTCCACGCTGTACGCTCCTTTGACCGTTTCCAGAAACACCACCCGTTTTTGGTGTTTCAGAATATGGCACGATTCGTGAAAGATCGTAAACCAAAACTGATCGTTGGTTTTATATCGGAGCGTAATTTGAATGACTGGTTTGGAACCAAGCCAGCGCGTTGCCCCCGCTACCCCCATGGATGGGAGTTCACAAACAAACAGCAAGGCAACCCCGGCCTCTGCGTAGAGTTTCTTCAGCTGCGGATCAAATGTTTCAGGGTCTTGGCGGGTTAGTTTTCTTGCCTCAGAAATGGCCGCCTCAAAGCCACCTTCAGAATAGGCGCCGGTTTTCACGGTGGCCGCTTCAATTTCACCGCGCCTAAGCCAAGCGGCAATCAAATTATCCTTTTCGGTGGATGCCACCGCTCGTCGATACATTGGACTAAGGGTGGCTTGCCAAGCGACGAACGCGGCGCGATCCACGACGCCAAAGAATTTGAGCAGATTAAAGAATTTTTCGCGAACATTGGCCGCCGCCGCTATCCAGCCATTCTTCACCATGCTTGGATACGGAAAAGAGCGAGCCCAACCCAGATCGTCCTCGGTGGGCTCGGTAATGTTCTGACGCGAAATCCACTCTCGGTAACGCGCCTCGCGGCTGTTCCAGAAATGAGCCGGAGTGCCCAGCACTCGTTCAAGGTCTATCGCAAAGTCGGAAGTAATCGGAGCCTTGCCATTCACAATTTGGCTCAAGTTCTTGTCAGATCGTCCGAGTTTGATGCTCAGTTCCTTTTGCGTGATACCGCGCTCCTCCAGAAGGTCACTAAGCGCGTCCCCGGGCGGTGAGCCCCAGTTAGGTGCAAATGAGGTTTTAGTCATAGTTCTCCCTTGTTTATATGTCCAGTTTCAGTGATAGTCAACCACTTCCATAATTTGAATAGAGCGGACTTGGCTCCAATCGATCCCGCCATCGACCTTGAGGGCAGAGGGCTCATCGGCGGGACGAAAAACCAAACGATAGCGTGCGTCCAGCCGAACCGACAGCTGTCCCTTGCGCTCGCCTGCCAACTCTTCGCATCTTCCCGATAAAGATTTTAAATCCGCGAGGACTTGCGCGGCATCCAGGTCAGCCAAACGCTTATTTAACGCTTTGCTCAGTTCGGGCCCATACACTCTGATCATGCGAGCATGATCATTCATATCGCCCTCTATCCTATCCGTGGCAAAGCTGATATCCAAGTCTCGATCCACACTTATTCTTTACGTATCTGGTAAAGAAATAGACTCATATACTACCCCACCTATTTTGTAAATTATTTCGGTGTTTTGAATCTGTACGGCGAGCTAATTCAGCCCGATACTTTTTGGAGGCCACATGCGTCTACATATTTGATATGGCTAATAACACAGGAAATGGATTCCGCCGCGGCTCGGTTGACAATCGCACTCAGGTACAAAATCCGAAAGACGGGCTTTGGTCTTCAGTCCTCAGTCCTCAGTCTTCAGTCTTCGGGCATCGGGCATCGGGCATCGGTCTTTGGGAATCGTCCTTGGTGTTTGGTTGTCGGGATTCAATGGTGTTCTGCGGCTTGAGCTTTCTGGGGTTGGGGCTGGACGTCAATTGAGTGGTCAAGGCGTGTTAGCATCTTGGCGATAATGGTGAGTTCCTCAATCATCTCCGCTACTTCTGTGGGACTGAGAACTTTGACTTGGCTTGCAATTGTGAGCTGTGTTCGCAATTCAGCGCTTGAGCCGCGGGCAATCCGTAGGAATCGTTGAAAGTCCTTGCCGCCCCGCTCTTTGCCTTCCCCAATGTTTGAGGGAATAGACACTGACGCTCGTTGCATCTGATCTTTTAAGCTGAAGTCTCGGCAGTCTTTGAGTTGATTATAGATGCGTATTGCCAAAGCCACAGATCGCTTCCAAACCTCCAATTCTTCGTAAGATTGCTAAGCCATATCGCTAACCCGTGAACCCTGAAGACCGAAGCTTGAGGACCGAGGACCGAGGACCGAGGACCGAGGACTAAAACCCTACCTCCCCACCACAACATCCACCGAACTATGGGCTGGTATCCGCACCCGGATCTTGGCTTGGCCTCGATCATTGATTTCTACCTTGTGGGCGGGTCCAGTGCCAATCGAAATCTGGGCCGAACCCTTCAGCCCCGTGTAATAAAGCGGCAACACCATGTCTCGCTCAATCGGCTCGGTGAGCGGGTTGAATATTGTGCCCATGGCTCGGACTTCGGTGGAGTTGCGAACGTGGATCCAACCGTCCCAATCCCGACCATCGGCCCGACGTAAAACGAGCAGAGGCGACTCCAGAAGCTCTCGGTTTTTCTTGTAGTAATCAACCTCAGACTTCACCATGGCCTGGGTATCGGGCGCATCGTACAGCCGGGGACCCCGGTAGCAGGCTTGAACGCCCGCACTCAGGAGGTTGCGCAAGCGATGCTGATAGTGGTCAAGGTGTTCGTGCAACGGTTCGATCGTCGCCGCTTCCCCGCCGCCCTGATATTCCGAAAGCGGAACAAACATCCAGCCCATACTCGGAGCCTTATAGCGGGTGCCATCGGCGATGTTTTGCCGCTCGATAATTTCCTGTTGCGCGCGAGGCAGCGACCAGTTGGTTTCTCGGTAGCCCATGCCGGTTTTACTGCTTCCGTTAAGGAAATACCAGTCCGGCACGTTGAGATAAATTCCTTTACCCCGGCACCAGCGGTAGAAATCGCGGACCACTTCCCACTGCCGGTAGCGCGAGTCTTCTAGCCCCTCGTGCCCGGGGTGGGTGGTGGAAGCACACACGTCTCCCGGATAAGAACCATCGTGTTCAAAAACGCCCGATCCCGTAATGGTAAAGAAGTTATACAGTTTCTTGAAATAGTCTTGCCCCCATTTACTACCCACGCAGGGACTGTTGCCAAACTGGGCGAACCCACCCGGTTTTCCGGTTTTAGGGTTGATCACATCATTGGCTTCGTCAATAGAACGGCTGGCCAGCAACGAATAACCGCCCAACGCAACGCCATTAGACTTGCCGTATTCCACCAAGTTTTTGATCTCCGCGAGATACTTTGGATCGGTGTTTTCAATATCAAACCCGCTACCAAATGTCATGATCACAAGCTCAAAGCCCACGTTAGCGGCTTCGTCAATCGCTTCGCGTACCGACTTAGGGTCGGCGTTTCGAACGTGAAAGATCAGCGGATTCTCAAACGCCCAAGGAGCCACCGCTTTATAAAAGTGATTCATGGTCAGCGTCTTGCGAGTCGCGTCTTCTGAGTCGTGGGCAATAAACCAGGTGCGAAATGTCTCGAAACTCGTCTTTGTCGGCAAAAGTCGGTTTGGCCCGAGGGGCGGGGAAACTTCCAACTGGCACGGAGTTTTAAGCTCATAGTTCACCTGGGTGCCGTAGGAAGGGTCTTCCTTCCAGTGCGCGGTCTGCCGCGCGGCATCGGCTCCGGTCATTGCGCACGTGGTGAACTCGGTTTCCACCTGAATATTGGGGAGCTTCCAGCCTCCCGGAACTTCCACGGGCGAATCCGCTTCTGTGGCCGCCAAAATCTCCGTTTTAAACGTGTTTAGCGTTACGGTTTGCTTGGAAATATTGGTGATGGTCAGCCACTTGGAGTAAACCGGAAGGGCGTCATACACCTCATAGTGGACGGTCACCCGGGTGGAGGAATCTTCAAAGTTAAAGTTCACCTGCACGCCTTTGGGCGGCCAGTTCACGTGGGTATGCAGCCAAGACTGAACGGGCTTCCAATCGAATCGCTCCCGGATTGGCTCCTGGGTGTATCCCTTATACTGCAGGCAATTGGGGTCAGATTTAAGGTCGGCCAGCCACTTCTGGTCGATGTAATTGCCAATGGGCTGTCCCACCAGACCGCCCACCGCATGCACCTTGCCGTTTAGCGTAACCTCGGCTTCGGGCCGAATCGCCCGCTGAAGGGCCGTGTTAGAAGACAGCTGGTCTATTCCCACCCGGGCCAAGTTCGGTCCCTCAAAAAAAGACAGGCGAATAAGGCCGTTATCGAGGACGATTTCATGCGCATGAAGGCCCCGGTAAACCCCCGCCGTGCGAGGGAGAGAATCCACCAGCCAATCACCAGAAACCGAAGGAGGAAGCACGGGAAGAAGACCCACCATAGTGGGCCTAGTCTATACGATTGCGTTTCGATTTGGGATAACTCTTCCCATATACAGTTAGTTAGGCATCCTGAGGCCCATTTTATTCTTCCTTTGTATACCGATCTGGCGTGTAAGGGTCGCATACCGCCCCTGCAATTCACCTTTGGAGCTCTAATTAAATTGTGTATGACTAGCCCTCCCATGTCCAGGCAGGGGCTTTCCCCGAGTGGCCTCATAAGCTGTCGCGCCGGGCCAGGATGCGTCAGCAATTGAGTCAGTTCCCCGGCAGGGAAACTATAATCTTACAACGGCCTAGTCGGGAAGAAAAGGTTTGACCTCGACTAGCCCTCCCTTGTCCCGGCAGGGACTCTCCCCAGTAGCCTGGCATAAGCTCTCGTGCCATGCCAGGATGGGTCAGCATATAAGTCGGTTCCCCGGTAGGGGCACCAGAATCTACTGAATGCCTACAACTCATCCGAACATGAGTTACCCCATCGTATTCTCAACCAAAGATGGCGAGCCGAATATCCACGCCGAAGGGTCAGGACGGCTCCACTAATACCGCAGAGAGACTCGTATAAGTGGACTAAATTCTAAGGAGGTCGGCGAAGCCGGTAGCCTCGGGATGACCCGTGCCCGAGGCCGGGTGACTGCCGTCGATCTCGGGGCACCCGGACGTCGGCAGGTTCATCCGCCGACGTCCGGCTGCGCCGTCGAATCCCAATGGCGGTCGGCATCTTCCCTCTTTTCAGTGATAACGATCCTTGATATCTTGATCAAAAGGTGCTGGTACCCTGCCGGGGAACTTAACCAGGACGCAACCGCGCCTGGCATGGCGCCAGAGCTTATGCCAGGCTACTCGGAGATAGTCCCTGCCGGGAACATTTAGTCAGCCAACTTTGGGCCCACCTCATCGGCCGTTTGTAAACCGATTTGGCGTAAAAGTGGTGCAGACCGCCCCGGTAATTCACCTTTGGAAGACTTAACTGGACGTGTACGATGGCTATCCCTTTGCCATGAGGAGTAAGCGCAGATTTCGCAAGTTGATTGGTTTCCAGGTATCCGGTTGGGCGGGAACAACCTTGATCACCTGCAAACCGGGCTTGGCCACTTTAATAACGCCCAAAGAAATCGCCTGGAAGTTCCCCCAGCCTCCAGTAGTGGGGACCGGACTCACCACCCGCTGACCCGCAACCTCTACGGCGAGAAAAGTCGCCGGATTCTCGGTAGCTACCGTCGCAATAATTTTGTAACTGCCGACCCGGAGAAAATCTACGTTCCAGGTGGCAAAGTCGGTGGCGCTGTCCCAAAATCCCAGGTTGGTTTGGAGATCTCGAGTCTCGGTATTCAATCCTTCACCATGAAGTTCGGCCAGGTCGGCAGAAATGTCAAAATTACCCTTCGAATTTGCCACTATCTTCGGCGCGGCCACCACCGGCTCTGACGGCGTGAAACTTCGAATGTGGTCGCCCTGAATTTTGAGCACCACGGCAATGCTGGCGGGTAATTGATCTGGCAACGTCACCTGAAGACCAGATGGCGTCTGGGTAAACCCCACGTTGCCCGGCACGCCTAACACAGAAACCTGCCGAACCTTGCCCTGATTAGAAGCCGACTTGGCAAACGCGCTGAAGGTTATCGATGGGAAACTGGGGCGTCCCATGAGGGTCGCGTACACCACTCCCTCCCCCTTCTGAGCGTAGCGAACGTCGTGAGCAGTAAACCCAAAGTCTTCCTTAAACGCGCCGCCTTTGGCCCGAATCTGGCCTTCGCCAAACTTGATCCACGGCGTGGTGTTGTAAACCGACTCACCATTAATTTTGATCCACGCCGCCATATCCGCAAGGATCTTTTCCGCCTGGGGATCAAGGCTACCATCGGGCTTTTGCACCACGTTGATGAGCAGATTGCCGTTCTTGCTCACCACATCCACTAACGTTCTAATCACCCAGTCCGCCCCTCGGTAGGTCCAGTGCTTGTTGTAGAACCAGTCACCGATGGAGGTATCGGTTTGCCACGGATACGTCTGAATGGAGGCCATAACCCCACGCTCCACATCCTGAGCCCATCGGCCTTCTGACGGCTGCTTGCACGTGTAAACCGCCTCTTGCTTCCCCTGATGGTTAGCCATGCTGGTGTTGTACAAATGGGCAACCAGAGATTCTCCTACGTGGTCAAACGGAATCCCGCCGTCGCTGTAAAGAAGGTCAGGATGGTATTGGTCCACCAGATCTTTGATGCGTCGATACCATTCGGCATGCCAGTAAGGATCGTTGCTGTACCAGCCCGTGTCACCCGGTTTGGCCGCCCAATGGTAAAGGTCTTGGTAGGCGGGATCGTTGCCGTCGTACGGAACGCCCGCAAACGCTCCCTTTTTGTCGGCTCCGCGGCTCATTTGAAACCAATTGAAACTCGCGCCCAGGTGTTCGGAGACTCCAAAGTGGAGTCCTTGCTTTTTTGCCGCCGCCTGCCAAGTGCCCACCACGTCTCGCTTGGGTCCCATCTTGGTGGCGTTCCAACGGTGGTAGGTGCTGTTCCACAGGTCAAAGTTATCGTGGTGAACGCCCATGCTGACAAAGTACCGAGCCCCCGCCTTTTTGTAAAGCCTCATTAGCCGGTCGGGATTCCACTTCTCGGCGTGCCACAACGGAATGATGTCTTTGTAACCTTTCTCGCTGGGGGGGCCAAATCGTTTCAGGTGGTCGATGTACTGATTGCTCCCCTCGTTGTACAGATTTCGCGCGTACCAGTCTCCCTCCATTGGCACGGATTGCGGCCCCCAATGCGCCCAAATTCCCAATTTTCCGTGGGTAAACCAGTCTGGATAATGATTCTGCCGGAGGGATTCTAGATTCCCCACAAACTTTCCCTTGGCAATAGGTGCCAGGTCCAGAGGAGCCGGGGAATCCATCCCCGGCAATGGAGACATTAGTTGAGCCATCAGCGCGCAAAACATAGCTTATCTTTGCACGCGGACGCGAGTAAACGCAACCGCAGGTTATCATCACTTTCGATGCTTCCATTTGGCTTTGAACCCACTCAAGAACTTCCGGGCGGGCACTGTTCGCGGGTTTACGCCGATGCCACGCGTGTTTTAAAAGTGCCGTTTCAGGGTGAGGAAATGACCTCAGGCTTCAGGGCCGCCTTGGCTCTGGAGTCTCGGGGAGGTCCTAAAATTTTCGCCAGCGACCCGGAGACGGGGGCGGTTTAAATGGAGCGGGTTACGCAACATACACATTTAGATAGGCTCCTTTAGGCCCATTTCATCGGTCTTGGGTGTAACGATCTAACCCAAGTTCCGCAGTTGGGGTGTATTGTCGGTGAAATTTGAGTCTAAGGGGGATGGTTTTCAGGCGATTTGTTACACTACACTTTGGCCAATTCGATGCTTGTAGGCAGCTTGAGACCGAGCTTTTGAAGTAGGACA
>JBBQUZ010000092.1:0-10258 GCA_038212035.1 Fimbriimonadales bacterium
GTCGGAGCCTTTGCAATGGATTTTCTGCGGGCGTGGTCGCCTACGATTGTTAGGCACTACTCAAGATCCAAGCCCATCTCAGGACTTTCTGAGCCTCAAACCTCCCGCAAAACCCTTCCAGGGCAACAAGGATGGTAGCAATCTGAAATGATCACCTTCGATTGTTTTGCGGTACAGATTGGAAAGTTTCCATTGCAAAGGCTCCGGTCATCCGCCGACTACCGGCTACGCCGTCGAATACCAATGGCAGGCGGCATATTCCGTTTTCTCGGTGAGTGCATCGGCGATTCCCGACATTCGGAAGATACATTGCATCACAAGAAATCTCATCTGGAGGAGCTAGAAGACCTACTCAGAGAAGCGGGTATTGATTACGATCCTCGATATCTTGACTGAAAGGTTCTGGTGCCCCTGCCGGGGAACTTAGCGAGGACGCAACCGACCTGGCATGGCGCGAGAGCTTTTGCCAGGCTATTCGGGGATAGTCCCTGCCGGGACAAGGGGAAGGCTAGTTGCGCACAATCAATTTCTTCCCAATAAATCTGTCGCAAGATTCTGGTGCCCCTGCCGGGGACAGACTTATTTCTCAATGATCCAGGCATGGCACCACCTGGGAATTTGTTAGGCATCTTTAGGCCCATTATGCCAGTCTTTTGTGTACCGATCTATCGCAAAGGAGGCGGAGAGCGTCAAGGCAATTCGCGCTGTCGAGGTCTGACGGAACGTACATGAGAGACTCACAATCCTCGTTGAAGTGCGACCCTAATGCGTTGCCGGAGGACTACAACCAGCAGGCGTTTTCGGCTGCCGGGTGGCGATAAAGCGAGGCAAGCTTCAATCTGTTCCCATGCCAGTTCGGGTTGCCGGGCCCGCAGATAAGCGGCGGCCAGTCGGGCCCGAAATGTAGGATCTTCGGGATGTTGCCGCACCAACTCCGCCCATTCCACGTCGTCAACCGGTGCTACGTTAAGCCGGGCAAGAATCGAAAGCCTCGGTTTAACCGGCCTAAGCATGTTTCAATTGTAACGCAGAAAGGAGCGTTAAGCCTCTCGAATCCGTTGTTTTAGCGGTCGATGCTAGACGTGCGCATATTGCAAATCTGAGCATAACCAATCCGGCGCTAGGCGGTTCTAATGTGGTCCAGAATAAGTCTTTTCCGGAATGTCAGGCCGCCGCCGGCCTAGGTATGGACAGATATTTGCTTATCCCACGCAAAAACTTGATTACGGGGCATCTCGCTCAAATCTGATGTATCCTATAGATGGTTGAGATAAGGCTCAACGGCAACGGCCGGCGGATCCTCGACAGCAGGAGCGTCGACCCGTTTTTATTTTTGGTCGTGCGTTCCGAGGAGTTGAAGATATGCCAACACTCGTAATTATCGGGGGTCAATGGGGAGACGAGGCCAAGGGGAAATTGGTCGACGTTCTGGCCAATGAAGCCGAACTCGTCGTTCGTTATTCCGGCGGAAACAACGCCGGACACACGGTTATCTTTGGTGACCAAACCTTTAAGTTCCACCTCTTGCCGGTGGGAATCACCCACCCTTCCACCACCGCCGTGCTCGGCAGCGGAATGGTGGTCTGTCCCAAAGCACTGCTAGAAGAGCTCGCGCTGACCCGATCTAAGTGCCCTCAGCTGGGATCGCTCAAGATTTCTTCCGCCGCCCACGTGGTTTTTCCGTACCACCGGATGCTGGATGCGCTAGAAGAAGAGGCGAGGGGAGATGCCAAGATTGGCACCACCCTTCGTGGAATCGGTCCGGCTTACCAAGACAAAGTTGCGCGGTTCGGAATCAGAATGGGCGAGTTGGTGACGCCGGAAATCTTCCGCGAGCGCCTGCGCCACGTACTGGAATACAAGAATCGCCTTCTCACCATGTTCGGCTCCCCGACCTTGGAGTTTGAAGAAGTTTTTGCCGAGTTCTCTGCTTACGCCGACCAACTGCGGGAGTACGTCACCGATACCGAGCCGATTGTTCAGGAAGCGGTACTCGCCGGGCGACGAGTGTTATTTGAGGGTGCCCAGAGCTCGTTCCTAGACTTGGATTCGGGCACTTATCCGTACGTCACAAGCTCGCATCCGGTGGCCGGTGGCGCATGTTTAGGCACCGGAATCGGGCCGATGCGCATTGATGGCGTGATTGGGGTGGCCAAGGCGTACACCACGCGGGTGGGCGAAGGCCCGTTTCCCACCGAATTACTGGATGAGACGGGTCAGCGGATTAGAGACGAAGGGCAAGAGTACGGAACCAGCACCGGAAGGCCGCGCCGCTGCGGCTGGCTAGACCTAGTCATGCTTCGGCATTCGGCTCGCCTCAACGCAATGAGCGGCCTGGCCCTCACTCGGCTGGATGTGCTGAGTGGAATCCCTAAGCTGAAGGTGGCTACCGGGTACACCATAGAAGGGGTAGATGTCGGCCACGTGCCCGCCAATACATGGGAATTCGCCAAGGCGATTCCCCAATACGAAGAGATGGAAGGTTGGGAAGGGAACCTTCGCACCGCGCGAAGGTTAGAAGACCTCCCCGCCGCCACCCGGCGGTATCTGGAGTTCGTGTCGGATTTCACCCAAACCCCCATCGCCATGGTCAGCATCGGCCCCGACCGCGCCGAAACCATCCTCCCCCGCCCAGATCTTATTTGGGGTTAGTTGAATTCGGAATGCGTTGGTTCTGAGGCCCCGGCTACTCAATAACCTTGGGTAGCCCCATAAAGCCAGACCAACACTTTGGCCAACTTTTCGAACAATCCTGCAAACGCGCGTTGCGGGAGCGATTTGACTCGGTTGATGCCTACGTCAGCGATGTGCTGATGAACGGATAGAGGAGCCAGAAGATATGGACACCTCTTCAACCCAGCGCGTTTGGCGCATGTGGAGGCCGGTTTGGCCGACATCCGCGCAGGCGGAAAAAACCTAGACAATGAAAGAAGGCCGGGAGCACCTGAAAAGTCATTGCGAGGAGTTGATTCAAGAGGCAGGGTAATGCAAGCAGTTTGTTTGCCCTCGGTTCGTCGAGTTCAGTCCTAATCGCTTTCCGCTAAAATTGCCCGTAATCGTATACCAAACGCTCAAGGCCGGAGGGCCTTCATAGCCGGGGATCCACCGGCTCGCTTTCCAACGCGAGAACTCCGAAGACGCACTCGTGGACCCGCCTTAGCGGCTCGCGGCGGACAAAGCGATGCATGGCTTCCACACCCAACGCAAACTCACGCGAAGCGAGGGACCGCTTTCGGGCCAACCCACGTTTTCTTAGGCGTTCCAAGTTCTTGGGTTCCAAATACTCGGGGCCGTAAATAATTCGCAAATACTCAGGTCCCCGGCACTTGATTGCGGGCTGAGCCACTTTGATCCCTCGGCTGGCGGTAAAGCTCAGCGGCTTTACCACCATCCCTTCGCCCCCCGCGCCCACCAGTGACTCCCACCATTCGCAAGCGGCAGCCGAGTCCGATTCGGAATTAAGGTCGACTCGGCGATACGGAGTAGCCAGAAGGATCGCGGCGTCACGATGGCAGATGCCCGCGAGGGTTTCCATGTGCCAGACGTGGTCGCGATCCGTATGCACTTTTCCTTCACTGGCCAATAGGTGGAACGGAGCCAATTTGTAGTCTTCAATTCCGTTTACCGACCAACAGTAACGCCGATAGGCGTCCACAAAACGCTGAGCCGAATCCGTCCTGGACCCGATGCTATCAATCCAACCGGGGGCCATCTCAATGCCCCGGCTCTGAACTTCCCGAAGCACTTCTGCACTAAACCGCCCCGATGCCCCCGCCGCCACCCCGACCGGTGCGTATTGCGACCTGAGAAGACCTTGAGCCTTCGATGACCACGGCATGAGTTCGCAATCCAGCAATAGCCAATCCGACTTGAGTTCCTCGAAAACCGGTGCCGCCGCCTCGGAAAGTCGGGCCAGCAACGTCTGCTCCAGACCCTTGTCATCAAAGAATGGGCGACCCGTTCGGGTGGTGACAATTCCCCAAGATGGCTCTTCAATCCCAAATCGAGTGGTAGCAACGGAAGGACTTTGCCCGACAACTACCACCGCCCGAGAACCCATGTGCTTTTCTTCGCATACCACTTGGGAAACGCCGACATTTCGGTAGTAGTCCAGGGCCTGGGCCGGGTACTCCAAATATCCGTCACGATTGGAGGTCTCGCACGGCGACATCGTGGGCGGAAGGTAAACCAGCCAGCGCGGGTCCGCTGCAAATCGAGACATGATTTCTAACGCGGCAATTGCGTTCTCTTCTCTAATCGCAATTCTGCCTGAGCCTTCCACTTCAATATGGCGCTTTCCAACCACATCCTGAAGGTCTAGCAACGTATCCAGTTCTTGCTGACCGCTCAGATCTCCCGCCGACCAGCCAAGGGGCCGCACGGGATCGGCGTAAACTTCGCGAGCATCCACTTGTATTATTTCGCGTTCCGGGTATCTAAGCGCACTCAGCTTGCCGCCAAAGCAGCACCCGGTATCAATGTCAATCGTGTTGTTGATCCACTCGGGTTCGGGAACCGGCGTGTGGCCGTACACGACCATCGCGCGTCCCCTATATTCCTTGGCCCATTCATAGCGCACCGGAAGTCCAAACTCATCGATTTCTCCGGTCGACTCGCCATACATCGCAAATTCACGCACGGAACTGGAACCTCGTCCCTGCATCTCCTCTCTGAGGCCCGCGTGGGCAACGCAGAGTTTGCCCTCGTCGAGAACGAAATGGCTGACCAACCCTTCAAGAAACTCTCCGACCTCCGTTCTGAATTCCTCCGACTCCGTCGCCAGAAGCTCCATCGTCTCCGCCAAACCGTGGTTTCGGGGCACGTCACGACCCCCCAACGCGCGCGAGAGTTTAATGTCGTGGTTGCCGGGAACGGCATAGGCGACCTTGGCCCCCACCGCCTGCATCACAAACTTCAGAACGCGCACCGGGTCCGGTCCGCGGTCCACGAGGTCGCCCAGGAAAATCAATCGACGTCCGTCTGGATGGTGAAGCTCGGGTTCCAGTTGCCAACCCAGCCTGGTCAGTAGTTCTTCCAACTCATTCCAACACCCGTGGATGTCCCCAATGATGTCAAACGGGCCTCGTTCTTGTGGCATCCGAGACCAAATTGGCGTTCGAACCACTTCGATACCCTCCATTTGTTCGGGCTTGATAACGTAGGATTTCGTCCATCGCTCACGCCGAACGTCGCTGAGAGCAGACCGAAATTGGCGATGCTGTCCGCGCACCACTTGAGGGCCAAATTGGCGGTTCGGCCGATCTTGGTTTCGCGCGTGAGCCACACTCTCCGGCGTGTCAATGAAAATAGCGACCTTGAGAGCATGCCACCGGTTTGCGAGCTCAATGATCGGCTTTCGCGCCTCCTTTTGCACGTTTGTCGCATCAATCACGGTGAGAAGGCCCCGACGCAATCGGATATTCAGGATGCTGTGAAGCGCCTCAAATGCATCCGACGTGGCTTCCAGGCTCTCCTCGTCATCCGACACAATTCCCCGAAACACATCGCTACTGAGAATTTCCGTTGGCGCAAAGTGCTTGGCCGCGAAGGTGGACTTTCCCGAGCCGGACGTACCGATCAGCGTAACCACCGCGAATTCTGGGATCTCAATTCTCATCGCGAGAACACTCCCATTTGGCTGGGCGCTCCGTAAGATTCATGGGCTTCGCCCAGTCCTTCAATCTCAACTCGATAGCCGTACTGACCGGCCACCCGCTCTGACCATTCAGTGAATTCTGCCCGAGTCCACTCGAATCGATGATCTTCATGACGCAGCCCGTCCATCGCATGATAAACCGCGTTGTACTCGCGGTTAGGGGTGGTAATGATCACGGTCTGGGGGCGGGCGCACTCAAATACCACGCGCTCAAAGGCGTGCAACCGCGCCACGTCAAGGTGCTCAATCACTTCCACGGCCGTGGCTACATCAAATCCATCCAGCCGCTGGTCTCGGTACATCAGGCTTCCATGAATCAGTTCTATTCGCTCGCGCATCTTGGGGCTCGCGTTCTCCAGCCTAAGGCGCTGAGCCGCCTTCTCAAGTTCAAAGTAGCTCACATCCATCCCAACGATTCGATTGAGGCCCAAGATAGGAACCAGGTTGCGAAGGAGCTTGCCGTCTCCGCATCCCAGGTCCACTACACTGTTGGGTTTGAGATTCCGTACCACTTCAATCACGCGGTCATGGCGTTGCTCGTGCAGACTTTTCTTCTTCTCAATCCTCTCCGCCACGTCCGGCGGGACCTCATCTTCTAGGGAGACCACGGCCAAATCTGGCTCAACATTTACGAGTTGCTCCAGGGCGTCGCGGATCAGGGAGGGCTTTCGTCCGAGAAAATTTCGCACAATCCAAGCCTTCTCCGGATGGGTGGCTAGCCAACCTTCGCCCTTGGTAATCAGCTTGTTGACCTCCTGGGAGTCTAAGTAATAGTGCTTTTTTGCGTCTAGAACGGGCAGGAGAATGTACAACTGGAGGAGCAAACTCTGTATCGTCACCGTTCCGGAGAGAAGGACGGAGTAGTAGTCGCTTTCTCCCCACTCCGGAAAATGGGGATCTAACTGAAGCTTTTCAACCCAAACGGAATACCCCAACGGTTCGAACAGCCTACGAATCCCCTCTTGGCCAGCCTTGGCCCCGAGAACCGCAAGTCGGACTTCCAGCGGAATTGCCACTTGCGCCAAGTCCGGCCGATCTTTGCACCTGCCTGACATTGCAGTTCCGAATGCCTTATTGATTGCCGAGCATAGAAACGAACTCGCCACGTAGGGTCGGTCATTCACGTACTGCGACAAAGACCCACCCGGAGACCGCACCAGGTCAATTGTATCAACCTCAATCAGTAGAGCCACCGTACATCGCTCCTCTGTAGCCTCGGGGAACAAAACCGCGCATCGACCAAAAGTCACGTCAATGTCGTGTACACGACCTGGATTTTTGTGGAGCAAATACCCAAGATCGGTAGCGGGATGGTGAGTTGTCGAAATCTTGATCACGGTAGAGGTGACCTGAGTATATCGCAGAGACCGTAAGCCCTCCCCAAACATCTGCCGAGACAGCACGGGAGGAATTCCGAATCTAAACCGCCGTCGCAACCGCATCGCCGCCTTCGCGAGCGCACCTACGGGGCAAATTACGTTGGTGTCGACGGGATAACGGGTTGGATCTCAATACGGCAACTTTGCCACGGCCTTCGCGATGAGGGCGATGGAGATGGAGACTAGGGACATGAGGCCGGTGCCGCAGCTGAAGCCGGCGATGAGGACGGGGGCGTAGCGCTTCCAGGTTTCCTCGCCGTATTTCTTGGCCATATATTTGCGACCCACCCAAGCCCCCAGCAACTGAGGCAAGGTGTTGGCCGGGAACAACCCTAATCCACCCGCAAAGCCGTAGAATGCCAAAAGCGGCCACCGCATCAGGCTAAATAGTGCGTACACCAGCAAACACCCAACTCCGCCGACGCCCATCAGTGAGGGCTTAATTGCCTTGAGGAAGTAGTTGGACCCGCTCCCCGTGTGCGGAATGTTAATCTGCTGAAGCACCGCCGACATCTGCGCCTGAATCGGCCAGAATCGTTGCGCGTACGGGAACTGCGCACTGGGCAGGGGAGTGGAGTTCCAGAAGAAACTCCAGAACACAAACGAACTGATCAACACAAGGAAGAACATCGCTGCCTCCGCCTTCAAGATGCTGGTGAGCTTGGTCCCCGTGAGTTCCACTTCTCTAAACCGCTGGGCCACCGCACCGTGATCGGGTAACGGAATGGGGGCGTACCACACATCCACGCGCTGATAGCCGGAAGCGACAATGCTCGCTTCTTTGAGGTACGGAAAAGAGATGCCTCTACCGGTGATACCGATCATTCTCGCGGAGATGTAAGAGTTGAGTGGACTCCAAACCAGGCCAAAGAATACGAGAATCCAAGCGGGGAACTCTGGCACCAAGATTCGGCAGAGCACAATGAGAATGGCGGTCGAGGCCAGCCAAGCCCCGATGGCGAGCCAAATGGAAATGTCTCCCCGGCCTTCGGGCGGAGCCAGGCTAAAGTTACGTTCTCGCTGCACGCGCTTCGACTCTTTAACCGACTTAATGACCAGCATCAAGCCCAAGATGGCAATCGCGATGTTGATGCCAATACCGATGGACAGCCAGAAGTCCATGTCCACCGTGAGTTTGGTGGTGAGGGCGTCGGATCCCTTATGGAAGTCCGGAAGGAAGCCCGCGTGATACAGAATCGGGTTCAAGATGATCATCCCGATGACGCTCGCCCCCGCTGCTCCGGCCACGATTTCAAAGGGCAACACAAAGCCCATCAGCACGTTGCCCAAGCTAAAACTTACTCCTACAATGGCCGCCGGAATAACGTTTTCTAAATTCTGAGTGAAATCCGCAAACGGAATCGGAAATATTTGGAAAGGCTTGCCCAGCAGGGTGCCAGTGACCACGGGAATACCAATATAAAGGAACCCAAAGATTAGGCCAATCACGGTTCCGGTGGAGAAAATTCCCCAGCGCCAGCTTTCCGTGCCCGCTTCGCTGAGCGCGGTGGCGCCCGAAGCCGCCACCGCCGCGTATGGGAAGGGAAGTTTCTCCACGTCACTGGTCACGCGGAACAGCGCGTAACCCATGCCCATCCAACTCAGCCGACCGCAGAATTCGCTGATGACCAGCAGTAGCATGGGCGTCCACCATGCCGGATGCCAAAGCTCGCGCTGAAGAATCGCCGGGCTATTGCCGTGAGGCACCGCCCAAGCGGGAATTTGGTTCGCAAACGGTTTAGCCGACTGGGAACCCACAAAGTAGGCGTTCCAAATTAGGCCAGAAAACGGACCGCCACCTAGCCCACGTTCCGCGGATGCCACCGCGGTGAGCGAGGCCGCGATGTAGAACAGAATATAAATTTCTTGCTTTCGAAGGGGCTGATAAGATCGCCGGGCGACCTCGGCAAACAGCACAATGGTCACCCATTCGGCGGCATCGCCTACGCCCTGACCGGCTACCAGTCCCAGGTACATTCCGCCGGGCAACAAAAAGAGCGCGATGAAAATTGCGCCAATTAGGGTTTTTAGAGTGAAACCTTCTTCAAACTGGGGTTGAAGAACGGTTCCAGATTCCTCCGGCTCCGGCGCCGCGGGATCAAGGACTTCGTTTTGCGCCATCGACGTTATCTATTCTCCACTAAACTGGAATCAGGAAAACGGATTTGAGCAGGAATCTTAGGTCATGAATGCGTTTTATGAACTGACGCTACGCATATTGAGCGAACTAGGCTGGGGCCATCATTATCAAGATGAAGAACCCCATGTCTCGCTGTCGCTGAGTTTGGCGGATACTTTTCATCCCATTCACATCGATTTTCACGAAGACACCGGTCTGTGCCGAGTCCACTGCTTAGGCTGGCCGCGCGTGGAAGCGGAGTTTCGGGGCGAGGGCATGGTGTGGGTCAACTCTGCCAATCACGGGCTCACCATGGGCAGAATGACCTGGCAAGACAACCCAGATCTCAGCGGGCAATGCCTCTCCCATTTTGTCGAATGGTTTTCTGATTTGGAATCATTGGCGGTGGTTCTGCCGCGCACGATTATTCACTCCGTGATGATCGTAGACGCCCACTGCCGGGGAATGCGCAGGGCCAAGGAAGAGCACTTAGAGCCGGAGGTGGCGTTCGCTCAGACCATGCAGGAATGCATTCGATTTCTCGATGGGGTTCGATTAGACGAGGCCGTGAAAAGCGCTTGTCCTGGCTACGGGGTGGGCCAGTCATGGGAGTGGTTCAAAAACCAGCTCGGCTATGACCCGGATAGCGCGGGACAATAGACTCGTTTTAGGAACGGTCGGCTTGCAGTCTGGAAATTATTGTCACATGCCCCCTCATATGCGTTTAGTTGGGCCTCGACAGAGACTGTCCCAGAGTAGCCTTGCATAAGCTCTGGTGCCATGCCAGGATCGGTGAGCAAAGAAGTCTGTTCCCCGGCAGGGGAACTAGAATCTACCAAATGCCTACAACTCATACGAGATTGGGCTATCACATCGTATTCTCAACCAAGAATCGCAAGGCCGAATCCGCGAATACCCGGGGTGATTTTCGGTCATCCCGGGGCACCCGGACGTCGGCACGGTCGGAGCCTTTGCAATGGAAACTTTCCAATCTGCACCGCAAAACAATCGAAGGTGATCATTTCAGATTGCTAGCAGCCTTGTTGCCCTGCAAGGGTTTTGCGGGAGGTTTGAGGCTTAGAAAGTACTGAGATGGGCTTGGTT
>JBBQUZ010000093.1:0-9693 GCA_038212035.1 Fimbriimonadales bacterium
ACTACCGCAAAGCGGCCGTTACACTACAAGCCATTTCCAAACTCACTCAGATTCAAACACGGTCCAAGAACAAGACCATCCACACTCAAGAAAAATATGAAGATTCCAATTCATTACCGCAACTGCGGAACTTGGGCTAGAAAACTGCCTCCACCATAAATATTAAGCAAAATTACCAGTTTTGAGTTTTGCCCTTCCGACAATTAATTTGTAAACGCCTAGGAGGTACGCAAAATGTCAATTGGAAGTGTTAGTTCGTCAAGCCTGTATGGGTCTCCGTTTCAGCGGATGAACATTGGGCAAAATGCGGGTCAGCCGGGACAATCAAGCCCGATGGATCAGATAAAGAAAATTGACTCGCAGTTGGCAGGCAAGCTGCAAGGCTTTAAGAACCAGGCTGCCCAAATGCAAAAGAGCGGCGCTTCAACGGATCAGATTAAGCAGGCGATGCAAAGCGACTTCCAATCGCTATCGCCGACCCTGCAGTCTGAGATGAAGAGGGTCTTTGGTGCTCGATCTGGAGCCCATCACCGACCGATGGGAACACCCCCGGGTGGCACCTCAATCGGCATGAATCCCCAGGCCGGCCCGCCTTCTACCGGTGGATCACTAGCATCAACTCTTCTGGGTTCCCAACCGGCGGTCCAGAACTCCGCACTCTCCCAGTTACTGTCCGCGCAATCGCCGACTCAGGCGGCGGGTCAAGACAAAGATGGCGACGGGGACGGAAAGTAAATCGCCCCTTTAGTTGTGCGAACAATTCGCAAGTAACTAGCAAAGACGATGTTCCTGTGGACGGGTAATTGGCCCCAATCCACGGGAGCATTCTATTTTTGAGGCGTTTCATGACTCAGTGCGGCGGCGTTCGATTGAAGCTTCGTCGGTAAACTTCAGTCGGTGACCGATTTTGATGTAATTGTGGTGGGGGCGGGGCACGCGGGGATTGAGGCCGCACTGGCCTCGGCGCGCATGGGGCGTGCCACTTTGTGCGTAACCATGCGCAAAGACCGCATAGGTCACCTGCCTTGCAACTGCAGCATCGGTGGACCCGCTAAGGGGCACATGGCCCGCGAAGTTGACGCGTTGGGAGGCCAAATGGCGGTGACTTCGGACTTTGCCCTCACCCATATTCGTCGGGTGGGTACGGGGAAGGGACCGGCAGTCCAGACTGTGCGCGCGCACGTGTGCAAAGACCTTTATCCGCAATTGATGCAGGAAGTAATGCTGGCTCAACCCAATCTCACCGTGCTTGAAGCGGGAGTTCAGACTGTTCTCTCTGCGAATGGATCAGTCACCGGTGTCCAGTTAGAAGACGGATCCCAGATATCCGCTTGCTCTGTGGTCTTAACCACGGGTACGTTCCTTAACGGGTTGTGTCACGAGGGGAAGTTGCAGACGGTGGCCGCACGCCACGGAGACCGAACGACGTCTGGGTTGTCCGGATTTCTTAAAGAAATTGGGGTTAATCTTAGACGTTTCAAGACCGGTACCACGCCTAGAATCCGATTGTCAAGTATCGATTTCTCTCTGACTCCCGCGTTAGATAGCGAAAATGACGCCGGTCCCATCAGCTTTCTTCACGATCGGACCTACGAAAAACGACCGTTGCTTCCGTGTTGGCAGACCCGAACGAACTTGGAAACCCATCAGCTCATCCAAGACAATCTTCAGGAGAGCGCCATGTATTCCGGGGCCATTCAGGGGATTGGTCCGCGATATTGCCCCAGTATAGAAGACAAGATTGTTCGCTTTGCGGACAAAGACAGCCATCCGATTTTCTTGGAGCAGGAGACTTGGAGTGGGGAAGAGGTTTACGTTCAGGGCGTTTCCACGAGTTTGTCGGCCGAGATTCAGATTCGACTTCTCCGAACAATCAACGGGCTGAAGGATGTGCAGATGCTACGTCCTGGCTACGCGGTGGAGTACGACATGGCGGATCCCCTTCAGTTGACGCCTCACCTCATGTCTAAGCAATTGGAAGGCCTCTTCTTGGCGGGTCAGCTTAACGGCACTAGCGGATACGAGGAGGCTGCCGGGCAGGGCATTGTGGCCGGAATCAACGCGGCTCGCCGGGCCGCCGACGAGGCACCGGTGGATTTCCCGAGAGATCAATCGTTTATCGGTGTGATGATTGATGATCTGGTGACGAAGGGGGTGGAAGACCCCTATCGAATGCTCACCGCTCGGGCCGAGCATCGGCTGTTGCTTCGTCACGACAATGCAGATTATCGACTGACTACCCTAGGGCGAGAGATTGGCTTGGTGACCGATGCCCGGTGGACTCGGTTTACGGCCAAACAAGAGAAGATTGTTCGGGGCAGAACTACCCTAGAAGAGACCTTTGTGAAGCCTGATTCCAATGAAGCTTTACGTGCCATGGGCACCGCCGAGGTGGACACTAAGGTTTCGTTGTTTGATTTGATG
This sequence comes from Fimbriimonadales bacterium, assembly GCA_038212035.1. Classification (GTDB taxonomy): domain Bacteria; phylum Armatimonadota; class Fimbriimonadia; order Fimbriimonadales; family Fimbriimonadaceae; genus Fimbriimonas. Next base: position 2,425 of record JBBQUZ010000093.1, read on the forward strand.
CGGCGTCCGGAGATTCGGCTGGATCGTGCGCTGAGCCTGGTATCGGGGGTTTTCATCAGTGAGGATCGATCGGTGCGCGAGCAGTTGGAGTTGGCGGCTCTGTACGAGGGATACATTCAGCAGCAGGAACGCCGGGCCATGCAAGATCGCAAGTTGGACGCGATGAAGATTCCGTTGGAGTTCGCGTATATGGATTTGAAGGGACTCAGCTACGAGTCGCGGGAAAAGTTGGGTCGTTTGCGGCCTTATACGGTGGGGCAGGCCTCCCGCGTTCCGGGCGTTCGCCCGAGTGATATCGCATTGCTGATCGGGCACTTGAGAGGCGGTCGCTTAAGAATTGCCCCCGCGCGTCCCGCCGGTTTCGAGCCGGTTGAGTCAGGTTAGCCGGTCGGCATGTCGTTGCCGGAAGCAATTCCGGAAGCGGCGACAACCGGCTTATTTTTATGGGGTGTCTGCTTCAGTCAACGCTTCTGCTGGTGATCCGCTCCATTCAAGGCGGTCTTCGCCAAGAACAAGGTGACCTCGCGGATCCTCGGCGGGTGGCATGACCCGCCAGTCCTCAAAGTGATCCTCGTCGGGCGGCTCGGGATCTAGGGCGATGGAGTAACTGCCTGACATTTGGAACCTGAGTGCACCATGGTCGAGCATTTCCACCGCCTCAACGACAGGTGGATCCGTATTAAACAACTCGTAGAACGGATCAGTATGGTCGTCACGACGTGCGGGCGTAGGGCCGAAGTGATGGGAGCAGAGCACGAAGCCGTTTGGCCCGTCGATGCACCAGGTGCAGTTCGCGACGAGACCCCAGTCGGCCCAGGTCGTCTCCTCACCTTTGCCGTTGAAGTGGGGCTTCTGCTCGCCGAACTCAAACTTTTGACATCCGAGGTATCGCCACATGTCGCTCAGGGGCAGACCTACTAGGCCTGCCAAGGCCCTGTTTGCATCTGCAATGGTCTCCTGGGTCAAGGACATTTAGGTGAGGCTACCCTGCCCACGTGCGTGTCGAACGGGTGGTGCGTTCCTCTCACCGCGCCGTCTATCAGACACTGGAAGGCGTGGGTCGACATCAGGCAGATCGCCAAGAACCACTTACTGAGGGCCTTACCCGTGCCGTGAAATGCCGTGTCCGAGGCGAGGCTGTGGTGATGTCGGCACCCCTAGCACACGTAGATCGGCCGCGTTGGTAGCCGGTGCGCCTTCCTGCAACCACATCGGTCGCAGGCGAAGCCGTGCGGCCATTACTGGCCGAATAGATACTCGGTGCCCACCTCCTGGGTGCCAAACCGCGCTATGAAGTCCGACAGGTTTTTCGGGAAGTCGCGCTCGACTATCTTTCAGATGTACATTTACCCTCATCCGTCTACTCATATACGTTTAGTTAGGCCTCGACAGGGTGAATAGCATTGCCCGTCTGCGCCTCCTTGCGGTTAGATCGCTACACAAAAGACCGATGAAATGGGCCGCAAGATGCCTGACTAAATCTAAATGTGGTGTGATGGCAAGATCGGTCACCAAATAAACTTGTTCCCCGACCGGGGCACTAAAATTTAACCACGGATTTATTAGGAAGAAGATGTTTGTCATCGGATAGCCATCCCTTGTCCCGGCAGGGACTATCCCCGAGTAGCCTGGCATAAGCTCTGGTGCCATGCCAGGAGCGGGCAGCAACTAACGTCGTTCCCCGGCAGGGGAAATAGAATCTACCAAATGCCTACAACTCCTGGGAGCTTGAGCTACGACATCGTATTCTCAACCAAGAATTCTTGGCCAAATATTCACGAAGAATGGGGAGGATGGCTCCACGAAGACCTCGGAAAGGGACTCGTATAAGAGGACTGAATTCCAAAGACGTCGGCGAAGCCGGTAGGCTCGGGATGACCCGTGCCCGAGTCCGGGTGATTTTCGGTGATCCCGGGTCACCCGGACGTCGGCACGGGTCATCCGCCGACTACCGGCTACGCCGTCGAATTCCAATGGCGGTCGGAATCCTCCGTTTTTCAAGGCGTCAATAACGATCCTCAATCTCTTGACCGAAAGGTTCTGGTGCCCGTGCCGGGGAACTTAGTCAGGACGCAACCGATCCTGGCATGGCGCCAAGCTTATGCCAGGCTACTCTGGGATAGTCCCTGCCGGGACAACGGAAGGTCAGATACGTTCAACTGGACCTCGACACGGTGAATTGCCTTCGCAGCCTGCGCCTCCTTTACGTTCGGTTGATACACTCAAGCCCGATGATATCGGCTAAAGGAGCTTAAATAAATGTATATGATCCGTCTACTCTGCAACCATCAGCTCGGCGTTGAGCGAAGCAGGGACCCCGGTTATTTTTTTGTTCTGGCGTGTTCTAGCATGATGAATTCGCTGAGGTTCTCGGTGGTAACCATGCCGAGGAGGTCCTGGTTTAACATTACGAGGACGGGAGCAGGGTTGGTGGGAGAAAGCATCTCCGCAATTTCTTCCAGTGGAGTGGTAGGGGGTGCTTGTTTGTATTCTCGATCCATGTGGCCCGCCACGTATGCGGCGGGGCCGTGAGCTCTGAGACCTTGCACAATTGCGGTTCGGGAAAGTAATCCCAGAACTTCGTCTCCAAAGACCACGGGGAAATCGTGTTGAGAGCCTTCTAAGAGAATCTTGGCCGCCGTATCTAAGGTGTCTCCACTCTGAATGGTTTGGAATCGGGTCTGCATGGCCTCCTGAGCAGAATGCCCGGCCAGCAATGACCTGCCGACGGTGGTGGAAAGCTCCGCACTGGCCGCGACAAACACGAAGAAGGCAATCAGCATCCAGACGGGTTCGTGGCGAATTAGCCCCAGGAATCCAAACGCGATGGCGAGAGATTGGCCGATTCCTACCGCAATCTTGGTGGCTTGGTCGAGGGGCATTCGCGTGGAAAGGATGGCGCGCAGGATGCGGCCGCCATCCATGGGGAAGGCCGGAATCAAGTTAAATATGGCGAGGCTGAGGTTGCCAAACAGGAGAGCGTCCAGAATGGTGAACTGAGAAAGCGCAACCCCTGGATTAGGAAATCGGCCCTCGGTAAACATGATGACCGGGGTCAAAATGAGGGCGATAACAAGGTTGACCGCGGGGCCCGCCGCCGCGATAACCAATTCTTCCTTCCCGCTTGGGCGTCCCTCAATGGTGGCCATTCCGCCCATGGGATAGAGCGTAATGTCCCGGGTTTTGATGCCGTATTTTCGGGCTACTAGGGCGTGGCCAAGTTCATGGAGTAACACACAACCAAAAATTGCGGCCAGAAAAAGGGGCCAGATGGCTCCTTGCTGCTCGCTTCCGGTAAGGGCAATCCACGTGAAAAAGAGGAGCAGGGTGAAATGCAACCGAACGGGAATGCCGCTCACAACAAAAATCTGAAGCGACCACGGAGAATGATTTGGCTTGGTCATGGGGCTCTGTGAGTTGGGTACCGGTGAACGTTAGGATTGGAGCTTAATGTTGATTGCAGAATTTACGCGAGCGAAATGTTTCGCTTCCAGTCTATAACTTAAAACGATGTCCGAACTGCGTTTTCATCCGTTTCTGGATACATGGGTTATCACGGCCACCCATCGCCAGGACCGCACGTTTTTTCCCCCGGATGATTATTGCCCATTATGTCCCACCAAGCCGGGTGGATTTCCGACCGAGATTCCGGACTCGGCCTACGACATCGTGGTTTTTGAAAACAAATTTCCATCGCTGAGGGCAGAGCCCTTGGCTCCTGACGTCGCAGGATCAGATTTGATGCCGGTTCGTCCCAGCCACGGCGTTTGCGAGGTGGTTTGTTACTCGCAGGTGCACGAGGGTACGTTTGCCACGATGCCGCTGGACCAGATTCGCAAACTCACCCGAGTATGGAGAGACCGCTACGTGGATCTTTCCTCGGTCCCTGAGGTGGAATACGTTTTCATCTTTGAGAACAAGGGCAAAGAAGTAGGCGTCACGTTAAGTCACCCGCACGGTCAAATCTACGCTTATCCGTTTATTCCGCTCACTCTGGCCACCGAGCTCCACGCGGAGAAGCGGCACTTTGAAAAAACGGGGAGACATCTCATGGGAGATGTGCTGGCGCAAAGCCAAGACCACACGGTGGCCAGCAACGAGACCTTTGTGGCGTTCATCCCATTCTTTGCCCGCTACCCTTACGAGCTTTACGTCACCCCCAAACGTCACGTGCCCTCCCTGGCCGCGATGACGCCGGCGGAGCTGGATGACCTCGCCGCGATTTTGTTGGACGTGACGCAGAAGTATGATCGTCTGTTCGGCTTTTCATTACCGTATCTGATGAACATGCACCAAGAGCCGGCGGTGCCCGGTTATGAGTTCAACTGGTTCCACATTGAATTCTATCCGCCGTACCGCACGGCGACCCGGCTTAAATACTTGGCGAGTAGCGAAGCCGGAGCGAATGCGTTCATCAACGACACCCTGCCCGAGGTCACGGCTAAAGCGCTTCGCGATATCTGAGTGACGCTGTGAGGCCATTGATAGCGGATGAGGCGAAGGGGTAAGAGGAGGACGGGTAGTATCTGTACTCAACATGACTGATGACCAAGCTTTCATTGACCACATTTTCATGCGGCTTTCGTCTCCGGATTTTATTGCCTTTTACGAAGTATTGAATCGGGTCGGAGACGCTGACTTGCTTCGCTTATTCACCACGGCGGACGTTGACACCCGCATGATCTTGAATGCTTCAGGCTCTGCAGAACATTCTGAGGCCCTTCGCAAAGTGCGTGTGCTTCGGGATCTGAGAGCCATTGGAAGGAAAATCGTGGGTGCTGGGGCGTTACGGGACGGCGGGACCAATAATTGAAATGAGGACGGAAGTGCTATCTCTCAAGGTGACCGAAAACGGTGGAGCCCAGGCAATATTGAAAATTGACCTAGGAAAGATGGACATGGAGGTATTCGATAACGATTTTTCTATGCACCCGGATAAATTTGAGGACGATGACTGTTACCAGTTTGGATGCGATATGATCCGATGCGCATTTGTTGGCGGTTGGGCAACATTCCTTGCTCGGAGTCTGGCTAAGAACCTCCACCTCGAGACCGTTATTCCTTGCTTAAAAAATCAACTAGGAGTAACTGGGCCCGACAATGCAATTATTCAAGATGAAGCCAGCCCGTCTTGATGTTACGATGACGAAGATCCGGGATTGATGAACCAAATTCTCGTGTACTCACTTGGTGCACTGGAAGCACGCAACTGAAGATCGTTCATCTCCCAGGTGACGCAACTTGGAGATGGGCGGCGGCCAAGACTAGGCCTAAAAATCTTCTTTGATTAAGATCTTAAATCGATCTTGACGGGCGTTGCTCCGCTCCAGTAGGATCGCTTCCGGATTCAGGTTAGCAAGTCTTTCCTGAATATCTTCTTCGTCGGAAACGGGGGTGGCCCAGGCTTCTTTGAGTTTTTCAATGGCGACTTCGGGGTCCGAGTTGATATCTAGGCTCTCCAATTTAGAGAGAATCTTCTCGGCGTGTTCATGGCTGCCGGAAATGACGGCGCGCAAGCGGGAGACGGCGTAGTCGCCGTCGTAATCTAGAGTGTAAAACAGGTCCTCTTCGGGAGTTGAATTCACCTCACCGAAAAATGTTCGGGCCACAAAGGGAGACACCGAAAAATCAGAGAATGCTTTCTTGAGAGGACCGGTGAGTCCGGTAGCAACTCTTTGAATCGTAACGTCTTCCTCGCTTCGGTTGTAGCCTTCTTTGCTGGCAAACTCCAGCGCGGCAATTCGCAGAGACTCAACGTCTGATTGCTGACCGATGCCGGCAAAGATGAGGCGATCGTAAATTTCGTAAATCTTGCGGGCTTGGCGTCGGTATGTGAAAACGAGAATCCCCTGATTGAGCGACACGGCAAGCACCGGCGAACCCTGGGCTAACTTATTTTCAATATACTGAGCGCGGTTGCCGATGCCTTCTTGCCAATCGTACGGAGTGAACACAACCCTTTATACTCCCTAGAATAATGAACGGCGGCGCAAATATCAACGACAGTTCAATTGAGCCGACCCCGCGTGCACCACACTTGGCTATGACTCGCCGCAAGGTCCTCATCCTATCTGTTGCGGTAACGGGCTTAGTTTTGGCGGTTAGTTACGCGCTTGGAGGCATTGCCGCCGGGGAGGGATTTGCGATTGGGATGGCGGTGGTGGCCGCAAATATGGTGTTCTTAAACCTGGCAATTGGGCTCTTGGCTACCACCGCCTCCGAGAACTTCACCCAACGAATGGGGTCATTTTTCATCGTTTTGATGTTCCTAATGAAACTGCCATTGTTTGTTTTTGCGTCAATTTTCGTCCATCGACTGCCAAACCCGGCTCCGGCTTGGTTTCTGGTCGCAGTCGGTTTGGTATACTCGTCAACGATCTGCTGGGCGCTATGTGAGGCCTAAGATCCAATTTTCAGCTTGTATGGGCAATTTCTTAACGAACGTCGAACGAACCCTTCCCCATTTTCTGGCGGAAGAGGGTGGACACACCGGCCCCAGCTTTATAGGTCTCTCTATTTACGTTGGGTTCTTAGTGATTGTGATGTTTGGCCTGATGGCTGCGGCAAAGAATGGATTAAAAGATCGAGTTTTTAAGTCCACGCTCACCTCATGCTTTGAGCAGCTCTACCTTTACATAGAGAATATGTGTGTGGGAGCCATGGGGCAGAAGGGGCGCAAATACATCCCGATTGTCATCAGTTTCTGGATGATCATCTTCACCGCCAACGTGATCGCGCTGTTTTTTCCTACGTCACCTACCGCCAGCCTAAGTTTTAACCTTGGGATGGCGCTGGTGGTGGTGGCCTACGTTCAGTACGAGGGAATCAGAACCAACGGATTCATTGGACACATTTCGCACTTTGCCGGCCCTAAGCTGGCTTGGCCATTGTTGCCTATCACCTTGATGATCTTCATTATCGAAATCATCAGTGAGATGATGAAAAATCTCTCGCTCACATTGCGGCTGTTCGGTAACATCCACGGCGGTCACCAAGCGGTGGAGGCGATGAACAAGCTGGGAGAGAGTTTTTACATTCCTTTCGGTAGCTTCTTGCTCCCGGTTAAGCTCCTAACCTGCGTGGTGCAGGCGCTGATCTTTACCGTTCTGACCTGCGTATATCTTTCGCTAGTTACGCACCAAGACGATGGGCATGCGGAAAGCCATTAAGCAATTTGCCTTGAATCAAAATCAGACAAAAAACCTCAGGAGAAATTAAACAAATATGCTAGGACTTGGAGTTGGAATTGCGGCGCTTGGCGTCGGTCTC
>JBBQUZ010000094.1:0-9645 GCA_038212035.1 Fimbriimonadales bacterium
TAAACAAAAAGCCGCCGTCATGCTCATGGTGTTAGGGCCAGATCTCTCGGGGCAAGTGGTTCGCCACTTAGAAGACGACCACGTTGAGATGCTCTCTTTGGAACTTGCCCGGCTGGATAAGATCACCCCTGAGCAACGCGAAGGCGTGATCTCGGAATTTTATGAGAGTGCAATTGCACAGGACTTCATTGCCGAAGGCGGCGTGGAGCAGGCCCGCAAGCTCTTGGAAGCTGCCTTTGGATTGGAGCGGGCCGAAGAAGTGGTCAAGCGGATAACTGCCGCAATGCAGATCGTTCCGTTTGATTTCCTTAAGAAGGCAGACCCAGCTCAGGTCCTCAGCTTCATTCAAGAAGAACATCCTCAGACCATTGCGATGATTCTCAGCTACATGCCGCTTAATAATGCGGCGATGATTTTAGGGAAGTTAAATGCAGACCTAAGATGCGAAGTCGCCATGAGAATTGCGATGATGGAGCAAACCCCCCCCGAAGTTATTCGCAGGGTGGAGCAAGTTCTAGAGAAAAAGGTCTCCACCGTTCTTTCGCAAGAAATGACGCAAGCGGGAGGGCCTAAAGCGTTGGTGGATCTCCTCAACCGAGTGGATCGATCTACCGAGCGGGGAATTCTGGAAGCCTTGAGTCAGAACAATCCAGAGCTCTCAGACACGGTCAAAAATATGATGTTTGTGTTCGAAGACATCGTCCAACTTGACGACCGCGCGATCCAATCCATCATGAAGGAAGTGGACATGAAAGAACTCGCCACTGCCCTCAAGGGCGTGGGCGTGGAGGTCCAACAGAAAATATTCAAAAACATGTCCGAACGAGCGGTGGCCATGCTCAAAGAAGATATGGAGTTCATGGGACCTGTGCGTATGAGAGTGGTAGAAGAAGCTCAGCAGAAAGTGGTCAGCATCATCCGACGATTGGAAGAAGCGGGCGAAATCGTGATTGGTCGAACCGGAGAGGAGGACATACTTGTCTAAGTCTCAAATCGTTTCTGGAAGTACGCCGAACATTGGCACCTTTCTATCCGTGCTCCCCGCCTCGGCGGCCGTATTGCTAGAAAAGAGCACCGTCAACGGCAAGAGTGCGGCCTACGAGGAGATGTTGAGAGTGGCCCGTGAGAACGCGGAGCGAGAGGGATATCTCAAAGGATTTCAACAGGGAACCGCCGAAGGATATCAAGCGGGTTTCCATCAGGCAGAAAACGACGGCCGAGTCAAAGTAGACCGCATGGTGGCACAGTTTATGGATGCCCTTGTCAACGTGGTCCAGCGAACTGAGTCCGCGATTCCCGAGTGGTTTCGTTCGGCAGAAGATCAATTAGCCCTTCTTGCCATGACAATTGTCAAACGGATATTGGAGGCTGAGCTTAAATTAGACCGCAGTTCTGCCCTCACAATTGCCAAGAACGCGATTGGTTCTATAGGCCATTCTGAGCGGATCCGTATTCGGCTCAACCCCTTTGATTTACCCATTTTAGAGCAGCACAAACAAGAGCTTTTAGCGGCATCCGCAAACGTAAGGTCTATCGAATTTGTGGACGACGCGTCCATCCAAGGGGGCTGCATTGTGGAATCCACCGGCGGCTTGGTGGATGCAAGCCTAGATTCTCGCCTGCGGGTGATGGAGCAAGAAGTTGAGGCGGAGTTTAAAGACGCCGCATGATTGCCCCTCCCCAATTTGCCCGGCTGAGACAAGCGGTAAGCCGAGGTCCCCTTACTCGCTACTGCGGACGCGTTTGCGACATTGTTGGTCTGGTTATTGAATCCAATGGCCCCAATTGTGCGGTGGGTGATCTGTGCGAAATCACCGATGCCAAAGGCACCCGCCTCCCGGCTGAAGTGGTAGGTTTTCGGGGTGACCGAACGTTGCTGATGCCGCTCAGAGAAATCAGTGGGGTTCGAATTGGGGCCGAGGTAGAAGCGATGGGGCACTGCATTCAGGTCCCCACGGGTGATGCTCTCATTGGTAGAACTCTTGATGGACTGGGCCGCCCATTGGACGATCTGGGGCCGCTTCGTTCGGATGGTTTCTACCCGATTCATGCGGGGGCACCCAATCCTATGACTCGTCCTCTGATTAGTCAACCGCTTGCGACGGGAGTTCGAGCGATTGACGGAATGCTTACCCTTGGGGAAGGCCAGCGAATGGGAATATTCGCCGGATCTGGGGTAGGTAAGAGCACCTTGTTGGGCATGATCGCCCGCAATTGCCAGGCAGACGTGAATGTAGTGGCCCTGGTTGGAGAGCGCGGCAGGGAAGTTCGCGAGTTTATTGAAAATGACCTTGGCCCGGAGGGAAAAGCGAGGAGCGTTCTGGTTTGCGCAACCGGTGAGCAGTCTGCTCTCATGCGCGTAAAAGCGGCCATGACCGCTACCGCAATTGCAGAATCTTTCCGAGATCGAGGCAAACGAGTTCTGTTGATGATGGACAGCGTCACGCGATTTGCCATGGCGCAGCGCGAAATTGGTCTCGCCGTTGGCGAACCACCCAGCACAAAGGGGTACACGCCAAGCGTTTTCTCACTTCTTCCCCGATTGATGGAGCGCACGGGGGCTAGCGACAAGGGATCCATCACTGCGCTTTATACGGTTCTTGTTGATGGGGACGACACCAATGAACCGATCGCGGACGCCACTCGATCGATATTAGATGGCCATATTGTATTAAGCCGAAAACTCACCGGTCGAGGCCACTATCCGCCCATCGATATTCTGCAGAGCCTCAGCCGAACCATGCCGATGGTGGCAAGTGAGGATCACCTTCAAACAGCGAGGCGACTCCGTGAACTGGTGGGAGCTTATGCAGACGTGGAAGACTTGGTGAACATTGGTGCTTACAAAGCCGGATCTAATCCTTTGGCAGACGCTGCCATCGCCCGACGGCCGCTCATTCTTGAATTCCTTCAACAGAAAAAATCAGAGGGTGTTTCGTACGACGTTATTATCCAAACCCTAAAGACGGCGGTGCTGGGAGACGGATCACCGCTCTGAGCCTGTCTGGGCGGCACGTAAGCCGCAAATGATTTGAGGAGAAACCAAACCGATGGCAAAATTTGAATTTCGACTGGACCGAGTGCTCGAATATCGGCAATTGGAAGAAGACTGGGCGCGGGCCACCTATTTAGAGGCTCGTGCCGCCCGGGTGGCTCATGAGCAGGAAATAGACCTCCTCAGGCAGAAACGTATTGATGTTCTGGCCGAACCGATCTTTACCCTTGAGTCCCACCGAGCGCTCGAAATCTATCTCGGCCAAATGGATGAACAAGAAAGGCTAGACCATGTGGCGATGAGCGTGCTGATGGATGAAGAAGCCATTGCCCTCACCCATTGGCAATCCAAGAAGCAGGATGTTCAAGTCCTTGACAAATTGCGTGAACAAGCCCTGGAAGAGTGGAAGCTGGACGAGGCCCGACTCGAGCAGGCCCAACTCGACGAATGGACAACCTCGCGGAGAGCAGCCTAAATGGATGAAGTTCAGTGGAAACCCTTGGGGCCAACGGGAATCCATCGTCGGATTGCGGAATTAGAGGCGAGGATTGACCAGACCCTAGGAGGTTCTTCCGACCCCTCTTTTTCTAATGTGCTGGAAGGACAAATTACGAGCGATCACAATGCTTTAAACAAGCCAGTCAACCCCATGACAATGGGAACGGCGATTGCACCGGATCGTGTCGCGCTCAAAAAACTCGCGGCAGAGGCGGCCGTAAAATACGGGCTTGATCCCAATCTATTTGATGCCGTGATCCAAACCGAAAGTGGCTTTAACCCTAATAGTGGGTCGGGAAAAGGGGCGATCGGATTGTCTCAGCTTATGCCGGGAACGGCCCGCTCCCTTGGAGCAGATCCCTACGAACCGATGCAAAACCTAGAGGCGGGTGCGAAATACCTAAAAGAGCAAATGGACCACTACGGCAACCTGCAATTAGCTCTGGCCGCCTACAATGCCGGACCGGGTGCAGTGGCAAAGGCGCACGGAATCCCCCCCTTTAAAGAAACCCAGTCCTACATCAAAAGGGTCTTGGCTGAGTTCGAAAAGAACAAGATCTCGGGCTTAAATGAGGCAAATCAGCCATGAGGTCCGTCGGTAAATGAAAAAGGTTCTCATGATCCTGGTTCCGATTTTGCTCCTGGGAGCTGTGGGGGCCGGGTTGGTAATGAGCGGCATTGTCAAGACTCCTTGGACGTCAAAGAAGAAAGTTTCTGCCAAGATAGCCGACACTAAGAAGATAACCCTGCCCAAACAAGCGGAGGCCGCTCGGGTTGTTGCAAAGAAACCTGTGCCCAGGCCGACCATGGACCCAGCCCTTGGTACCGCGAAAATTGCCAAAGTTTGGAACGAGGTCCCGTCGGACAAATTGATCGCCATGTGGTCCCAATGGAAGGACCCGGAACTTGCGGTGGTCCTGGCAAAAATGGATTCGGACAAAGTCTCGGAAATTTTAGGCAAGCTAGATCCCATTCGTGCATCTGCCCTTAGTCGCGCCATGCAGAAACAGGCATCGATCATTGCGCCGGAGAGCACAAAAAGTTAGTCCACGCATTTCTTTATCACAGAATCTTGAATTCTGCTAGGCTTTTTTCTGAATTCTCCCCGAAGGGGTTAGAAAAGGTGGACAATAAGGATAGGGGGTAACTACCTTGAACCGACAAATTATTTGCGCTCTGGACACTGCGGACCAGAACGAGGCCATTGAAATCACGAAGAAGCTCTCGCCCCACGTGGGTGCCTTCAAAATTGGACACGCCCTGACCCTCAATCACGGTCTGGATGTGATTGATCGCCTAAGAGACGCGGGCGCATCTCGAATATTCTTGGACCTCAAATTCCACGATATTCCCAATTCCGTTGCCCTTGCCGTGCGGCAAGCCGCAAAACGCGGGGTGTGGATGATGACCCTCCACATTAGCGGAGGTCCGGCAATGCTCACCGCGGCTGCCGAAGAGGCCGCCATATATCCGGAACCTAACCGGCCCATTCTCGTGGGGGTTTCCGTGCTAACGTCCTTGGATCAGCGAACCCTGACCGATCACTTAGGCGTTCAGCGGCCCATAGAAGAGCACATGGTTTACATGAGCCAACTTGCCCTAGATTGTGATTTAGACGGCGTGGTTTGCTCCGCGCACGAGATAAAAGCCATTCGTTCCAAGATCAAACATCGTGGGGTTATCGTCACGCCAGGAATTAGACTCCCCAACACAGACACGCATGATCAGCACCGCGTTGGAGATGCAGGCTCGGCAATTAGAGACGGCGCGGATTATCTGGTGATCGGGCGGGCCCTTATCCAGAGTGAAAATATTGTGGGCACCCTCTCCCAGTTCGGTTTAGTAAACGCCTAACTTTACGGGTGCGATCCTTCCCGTTCATGCCAGAATTGGTTATGGCTTTTGGGATCGTCGGACTGAAAACGCGCCTCGTTCCGTTAGATTTTGACCTCCACTTTGAAAACGCTTATCGCTGGATCAACGATAACGATATCACTCAGTGGCTGGGCGGCAACCTAAATCCAATGAGCCGCCTCGCGGAGCGAGAGTGGTTTGAAAAGTCACAGAAGTTGGCCGATTCTGATTTGATTTTCGCGATTGAGACCCTGGAGGGTGTGCACATTGGGTTCTCTGACCTGCGGAATATCAGTTATCGCCACGGCACCGCAACCTCGGGGAGTTTCATTGGGATCACGGGCTATTGGGGGAAGGGTTTGGGTTCAGACGCTGCCCGTACTCGTTGCCAGTATGCGTTTGAGCAACTGGGGTTGCGTACTCTATATTCGTCCTACCTCGAAGGTAATGACCGGTCCGGTCAGATGCAAAAGGCGGTGGGATACGAAAAGTGGGGCCTTCAACCCCAAGCTTGTTACAAGAACGGCAAGCATCAAGACTTGGTCCACACCGTGCTGACGCGAGAGCGGTGGGAAGCGCTTAAGAAAATGGCCCAATTCACATCCGAAATAGGCTAAATCCAGGTTCGGATATCGGCGAACCCATAGAAGCTTCTATCCCCAGGCCGAGAACTCTTCGGGTATCAACGGGGTCAATGATTCCGTCGTCCCAGATCCTCGCCGTGGAAAAGTACGCGGAAGATTCTTCGGCGTACTTGGCCAAGATGGGCGCCTTAAACTTCGCCTGATCGTCATCCGACATCACTTCGCCCTTAAGCGCCATTTGATCTCGTCGGATGGTGAGGAGCACACTGGCTGCTTGCTCTCCCCCCATCACGGAGATTCGCGCGTTGGGCCACATCCAGAGTTGGCGTGGTTCAAAGGCTCTGCCGCACATTCCGTAGTTTCCTGCCCCAAATGATCCGCCGACCACCACCGTGAATTTAGGCACTTGGGCCGTGCTTACTGCGGTTACCAATTTTGCCCCCTGCTTGGCAATTCCTTCATTTTCATAGCGCCTCCCGACCATGAATCCGGCGATGTTTTGAAGGAAAACCAGGGGCACTTTTCGCTGACTGCACAGCTCGATAAAGTGGGCTCCCTTAGCCGCAGATTCACCAAAGAGGATGCCGTCGTTCGCAATCACGCCCACCAAGTGGCCGTAGATTCTCGCAAACGCGCAAATCAGCGTGGTGCCATATCGTGCCTTGAACTCGTGCATTTCCGACCCATCTAGGATGTGAGCCAGAACGGATCGCATCGGAAAGGGTGCCTTGGGTTCGCTGGGAATGAGTCCATAGAGCGCCTCGGCGGGGAAGTGCGGATCCACGGCTTCCTTGGAATCCAGCGCGTAAATGTTCTGCTTCCCAAGGCAGGAAACAATGGATCTCACAATCTGAAGCGCGTGGGCGTCGTCTTCCGCCAGATGATCGGCTACTCCGCTGTTGCGGGTGTGAACATCTGCGCCACCCAAGTCTTCTGCCGAAACTTCCTCACCGGTTGCCGCTTTCACCAGGGGAGGTCCTCCCAGAAAGATCGTGCCCTGCCCCCGCACAATTACCGTCTCGTCACTCATCGCAGGAACGTACGCTCCGCCCGCCGTGCAAGAACCCATCACCGCCGCAATCTGAGGGATTCTCGCCGCAGAAAGTTTGGCCTGGTTGTAAAAAATCCGCCCAAAATGATCTCGGTCTGGAAACACTTCGGCTTGTAACGGCAAGTACGCGCCGCCGCTATCTACAAGGTAGATGCAGGGAAGCCGATTTTCCATCGCAATTTCCTGCGCTCTAAGGTGCTTCTTCACCGTGACGGGGAAGTATGTACCGCCCTTGATCGTGGCATCGTTAGCCACTATGGTGCAAAGCCGACCTTCAATCGCCCCGATCCCCGTGATAATCCCCGCCCCAATCGCTTCATCTCCGTACATCCCGGTGGCGGCGAGGGCAGAGAATTCCAGGAATGGCGCGCCGGGATCAATCAGCGCGTCAATCCGCTCTCGCGCCGTCATTTTATTTCGCGCCCGGTGTTTTGCCACCGCATCCGCCCCGCCCCCCGCGCGCGCCCGAGCCATTCGGGCGCGGTAATCGGCCATCACAACGTCCATCGCCTCGCGATTCTTCTGAACGTCGTCGGCGGATAAAGACAATGGACTCAGTATCGGTTCCATCAAGGTTTCGATGATACTGCGGTTTGCGCCATTTGCTACGGGCCAGGTATGAAATTCTGCCTGCGGATATCCGTGCCGCAGTCCGGGTGCCCCGCGATCACTGACCATCACCCGGACTCGGGCACGGTCATCCCGAGCCTACCGGCTTCGCCGACCTATTTGGGATTCGACGGCGTAGCCGGTAGTCGTCGGATGACCGTGCCGACGTCCGGTTGCCCCGCGATCACCGATAGGCACCCGGACTCGGGCAAAATCATCCCGAGGCTACCGGCTTCGCCGACCTATTCGGGAGTCTGCGGATAGCGGCGCCGCGGTCCGGGTGCCCTGGGTTAACCACCGAATCGTAGCCAAAGTTGCCGCTCAAAATGCCGTGCCAAGCCGATGAACTCATGCGTCATCCCGTCTTTGAAATCGGAAGGTAGCCCGAGCCTCTCTACTTGCCGTGCACCGGCTCACGATTTTTCTCATTTTTTATCGAGCGGATAATCTTAAAAACCTGGTCATAAGCAGGCGAATGCCGATCACTATCAACAAAAGCATCTACGTTGTAGGCCGAGTCTCTATCTTCACCCGTAGCTATTACCGTGGTTGTTGGACCGGGGCCTCTAAAATGCCGGTTTCGACGCTTGTCAAAGTGAGCCAAAATGACGGACCAACGGATTTGATTTGACATAAAGAAGAAATGACCCGTAGGCTTGTTACCCGGCATCTTAAAGAATCCAACTGGTAGTCCAATACGGTTGATCGATAAGTATCCGGAGCCTGCGGTGATAAGTCTCACGTGTCGGCAGAGGTGCCTGTCCGACCCAACAACTATCGGATCGCCAGTCAGTTTCTGAGTCCATAGGGATTGAGAATGATAGCTAAACGGCCGCTCGTAAGTCTCCTCCCCTTGAACGAATACCTGCTGCCTTAAGAATACATAAGCAAGGGCAATACTATTGATGATCATAGGGGTCACTATTTCCAACGCATTTATCAAGAGCGAAACAGGCCCATTTTAGTGCGAAATCAAAATTAACTCCATCTACGGAAATTACATTATTTTTAGCGAGGTAGCCGCAGAGAACCACCTAGTTCCAACCGCAATAGTGGCTTACCTCACACCGTTGGCTCGCCTCAAAGCGCAAAGACATATCATTATGACAGTTACTCAGTCATGGCTTTGATCGATAAGTCCCACTCCGCCGCATACTCATCCATGTTATTCAGATAGGCGCGTGATCCGTCCAAAAGGAAATTCACAACCACTTTTCTCTGACCTACGGTCAACTGATCATATAAGTTACGAACATTTCTCTGAATCACCTTTTCACCACCTGCCACGAACTGTGTATTTATAAGCGGTGACCAAATCCCGCCGAACAAAGGTTCATTTCTTGAGTTTTCCAACTGTGACCAACCACTTGTTGCAATGCGACTCATGATCTCGACAACCCCCAACAGATAATCTCGTGGCACCTCAGGCAAAGTGACAGTTCTAAAACCTATTCGAATCAATACGTCCATATCGATCTGCTGAAACCCATGGGATTTACATTGTTCCAGTAACGCACTGTATACGGTGCGAAATGTTAACTGCCAAGTATCCATGACTAACGGGCTAACAATAGCCCTCCACCAATTGCAGCCGGTGCGCACACTTCGATAAATGCAACACATCCAATTACCGCAGCTCCGAGGGTAATCCATCCTAAAATCTCCCACGGATTTCGGACAGGTGGAAAAACGCCCGGCGGTAATTGGGGATATGGAACATATTTAAAGCAACTCGTGCTCATTGACGGACCATTATTATCATCCATACAATTTTTAAAGTATTTAGTCATGTCGTTCGCCAGACCCCTTTGCCTTTGGATAAGTTCCACCCAGTGGCCGCCTGGACTTGTCCACTCGCCACCTTTCGTTGGCCACGACCGACCATCACCATTTGGGCTGGGATCATAGGTTGTGCTGGGGTGTTCTTGGCCGTCCCAGTACATTCTCAGCACCAGATTGCGTCTCAGCATCTCGTCTGCGCTAGACATGGTCACCCAAATGTGCTTAACAATTCCCGCACCCGTCATTTCGGCAATCGTTTTGGTTTCGCCGAC
>JBBQUZ010000095.1:0-8777 GCA_038212035.1 Fimbriimonadales bacterium
CCGGCTAACGAAGATGAGGTGACTGAAGCGCAGAAAGAAGGCGTTCGTGTTCACAACTCATTAGGACCCAAGAGAGTGATCGTAAAAGACGGAAAGTGTGTGGGACTAGAAGTCACCCGGGTCGCGTCGGTATTTGATGAAAAGGGTCGATTCGCGCCAAAGTTCATGACGGACTCTGATTTCGTGCTGGACTGCGAGACGATTTTGCTGGCCATTGGCCAGCAACCTGACCTTTCATTTCTGGGCGAGGACGTGAAGGTTGATCTGACACCATCTGGATTTGCCAAAGCAACCTCGGCTACCATGGCAACCAATATCCCCGGTCTATATGTAGGCGGCGACGTTTGCTTTGGGGCCCGCACCGCCATCGAAGCGATTGCGGACGGTCGGCGAGCGGCGACTGCAATCCATACCTATTTATCCGGTGAACCGGCCGATGATGGACAGCGAGTGGAGAGGCGGCTCACCCCGCTGCCCATGCACAAGATGCCGGAGGGATACGACCGGATTCCCCGAGCAGAAGTTCCGACGATCCCCGTCGGTCGGCGCACCGGTGTTACGGAGGTGGAAACCGGCTACTCAAGAGAGGAAGCAATGGTGGAGGCTTCTCGGTGCCTCACGTGCAACAAGAGTCCCGTGTTGGACTCTTCTAAGTGTGTTCTTTGCGGCGGATGCGTAGATATTTGTCCATTTGGTTGCATCAAGATTGTTGAGGTGGGCCGGCTAGACGAGGATTCAAAGATTGACCAATTAGCCCAAGTTCGTCATGGTTCCACCATTGCTAATTTGGCAGAACGTGAATCTGAACACGGGAGGCGCTGGTATGCCCTTCTGAAAGACGAAGAGAAGTGCACACGTTGCGCTCTATGTGTGGAGAGATGCCCCGTCGGCGCGCTTTGGATGGGGCAGTACGAGGAGGTGGCAAGTGCCTGATTCCAATGTTGTGGCCGAGGAAAAGCAATCTCGGCGGTTCTTTTTTGCGGGTGTCTTTACATTTTTTACGTCGTTTGTTCTCATCTTATTTGGTGCCATCCGATTCATTGTGCCCAACGTTCAGTACGGAAAAGCCGAACGATTCAAGGTGGGAATGCCGCAAGACTTTCCGGACAAGCAAGCGACTTACATGTCCGACCACCAGATTTATATCGTTCGCGACGGGGATACGTTTATGGCGATGTCGGCCATTTGCACGCACCTCGGGTGCGCGGTTCGACCCAATAATGACGGACCAGGTTTCTTTTGCCCGTGTCACGGAAGCCACTTTGCGGCCAACGGAAAGAACGTTTCTGGCCCGGCGCCAAAGCCACTCACTGCATACGAAGTGTCTTTGGGTCACCTCGGCGAACTGATTGTTGATAAGCGCACCACGGTTAAGCTCGGGGAGAAGTTTCACATATGAGCGATATTACACCGGGGACCGACCGGCGAGTCTGGAGTCGATTATCCGCCGCAATTCGTGGCACCAAGGCATATCAACACTGTGCGGGTGAAGGCGGAGGAGTAAAGCAGGTCTTTACCGGAGGATTTGTTAGGGCCCTGATGGGCGATATTGCCCGGTCTGGACCGTGGCGGTCGGTTTTCACGCGGCCCTTCCCGCAAACTCCTAAAGAACAGTCTGAAATTGCAATCACAAGTTTTTGGATGCATATCCATCCGGCTTCGATAACGCGCAAAAACCTGAAATTTAGCACGAGCTATGGGCTTGGTGGCCTCAGTGCTGGACTCTTTATGATGTTGGTAGGTACGGGCGTTCTGTTGATGTTCTATTACGTGCCCGCAACAGACCATGCCTACAACAACATGGTGGACCTTCAGCATGTGGTCTCTTTAGGAAAGCTCTTAAGGAACATGCATCGCTGGTCGGCCAACCTTATGGTGGTGGTGGTGTGCTTGCACATGATCCGGGTCTTCCTTCAGAAGGCCTACCAAAAGCCTCGGCAGTTGAACTGGGTGGTTGGCGTGATTCTGTTGGTGTTCACCATGATGCTGAGCTTTACGGGCTACTTGTTGCCGTGGGATCAGCTATCACTTTGGGCGATTACGGTGGGTACAAATATGGCCGGAGCGATTCCGCTGGTTGGCGAGAAGTTCCGATTCCTGCTGCTAGGCGGACCCACGGTTGATCAAGCCACTTTGATTCGGTTCTATGTGCTCCACATTGTGGTGTTGCCGCTATTCATGTTTCTTTTCATGGTCTACCACTTCTGGCGAGTCAGAAAAGATGGGTTTTCCGGAGGTAAATGATGCCTATCAGTGACGCTCCAGATAACAAAGAGTACGGCTTGTTAGGGTTTGTAGAAGGGCATCCGCCTGCGGCGGCGGATTGGGAAGAAGAGCGGGTTGCCACGTATCCGCATCTCATCGTTCGGGAGTTCCTGGCTTTTGGCGTCATGTTCATGACGTTAATGGTGCTCTCTATCCTATTTGATGCCCCATTGGAAGAGTTGGCAAACCCCGGCAAGACGCCAAACCCGGCCAAGGCGCCGTGGTACTTCCTATCCATGCAGGAGCTGTTACACTACTCACCGCCGTTCATCGCGGGTTTTGTTGTGCCAGGCTTATTGGTGGTCACCATCTGCACCATTCCCTATTTTAGGGGGCGTTTGCTGTTGGTACCCATTGGCTTCCTCATTGCAACGCTTATTGTCCCCATGATTGACGGCATCATTTGGGGGTTCCTCCACGCAGTGGTCCCGGATTTTGCGGATGCATCCCGAGTCTATGGGTTACCTACAATCGTCTTGTTGGCTCTCAGCGCCATTGGGCTATTCAAGCTGGCATTGAGTCCGTTGATGGACGATCCTAAGCGGGGTGAGCGGCTCTGTACTCGCCTGTTCCTCTTGTTTGTATTTATCCTCCTGATTCTTGTGCTCATCGGAACCTTCTTCCGAGGACCGGAATGGAGATGGGTCTGGCCATGGCAATAAAGCGAGCGCATCGGCAACACGTGATATCGGGCCTCCGAATGAACGTCATCTTCTTCTTGATGAGCACGGTAGTGCTCGTTGTGATGGCGATATCTATGTGGAAAGATACTCATCCGGAGTGGCTCTCCTACCAAGAAAAGTTTAAGCGTATTGAGCGACGAGTATTGATCGCGCAACGGGCCGACCTCCTTAGGCAGATAGAACATCCTGATTATCAGGGCGACTATCTGAAAGAAAGGAAGCAATATCAGGACGCAAAGGCGGTTTTCGATTCGGCCACTTCCACGCTTGAGGCGACCGAAGCCAGTCTAGAAGAGCTAGACCTACAAGTTCATTCAAGTGAGCCCGCGGAGGGAGACACGGCAGCCCCTTTAGCCGCAACCGCATCAATTAAGGGCGGCAGAACCGCCAAACCATCGGGAGATGAAACCGCTGAACTAGACAAGGAATTTGCGGCGGGAGGCGGTGCAACGCCCGCCCCAACGGCCGGCAAAAAAGGTTCCCCTTCAAGCGGGCCTAGTAAAAACGAAGCGGCAGAGCTAGACAAGGAATTCGCCAGCGAAAAGAGCGGCTCCCCAACCGCAAAACCTCAGTCTCCTGGGGGTAAATCTGGGAAGTCCGAAATGGACAACATGGATAAGGAGTTTCAGAGCGCGGATGCCCCCAAAGGCTCCGGAAAGGGCACCAAGTCTGGCACATCCACCCCGCCCCCAAAAGGAACCAGCGGCCAGTCGGAACTGGACACAATGGACCAAGAGTTCCAGAGCGCAGACGCACCAAAGGCAACGGGACCGGTTGGCAAAGGGGCAAACCCTGCTTCTGCGACTCCGAGTGGATCGGGCGAGAAGCTGACTTTCGAAGAAGCGACTTTTGAAATCAAGATTGATCAGGCCGAGGCCCGCGTAGAAGCGGCTAGCCGAGACCTACTGACCCAGCAACGAGTTCATTCTCGCGAGATGATTGGCCTGCCAGAAGACGCCAGTCTCCAACGGCAGCTTGCCGATGGTCAATTGACAGAGGCTCAGCAGTCCCTTACGGTCGCCCAATCTGGTCTCGGTCTCGAGGAGCGTAAAGTCACGGTAAAAGCAGTTGCGCAAGTCGCCCTTTGGGCCCAAGATGCAAAGGAACTCCTTTCCGTCGGTAAGGACAAATCGGCTTCGCCGGAGCATCTTGCCCAACTCCAGGTTTCGGCCAAAAAATTGGCCGATCATGAAGAAACTCTCAAGCGAGACCTCAAACTGCTCGATGCTCAAATTGAGCGAAACCATACGGTTAGCCCAGGAGTTCAGCAAGTATTCTGTGAGCGGCTAGGGTCGGTGGATCGATGTACTACGTGTCACCGAGCTACTGAGGACCCACGCTTTGCTTCCGCCCCCGAACCCTTTAGGAGCCACTCATCAAAGTTGCTTCAATGGCACCCGGTTGAGCGATTTGGTTGCGTGAGTTGCCACGGAGGGTACGGAATCGCCCTTGAAAAGGGCGAAGCTCATGGTGGCATTGTCGGTAAAGGAACCCCACTCTTGGTGGGCGATCATGCCCAAGCATCTTGTGGTAAGTGCCACGGAGACTCTAAGCAGTTAACCGGTGAGAGCACATTCTTGGCGGGAAATAGGTTGTTTAAGAACTCTGGTTGTTTGGGTTGTCACAAGGTTCTGGGGGTTGACACAACGCAAACTAAAGCGGGACCAGGCCTGGATCGATTAGTCGAGAAGGTGCGGCCGGAATGGCTGGTGCCATGGCTCAGGAATCCGCAGTCTCACTCCATCGAGGCCAGAATGCCAAACCTTGGGTTAACCCAGACAGAAGCCACACAGATGAGCGTTTATTTGCTAACTCAGGGCACGGCACCCGATGGCCCCGCCGCCGCGCTACCAACGGTCTCAAATGCGTTCGCCGGCGGAAAGCGGCTCATGGTGAACTTGGGTTGCTTAGGCTGCCATACGGTTCGAGGCGAAGGGTCGTCAATTGGACCCGACCTTAGCAACATGCGGGGCAAAGTTCGTCCGGAATGGCTGTTTAAATGGATAGAGAATCCTAAACAGTATCTTCCCAATAGCCAGATGC
The DNA here is from genome assembly GCA_038212035.1 of Fimbriimonadales bacterium. Lineage (GTDB taxonomy): Bacteria > Armatimonadota > Fimbriimonadia > Fimbriimonadales > Fimbriimonadaceae > Fimbriimonas. The sequence goes on from JBBQUZ010000095.1 coordinate 4,992, forward strand.
CCGTATTTGGACTCACTCGAGCGCAAACCCAACTGATGGGCAACTATTTGCTTTCACTGGAACCGGCGAAGAAAACGACTTTGCCCGTCACACTCAACTTAGCGGATTCTGCCATGGCTAAGGCGGGGGCAGATGAAATTGCCAAACGAGGTTGCGTGGGTTGCCATGACATGAAGGGATTTGCCCGCCTTGCCGCCCCTGAACTCAGCAATATTGCGGATAAAACCGTGGATCTGCTGGAGTTTGGCAAAGCAAAGTCGGTTAAGCGAACCACGTTTGACTACATGGTGGCTAAAATAATCAACCCTCGGGAGTTTGACAGCGGTCAATTCACCGGCCGAATGCCAAAGTTTGGGCTTGACCAAAACGAAGCGCGAGCCATTGGCATTTATCTGTTGTCTCGAACGTCGAAGGAACTGCCGCCCGAGTTCACCAAGGACCTGACGATTGAAAAATCTCCCCTCGTAGCGGGTCGAAAGCTTTACGATCAGCACAGTTGCGCGAGTTGTCACCGGGTCTCCGGAGTGGGAGGAAAGATTGGGCCAGAACTCACCCGAGAGGGAGAAATGGTTCAGCCGTCCTGGCTGTTCAAATTCCTAAAGCGACCGGAGCGATTGCGCTGGTGGCAAGACTCCAGAATGCCCGACTTCCATCTGACCAATGAAGAAGCAACTGTTCTCACTGAGTACCTGATGGCCATGTCCAATCAACCTGCCCCGTACGAGTATGCTCCGCCGGAAAGCTTGGTCTTCCCCCTGGCCAGTGCCGGCGCCAAGTACTTTAGCGACCTGAAATGCCAAAGCTGCCACCCGTTGGGAGGCAAGCAAAGCACGGGGGGTGGAGACGTTAAGAAGCTGGGTCCGGATTTGGCGATGTCGCCTCGGCGTTTAAAACGAGACTGGATGTTGCGCTTCCTCAAAGATCCCCAAGGCTTTAGCCCCGGCACCCAAATGCCTACATTCAATAAACCAGACTACGAATATCAAGCGGTGATTGACTACCTGATGAAGCAGAAGGAAAAGTAAGTTAGGTTCCAATCAGAACACAGTCAAAGTCTCGTGAGTGACGGTGTTCGTTTCCAGGCCCAGGAACCTTAATTCCGGTATCTCACAAGCCACACTGCCGACGACAGATCCAGTCGCCGGCACTAATTTGCTAAGCGGTTCTCTGCCTGCGATAGAATGCGGACATCAGGCCGCCTAGGGTCATTATTCCCGTTCCGATCCACACGAGGATGGTCATGGGTTTGTAGTACATCTCTATGGGATAGAGAGTGTTAACGTAGGGCATTTGAAGCATGATCGAGTGGTCTGCAGGGTCGATACCCATGAGGGTGGCCCTTAGGGACGGGGAGGCAACAGGGCTGTCTGGGCCATCTCCAACCGAGATTTTGGGTTCTACAAAGTAAGCCTGTCCATCTTCTACCACCTTGAGTTTCGCGCCGAAAGAGGTGTTCGCCATTCCTGGCTCTCCGTGCTTAGTAAACGCGATGTACGTAACAGAAACGCCTCCCGCATCTTGAGTCTCACCGACCGAGAAGCGCTTGGGCTCTTCCCAGAAATCGGTGACCGGGGCTGACATGGACATGTAGATGTCATGAGTTACAGCGTGCTCAATGTATGGCCAAGTGAACGGCTTTGGGTCGCCATTTTGATCGGGATTGAAGAAGAATCCGGGATGCGCGCTGAACGACGACCCCGAGCCATTACCCTTCGCCGCAGTCACCAGGAAAGTGGCTTTATTGTCCCGATCGGTGTTGGGATTGGAGGTCATCCCCGTAAACATCACGGAGTAGCCCATGGCGCGTCCTGGAGTTCCCTCCATGACCAACGCCTGCTCCTTTTGCTCCAGCCCACGGGAGAGAATGAGGCCCGCCATGGTGATTGAGAGTCCTATATGAGACAGAAAGCCGCCTACTCCCAGCTTCCACGTTTTGATCAATTCGACAAGTCGCCAAGTGTTGGCGGTGAGGGTTAACGCAGTCAGGAAGAAGAGTCCGATAATCCAGGGCACGCGGGGCATGGATAGGCCAAAGGGAAAATCGATTCGCATCGCCATATCGGCATGAGTTCGCCAATCCGACTGGATCAGCACAAAAAGCAAGGTGCCCACCATGAGAATGGAAGTTGCCAGAACGTTGATAAATCTGCTCCAGAAGGCTCGGGATTCAAACCTGCGCCACGTTAAGAACGGGGCCACCGCCATCAGCACCATGAGCGGGGCAAAGAACCAGAAAACTACCTGATGGTAAAGCGGTTCCTCGGCAACTTTGGCTTCTTTTCCCATCAATCCCAACACAAACGGAATACTCATTCCGATGGCAATTGCAACCGCCAGTCCACTAATGAGCGTAACCCCGCCTTGGTAGGCTGTCTCTAGGGTAAAGCCTTCTGCTACAGGTAACAAGTCGAGGGCCTTACCTAATCTTCGGCCCGAGGCCAGCCACACAATTAGGAATGCCGCCACCGCTAGGACAAGCAACGCCAGCAGGATCCATAGTGCGGTCCGGTTCATTTCCGCAAAGCTGTGAACACTGAATTTGTCGAGAAAGCCTGAGCGCGTGAGAAAAGTTCCGTAGACAAAGAGAAGGAACGGAACCGCGCCGAGCACCAAGTTTGTGCTGTGCCAGCGTTTTCGGGTGGTTTGAACAATGATGCCGTGAACAAAGGCAACCACCAGTAGCCAAGGCACAAGGCTCACGTTCTCCACGGGATCCCAAGCCCAGAATCCGCCCCAACCTTGAGTTTCGTAAGCCCAGAGTCCGCCCATCACAAGGCCCAATCCCAAAATAGCCAAAGAAAGAAGAGCCCAGGGCCTAACCGCCCTAATCCACAGATCGACGTTGCCGGTAAGCATCGCACTCATCGAAAACACAAACAAGACGGTGAGTGATCCAAAGCCAAGAAAGATCGTGGGCGGGTGAATGACCACCCAATAGTTTTGTAGTGAAGGATTAAGGCCAATGCCATTCTCAGGCATGAAAACCGTTCCGCCCTTGATCATGCTGGCGATCAGTCCAAAGGGCGTTTCGTAGGCCAAGATCCCGCAGAGGGCGGCTAAGAACGTAGAAAATGCGAATACATACCAGCGGCGATATATTCCCGTTGATCTTAGCGCCATCCATCCAAACAGGCTTGCTGAGCAGGCCCATAACAGAAAGCTTCCTTGCTGGCCCGCCCAAATAGAGGCAAACTTATAAATGGTGGCGACATTGTGCCAAGAGTGAGACGCAACGTATTCGTACTGAAATTGGTCAGTTAAAAAGAGGGCTCCCAGGCACGCCATGGTCCCAAACAGGCAAGTGCTACCTAATACAAAGCCCCACACCCCTGCGGAGTCAAGTTTGGCGTTGCGATTTTGGAAGGCCATCGCGAGGGCGCTCGCGATGAAGCAAGCCATCCCTACCCCCACTAACCCTCGGCCTAACTGGCCCAGAATGAGGGACCATCCGGCTACCGCTTGCATCAAATACACTCCTTGGTTATCCCGACCCCGTGGCGTTGGAGTGCCACTTACGGCAGGAACCGGCACCAGACCGTAGTTTCATTATGAACCTTTTCGATCCCTTATCCCAGGCGTTCTAAAGCCTGGTGGCGTTGAGGAAGGATTGGCGAATTAAGTGACCGGTGAATGGCCCGCGAAGGAGCAGACGGCACGCTGGTGCAGACCAACTACACTGGTCACCCCCAGTTGGTAATCCCCCAAGCTCCCGATGAAAAGAACGAGAGCCACTCCATATCCATCGTCGGCAGACTCTATGATGAAGGCACGATATTAGCCATCGGT
>JBBQUZ010000096.1:0-8438 GCA_038212035.1 Fimbriimonadales bacterium
GGTTACCATGCGCAATAAGAGCGGCGTGGTCCAGAACGAGACGGAATACGACGCTTACGGCAAGGTCTACCAGATAAAGACAACCACCTACCGCCCGACGGGGTTTGGTGGGCAGAAGGGCTACTACACAGTCCGCTCCAGAGGGATGGTTCTGTGCGGTGCGCGGTACTACCTGCCGACGATTGGTCGTTGGCTAACCCAAGACCCCGCCGGCCAATCGGCGGGGCTGAACCTGTACGAATACTGCGGAAGCAACCCGCTCAACAAATTCGACCCGTCGGGATTAGACACCATGGTACTTAGAGCAGATAACGGCCATTCTTGGATCGCGATTTACTCCGACAAGGGAGATATTCTCAAAACCTATGGTCTTTGGCGCGATGGGCCGATCGACAACCTCGAGCTTGGCCGGCCAGGTCTCGCGTCAATAGCGCGCCGTATCGATTCGTTCAAGAAGATCGGCAACGTGGGATGGAGCCATTTTACAATTGCGAGGATTATGCTGAACAGATTTGGGAAAGCAATGGTGGGTCAGTGGTTTACCCGGGGTCGATCATTCGTACGCCATGGGGAATGGTGGATCAAATTCGAAGCTCTGCAAAGGTGAAACCCAAAATGACAGTGCCAACGGCCCTTAGTGGGCCAACACCTCACCAGAATTCTAGTCTAAGCTCAAGCAATTCAAGCAATTCTTCGTCGTCCCTAAGCTCTGGTAGCGGATCATCGGGCAGCGCATCGTCAAGTGTCCCACCTACCCAGCCACCATCGAAGGGTTAGCCAAATTATGCTTAATATATCGTGGAGATGGAAGTCAAGATGAAAAATATTTGGAAACCACTCTCTTTTGCACTACTTTTCTTGCTCACATTGGTTGCGGTAGTTGCAATGCCAATAGTTGGAGACCTGCCCGATGACACCTCAGCGAAAGTTGTGAACTACGGAGACCAACACTATCTCATACTCGATGGAAGCATCAGTGACTCCCTATCTTACATGTCAGTTGTTCGGGTGTTTAGCTCGGGAGACTCCTCTGGAAATGTGCTTTTAGTCGATGAAGTTTCCGCGATTTGGCCCGTCTTTTCGCCCGGGCCAGTGGTTGCGCACCTGCCTCGATGTGAGAATCTCAAATATTTGGACAAGGGCCCTTGGTCAGTGAAGGTACGTGGAAACGGTAAGTACAAAACGGTTTTCAGATTTATTAATCCATAAGTGTGTACTTATAAATCTCTCGCCAATCATTAAGGGAGGCTGATACTGGCGTGTAGAAGGTAGCCTACTGCGATGAGATTATCTGGGTTGCGATAGCTTCTGCTTCCTCGCTATTCATAGTGGGATCGGTTTAAGTTTGGCGTGCAGGAGGTAGCTCATTGCAATGAGGGTGTCTGGGTTTCTATATCCTTTGGCTTTGTGCTTTGGTGACTTGATGGACGCGGCGGAATCCTCCTAGGATTCCGTTGGAAATTTTGGTTTCAAAGCAGTTGAGGATGGATTGCCTGAAATACGCGAAGCGTGTTGACTGCGGATATCCATGTTGCGTTGGGAGGTCGTACCCTGACTCAGGCGGTACGGCTAGCGCGTTCGTCTCATTTCCCGTTTCCGGGACCTCAATATTCGAGCGACACCCGGACAGGGCACCGATATCCCCGGCCTACAATTTCTGGATGCAACTCATCTGCCAGGTCATAAAGCGCTCAACCCGATCAAGGAAAAAGGAGCAGTCCACTGTCCCAGGGCAATCTTGAAAGCCTCCATGGCATCCGCTTCAGTTGAATAGTCAATCCCACCGCAAACAGAGAAGAGCCCAAGTAACTGCTATTAGCTTGGTGGACCGGGAAATTTAGGAAAAAGTCTCATCACGCCATTTTCCCCCTCCATCCTCTCAAACTCTGCGCGGTAGGCCAGTTCTAGTAGTGGACTCCGGAGTAGTTGGTGGATGGGTGCGTCTAAAATTAATGAGTTTTCCGACAGCAACCATCCTCTGCCCGCTACAAATTGGGTGAGGTTGAGATCGTGAACGGCGATAATCGCGGCCCCTCCTTTGCTCACAAAGTTCTGAATAATCTGCGCGACCAAAATCTGGTGTGAGATATCCAAATGTGCGGTGGGTTCGTCCAGAATCAAGATCACTGGCAACTGGGCCAGCGCTCGGGCGATTAAAACTCGTTGGTATTCTCCTCCACTCAGTTCTTGAACAGATCGGTCTTCAAGAAACAAACAGTCCGCTTCTCGCATAGATTCGGTGGCCACTTCATGATCTTCTTGGGTGTCAAACAGCGTCTGCGATCTTGCTAAGCGGCCCATCGTGACCACCTGCCTCACGGTAAAAGGAAATTCAACCGACTCACTCTGGGGCACAAATCCGATTCGGATGGCGGCATCCGTATCGCTCATTGTGGAGAGGGCCCGGCCCTGAATTAAGACTTCACCGGCCAGTGGTTTGAGGGTTTTGACTAACGACTTAAGCAGAGTAGATTTTCCACTCCCGTTTGGCCCCACCAAGGCAATCGATTCCCCCGCCGAGACAGTTAGATTCAGATGGGAAAGCACGGCTGAATCGCCGTAGCCCACGGAGAGGCCTCGCAGCTCAACCAAGGGATTCATCAAAGAATCCCACTACTGAAGGCTCGGAAGAGGCCCGCGTAGGCACCATTCATATCCATGAGCTCCTTGTGGGAACCCTGTTCCAGCACTTGACCATTGCTCAAAACGAGAATGCCGTCCGCTCGGGCCGCGGTGGTTAAGCGGTGGGCAATAAAGAGCGTAGTCCGCTCCCGCATAATCCCGTCCAGCGCTTCCGTTACCGCCTTCTCACTCGTCGCGTCCAGCGCGGAGGTGGCTTCATCGAGTAACAATATTTTGGGTTTTCTCACCAGTGCGCGGGCGATGGCCACCCGTTGTCTTTGGCCGCCGCTTAGCCTAATGCCTTGTTCTCCCAGCTCAGAATTGTAACCGTGGCTCATGCTGGATATGAACTCATCGGCGTGGGCCGCGTGGCACGCTTCTTCCACTTCCCGTTGCGTAGCCGTTTGTTTGCCCATCCGTACGTTTTCGGCCACAGACCCAGCAAACAGGAACGTGAGCTGCGGAACCACCCCAATTTGATTTCTCAGCCAAGATGGCTTGAGTTCGCGAATATCCACGCCGTCAAACCGAATGCACCCTTCGGTCGGCTCGTGGAACCTAAGGAGCAGGTCGGCGATCGTGCTTTTGCCGGCGCCACTTGGGCCCACCAATGCTAAAGAAGTGCCCGGCTGAATGGCGAAGCTCACGTTGTTCAAGGCTTGCGTTCCGTCGGGGTAGCGGAATGTGACGTGGTCAAACTCAATGAGGCCACGGAAGTGTTCAAGGGTCTGGCCAGAATCTGCGTCAGCTGGCTCGGGAACGTCTAGGATCTCAGAGTAGATTCGGTCGGCGGCGGCTTGAACCTGATTGAACGTTCCCGTCACTGAGCTTAGGCTTCGCAAACCCTGATTGATCTGATCCAGGGCCAGCAACATTGCGGCAATGTCACCCAAGTGCAAAGTTCCCTGATAAGAGAGCCAGCCGCAAAGGTAAAGAATAGTCGCGAGGGCTCCCGCGCCAATAAATTCCACGAGTGGCCTCAACGTAGCAAACCGCCGAGCCGCCCTCATTTGGCTTTGGAAGGACCGTTCAACCAGGCCCCGGTAAGTGCTGGCCACTTGGGCTTCCGCCGAAAACGCCTTGATAACGCGGGTGCCTTGCAGCGCCTCGTTGGTCATTCCGCTCAGTTCGGCCAGGTCGTCTTGAACGGAAGATTGAGACTCTTTGATCTTCTTTCCGTTCCGCTGGATAATCGCGACCATCGGAGGGATAAACAACGTGGCCACGAGGGCCAGTTGCCACTGAATCCAGAACACGACCCCAAAGGAGACGATCGCGCGGGCGGGGCCATCAATGCTATCGCGAATCACATTGACCGCATTCTGGTAAATCCCTACGTCATTGGTGAGCACGCTTTGGATGGACCCAGATTTTTTTGCGCCAAAGTAGCTAACGGGAAGGCGTTGGAGCTTGTCAAATAAGCGGGTCCTTAGATTGGTGGTGAGGCGGGCCGAAGCTTCACTGAGGTAGTAGGTTTGACCCCGGGTGAACCAGTATTTGATGCCGAAGAGTAAAAAAACCGCGAGGCTCACCCAGCCCAGGCGGGTGATCGCCTCCGGGTTTCCTTCGGGGCGGCTCTCGTTGCTCCTGATCGCGGCTCTCACTTGATCAATGGGCTTCTTTAGTAATTTGGCGAGCCCGCCGGCGCGTTGCTCCACCGCCGAATCTAATGAGGCCCGGTAGGCTTCGGTCACCTGGTCGACCGGTAGAGACAGCCGCTGAGACACCCGTTCGATTTCGGGTTGAAAGGATGATATCGCGTTTTTCTGGTCCACGCTCCGGCTTAAAGCGCTAGGCGCCGCGTCCTGAATCGCGGTGACGCTTTGCCTCACCAGCAACGTAGCCACTCCGGTGAGGAGCGATGTTAACAAGACGCATACCAGCCCCTTGGTGATGGTAGATCTCTGAGACTTGAGCTCGTCGGTTACCCGGGCGTCAAATCGGGGCCACTTAAAAAGGCCGCTCACCTAACTTGTCCACCGGGTGGTATTGACACGGAAATCGTCACGTCTGGGTTAAGGTACCCACTGAAGCGGTTAGGCGTTCCTTCCGAGAGGGCTTCAGACTCTATTTGGCCTGCGGTAGACTCCATCCAGCTTGGATCCATTGCACCTAACCGTGGTCGTTCCCGCCTTTAACGAAGAGGCGCGGCTCCCCCGCACCCTCGCTCGACTCGTGGAGTATTACGATGCCCAATCGTATCCTTACGACGTGATTGTGGTGAGTGACGGCAGCAAAGACGGCACCGTTAAGGTGGTTCAAGATTTTTCCCAGGTTCATCCGACCGTGGTCCTCTTGGAATACGCCCCTAACCATGGTAAAGGTTATGCGGTGCGAACGGGCATTCTTGCCGCCAAGGGAAACCTGATTCTGTTCTGCGACGCCGACCTTGCCACTCCGCAGGAAGAGACCGAAAAACTGTTGCCCCACATTCAAAGTGGTGCCGATATCGCCATTGGCAGTCGTCCCTTGCGTGAGAGCAAACTTGAGGTGCGGCAACCGTTGTATCGAGAGTTTGCGGGCCGAAGTTTTAACCGAGCGGTCCAGCTTCTGGCCGTGAAGGGAATTGATGACACCCAGTGCGGCTTCAAACTCTTTAAGCGGGACGTAGCGCAGGACATTTTTAGTCGAACCAAGGTCGATGGTTACGGATTTGATTTCGAATCGCTAATGATCGCCCGAGACTTAGGCTATCGAATTGACGAAGTGCCGATTAGGTGGGCTCACCAAGAAGGTTCTAAAGTGAACTTGCTCAGAGACGGGATTCGAATGCTATCTGAATTGGTCAAGCTCCGAGTCACCGGGAAGCGGCGACGAATTGCCCTTCGCGAATCCACCTGATCTAACGTCCCGGTGAAACCCCATGAACCCCGCCGAGTACACCCGTATGTACGAGCTGGAGGACCACTATTGGTGGTTCGTCGGTCGAAGAAAGCTGGCCCTAGATTTGCTCAAGCGATACGTTTCTGCGCCGAACCCGCACATTTTGGACCTTGGTTGCGGAACTGGAGTCGTTCTTCGGGAACTCTCCTCATGGGCACAGCCAATCGGGCTGGATATGAGCGAATTGGCACTCTCCTACTGTCAAAAGCGAGGCCTTAATCATCTGATTCGCGGGGACGGCGCTCGGTTGCCGCTCAAGGATTCAAGCATTGACGCGATTATTGGTTTGGATATTTTTGAGCACATTGAGGACGACGTTTCCGCATTTGCAGAAGCGGCAAGGGTTCTGAATCCGGGTGGAGTGTTGGTTCTGAGCGTTCCGGCTTTCCAAGCACTTTGGGGTCCTCACGATGTGGCACTTATGCATTTTCGGCGTTACCGGAAGGGAGAAGTCATTGCGCGTCTACAAGCGGCCGGGTTAGAACCGGTTCGTGTCAGTTATTCAGTGTTCTTTCTGTTTCCCATCGTTGTGATTTGGCGAATTCTCGAGAAATTGAAGCGCGGCAAAGAAGAGGCGTCCTTGGTTTCGGTCCCGAAACCCATCAATGACCTTTTGGCGGGTTTGCAGAATTTTGAAGCAGTGCTGATTGGCCGCGTTCCTTTGCCTTGGGGCAGTAGCGTAATCGCGGTCGCTCGCAAGCCTAGTTGACCTTGTCTGAATTACCGGCATTCAGTGCCAACGTGTTTTATCAATCGGGGCGGTGATTGGGTCGGAAGCGAATGACCTTTTGCTTCGCCCCCGCGGCACGATCATTCGACAAAAAAGTTCTGGCCATCGGACCGCAGAATAGTAGTCTTCTGTCTATACTTATGGCCTAAAGGACAACACGATGCCGACCACCATGACGATCACAACCGAGGCCGATTCACAGATTTCCGACGCACTCAAGCGGATTTGGGGGTTTGACCAATTGCGCCCCCTGCAGGGTCAGGTGGTGGCCTCCACGCTGGAAGGTCGCGATGCCGTGGTGGTGATGCCAACGGGCGGGGGAAAGAGTCTTTGCTATCAATTACCCGCCGTGGTCACGGAGCGATTGACCGTCGTGGTGTCGCCGCTCATCGCACTCATGAAGGATCAGGTGGACGCGCTGAGCCTGGTGGGAGTTTCTACCGCCGCGCTGAATTCTACGATGAGCGATTCGGAAGCAGAAGCCATTCAATCTCGCCTCATCTCCGGAGACATTCGAGTGCTGTACGTGAGCCCGGAACGACTTCTCCAACCCGCCACTTTGCGAATCTTGGCCCAAGCCAATGTGGCGCGGTTTGCGATTGATGAAGCCCACTGTATCAGTGGATGGGGACACGATTTTCGACCTGAATACCGTCAACTTCATCGAATCAAGGAGGCATTCCCGGGGATACCGGTTCAGGCGTTTACGGCCACGGCAACTCCGCAAGTGCAACGCGACATTGCGATTCAACTCAAATTAGACCGCCCCCGAAAGTTTGTTGGCGTGTTTGATCGCCCCAACCTCACCTACCGAGTGGTAGCCAAAGACGATGCCGTTCGTCGAACCGCGGAAGCGGTTCGACGATATCCCAATGAAGGCGTCATCGTGTACTGCCTTAGCCGAAAGGATACCGAGGGACTCACGGCATCTCTCATCGCCCAGGGTATTCCGGCGGTTGCCTATCACGCGGGGCTGGCCGCCGAGACCCGGAAACGCGTGAGCGAAGCGTTTGCCCAAGAACGTGCGAACGTGGTGGTGGCTACGGTAGCGTTTGGCATGGGAATTGATCGCGCCAACGTTCGTTGCGTGATTCACGAATGCCTACCCAAGAGCATAGAAGGCTACCAACAAGAGACCGGTCGTGCGGGCCGAGACGGTTTGCCGAGTGAATGCGTGCTTCTGTACAACCACGGAGACGTTATTCGGCTCAAGAGAATCCTGCTGGACGAAAACCAAGAGATGAATGCGCATCGGGTGAAGCTTCTAGAAGAAGTTCGGCGGTTTGCCACCTCCCACACCTGCCGCCACGCATCGTTAAGCGAGCACTTTGGACAGCCTTATGAAGGTTCTGCGGACGGATGTGGAGCCTGTGACGTTTGCCTGGGGGGAACCCAAGCCGTGGCAGATTCTAACGACATTTCCCGTAAAATTTTGGCCGCTGTGCAAGAAATTACCAGCCTGCCGAGATCTCGTTCATTTGGGGTGGGGTTCCTGGTATCTGTGTTGACCGGCTCTAAATTGAAGCTGGTGGTAGAGCGCGGCGCGGACCAAGCCGGTTGTTTCGGCGCGTTTAAAGGGGAGTCGTCAGAACGCGTCAATTCTTGGGTTCACCAACTCATGGATCTGGGCTTACTGAGCGTTTCGGAGGGTGCTTACCCCTTGGTCTCAATGACCACGGCGGGCCAAGAAACACTCTTCGAGGAGTTGCCGGTTAACTTGGTTGAGAACATCGCCCTGATTTTGCCGGCTAAAGCCAAAGCGACCAAGGGAGGCGCTGAGATGCCAGAAAATGTGGATTCGGGACTGTTCGAGCGGTTACGATCTTGGCGCAGGGAGCTTGCCTCGGAGCGCCAAGTTCCTGCCTATGTGATCTTCCACGACTCCACCCTTATGAAGGTTGCCGCGTCGAAACCCTCGAGCGTAGACCGGCTCCGCGCGCTACCGGGGTTGGGCGAACGGCGGATTGAAGAGTTTGGCAATGCGCTGGTCAACATGGTAATCGAGTACGCCGCCGAAACTGGCGTGACCCTAGACGAGCCGCTTGGTGCCATCCCGCCGCCCACCCCGCCAAAGGTGAGTTCTAAGACCGCATCAGTCTACGGTCCACTGTTTAAGGCAGGGCAATCTGTAGACATCATTGCGGGTCAACTCAAGTTGACCCCCGGCACCGTTTGGGGGCATTTGGCCGACTGGGTGAAGTTA
>JBBQUZ010000097.1:0-8315 GCA_038212035.1 Fimbriimonadales bacterium
GGGTGTGGCGATCTAATGTAAAAAAGGCGCAGACCGCCAATTTAATTCACCCTTTCCATGCTTAACTAAACCGCATTGGGGCAGGGTGAGGGTGAATTCCGGTTCTTAACTATCCCTTCCGCAAAAAGAGGAGTCAATGCCCTCGTAGATCCCGGGCGTCGAAGCTACATTTTGGGTTCTCACCACACTACAAACTGGTAGGCCGCCGACCCCCTCATCCCAACCCTTCTCCCCCAGTTTTCGGAAAAACTGGGGGAGAAGGGCTCTCAGAACCCTCGCCTGCGATGGTGGCTCGTCCATTGCGGGAGAGGGCGGGGTGAGGGTGAATTCCGGTTCTTTAACTATCCCTTCCGCAAAAAGCAGCACCGAGCTTCTCGCCGGGAGGCCTGCCAGGCGAGGGCGCTACCTTGGGAGGCCTCTTAAATCTTCGCTCCAGGACTGACCGTTTGGCGCGTGATGGGTAACTCCGGTGAGGACGAGGTGGGTGGGGCAACCGGCGCGAAGGCCGCATTCGATGTCGGTATCCATGCGGTCTCCAACCACGCAGGCCGACTCCGATTGCAGTCCGAGATCAGCCAACAGCATTTCCACCAGAAACGGTTCGGGTTTGCCCGCGACTCTCGGTTTGACGCCAGTGCAACACTCCAGAGCCGCGACCACGGTCCCGGATCCCGGCGAAATGCGCCCGGCCTCCAAAGGAAATGTAGGATCCAGATTCGTCGCAATGAACTCGCTGCCGGCCAGTACCGCCTGCAGGGCAAAGTCTAAGAGCGGGTAACTCAACGAGCGGCAAATTCCCACTACCACCACATCGGCGTTCAATTCTTGGGCAAACACGCGACCCTCGTCGTCCGCATTCACCACGTCCAGGCCGGCCTCGCGCAAAGTGGCAACAAAGCCGGGTTCGCCCATAACGTAAGCTGACTGATGCCCGGAATCTTGAAGCATCCTAACGACCGCCGCCGCCGATGAGATCACCTCGTGCGGGTCCGCGAAAATGCCCATCCGGTTCAGCTTTTCTGCCGTTCCCACCGGGCGAGCGGCTGAATTATTGGTGAGAAACCTAATCGCGGCCCCCGCCTCTCGCAACTCGGCTAAGACCTCAGCCGCATAGGGAATCGGTTCGTTCCCCCGATAGATCGTGCCGTCGAGATCAAAAAAGTATGCGGCGTACATAGGGAGGCTCAATTATGGGGTCTACACCGATGCGGCGCTAAACCTCATTTTAAGCAAAGTGCGAATCTGGATCAACGTAAAGCCAACGAGAATGGACCCCATCACCCACGCCGCCGCGGTTGCGTAGCCAAACCTTAGGTACATAAACGCGTTTTGCCAAACTTCCAGCCCAATGGTTCGGGTGGAATTCAGGGGTCCACCCTGGGTTAAGACAAATACGTTTTCCATCGCCTTGAATCCGGCGATGAAGACTCCCAAGAGGTTGATCAGGATCAACGGTTTAAGCCCGGGCAACGTGATGTAGGCAATCTTCTGTCGCCAATTCGCCCCGTCGATATCGGCCGCCTCGTAGCGCTCCGCGGAAATATTTTTGAGTGCAGCCAAGTACAGAATGGAACCTGGACCGGCTCCTGCCCATATTCCCGGAAGCACCACCGCAAACATCGCCAGTCCGGGATCTCCTAACCAATCATGCGTGAGCGGAATTGGATACTGACCGACCAGCGTCCAGATGGGATTCACCAAATGATCTAAAACGGGGGCAACTAGCGCATTGAGCAGTCCGGTGGGTTGCTTATCGTAAAGCTGCCGAAAAACTAACGAAACCACAATGGAACTCGTCATGGCGGGAAGGTAAAAAACGGTGCGAAAGAACGTGCCAAAACGGGGGATTTCGTTCAATGCCAGGGCCAGCAGAATCGGCGAGAAGAACCCAATCAACAGGCTCAGTCCCACGTACAAAAAGCTGTTGAAGATGGCCCGGTAAAACACGGGCTGGGTAAAAACGCCAATAAAATTGTCCATCCCCACCCACCGAGACCCGCCCAGAAGTTTGTAATCCTGGAACGCGATGACCAAGCCACGCCCCAACGGATAGTAAGACCAAACCAGAATGCTGAGTCCGGCGGGAAGCAAACATACCGCCAAAAATCTGTACATCTTGGTCCGGGATATTCCGGCGGGAAGTCGCTCTGGAGTCTCCCTTGCCGCAAGCATTTGGCGCCGCAGACCCACCCATCCTATCGGAACCACAAACGCTATCAGCACCCCAAATATTCCCAACGCCCAGGCCCTTTGCGTGGCCAGTTTCTCCGGTGGGGTATAGCCCAGCAGCTTCTGGTCCATATCTCTCTGGGCCCTCACCAGAATTTCCATAGTTGGGGTACTCGGGTTTAGGCGCGCTTCATCCAGAGCCCCATCCATTAGCGTGTACACCTGCTGGCAGTTCTTACCGTAAGGCTCTGGGTGACCGGTTTTAAACAGTTCTTGGTTGGCCTTTACATAGCTTGGGTCCACTTGGCTAAGAAGATCCAAGTACCCGAACTTTTTAAGCCACATGGGGTTCACCAAGTTGCCAATGCCCAGCTCCACGCACTTTTGAGTATTCACACGGGCGGCTTCGTCTCCGGCAAAGAACTTGATAAATCTCCAGCACGCATCCAGTTTCTTGGGATTGGTAACGGAGGAACTGATCGCCCACATTCCCGCATTCACTTCGTTTTTCTGGCCGGCTGGCCCTGCCGGTAGCGCAGCGACCCCGATCACGCTGGGTGAAAGGTCACTTTGATTCAACACCACGTCGTTGGTGTAACCAAACCACATGGAGGTCTTTCCCGTACGAACATCGTCCGTAAGGTCCCTCGCATTGCCTCCCGCCGGACCGTACGGCTTTCCATCGGCCCCTTTCCACTTGTCATTAACGAGTTTTCGGTAGAAATCCACCGCTTTAACCCCGCCCGACGAAGCAAGCACCGACCTCCATCGACCATCTTCGGCCTGCTGAACCACCTCGCCACCGGCCTGATAAAGAAAGTTCTGCCACTGATACCCCGGCGGGGTCGAGAGTTCAAATCCGGTGCGTCCGGGGGCTACTTCGGTGAGGCGCTGACAGTCGTAGTAAAACTCATCCCAGGTAGTCGGAGGGTGCGAAGGATCCAGCCCTGCTTCCTGAAAGTGGTCTTTTCGATAGTACAAGGCCACCGCCACTTGAAAAAACGGCACCGCGTAGATGTGGCCATCGTAGCTTCGGAGCACCTTGTCAACGGTAGGGTTCACCCTGTCCATCGTCTTGGGATCTTTGGCGATGAAATCGTCGAGCGGTCGGGCAAAACCCTGCTCTAGGAATGTGTAGTATTGGCGAAAATTAATGTAGAAGACGTCCGGTGCGGTTCCCCCCGCCATCGACATGAGAAAGGCGCTGTCTGATGCATCACCGGTGAGCGTGAGGCCGCCCGAGTTGGTCACGGTCACATCGGGATTTTGATGGTGGAATTCCTCAAACACGGATCGGCGGATTTGGGCGGTGAGGGTGGTGGCTTCTTTAGGGGGAATTCCAAACGCCCCCGCCATCATGGTGATCTCAGTTCCTTCGGGACGTGGATGGGCCTGGCTCGCCGAAAATGCGGCAAGCATCAAGCAACTGAGAGAGGCAAGAATTTTTCTGACCATTGGGATGGGCCCGTAAAAATTACTATAGCGAATTGTACGGCTAGGGTTAGGCAACCATCCCCTGGATCACACGCGAGTGCATAGGCAGAAAATTTTCTAAATACTCAAAACACGTGAAGATTGTTCTACCTATTTTCCGCACGTCGTGGTAGCATTTAGGCGCAGGGGAGAACAACGTGAGAAAGACAGGATCAACAGAGAAAGGCGCAGTAACCCAAGCCGAACCAGGGGCAGATCGACAACGCGCCCTTGAGGCGGCGCTTGGACAAGTCGAACGAGCATTTGGCAAAGGCGCAATTATGCGGATGGGCGATAGCTCACGCGAAGCGATCGAAGTCATTTCAACCGGATCGCTCAGTTTAGACATGGCCCTGGGAGTAGGTGGCTTGCCAAAGGGCAGAATCACCGAGATTTACGGACCAGAATCGGGCGGTAAATCCACCCTGGCCCTGCATTGCGTGGCGGAAGCTCAGCGAGCGGGTGGCTTGGCCCTCTATGTAGACGCCGAACATGCGATGGATACCGAATACGCCCGAGCCCTTGGCGTGGACGTTGATCGCCTTTATATTTCTCAACCCAACAACGGCGAAGAAGCGCTGGAGATCATGGATGCCATCATCCGATCTGGAGCGGTGGATATCGTAGTTCTCGACTCGGTTGCGGCCTTGGTTCCCAAGGCGGAAATTGAAGGCGAAATGGGAGACACCTTTGTGGGCGTCCAGGCCCGAATGATGAGCCAAGCGCTCAGAAAGTTGGGAGGCAGCCTCAGTAAATCTAATACTGCCGCTATCTTCATCAACCAGCTTAGAGAAAAGATTGGTGTGATGTACGGCAACCCAGAAACCACCCCCGGCGGACGTGCCCTCAAATTCTGGGCCAGCGTTAGGCTTGAGGTTAGGAAGGGAGACGCGATAAAGATTGGCACCGACCAAGTGGGTGCACGCACCAAAGTTAAGGTGGTAAAGAACAAGGTGGCCCCTCCCTTTAAAACCGCTGAATTCGACATGATCTTTGGCAAAGGCATCAGCCGGGCGGGCGATTTGCTGGACGTGGCGGTGGTAAGGAATATGGTCACCCGATCTGGCACCTACTTCAACTACGGAGAGATCCGATTGGGCCAAGGCCGAGACAACGCGAAGACTTATATGGAAGAGCATCCGGAGGTTTTTGAAGAACTGGATAAAAAAGTTCGCGATGCGTTTAAAGCCGATAAAGCAATTCTGACAAAGGGCCCCGTCTCAGAAGACGAACCCGACGACGAAGTTGACCTGTAAAACCCGATGCCGTTTGATGCAGCCTACGCGCTCGCGTTAAAGAAACTCAGCCGCTGTGAGCGGTTTGAACGGGAGGTTATGGGCCAACTCGCAGAGTTTGGCCCGGAGACGATCGAAAGTGTCTTGGTGCGTTTACGGGCAAAGGGCATGCTCAATGACTATGAGTTAGCCCGGCGCATCATCGAATCCAGCCATGGTCGGTCGGTAGTTGGGCGGGGCCAGTTGCGCGAGAGGCTCATGTTACGTGGAGCCAATCCGGATCATCTAGAGGCGATCTTGGCCAACCTTCCGGATGAATCGTTTCGTGCAAAGGCTCTGCTCGCCACTCGTCCCTGCCAGTCCCGCGCCAAGGAAGGCCGATTCCTCATGTCTCGCGGCATAGACCAGGAAGCAACGGAATCGGCACTTGATGAGGTCTTCGGGGCGTCAGAATAAAGGTTGAGCCAATATTGGGTTGACAACAACCGATAGTAAGTTGATCCATCCGCATCCGCGCCCACCGCTAATTAAATATGTCAGACCCCATTCTTGCCATCATCGAGGGAACAATTACCGGCCTCATCGTGGCGGGTGGAGCATATTTGGCAATTGTCCGCCCTCAGATCGGTCGGACCCAAAGAGAGTCTTCAGACTTTGCGGCGCGGCTTAAGCAAGAGTCAGATTTAAAAGCCGGTGAAGTCCTGATCCAGGCCAGGCAAGAGGCGTTGGAACTCCGAGAGAAAACTGAGGCCGAGCTTCGAGACAAACAGGCGGCACTGGCCCGGAGCGAAGATCGCCTATGCTCCAAAGAGGATGCCATTGAAGCTCGACGGATTCAAATCGCAGAACGAGAACTTAGCCTAACGGATGACGCCAGGGCACTTGGGGTTAGGGAACACACGGTAGGTCAGCGCGAGCAAACAATTGAGCAGGCACTCCAGTCTGTTGCCGGACTCAGTAAAGATGAAGCCCGCGAGCTTTTCCTCACTCGGATCGAAGGCGAATTCATGGAGAGTGGCCTTCGCCGGGCTAAAGAAATTGAATCTCAGGCCGTTGTAGATGCGGATAGGAAGGCGAAAAAAATCCTGCTCGACGTAATGCAGCGATCCGTGGTGGACTACGTTACCGAAGCGACGCTGGCCGTGGTAGAGCTGCCAAGCGAAGATATGAAGGGCAGAATCATCGGCCGAGAGGGTAGAAACATTCGGGCTTTTGAACAGGTGACGGGCGTGGACCTCATCGTAGACGAGACACCAGAAGCCGTGGTCATCTCCTGCTTTGATCCGGTGCGCAGAGAAACCGCTCGCCTTGCCCTGATGAATCTGATGGTAGACGGAAGAATCCATCCTGGCCGAATTGAAGAACTCTACGAAAAAGCCCAGACCGAAGTCAACCGAATGATCTTGGAGGCCGGCGAGCGGGCGGTGGAGCGAGCAAACGTCACCGGAGTATCACCCAAAATAGTGGAAACAATGGGAAAGCTAAGGTTCCGAACCAGCTACGCCCAAAACGTCCTTGACCACAGTGTAGAAGTAGCTCGGCTGGCAGAAAACTTGGCCGCCGAGATGGGATTGAATGTGGAAGTGGCCCGGAGGGCAGGATTCCTTCACGACATCGGAAAAGCACTAGGACCAGAATATGAAGGTCCACACGCCCTAACGGGAATGGAATTCCTTAAGGCGCAAGGCGAAAAAGAGGCAATTCTTCACGCGGTGGGTGCCCACCATTACGAAATTGAACCCACCACGCCCGAAGCAATGCTGGTGATTATCGCTGACTCCGTAAGTGCAGCGAGGCCCGGGGCTCGACGCGAAAATTTGGAAAACTACATCAAACGGCTTACTTCTCTAGAAGCGCTGGCCAACGCCTTTCCCGGGGTGGAGCGTTCTTACGCAGTGCAGGCAGGCCGAGAAATTAGACTGATTGTGAAGCCGGAACTTGTGGATGACTTGGCGGCCGCAAGAATTGCCAACGACGTAGCCCGCAGCATAGAAAAGGAACTTGAATACCCCGGTCAAATTAGAGTCACCGTGATTAGAGAGTTGCGCGTACAAGATGTGGCTAAGTAAGGCAAAAACTCGGCGTCGAAGTACGCGAAGCGTGTAGCCCGCGGATATCCGTGCCGCGGCGGGTGATTGTAATCGGAAACACAATCGCTTGAGAAACGTGATCCAAGCGGAACCCGTTTCCAGGATTTCAATTTTTCAGCGACACCCAGCCGGGGACACAGATATCCCCGGCCCACATTTTCGGGTTCTGAAATACGTGAAGCTTATAGACCGCAAAGACCCAGAAAAACCCAGTGCCACGTAAAAAAAGTATTCTTCTGTAAGTATGTCGACCTACCGAATTCTGTTTCTTGGCGACGTGGTAGGTAAACCGGGCCGGCAGGCGGTGAAAGAAGGTCTGGGTAGCCTGATTGATTCCTACTCGCCGCTCTTCACCATTGTAAACGGAGAAAACTCCGCGGGCGGCGTGGGGATCACCCCGGAGATTGCCGCCGAAATTCATAAAGCCGGTGCGGACCTCATCACGCTCGGAAATCACGCCTTCAATAAGCGAGACATTGGCGTGTATTTGGAAACGGACCCGCGAATTGTACGTCCGTATAACATGCCTAAAGGCACTCCCGGTCGCGGAGTCACCCATTTACAAAAAGATGGGGTTGACCTAGCGGCGGTCAATGCATGCGGACGCGTTTATATGGACAGTTATAACGATCCATTTGCTGCGATGGATGAAATTTTGGCCAATTTGACCACTCCGCACGTTTTTGTAGATTTCCACGCCGAGGCCACCAGCGAAAAAATCGCCATGGGTTGGCACCTCAACGGCCGCGTCACGGCTGTGGTGGGTACCCACACTCACGTGCAGACCGCCGATGAGCGCGTTCTTCCCGGAGGAACCGCCTATATCACCGATGCAGGCATGTGCGGACCGGTGGATAGTGTGCTGGGAATGGATCGTGAGATCATTCTTAAGCGTTTTAGAACAACATTGCCTCAGAAGTTTGAGGTAGCCAATACTCCCGGTGTAATCTGTGGGGTAGTTATCGACGTCGAAATGAAGACAGGTCGGGCCTATGATATCCGGCGAATCCAGTTCGAGTAGGGCAATGGTTGCCCAGAGGAAACAAATGAAGAAAGTCTTACAAGCATTGTCCGTGTCAACTTTGGGAGGCCTCGCCTTGATTTCCTCCGGATACGCACAGAATACATCGGCTATTTACAATCCTTCTCGCCTTGCCAAAGATCAAGGGATCGCGATCAGGGCATGGGGAAGCGGCACCGCATCTGAGACCGACGAAGTTTCTTTTGAAGGCGGCCACTCTATTCGGGTCTCTACTCGCAATCTTTTTCAGGGTGCGATCCTCGGATTTACTTCACCAGTCAATCTGGAGCAGAAATTTAGTGACAAAAACAATCTGTTGCGGCTTAC
>JBBQUZ010000098.1:0-7537 GCA_038212035.1 Fimbriimonadales bacterium
ACCAAGCCCATCTCAGTACTTTCTAAGCCTCAAACCTCCCACAAAACCCTTGCAGGGCAACAAGGCTGCTAGCAATCTGAAATGATCACCTTCGATTGTTTTGCGGTGCAGATTGGAAAGTTTCCATTGCAAAGGCTCCGGTCATCCGACGACTACCGGCTACGCCGTCGAATCCCAAATGGGTCAAATAAGTTGGTGCCCCGGCAGGGGCACTAGAATCTTGCAACGGATTTGTTGGTAAGTAGATGTTTGATATCGACTATCCCTCCCTTGTCCCGGCAGGTCATATACGTTTATTGGGGCCTCGACCAGGTGAATTACCCGGGCGGTCGTCGCCTCCTTTACGCGAGATCGATACACCCAAGACCGATTGAATGGGCCTAAAGGAGCCTAACTAAATGGTTATGACCGGGATGGTTGACTGAGGCGCCGGAAGGCTAAAAATCATGCGACGATAAACAAGCGGCCCCGTTACCATGCCGGGATTAACCGGTTTTTCGACGTATTGACAATGACCCGACCCCGGGACGGTCGTGCTACGACGACCGCATCTCATCGCATCGATGGGCGACCTCAGGCTACTGCGTGAGTTCGCGGTACCAGCGCATCGGCCAAGGAGCCGCATTGCTCACTCGTAAATTCGTCGGTTACAATAAACTGGTCTAACCCAGAAACCAATCCCGAAAAGTCTGGAGACGCCCAACAACCGAGCGGTGGCTGGTCTGAATCTAGCTTGGTCAGCGTAAGCCTCAGCGTCTCTGAGGACTGACTCCACCGCAGGCCATGACGAATAAGATCTGGAATGGACGTGTATACGCCAGTGACTTGAGAAATACCTTTAAGGTCAACCGTTTCCGTGACCCAATATAATTTGCGAAACATCATTGTTCGATTTATCCCCCGGCAACAGCGCCGGATTTAGGCTTGATATGGGTTCAAGCATTAAAAATATTACCCATTCTTGCGCGGGAGCCTTCCCGTATATATAGGACGTTTGAACCATCTGCTGTAGTTCCCAGGCGAAAACTGGTGGTTTTGGCGGTGAGATTGGGCAACCCAAGAGGTTCTTGTGGTAGCCGCCTTATGCCGTCCAAGCAAACGGGTTTTCGTCGGTAAGCACGCGAGCCTTCGCAACCTCTTCCAGGAGATAATCCGGCAGGCTAAATACCGACGCGTGATATCGCGGGGTGTAATACCGAGTTTTTACGCCTCGCGCCGCAAATCGCTTTGCAATTTCTTCCGCCGTTAGATCTAAAGGATTATGCTTCTTACTCGCGAGCACAAACCCCCAGGGTTGAAAGAATGTGGTCACCATTCCGGAGTAACCCGCCACGTGGGCAAACACATCAGACATGCTTTCCAGAGTTTTAATGCAGCACGCCATGCACTCGGGGTAGTTGGCATTGGCCGATCCCGCCTGCATCGCAAACACGCCGTCTTCAGAGAGTGCCTCGGCGGCAATTCGAAAATATTCTTCCGTGAAAAGAAACTGGGCCGGACCATTCTCGTGTGGATTGGGCAAGTCACTCAGAATCACATCAAAATTCGCCCCTTTGTGGTCTTTTAGCCATGCCCGCGCGTCTGTGTGCAAGAGGGTGGTTCGTGGGTCAGAAAAGGCACCCTGGTGCCATTCCGGCATGTGATCCTTAACCATGTCCACGAGTTCTTTGTCGATATCCACCATGATCGCGGATTCCACCGTGTTATGAGCCAAAGCTTCACGCAATGTAGCGCCCTCTCCACCGCCGCAAATCACCACACGCTTGGGGTTCGGATGCAAAGTCATCGCGGGCTGAGACATGCATTCATGAAATACGTGCTCATCCATCAACGAGGTCTGAATGTTGTAATCCAGGAAGAGTGATTTTCCGAACCGAGGAATCTCGCATATTTGGTAAGTCTGATATTCAGTCTTGCCCTCAAGGATCATCTTCTCCACACGATAGTGCCAGACGGCAGCAGACGTGTGGGTTTCAGCAATAAACATTCCGGTGGCTTCGCTAGACATGACTGGGTAAGGACCTCGTAACGGGGGAGTTCAGACAGTTTGACACAAGAAGAAATCCCTATATAGTGGGGGAGGCCTTTTCGGGTGAAAAACGGGATTAACCACGCTTTATCAATTTACTGGCTACTGTGCGGGGAAGCGTTACCCGTGCAGGGCCGACAATAGAATGTCGTGTGAATAATGCCGACACGGATTGAACATGAACTGCCGACGAAAAGCCTTTACCCTCATCGAACTTCTGGTCGTCATTGCGATTATTGCGGTGCTTGCCGCGATTTTGTTCCCCGTGTTTGCCCAAGCCAAGGCGCGCGCACTTCTCACCACTTGCGCCAGTAACACTCGCCAACTGGGAGTGGCGGTTTTGATGTACTCCCAAGACTACGACGACACCTTGATGCCGGTTGCCATTGGGGCCCCTTCCGCCGATCCTCTAAACAACACCAATCTATGGACTCACCTGGTGTTGCCCTACACTAAGAATCAGCAGATTCAGCGATGTCCCTCAGACTCGCAGGCGATGAAAAATAGCTACGGACTAAACGAACGGCTGTTTAGCGATCTATCAGACCCTAAAGCCGTTCAGGCACCGGTTATGTCCGCTACGGCGGTGGATACGCCAGCGGAGAAAGTGATGCTGGGTGAACTGGGAACTCAGGATGACTTTCTCACCGACCGTCCGGACGCTTATAAACTGGTTGCACCCAGTTCTGTGCTTAATGACCCGTCGGACGCTCGCCCTAACGCACGTCACTTTTTACGCGCCAACTTGGCGTTTATGGATGGGCACCAGAAACCGATGCGGTTAGAGCAATTTTATTGGTCGCAAGCTCCGGCGGATAAGTGGTTTGTGCCGTAGTTGGTTGGTTCGGGGGTTCGGATTAGTTCGGGAGTTTGGGGGTTCGGCAGGTTGGGGGTTCGGCTTGTCTTGGGGGCGGGGGGTGAACGAGCCGTGTGTGGTCAAAACTATTTGATGGTGAATCCCTGGAAATAACTTCCCTTCTGGTTGGAGTACACCACCCACACCGAATGCGTGAGGGGATCCACGGCAATGGTTTTAGCCCCCACCGAACTCACGACATCTCCCAATGAAGTCAAACCGTCTTTGGTGACTTGAACTACCGAAATTTTTCCGAGGCTGGACGCGCAGTAGATGCGTTGAAGTGTGGAATCGTAACAAATCTGGTCGACATTCTCGGCAATGTTCACCATTGCGGCTAGCCTTCCCGTCTTCATGCTTGTTGCGACGAGTTTGCCATTCTTTCCGGCGACGAACACCCATCCCTTACGATTATCAATAGCCATCCCGTGAGGCGAGGTAGCGGGTGATGTGGTCCACTTGGCGACTACACGGTGTAATCGCGGATCAATCACTTCGGTCAGATTAGTGTCCTTCACGTTTTGATACACGCGGTCTGACATGCCGTCGTACTCAATCCATTCGGCTTGGCCCGTGATGGGAATGGTTGCCTTAAGAGTCAGGGCACGGGTATCAAATACCCAAACCTCTTTGCCATCGTCGTTGTCCACATACAGTTCGTGATACGGGAGGGCCAAGGCAATGGAATCTGCCGGGTGATCCAGTTGATACTCCCCGATTTTTTGGAGGGAATCTCGATCTAGCGCCACCACGGTCTTACCGGCACCGGCCACAAAAATCCGGTTAGTGCTGGTGTCGATGGCGATTCCATTGACCGCACCCGTATCGATCTCTTGGACCTGATGAGAGTCTAGGTCTAGAACGCTGAGCTGTCCTTTCTCGGTATGAGCCGCGATCACCCGATGCTTGCCCGCATCAACCTGCACATAGTCAAACTTGCCCGGTCCGCCCGGAACTTCGATAGGCGCCATGGGAACCAATGGAGGAGCAGCAAGGATGAGGCAGGCAAGGAGAGTAGTCATAGCTTGTTACTTTGACGTACCTGACCGCACGGAGGTATCCGCGCCCACAAACATCTAGTTGAGCCTCGAAAGGGCGCTTTGCCTTGGCGGTCGAAACCTTAACAAAGGTCACAATAACGACGGTAAAGCAAATCTGCAATGACTCCAGCCGCGCGAAACTGGGGGACGCTCTCGGGTACCCGCTTAGGAAGGGACAGTTTAGAACCGGAATTCACCCTCACCCTGCCCCAATACGGTTTAGTTAGGCATTGAAAGGGTGAATTAAATTGGCGGTATGCGCCTTTTTTACATTAGATCGCCACACCCAAGACCGATGAAATGGGCCCCAAAAGAGCCTAACTAAACCGTATTGCACCCTGCCCTCTCCCGCAGCGGAAATGCACCCGCCGCAGGCGAGGGTTCTGAAAGCCCAAAAAAACGGCTTCTACACCCAGGATCGACGAAGACGATGACTCGGCTGTTTTCGGAAGGGACAGGTTAAGAACCGGAATTCAAATTAACCCTATGCTCGCCCATAAAGAACGACCACGATCGCAAGCGAGGGTTCTGAAACGCCGCTTACGGAGTAGTGGTGAATTTCTGAACCATGCTTTCGGTTCCTTCTACAAAGGCCACCCAAACATCGTGAGTTGTAGGGTCGACGGTCACCCGATGGCAATCCTCGCCCACCGGCACTGATCCAACGACCGCTCCGGTATCACCGGTGATTTGAACCACCTGAAGTTTGCCTTCGCTAGGAATGTAAACCCGCAGTAGCTTTGCATCATAGGCAATTTGGTCGCTACCGGTGACTACGTCAACTTCGCTTAAAACCTTGCCGCTATCTGCGTCTAAAATCGCGAGTTTGCCGTTCTTACCCGCCACAAACAATCGTCGGGTTTTGCGATCTAAGGCGAGGCCATGGGGCGAAGTTAAGTCTCCGAGTTTGTATTCAGTCTTCACCTGCTTGGTTTCGGGGTCGATCACTTGGACCGTGCTGGTGGATTTTATCGCCTGAAAGATCAAGTCTCGGGTCCGGTCGAACTCCATATACTCGGGCGCCTCATGAATGGTGACCGTGCCTGTGAGTTTCATGGTTACCGAATCTACGATCCAGAGGTTGGTGCCGTCGTCATTGTCCACGTAGACCACGCCGTGCTTGGAATCAAACTGAACGCAATCACCGGGGCCGGCTAAGGGAAGTTCGCCCACTTTGGTCCACGTGGTGGAATCAAACGCCACCAACATATTTCCGGGGCCTGCCGCATACACGCGGTGACCTTTGGGATCGGCGGAAATTCCGTTTACCTCCACCCCGGCATCCACATCCCGAACTTCACCGGTGGCCAGATTGACCACCGCAAATGATTTCTTGCCCGGGTGGCACGCGAACACAAACCGATTCGTTCGGTCCACGTTCATAAAGTCAAAGTGTCCGGCGCCGCCAGGCACCGTGATTGGGGCACTTGCGGTAAGGGGGGCGAGAATGAGGGATAACAGGATAGTAGTCATGGTTGTCGGGCAGTTACCAGATTGTAGGTTCAAGATTCAAGGATTCTGGGGAGCTTGCTTCGGATGCGCAGCATCCCAGGCAGCTCGGCGGGTCGTACGCGTTTCGCCCGCCCCCTGTCCCGCAACATTTTGGCTGTCGCCTTCCGAACCGCATCCTTGGATCAAAAGAATGACGAGGAGCACTACAAATACGGACAGTGTTTTTCGCATAATCTTAGAGCCCGAGCGGAAATTCACGCTCGGGCCGATTGATTTAACTTACGGATTGACCGTTGAGTTAGCATAGATGTCTGCGATTGCCTGCGAACAGGTTTCCGTGTCCGAAGTTAGTGGGTAGTCGCCGGGCAAGGATGGCGTTCCACCCGAGTTAGTCTTCCAGTTGGAGGGAGTGATGTCCGGGGTGTAGCACCACTTGATCGCATCGTTCTGGTTGCGAGGTCGGGCGATCAGACCGAAGCCGCCCCCGGCGTACTCCGCACTGTCCATTTGAATCACCTTGGCATGACCATCGGCAAACCCAAATTGGAACTGTCCCCCAAATCGAATTGCCTTTGAGCTGATCCCGTCATTGTATCTGGATAGGACGTTATCCATGGCGACCGAGTAGCCTGGATTGTCATTACTGCTGCCAAACGACACCATATCGGCCGGACTAGCAATGCCGGAAAGGCTTCGACCGCGGCGAACTGAAGTATTGCCCGAGGCATCCACGGTGAGATCCGGCGTTTGACTGTCGAGCATTCCGTATCCGGCATCGCTTACCCAGCCGTCGTTGTAGCCAAATCCCAGGCACCTGCCGGTCGGGTTCAAATTATCCGAACAGCTAAATGGATCTGAGGAAGTGACGCCCGTGGTGGGATCAAATGTGAATGAATCGCTACGCGTTGAAGAATGGAACACGGCCCAGCTCTTTGCGTAAGGCTGGAGGGCGGAATACCACGTCTGACTGGTTGTCCTTGACTTGCCCTTGACGTTTGTATAGGTGGTCATCCCGTCTAATCCAACGATGGGTGCCTTAGATATAGTTACCGACATATCATCGTTGTCCCCCGCGTACATAACAAATGCAAGAGCAACCTGTTTGGCTCCGCTCAGATCAACCGACTTCTTAGCCGCAACTTTAGCCTGGGCAAAAACGGGGAACAGGATGGCCGCGAGAATTGCGATAATGGCAATCACAACGAGGAGTTCAATAAGGGTAAAAGCGCTTCTTTTCATAATATCCTTGAGACGTTATTGGGTTCCCTTTCATTGAACTCTGTTGCAGAAGGCCGAATGTTAAGGGATGCGATGAACTTTCTTAATTTCTATTCAGGTGAAGGGGATGCGGGGAGTTCGGATTTGTTCGGATTTGTTCGGGGGGGGGGCATCTACATTTAGTTAAGCCTCGACAGGGTGAGTTGCAATGCCCCGTCTCCGCCTCGTCACGGTTAGGTCGGTACACAAAAGACCGATGACTTGGGCCGCAAGATGCCTGACTAAATGTATGTGTGGTGCGGTGCCAAGATCGGTCAGCAAATAAATTTGTTCCCCGACAGGGGAACTAGAATCTAACCACGTATTTATTAGGAACAAGATGTTTGTCATCGATTATCCCTCCCTTGTCCCGGCAGGGACTATCCCCGAGTAGCCTGGCATAAGCTCTCGCGCCATGCCAGGATCGGTGAGTAAAGAAGTCTGTTCCCCGGCAGGGGCACTAGAATTTCCCAAATGCCTACAACTCCTGGGAGCTTGAGCTACGACATCGTATTCTCAACCAAGAATCCTTGGCCGAATATTCACGAAGAAGGGTAAGGACGTCTCCACGAATACCGCGGAGAGACTATTCTAACTGGACTGAATTCCAACGAGGTCGGCGAAGCCGGTAGGCTCGGGATGTTCGTGCCCGAGTCCGGGTGAATGTCGGTTATCCCGGGGCAACCGGACGTCGGCACGGGTCATCCGCCGACTACCGGCTACGCCGTCGAATTCCAATGGCAGTCGGAATCTTCCGTTTTTCAAGGCGTCAATTACGATCCTCAATCTCTTGACCGAAAGGTTCTGGTGCCCCTGCTGGGGAACTTAGCAGCCGATCCTGGCATGGCGCGAGAGCTTATGCCAGGCTACTCGGGGATAGTCCCTGCCGGGACAACAGAAGGT
>JBBQUZ010000099.1:0-7290 GCA_038212035.1 Fimbriimonadales bacterium
CCACAAATTCCGAGGCTACCGCCGACGCGAGTCCCAGCAGGTCGAACGATTCGAGGCCGGTGAGGCCTAACGACTCCGCAGTTTGGCCATCAACAAATTCCAAGGGAACTACGCCCATACCCACCAAGTTAGAGCGGTGAATACGTTCAAAGCTCTGGGCCAGCACCGCCTTAATGCCCAGCAGAGACGTTCCCTTAGCTGCCCAGTCTCGTGAAGAACCCGAACCATATTCCTTGCCCGCAATCACGACGAGTGGGGTGCCCGTCGCTTGGTACTGGACCGAAGCATCGTAGATCGTAGTCACTTCTCCCGTGGGCAAGTAAGTGGTGAAACCTCCTTCGGTTCCGGGAGCCAACTGGTTGCGCAGCCGGACATTGGCAAACGTTCCCCGAACCATCACTTCATCGTGACCTCTCCGCGAACCGTAACTGTTAAACATGGCGGGCTGCACGCCGTGCGCCATTAACCACTCGCCGGCGGGCGAATCTCGTTTGATATTGCCGGCCGGTGAAATGTGATCGGTGGTGATGCTGTCGCCCAGCACGGCCAAGGCTCGCATACCGTGCAGGTCAGAAACGGAGGCGGGCGCTTCTGCCTTCATGCCGTGGAAGTACGGTGGGTTCTTAACGTAAGTGGAATTAGATTTCCAGGCAAAGTTGTCTCCGCCGGTTACCGAGATCGCCACCCAGCGTTCGTCACCTTTGAACACATCTTCGTAGTTGTCTAAGTACAACTCCCGCCGTACCGCCTTAAGGTTCACCTCGGCAATTTCCGCCTGAGTGGGCCAAATATCTCGCAGGTACACCGCGTTACCTTCTTTATCTACGCCCAACGGATCATGGTTAAGATCAATATCCATCGTTCCCGCCAGGGCGTAGGCCACCACTAAGGGAGGCGACATGAGGTAATTCGCCTTGATGTCTTGATTGATCCGGCCCTCAAAGTTTCGGTTACCGCTCAGAACGCTACAAGCGACCAAGTTGTTTTCGTTGATCTGCCGACTGACTTCCTCCGGTAATGGGCCCGAGTTTCCGATGCAGGTCATGCACCCGTAACCTACCACGTTGAATTTTAGAGCATTCAGAGCATCCAGAAGGCCAGCTTTCTCAAGAATATCACTCGCCACCCGGGAACCAGGGGCCAAAGATGTCTTGACCCAAGGCTTAGACATCAGGCCCTTCTCCACCGCCTTCTTGGCCAGCAAACCCGCCGCTGTCATCACAGATGGGTTGGATGTGTTGGTGCAGCTGGTGATACTGGCGATGACCACCGATCCATGCTCAACCTTCAATCTCTCGGCGACCGCAACCCCTCCGGCTGGCCTTACGGTGGTGAGTTGCTCGGCAAAGGTCTTCTTGAAATTCTCCGCCGCATTACTGAGTAGCAATCGATCCTGCGGTCGCTTGGGTCCCGCAATGCTGGGGACAACCGTGGAGAGGTCCAATTCCAGCGTGTCGCTGTACTCCGCGGCGGGCGAATCTGGAGTGTGGAACAACCCCTGTTCCTTATAGTAGGCCTCCACCAAAGTGACCAGCTCTTCCGGCCGGCCGGTCAATCGGAGGTAGCGGAGCGATTCCTCGTCCACCGGAAAAATCGCGCAGGTAGCGCCAAATTCGGGCGACATGTTGCCAATCGTGGCGCGGTCGGCGAGGGGAAGATTCGGCAATCCTGGTCCAAAGAATTCAACAAATTTACCCACCACGCCCTTCTTGCGGAGCATTTCGGTGACGGTAAGTACAAGGTCGGTGGCGGTGGCACCTTCGGGCAGTTTGCCAATGAGCTTAAACCCAATGACGTTTGGAATCAGCATGCTCACGGGCTGCCCCAGCATGGCCGCCTCGGCCTCAATTCCCCCCACGCCCCAGCCCAAGACGCCAAGGCCGTTGATCATCGTGGTGTGAGAATCAGTACCCACCAGGGTGTCGGGATACAGTTGAGCGGGTAAACCCGGCTTTACAAAGGCCACTCGGGCGAGGTGCTCTAGGTTCACCTGGTGCACAATTCCCGTGTTGGGCGGCACGACTCGGAAATTGGCGAGCGCCTGTTGGCCCCATTTCAGAAACTCATATCTTTCTTGGTTGCGCTCAAATTCAAGGTCACGGTTGATGGTGAGAGCATCGTCCCGGCCAAAGGCATCTACCTGAACGCTGTGATCAATGACGAGCTCAACGGGTTGTAGCGGATTAATCTTCTTGGGATCGCCGCCCAATGCGGTCATCGCATTGCGCATGGCCGCGAGGTCTACCACGCAAGGTACGCCGGTAAAGTCTTGGAGAATCA
Organism: Fimbriimonadales bacterium; assembly: GCA_038212035.1. GTDB lineage: Bacteria > Armatimonadota > Fimbriimonadia > Fimbriimonadales > Fimbriimonadaceae > Fimbriimonas. Next base: position 2,281 of record JBBQUZ010000099.1, read on the forward strand.
CGCGGGCGGGGGTGAAAGCAATTTCTTTATCCGGTTCGCTCGTGGGATTCCAATCCACAAGGGCCTGAATGTCGGTGGCGAATACGCTTCGGTTATTCTCGTTGCGCAGCAGATTTTCCAACAAGATTCGAAGCGAATAGGGCAACCTCTGAATGTTTTGGCCCTTCAGCGCATCTAGTCGGTAAATCTCGTAGGCGTTGCCGCCGTGATTGAAGGTTGCCTGGCTTCCGAAACTGTTCATGCTTGTCTGAATCTCCTATGGCGCACGACTTCCCGTGCGGCGGACGCGATCCGTCAAGTTCGGGGAAGGGCTATGCCTAAAAATATACCTGCGAACTTGCGATTCCTTTAAACGCGCACGATCCATTACACGTCCTGTAAAGTGGATCTACATCATGCGTAAACGTTGCTTTATTACGGCATCGGTCTTTTTGGCCACCAGCTGCAGTTGGGGTCAGTCCAGCCTGGACCGAAAAATCACCTTCGACGGGCCGGCCATGCCGGTGAAGCGCATGATGGAAGCAATGTCTCGCGCATGCGGGATCGGATTTTCATCGTCTCCGGTGGTTGCGCCCGATGTGCTGGTGATTCGTGCCCGCAACGTCACCGTGCGAGACCTCATGGCCCGCATTGCCACCGTTGAAGACGCAACTTGGAAAAAAGAGGGCGATTCCTATCGACTCATTCGCACCTCTACTCAGGTTCGTGCTCAAGATGCAGCCGACCGGGCACGGAAAGTGGAAGGCTATCGGCGGTCCATCCAGAAAACGTTGGATAGTTTAAAGAAGCAGCCTCCATTTGAACTGGGCCAAGCCCAAGTGCTCGCCCGACAGCTCCAATCGCTGATTGCTCGTATCAATCCGAATGACCAAACCGGGAACTGGTACACCCAGATCGATAAGGTTGAACAGCAGGGGCCATTCTCTCAAGCGATCGCGCGGATCTGTGCGCTGATCGACCCGGAGGACCTAGCGGACTTAGAGCCTCAGGTTAAGACAGTTTTTTCCACCGCACCCACGCCCTCAGAGCGACCGATGGATGCGCGAGTGGCAGAAGTAGTTAACCAGTTAGTCACCGACCTTAAAGTTTGGACCGAGGCCGCCAACAAATATCCGGTCGCTCAGAACACACGGTTCTACACCGGAGCGCTTTCTCAAACACGGCTTGGTGAAGGTGGTGTGGTTAAGCCCGTCGCCAAAGTTTTGCTTTCGGCCTTCGAATACTCCGCCGAGTCCGGAATTCAGCTTAACCTCATGCTGGTAGACGCCCAAGGCAAGTTCATTGCCGAGGCGCAGGGCAGCGTGGAGTGGCAGCAATTTGAAGGCAACCCTACGGAGCTACTAAAATCAAAGCCCGAAGATCCAAAGATTGTGCTCTCCGACGACGCAAAGCAACTCACCGCCGCGTTGGACCAACGGACGCCCGACCAGAATCGCCTGTCTGATTCGCTCCTCAATCGATTGAGTCACCCGGAGCAGTACGAGCCGTTAAGTTTGGTGGCTTCAGACGTGCTGATGCAAGTAGCGGAACTGAAAAAGGTGAACCTGGTGGCCTTGGTGCCCGACAACCTATTTAGCATCTACTCTCTGGGACGAGACAAGGCCACCACTCCAGGCATGTTTATTAACTTCATGGGCTACAACAACGCCGTGGAAGAAAAAGACGGATGGCTAACTCTTAGGCCAAAAAACTCCGCGATGGAACGCAAGAACCGATGCGATCGGGCTGCGCTGGGTCAAATTATTCGGATGAGAATGACGGGCAAGAGGCTGGACATTGTTGAACAAGCGGAAGTGGCCGCGATGATGCCCGAAAATCAATACGATAACCTGATTGCAACTATTTCTCGGTTGGTTAAAGGGCAAGGGCTGGTTAATCAATACAGCGACCAGACGATGCTCAAGTTTTACGGGTTGTTGTCTCCCGAAGCAAGAACGGCCTTAACCAATGGCGGACTCAGTTTTTCTCAGCTCCCCCCGGCCGCCATAGAAGTTTTACGAAAACAACTGTACAGCCAATGGTCGGGCTTGCAATATGAGAGCATTCCCCCCGCAGATGGAAAAGCCCCTACTCAAGCCGACTCTGAGCGGGAAAATTCCGAGCGAGAACTTTTCTGGAAGGGCATGTATCGCGAGGTCACCGAATGCCTGCCGAATGGCATTCCGCCTGCGGGAAAGTTGACCGCGACGGTGACGGAGGAAGATGTGGTGTTCCCGCCCGATACGGCACGGCGCGGATACATCCAACCCGGATACGCGATGAACGCGAGTACTCTGGCGTGGCAAATGTACTCTCAAGCTCACACCAACCTCTTTCCGTGGATGCTTGATAATGACCAATCGGTCAATCTGAGTTTGCTCAAATTCTCTCGACGCGTGAAGATTGATCTCAAATTTCAATTCACTGACCGCATCTCGATGCAACGATCAATGGAAGACAGCGAACCCAAGCTGACGGAGCCCACCCCATTTGATCAGTTGCCTCAAGCTTTTAGAGACGATGTGAACAAGCAACTGGCCGACTACGCCAAGAGCTACGAAAACTATCAACCGTCAACGTATCAAGGGAATAATAACGGAGCCCCCACCCCGCACCCCCGCTGAACGAACCGGCGGCCAAACTGCTAAACCGCCGAACCTCTGAGCTGCCGAGCCATCCGTATTCCCGAGCCGCCCGAACCAACCCGAACCCCCGAACTCTCCCAAACCAATGATCATTCCCAACTATGTGCCAGATCCGGATGAAGTTATGCAGAACGTGGCTCAGGAGCGGTACATGGTCAAGCTCGCCTTCATTCGGCGAGTGTCCTTAAGGCATCTTTTTAGCGTCTGGATTCTGGTTCCGCTTACCGTGTTAGTAGACTGGCCCTCGATTGGATTGCTCTACGCCATTATTTGGCTTTCATTTGGCCTCATGACCCTTGACCTCTGGCGCATTGCGGTTCGAGGGCACCCGCTGGAAGGGCGGGTGACCAAGTTCCTCCTGATTCCATTGCTTCTGCTGGTAGCGTGGACCCTTAACGAAGCCACCGATCTTAACTGGCCCGTGTGGCCGTTACTGGTCGGCCCCAGTTGCTCGTACCTTTACACCGTGCTGTCTGGTCGCGATTACAGCTTCGTGGGAAATTTCTTCTTGTCACTCATTGGTTCCACCCTGATAACCGCGCTCATTCTCAGTCAACTTGGTTTGGACCAAACTCACCGAACGTGGTGCCTAGCCATCAATGCGATCTACCTGGCCTACTTTGTGTATGATTTAGCCTCGCTACTGGCACGCCGGAGAGTGGGCGAAGAGTTCGCCGCCGTTGTTGATTTGTATCGAGACATTTTTAACTTCCCCGGCTACTTCGTTCGTGTGCTCAAGCATTGGCAAAGGCACCACATTTGGCAACTTCCCAAAAACGGCACCCACTAGGCAACCCAAATGACCCGAGTTACTGCTTTCCTTCGCCCCCATCGCCTCGAAGCCGTAAAATCGGCGATTACGGTCTTAGGCATCTCCGGCCTCACGGTTTCTGACGTGCGGGGCACGGGCAATTCTCCCGAGGTGACGGATATGTTTGGGGGCAACGAAAGCTTGGTTGCGTTGCCTATCCGGTCAAAAGTTGAAGTGGTGGTAGCGGATGATCAAGTTCAAGAAATGGTCGCCGCGATTGTGGAGGCCGCCCAAACCGGCGAGAGTGGCGACGGGAAAATTTTTATTGAACGAGTAGAAGATGCCGTTCGCGTTCGCACTCGCGAACGCCACGAGGCCGCCGTATAAACCAGGGTGAATTCCTGAGCACCTTAACACGTCATACTTCAGGAATCTGGATTTCCCATGATGAACGCGCTACTAATTGTTTCCGCCCTCTTTGCTTTGTCCCCTAAGACCGACCCGGCACCCATCGCGGGCAGGGTGGTGTCTCCAGTCGAACTGACGGTCAACGTCACCGACGGCGAGTCTCTATCCGGCGATCGCGCTTTTCGCGTGATTGTTAACACCGATGAGACGGTTACCAAGGTGGAATTCTACGTGGCGGGTGATCTTAGAGACAACGACACCAGCACCCCTTACGAATTCAAACTAGATACCCTCGCCGAAACCGACGGGAATCTCAAGATTAAGTTCAGTGCGTACACCAGTGAGGGTTCCTCGGGCACCAAGGAGTTCACCGTAAAAGTGGACAATGGCGTGGGGTTAGGGGCGGACTTCCACATTAAGAAAGGCTTGGAGTACTTATCGGACTCTAAATTTGACGACGCGATCACCCAAGGTCGGATTGCCCTCAAGGCGGACGAACGTGCCAACGGCGGACGACTGGTGCTGGCCCGCGCGTTCTTTGGCAAGAACGTAATGGATCGGGCGCAGAAATATGCCGAAGACGCCATTGCCCAAGACCCCAACTACGTTGATGCCTTAGAGATTCTTTCTGCAATCAACCTCAAACGAGCCTTCCGAACGGTGAACACGGGCGGCGATCGGAACGAGACCTTAAGCACGATACGAGAGGCGATCAAATCTGCGGTCACCAGCCGGAAGAAGAGTTTGGATATCGTAGCCGATCGACTGAGCAGGGCCACTCCACTTAACCCCATCGCCGCCGGAGATGCGGCGATAAAGGCCGCTCGTTATAGTCTCGCCATTCAAATTTTGAAGTCAGCGTATGAAAAAGATCAGCGTCGAGCTGACCTGGGGAACCGATTGGCGTTCGCCCAAATGCGTTCGGGCCGATGGGGTGACTCAATTCAGACCCTAGAGAACCTCCGGAAGTTTGGTCAGTTGAATGCCTATTCCAACGCGCTGCAGGCGGTTATCTATTGTCGTCTCAACCAAGACGTGGCTTCTGATGATGCGATTAGAAACGCGCTTCTCGCCGATGCGGACAACGTGGGAGTAAAAACGGCGCAGGCTTACATTGCGCTGAAGAGAAACCGAACGGCGGTTCTGGCCAAAATTGCCCAAGACCTCGCCAAGGATTCTGCCCAGCGACCGGAAGTCAGCTATTTTGCGAGTGCGCTGGCCAATCGA
>JBBQUZ010000100.1:0-7289 GCA_038212035.1 Fimbriimonadales bacterium
GGTTACGTAGATCCCCGTCTCATTTCCGGCGTAGAGAACATTCTCATTTTTGGCGTCTTCTTTGACTACCCTAATCGAATCCCCTACCGGAAGGTCGCCGGTGATGTTCCTCCAGGATCGTCCCAAGTCATCCGTCATCAAGACCAACGGCGAATTTTTGTCGGATCGGTGCGCATCAATTGCGGCATAGCAACTCTTAGGGTTCACGTGAGAAGGTTCCAGTGATGCCACATAATATCCGTTCGCCTCTTTGGGCGTCACGTTGTCCCAGTGAGCTCCTCCGTTTTGACTCACGTGAATCAGGCCATCATCAGACCCGGACCAGAGCACTCCCTTGGTGATGACCGATTCCGCCAGTGAAACGATGGTGCAGTGGGTTTCGGCGTTGGAACCCACGGTGTTGCTCTTTTGAGGGTCGTTGGTAGTTAGGTCGTCGCTCACCAGATTCCAAGTTGAACCGCGATCGGTGAGTTTGAGAACCTTGTTTGCTCCCATATAGAGCACGGTGGGGTCGTGGGGCGACACAAAGAATGGCGTGTTCCAATTGAATCGCAGTCCGGGTTGGCCCTCCTTTGGCGAAGGCTGGATCCCCTCATTCATGCCCTCCGAAAGGTTGATTTTCGAAATCGCACCCCCCTGAGATTCCGTGTAAATCGTGTTGATGTCCGTTGGATCAAAGGCAACATGAAAACCATCTCCTCCCCCCACGGATATCCAGTCATGGAGAGTGAGTGATTCCAAATGGGTAGCACTCTTGCCTAACCAAGATCCGTTGTCTTGAAGGCCGCCCATGATGCGATAACGCGAAGAATTATCTACCGCCACGTTGTAAAATTCTCCCACGGCCATGAGGTTGAGGAAGTCCCAAGACTTCCCCTGATCACAGGACTGAAAAACGCCCCCGTCAGAACCGACAACCAGGTGATCGGTATCGGCCGGGTCAATGGCCATCGTGTGCCAATCCGAGTGCATCTTATCGCTCATTCCCGATTCAAAGGTTTTGCCTCCGTCTTGCGAGACAAATATCCCAAACGCCATCATGTAGATGCGCTGGTCATTCTTGGGGTCAATTTTTACCTTGGAGAAATAGAACGAACGGGGCGTAAGGGCGTTGACTCGCTTCCAAGTGTCGCCTCCATCTTCGCTTCTAAACAAGCCTCCCCCGCGGCTCTTGGCTTCAAATAAACTGCTGGCCCCTCCCGCGTCGGATTCCACTACGGCCACAATTACCTTAGGATTGCTTGCAGACACATCAAGGCCGATTCGCCCGGTTTGGGTTGGCAGTCCTTTGCTTATCGATTGCCAACTCTTACCCCCGTCTCGCGATCGAAAAACCCCGCCTTTCTCTCCCCCGCTTTGGTAGCTAAATGGGGTGCGCCGGCGCGCGTACATTGCCGCGTAAACCGTCTCCGGGTTTTTGGGGTCGAGAATGACGTCGATGGCTCCTGTGTTCTCATCAATCTGGAGGGAAGGAGTCCAAGTTTTGCCGCCATCCGCCGTCTTGTAAATCCCTCGGGTCTTGTTGGGACCCCAAAGTCGGCCCAAAACTGCCGCATAGCACACGTCGGGATTGTGGGGGTTTACCGCGAGGTGAGGCACATCGTAGCTGTCCTCAAGACCCACATTGGTCCAAGAGGCTCCGGAATTGGTGGACCGATAGATGCCCGCCCCCCATGAAGATGAGTTTCTTCCGTTACCTTCACCCGTACCTACCCAAACGATTTTGCCTTTTCCTTTCTCTTTCCGCAGCGCGGGTTCGGTGTCCGTATCGTCCTTCCATCCCGGCCAATCAGCGGGCGCGTCTGCCACGGCAATGGACCCAATGCACGAAGTTTTTTCATTATCAAAGATCGGAGCAAACGTGGTTCCGCGGTTGGTGGTTTTCCACACTCCTCCGGTGGCAAAGCCCACGTAATAAGTTTTTGAATCGCTGGGTGCGTAGGCAATTTCGGCCACTCGGCCACCCATGTTGGCCGGTCCAACGCTTCTCCACGTGAGAGGGCGAAGGTCTTCGGTTGTCAATAATCGCAGTTTGGGTTTATCATCCGTAATCACCAGATCACGCGGGACAAAGGACGCGGCCACTGCGGGCAAAACGAGCAGGCTTAAGATCACGAATGCCAGTATAGGTCAAGGTCGCTCATAATCTAACTATGTCTGGTAAGGTGCCCCGAGAATTCGTTCCCACTGAAGAGATCAGCGGCAAGAAATTAATCCCGGCTTTAGCAATCGGGTGCCTACTGTTTGGCGTAATTATGCTCCTCGGAACCTGGGGCGCGGCAAAGCTGACCACGCCTATGTTCCTGAAGATGGAAAAAGACCGAGAAGCCGCGCTGGCTAAAGCAGGGAAGCCCACCGTACCGACCCTACCCATTAAGAGGTAGTTGCAGTCGCGTTTTAACTGGGTTTGATCGCGTGAATGAGGATCCGATTGAAGGTGAAAAGGTGCGGTTGCGTGTTTTCTAGCTTCGCTAACAATCGGCGACGGTATTCCACGCGAAAATGCTCGTAGATGTCCGTAGGCATAGAACGCTGGTAGCCGGTGAGGAAAGTGCCCTTCATCCATTCAAAAACCGCATCGCGAGATTCGAGATGGTGGAGGTAGATGCGCATCGAAACGCGAATATCTCGGAAACCGAGTTTGTCCAATAGTGCCGCATAGACCTCGGGGGCTAGGGTGTTATTTTCGATCTCGTTGCGAGCGTAGGCCCTAAACGGTTCTTCGCATTCCATATCAAACGCTACTTGCTGAGAAGGGTGGGCGGCGTTCTTTGGGATCTGAATTGCGATCTGACCGCCGGGAAGCAGGGCTTGGGCCAGTTGCATAAACAGTTCGGTGTGGTTAGGCACCCATTGGAGCGCCGCGTTGGAAAATATCAGGTTGTACGCCGGGTCGCTCTCCACCGAAGCAATGTCTTGAGTGGCAAACGAGAGGCCGGGCACCGACTTAGGAACCTTCGCGAGCATCGCGGCGCTGGAGTCTATGCCGAGGGTTGTCGCGCCTTTAAATGATTCGTGCAGTGACCGCGTAAGTTCGCCGGTGCCACATCCTAGGTCGATGATGTTGGGCTTGAGCATCGGCTGGATCAGGCTCAGAAGATCATGGAACGGCTCTGAACGCTCGTTCTTAAAGCGTTCATATTGCACAACGTTCCATGGATCCTGACTCATACCAACATTTATCGGCGATTCCGAGCTATCAGGTTACCAGCGAAAGCGAGTTAGCATAGTGTGGTCAGGGCCAATTCACCGGATCACCGACTACCGCAAGTTCTACTGGGGATGCAGGGTCCCAAGCCGTCAGGTTTTCTGGGTGTGATAATCGAGTGAAAACAACATCTTTAACCTTATCAATGGGGGCGAGATCGTCGGCAAAACCGTCGGTGCGCTTTTGGCTAGACCAGTACATGACGCACTTTTGATGATCTGCGTTGTAAGCCCAACCCAGGAACACTACGGAATGACCGAGGCCACTTTTCCAGTTGATGTTTAAAAAATCACCGGGAAGCGCGTTTTCTGGCCTGATTCGCTCTCCGACTTTGGCGTACTGCACCATCGCGTATTGGCTACCGGGGCCATCGGCATTCCACCAGCCCCAGAGCTTAATTTTGTCCTCGCGCCGACCTCCATCTGGCTCCTGCATACGCATGGCTTCCAACTGAATTGGGGTTAATGGGGGCGGATTGGCGCCAAGGGCTAAGTTTAGTGTTTCGATAAATACGGCGTAGCTACTTCCGCTGCAGTAGCTGGTGGTGCGGGGCGGATCCAATAAGTTCTGATTTAAAAATGCGAGCGGATAGCCGATGGGTGATTCGGCAGGAACTGCAGTTAGACCGATGAAGTAGCCCCCGCCATTGGGTTGGGTGGCCTGAACCTTGTCTACTGCTTGCAGCACCATTCGGTTAATGGGAGGGATATCTGCGCCGAAGGTTGCGAAATGGAGTTGGTTGTGAATCGGTAATTTAGTTGCGGTGTCGGGGAGCAAACGCCAAGCGTCACTGGATATCAAGTGGGCCACTACAACTAGCGACAGAAAAGGCATGTTTCAGTTTACGCAAACGGAGAGGTGACCGTAAAAACCCGGATTTGCCACAATCTGCCTTACCGCAAGGTTTAGGCACCCACCGATTCTACGGGATTCGGGGGTTTGTGATTGTCTTTACGGGTTGGTGCGGGGCCAAGACCGTGGGAATGCAGAGGAGAAGGATTTCAGAAGATTGTTAGCCGTCTTATGCGGTTCAGTTTTCGTTGAAACCTTCGTGTTAGATCCTAGTAGCCAAAGTTCCAGGTTAACTGGGTTTAGCGTTCACAATGATCTTGACCGCACATGCCAATTCTTGAGCCGCCCACTAGCATGAATTCCGCTCACATCCGCTCGCACTTAAAGGAACTTGAGGACGAGGCTATTTACGTTCTGCGCGAGTTTGCGGGCCAGTTTGAGCGGCCCACCCTGTTGTTTTCGGGTGGCAAAGATTCGATCTTGCTGACGCACCTGTCTCGAAAAGCCTTTTATCCGGCACGCATTCCGTTTCCGTTGCTCCACATCGACACCGGTCAGAACTTTGTGGAAACCATCGATTTTCGAGATCACATGGTGAAGCAACTCGGGGCAAGTTTAGTGGTGCGGTACGTTCAAGATTCGATTGATTTGGGTCGGGTGAAGGATGAAACGGGGCCCGGTTCCACGCGTAATGGACTGCAAACGGTGACTCTCTTAGACGCCATTCGAGAACTGAGAATTGATGCCGCACTGGGTGGTGGCCGCCGGGATGAAGAGAAGGCCCGGGCAAAGGAAAGATTCTTTTCTCACCGAGACCTCTTTGGCCAATGGGACCCTAAGAATCAGCGACCGGAGCTGTGGAACTTGTTTAATGGTCGGCATCGGGCGGGCGAGAATTTTCGAGTGTTTCCGTTGAGTAACTGGACCGAAATGGACGTTTGGCAATACATTGCTCAAGAGAAAATTGAGATACCCAATCTCTACTTTGCCCACATTCGACCGGTAGTGAAACGCGGCGACGTGTGGTTGGCCACGTCTGATGTAGTGGAGCTTTTTCCCGATGAACGGCCGGAAGAGCGGTTAGTGAGGTTCCGAACCGTGGGTGATGCAACCTGCACCGGAGCGGTTGAATCTACTGCTTCTACATTGGATGAAATTATTGCCGAGGTTGCCGCGGCTCGAATGACAGAGCGCAGCGGCCGGGCCGACGATCGCCGGGGCGAAACTGCGATGGAAGATAGAAAACGGCAGGGGTATTTCTGATGGCCCACTTAACGGAAGAAAAGCCCATGGATCTCCTTCGGTTTACTACCGCCGGGAGCGTAGACGACGGTAAAAGTTCGCTGATCGGTCGGTTGTTGTACGACACCAAGTCGATCTTTGAAGACCAGCTGGAAGCTATCGAACGGGCGAGCGAACAACTTGGCGATGGTCAGATTCAGCTTGCGTTGCTTACCGATGGCTTACGTGCCGAGCGGGAACAGAAGATAACGATTGACGTGGCCTACCGCTACTTTGCCACCCCGAGACGCAAGTTCATCATTGCCGATACTCCGGGCCACATTCAGTACACGCGCAACATGGTGACGGGAGCTTCCACCGCAGACCTTGCGATTATCCTGGTGGATGCGCGCAAAGGGCTTCAAACCCAGTCGCGGCGCCATGCCTATATTTCATCGCTCCTCGGCATCAAGCAACTGGTATTGGCGGTCAACAAGATGGATCTGGTGGAATATTCCCAAATTGTGTTCGACGAGATTGAGCGAGAATTTAGGGATTACACGGCATCATTGGGCGGGGTAACCATTCAGGCAATCCCCATTTCTGCGCTCTATGGCGACAACGTAGTGGACGCCGGCGATCGAATTCCCTGGTACACGGGACCGACTCTGTTGAAGTATCTGGACGAGGTTTCTCCCCCGGATGCGCTTGACCACTTACCCTTCCGAATGGCGGTGCAGTACGTGATTAGGCCCCATCAGGATTTCCGAGGTCTGGCCGGACGGGTGGGTTCCGGAACCATTCGCCTGGGCGAAACGCTTCAAGTTCTGCCCTCCAAACGAAAGTCGGTTATCACGGCGATCGATACTTTTGATGGCCAGTTGAAGAGCGCCCAAGCGGGCGACTCGGTGGTGATTTCGTTAGCCGATGACCTGGATATTAGTCGGGGCGACACGTTGGTTTCAGAAACTGACCCTCCCCAATTGGCTAACGGAGTGCGAGCCACCGTGGCTTGGATGCACGAAGAACCCCTTCGGCTTGGGCAAGATCTCATCGCGCTTCACGGAAGCCAATTTGTAAAGGCGCAGATCCAACGATTTGTTCATGCCGTGAATATCGATGACCTTTCTGCGGTGGACACAGATCGGTTGAGTCTTAACGAGATTGGCGTGGTGGAAGTGGTGTTTGGGTGCGGATTGCCCGTTGACCCCTACTCTCAGAACCGCGCCACCGGTGGGTTTGTCCTCATTGATCCAGACACCAATGTAACGGTGGGGGCGTGCATGGTGGAATCTGCCCTGCATGATTCTAAGATCCAAAATTTGGCTTTTAGGACGGTGCGAGCTCAGCAGGTTTCCGTGGTCAATCTGCAAGTTGCCGAAGCGTTAAGAAGCGAAATCCGATCTCGTGGGCAAGCGGCGGTGATTGTGGGATCAGAATTTGCCGCCGTTGCCCCCTCCATCATGTCGCAAGATGTTTTCGTGATTGTGCTTGATCCAAGGGGCCTGGAATCGCGAGGCCCCCTCGTGGATTGGGTCGTGAGCATGGTGGATTCGCTTTTTGGATTGGGTGAAAACACCATATGAGAAGCCGAGGAGAAGATTAGCTCTTGCGCGACCAGAATAAACGAATCTTCCGTTTTGCCGCGACTCATATCACAGAACGAAGTTTTGAAGTCTATGGCTCTGATATCTTAAGGTTAAAGAAGAAATGGCTCAAAATCTAACTGCGCCGATCAACGAAGTCAACCGATCTTTGACCCAAGCGGGAGCCACCGAAACCCTCAAATGGGCCGTAGAATCGTTTGGTGGAAACGTAGCGATTGCTTGTAGCTTTGGGGCGGAAGACGTGGTGTTGCTGGACCTTGCATCGCAGGCCGGACTTAAAATCAAGGCGTTTGTGCTGGATACCGGGCGACTTCACCAAGAGACTTACGACGTCTTGGATAGTTGCCGCAAGCGGTACGACATGGAATTTGAAAGCTACTTCCCCCTCACCGAATCGGTGGAGCAGTTGATGCGGCTGAAGGGTCCCAATTCGTTCTATCTATCGGTTGAAAACCGCAAAG
>JBBQUZ010000101.1:0-6445 GCA_038212035.1 Fimbriimonadales bacterium
CCCTCCGCCGTTGTGTCGGCGGCGTCAGCGTCGTCCTGCAACATGTATTCATGATCGGACAAAGAATCCCCCGAATGCCGCCGATTTCTCACGGCATCTACGCAACAGTTTGCGCAAATGCGGCTGAGCCAAGGCTTCAGCGGGCGTTCTGGGTCAAAGTCTTTGAGCGCACGAAAGGCCTTTATGAGGGTCTCTTGCACTGCGTCGTTTGCATCATCGGGGTTTCTCAACATGCGGCTTGCCATGCCAAGAAGTAACGGCCGATAGAGGTCGGCGAGTAACTCGAATGCGGTGGGATCTCCCGCGGTTGCTTGGTGGATTAAGTGAGATTCCCAACTAAGAATGCGACCTGATTTTGTGATTGCCATGTGTCCTCTTTAAAGACACTTCTATTGTAGAGCTTCCTTTGACGACGGATTGAGTGACTAGGCCCAACGACCCTCGTCAATAATCAAACAATTGGGGGCAGACAAGTAAAAATACCAGTTGAACGATGAGGCAGAACCCCCAATCATTTTCTTATCATGTCGGCACGGATGCTTACGTACAAATTGATGGTGGCCGCCCCGGCCATGCTCACGGCAATTATTGCCGTACAAGCCAGAACAAGTGCAGATCCCTTTGAAATGGAAGGGGAATGGGGCCAATCAGAGAGAAACTTGCAGGCTTACGTGCCGTTAATGAAGGAAGCCCAAAAGTTTAACCAATTGTCCCTGTCTCAACTGTCCCGAGTGGATGTGAGATATTGGGCCCGACGGTGGATTTCTGGTGCTACAGCCGGTCAACTTAAACCTCTCCAGCCTGCCCAGTTTGGCGACAGCGTTCAAGAGGGAGTAAAGGGTCAAGTATTCCGAGCAAGTATGCACGTGGTCGGTGGGCTCAATTTTGGGTTCCAAGGACGCAGAGACTATTCTGGAATGGCCAGTGATTTACTGCTGGCAACCCAAGTATTGCAAGTGCTAAAGTTTTCTGATATCGATAGCTTGGCTTACTGCACGGCCAACCAAAAACATTATATTGATCGCCTTTGTCGTTTGATGCCGAAGTTGTTGGCAGCGCAACGAGCAGAAATTAGAACCACGTTGGCCAATATTCAGGATACAAGGCCAGCATATTTCCTTGCGCAAAGAAGTCGGCGGCAACTCACCACCCACGTCGCTCGTCAGTCGATGGAAAAAAGCCCGCTTGCGGACACTTCGCGTACTCCATCCGCAAGAGTGGCCAATTTAGATTCCGTTCTCCAACCTACCGTAGACCCGGTGGTGGTGGCTCGCGCCTTAGAATCTACGAGGCGTCGCCCTGATGGGACCGACGAGCAACAATTGGTGGCCGGAATCGCCTACAGCTATGCAACGATGGCCGAATTGCAAAAGTCTCTGAAATCTCTGGGTGTCATTCGCCCAGAGTTGCGGGTCGCCCAGAAATAAGGATCTATTCCGATCTTGGCCAGCGGGTCAATACGAGATTTGTTCCATAGCGCAGTTGACTCCCCGCATCTATATAAACAACAGCTTAGGTCCAAAAATAGAAAGGACTCGGATAATCCGAGCCCTCTCTTTTTCTGACTGTAAAGCCTTGGATCAATGGTCCAAGATGCTGATGAGATATGAAGATCGAATGAGGCCCACTCCGCCACTGGTTTGCAAGTCAACCGCCACCAAATTAGGATCCAGCGCTTGCGTTGCCGCAACCCGAGGGTCTTCCCCATTAAAGTTCCAAGTGACTGTTTTAGACACGTCGGACATCCGCACTTGGACGGGCACGCTATAGACACCAGAGAGTGCCTTGGCAAATTCTAGCATGGTTCCGGAACCCTTGCGTGAAGGTTGTCGCTGCGTTCCCGGGACAATAACGTAGGTTATTTCGCGCTCCCCGCTGATCTGAATCGTGAACACATCGGGGACGGACTGACTGTTCTTAAGCGGCTGAACAATTTTAGACTTCAGCAGGATGGTTTTAGCATCAAATGTAACCGAACCCGCTTGAGTTGATGACGGGACAATGCTCACCTGCGTACCGTCTTCAATTAATTTGGCGTTAGGAACCGTTACCGCTGGCACCATACCAAAGAATGAAGCCATGCTCGTTCCGCGCCCTTCTTGATTGACAATACTTAGGCACACTCCAACAATGGCTACCGTGGCAAGTCCGACCAGCGCCCATCTTCCGGGAGTTAACCAACCAAAGATGCCCCTCTTCTGTTTTAGGTTGCGAGCTTCCTCAATCCTAGTGGCGATGCGATCGCTCAGGTAGGAAGGCACTTCTATCGTTTCGGCTTTGAGCCAATCCAACGACGTTACCGCCGAAACAAATGCGTCGTAATCTGCGCGTAGCGCCGTGTCCGTGCTCAATTTCTGCTCAAAAGATTGCCGCAGACCCGCGTCTAGGCTTCCCTCTAAATAGGCAGAGTAAAACTCCTTGGCTTTTTCCTGATTCATTGATTCCTTCTTTGCGGTTCAATCCTTGCGGGGTGTGGAAGTTGTATTTTTTCTGCCCAACTTTGGCTCATTGATTTCCTGTCCACGAATACACTAGACTCATCCAAAGTTACAGACTGGCTAAATCTTAAAAAGTTCCTCATTCTTGGCCAACAAATCTCTTAAACTGAGTCTCGCCCGGTTCAAACGGCTTTTTACCGTTCCAATCGGAAGGTCAAGCGCGCTGGCAATTTCCTCATAGCTCAGCATTTCTGCGTGGTACATCAAAATCATCGCGCGTTGATACTCTGGCAATAGCGTAACCGCATTTTCCACCAGGCTTTCTCGTTCATTTCGCTCTGTCTCTTCATAGGGGGTTCGTGCGGTGTCTTCAACTTGTCGTTCTATTTCGCCTTCTGCAGTCTGAAGGGTTGCTTCCAGAGAAAGCGAGGGTCTGCTCCGCTCCTTCTTTCTTATGTCTAAGAAGCAGTTTGTGAGAATTCGATACATCCACGTGGTAAATGCGCTTTGGCCCTTGAAATTGTGAAGTGCGTTGAAGATTCTCACAAAAGCTTCGGCTACCACGTCGGAGGCCTCTTCAGAGTTTCGCGTGAGACGGAACGCATATTGGTACGCCCGAGCCTCATGCTTGCGAATCAGCGTATTAAATGCGCTTTGATCGCCGGTTTGTGATCGGCTAATCAACATCTGATCGTCTAAAAATCTTTCACTCATTCATGGCTCTAATGGGCGGTTGCCCGTAGCGGTTTGGCAATCTACGGGGAAACAATGGGTTGCTTGGTGGAACTCTTTGCCTCTCGTATCGCGCGCTGTTCCTCCTGGGATAAGTTTCGCTCAGATTGGCCGTTGATCAAGGGTTTGCAGTACACGCGACAATCCATACGTCCAATCACCCCATTCACCACGGCACCGGTTCCTTGGTCGTCATAAATTGCGAGGGCAAAGCTCTGAGCTCCGCCCACGTCGTCAAAAGCATCGTAGCGCACAAGTCCGAGGTGGCGCTTAGCCGTAGAAATTTTAGATTCGAGATTTAAGACCCGGGTGGTGAGTTGATGAATGTCCTCTTCCATTTTGAGGCGCTCCCTGAGATGATCCCTCAAGAGTGCCTCCAGATTTTCTCCCTTTGCTTCTCGCATCAGATCTCGCCAACGGCTCTGGAACTGGGCGTCCCGAACCGACAATCTTGCTACCAGGCCCATGCACATCAGCATGAGTGCCAGTAAAGTAAGCAGAATCTCTCCGCTATATTGGGTTAAGCTCTTTAGGACAACTTCCATGGGTCGAACGTTAGATCAGGAAATGTCAGTATAGCGGACGGGAGGATCGGTGTGATCGGAGGCAATGTAGTAGCGGTGTCCAAACCAACAGGAAAGAAGCGAGTTATCACGGGATTCTTTGGCGTCCTGATGTTTATTTTGGGGTGGTCCATTTTTATGTTCCTGAATTTCCATACCGTGGTGGTCTCGGGGGTTTCTATGCAACCCACGTTTCATACTGGCCAACGCGTGGTGGTGAGTCGGGCTTATTGGATGGTGGGAGCGGTGCGCCAGAAAGACATCTTGGTCATTCGAGATAATAACCCAGACGGATTTATTATCAAAAGGGTATTTAGAATGCCGGGTGAAGTTGTTCCAAAGGGCCTGTCGCCCAAGAACTGGTCCATCGAAAGCGATAAATTTGTCGTTCCAGAAGGCAAGTTTTATGTGCTTGGTGACAACTTGGATCAATCTGAAGACAGCCGCTCATTTGGACCGATTGATGCCGATAAGGTGTTAGGAAAAGTGGTGGTTTGGCCTTAAAGCGTTTTCCCGCGGGCGATTACGGGCGGCAGAGGCTCCAATTTTTCCCTGCACCATTCAGAGCGCCGCTGAGGGCCTTTGCGGGCTTGGTCTTTCCGTGGGAGGAAGACAAAGTTTTGGTTTGCGATATTTTAGGAAGAGGGTGGTGCATTCCGTCTGGCCGCGTGGAACCTGCTGAATCCTCTTTAGAAGCGGTACGTAGAGAGTCATTAGAGGAGGCCGGGGCCATTCTCAAAGACGTGCAGTACATTGGTTGCTACCAAATCACCGAGCGGCGGGAAGTTCGTTGGGCGGATTGCTACGTTTCCTTAATAGACTCCTTGGTGGAGATTGGAATGAAAGAAGAGTCCAATGGACGTCGCTTTGCCACGTTAAACGAGCTTCCCGAATTTTATCACCTGTGGAATCCGCTGACTCAGATGGTATTCGAGCATGCCAAAGAAGTCATCGACCGTCAGGTGGCTCGCTAGCCGCTTTTACCGGTAGACGATCCTGGCTTGGGACCTGATTCATCCTTGAACTTGGGCCACCTCAATGGAGTTTGACCGGGGTAAGTTCGATGTGATTTGGCGATTAATTCTTCAATGTGCCGAATTCGGTTTTTGTCGTCCGGGTGGTCGCTAAAGAATTCGGGTGGTTTGTCGCCTTTGCTTTGATCACGCAGGATTTGGAACATATCCACCATTCCGCGGGGGTTGTAACCGGCGCTCGACATCATCTCTAAGCCACCCTCATCCGCTTGCGTTTCGTGTTTTCGAGAGAAGCGCAGGTTGAACACCACTTCATTGCCCAAGTTTACAAAGTCCACCACGTTTCGGTTTGCCCGGGCCAAGATCAGCCCGATGGTTAACAAGATGTTTCGAGATTGAGAATCTGCGTACGCATGGGCCCAGTGTTCTTTCCTTACGTGGGTCAATTCATGACCGAGAACCGAAGCAAGTTCGTCTTCTGTACTCATCTTATTGAGAAGGCCAGTGTAGAAAAACGTGGCACCCCCAGGAAGGGCAAACGCATTGACATCTCGTTTCTCGATCACGTCAAAGGAATACTCCCACGGCGACTTTGGGTCGGAGAAGGTTGATAAGAGCCTTCGCGCCACTCGGCGTAGCGTAACCACCCGAGGATCGGTGGCGGGAAGAATTTTCTCTGAACTTCTTAGTTGTTGGGCCGCTTTTTTGCCGAGTTGAACTTGTTGCCTTTGACTTGGATAAAACGGATCTGACGCAAAGCCGGTGGTTGCCAGAGCCAAACAAAGAATTCCTAACGCGGGGCCCCTCATAGTAAGTTTGACGCCTCTAACCTGGTTTGGGTTGCCAAGTTAAACCACCCGCCGGTAGAGTTTGACTTCATAAACAATCTTGGGAGGAAGGGAAGCGAGAAAGGCCGCTTTGGAACCCCACACTACGATGCCCACAATTTCCTCATCCAAGGTGTCTCGGTGACCGTAGATAGACCCGCGGTAACCAGAAATCAGTCTGAGTTCCGCAAATATGCGCTGAATCTCGTCATTCAGTTCCCTTCCGTATCCTGGTTCCGCCACCCGTTCGCTCAGAGACAAGAAGCAGGAGTGGTCGGATGCCTCGATGGGGTCACCGTCAAACTCTTCGGCCAGAACGCGAATAACGTCGGGCGGAGACATCGGGATGGTGGTGACTTCAGTTAAGAATCGCTCGTCCGCTAAAACCTTCAGGCCCTCATCTGCCGCTTCTTCGTCACGATATCGGTACAGCAACAAATGGTTCACGGGCTCATCGCAGTTGCGCCAAAGGCTAAAACCCAAGAACCCTTCAACGCTCTTTAGACGCCCTGAAAGCTCGTTGGCGTAATGTTCCGCAATATCCCAATCCAGTTCATGAACGGCAACTTTTGCCAGTATCAGCGTCTCTCCCACCTCTTTATTGTGGCCCACATGGAGAGCGAATAACTTTGGAACCGGCATCTGGATGAACCCTTCGGGTGGTAATCGGCGGCAAACAGGATTTCCGGAAAACTGTATAACTGCTTGCTTCTTCATGCAGTCTAGGTGGAACTTTCACCCTGTGAGCCAAAGCGCTCAGAAATCACGTGAGGGGAAAAGTACAAATGAATCGACTTCGAAAGAGTAAGGGCTTTACGCTCGTTGAAATCATGATTGTCGTGTTGATCATCGGCATCTTGATGGCCATTGCGGTTCCAAACTTCTTAAAGGCAAGAACGAGTAGCCAAACC
>JBBQUZ010000102.1:0-4784 GCA_038212035.1 Fimbriimonadales bacterium
CCAGTAAGAACCGCTATCTGGCCAAGGTCGCCAAGATGCTCATCGCTCATCAAGATGGTCTCCTGGCCTACGTCAAACACCGAGTCACCAACGCCGCCGCAGAGTCGCTCAACAGCATGATTCAGGAAATTAAAACCATCGACAGAGGATTCAGAAGATTCGCCAACTTCAGAATCGCCATCCTGTTCTTCCTAGGTAAACTTGACCTCAACCCATAAACAATGTCATAGAGCCCTGGATCCCAAATGATAGTTCTCGTACTAACACTCTGTATGCGTACCTGCGGGAGTTTGCCCCGCCCCACCGCAGACCGTTGCCCAGCCTTCCCTCACTAAATTTCGCTTACGTCCTAAGCACTCGGGAAGATTTGAGGATCGAGGTTCAGCACGGGTGCGATCGAGGCCTCTCATTGCCGGGATATGCTCCAAAACAGTATCTAACTACATTAGCTCGCCTTCTCGTTGTCAGGACCAAAGTGGATTTCAAAGTTTATGCTTGGGACATGGCATCAGGTGAAACGCAGCCTGTTGCAGACCTATCGCGCATATGGCCAGGGATTGAAGAGGGGCAGTATGAGTTTGGATTCGGCACCGATCAATCAGGGTGGCGGCTCGTTATTGCTACCAGTGACGAGGTTCGTTCCTATCTTTACCGGGGTGCGCCTACGGTCGGCGTAGTTCCTCGGTTGGTAGCAAAGGTTGTACTGGGTGGTTTAAATAGTTTTATTGAGCGCACCGGCATCGCTTTTAGACCAGGTACCCAAAACTTTGCGATTTCCGTCCCTGGCTCAATCGGCAAGGGAAGTAGCGATGGCAGTTCCCTACCCCGTTGCATCATTGTTGGCGGACCTGGTCACAAAACGTCAGTGGGTCCAGGGAAGCCGGTGGCCTGGATATCTTCAACCGAACTGTTATGCGCAAAGATTCGACGTCCAGACCTCCTCGCCCAACCTACTATCTACAATATTAGGACGGGCAAAGTGGCGCACTACGATGGGTGGGGGTGGGACGTTGGATGGGATGGTAGTCATGTCTTGCTATTAAGTAAAAAAGGTGTCACCGTGATTGATCGTAGTTTGCGACACAGAACTAAATCAATTGCGGTGACGACTGACCGAAACCCAACCTTCCTTGGTGCGCATGTAGGAATTGTTGGAATTTCTGCACTAAGGGTAGGCGATTAGTTGTTAAGTATCTGTTACGACACTTCAGTCGGTCGGCATGAGTTACGAATACGAATACGAATCCCGGATCACTGGAATCACCTATCCCAGCGCGGCGACCAATAGCTTCACCTACAACGGGCTGGACACCCGCGTTGGGAAGGTGGATTCTGCGGCGATGGCCACGTATCGTCGGGATGGAGTTGGGGTGACGGCCCCCGTGCTAAACGACGGCTCGGCGGCTTACACCCCCGGGGATTTCGCAAAGGCGGTCGGCAGTGTCGACTTACGATCTTAACGACCGGGTGGGTTGCGCGTTCCGCTCGAAAGCGAACAAGTTTCTGGCTGAAAGCGATCAAGGATTGAGGTGTGTTTTGCGTATCCCTGACCCGGCACTGCAAAAAATGGTGGGTGCCAAGGAATCGTTCGAATCTGCGAAAAATACGCGAGGTACTCCCGCTACGGCTTGGAGAAAGAATCAATTCGCGGGATGTGGCGTCATCGTGCGGTTTAGGCTTCACAACCGTATTGGAATTTGGATCTCGTGCCAAAGCGGCAAAGCTGACCTAGCCTCTTCCTAAAGATCTGAGCGATGCTCAGCTAGAGGCTCTTCTATTTCCTCCTGCTCCACCTTCGGATAGAGATCGTCCGGTTCAGGACAGGTCCTATGTAAGAGCTGAGCTGGGCAAGAAGGGCGTCACGATGACCCTCGTTTGGCAGGGGTATCAGCATAAACTTCCGACGGGTTACCGCTACAGGCGCTTCATGGAAATGTTCCGCGAGTGGGAAGGTGGGCCTACCTGCACGATGATTCAGGGCCATCGCCCCGGGAAGAAGCTGTTCGGCGACTTCTCCGGTGCAAGGACATGCTTGAATGGTGTGCCGATAGATCAATAATGTTGAATATAGTAGCCGAAGAAGCCTTATTCACCGGGATCATTGAATCTGTCTCAGAGTCTTGGGTGAGTTTCAAGTATTTGGACTGGGAGGCGGCCATGATCAACGGCACCATGTCAATGAGGCAAGAAGACATCATCTTCATTGACCTGGACACACCAACCATCAAACGATATGAACTATTCAAGTCATAAGTGATAATTAGTCTGCCTAACCTATAAATTTAAGAGAACTGTGAAACCCCAGATTGGATGACTAAGGCAGAAGTTGAGCGTATTATTCCTGCGCAAGATAAGACAATTTTCCTAGTTCACACCTTGGATTACATCGAGAAAAGCTTTGTTCAAGCGGACTTAGATTTCCTGCTAGAAGCATATAAGGTAAGCGACTTCTTAACGCGGACAGATATAATCGAATTTATAGGACTCATTGGAACTGAGCGTGCACAACAAGAACTCGCAATAATTTCGAGAAGCAGAACCCATTATCTGGTGCGCTATATAGCGATGAGATACTTGATAGACCTGAAATCAAGTTCGTGGCGTCCATCATCAAGCAGAGCTATGCGAAGCGATTTTTACGCATCATTGCAGGCGTATGAAGGCTACACAAATGGCCGGATGAGTGAGGAGGCTCTTCGTATTCTGGCAACTAGTAAGCGAACTTATCCTTGGGATCATTGGTGGTGGTTGAGTAAGCCGCGGAATCGGAAAAATCGACCTTAGACATGGTTCGCGTACAGAGTTAGTTGTCAAGGCAAGACTCGCACTTTCCATCGGTTAATGGGCCAGACCGCAGGCCCTTTAGCCAACGCCACATGCGATGGTGCACTTGCCTCGATCTTGCCCCGCCCCTTGATGATTGATCTTCTGAATATCGTTTCCGTCCTGCCATACTGCTCAGAAAACCCGCAAAGCAAAAATCGCCATTTGACCGTGGTGAACTGAGACGTTTTTAATGCAATTAATTATCTTGCGAAGGGTCGCCCTCCACTTTGCCTTGGCCGCAAGTATTATCACCAGTGTGCCAGTTAATGGCGTGGTTATCAGTAATAGCCACTCAAAGCACGTTCGATGCCAAGACAAGACGAGGCACTACTCGGTTGATGTAGTTTTAAAGTGGGTGGGAAAATCCAGTAACTATAACGACTGTTGGGGGTATTTCGATGAGGGAAATTGGAAGGTCACTGATCTCAACGTGAAGAGGGGTAGCCATCAGCTTGGCCGGGCTCGTTCTGCGTATGGGGACCTGCTGAACGTCAACGAAGTGAGCGTAATTAAAACCTAGCGTGGATGCAAAGTTTCCCTCTCAGGCAGTGATGCCAGCGAAGGATATGATGTGGTCTTTCTGTTTACCAAGGAGGGATGTTACGAAAGAACCGTGAGGCAGGGAGAGTTTCCCGAAAGATACTGGAAAAGGACCGAATATGACCGCCCTAGGGAATGATCTGGCGCTTTGCCCCGTCAGCCCCGTCTTGAATGATGCGAGCGGCACGAATTAACTCGGTTAGTGAGAAGGTAAATTCCCCTCTTTTCACCAGAGGTCACAACCCGGTGAAGTTCTACACCTACCAACGTAGCGGGTCGGACCAAGACCCCGCCGGTCTAGATTGGCACGAAATGTCAACCGTAGCGCCGAACCCGGTACCCTCTATGGGATGTTCAAGCGGCTGATGGAGCGCGTTGACCGGATGGTGGGTCGGGGCGTGATTGATGATGAGTTTTATGAGGAGTTGGAAGAAGGACTTCTGCAGGCGGATACCCATATCGGAACCGCGACCTCAATTCTGGACGAACTAAGAAAAGCAGTTCGCGAAGAAAAAATCACCGAACCCGCCGCGATGAAAGAACGTCTAAAAATGGCGATTGCCCAACGCTTTGTCCACCAAGGTGCAGCGGGTCTCGATCTCAAC
This sequence comes from Fimbriimonadales bacterium, assembly GCA_038212035.1. Taxonomy (GTDB): domain Bacteria; phylum Armatimonadota; class Fimbriimonadia; order Fimbriimonadales; family Fimbriimonadaceae; genus Fimbriimonas. Next base: position 3,972 of record JBBQUZ010000102.1, read on the forward strand.
GACGACGCGCCATCCGTGTTTGTGTTTGTGGGCGTAAACGGAGTGGGAAAGACCACCACCATTGCCAAAGTGGCTAACCTCCTCACCAAAAACGGTTATAAAGTGATCTTGGCGGCGGGCGACACGTTTAGAGCGGCGGCCATTGAGCAACTTGAAGTGTGGGCGCAACGCACCGGGTCAGAAATTGTGCGTAACAAACCAGGCGCCGACCCCAGCGCCGTTCTCTTTGATGCCATAACCGCGGCCAAGGCGCGCGGAGCCGATTTTGTGTTGGCCGACACCGCCGGTAGGCAACACAGCAAAGGCAACCTCATGGCGGAGCTAGAAAAGGTGATGCGCGTGTGCCACAAAGCACTGGGTCGCAAGCCAGACGAGGTGCTGTTGGTGCTGGATGCGAACACAGGCCAAAACGCAATTAGACAAGCCGAAGAATTCACCAAGTCGGCCGGCGTCACGGGCTTGGTGCTCACCAAACTGGATGGATCCGCCCGTGGCGGCGCGCTGATTGGCGTGTTTGACCGATTTAAGATTCCCATTAAGCTCATCGGCGTCGGCGAAGGCGTTGACGACATCAAAGACTTTAAGCCAGAAGAATTTGTTTCCGCCCTGTTCGAGTAATCCGTTTCCACCTCCCCATCATGTTGCCATCCTCATCAGATCTCACCCTCCACTACAACAAGCCCGCCCAAAAGTGGGTGGAAGCGCTTCCGCTGGGCAACGGAACTTTAGGGGCGATGCACTTTGGGGGTGTGACGCAAGATCGCATCCAACTCAACGCAGACACCCTGTGGTCCGGGGAACCCTCCGACGGAG
>JBBQUZ010000103.1:0-4472 GCA_038212035.1 Fimbriimonadales bacterium
GATGCGGTGGAAGATCGTAAACTCCGAACTCCCTTCAATCTGGGCCGCTTCAATGAGACTATTTGGAACCGCCGAAATGAATTGAGTCGCAAGAAAAACGCTGAAAGATCCACAAAGCCCGGGCACCACCAAGGGAAGCCACGTATCTAACCAACCCAAATCTCGATACAAGAGAAACCCAGGAGCAAGCAAAACGGCACCGGGAATCATGAGCGAACTAACCAGAATCAGTTGAAGAATCTGCCGACCGGGAAACGGGTGCTTGGCAAACGCATAACCGGCCATGGTGCCCAAATACATGTTTCCTAGGGTCGTACAAATAGCAATAATCATGCTATTAATAGAAGCCAACCCCACGCTTCCGGCTCCGCCAAAGAGCTTATTGTAAGACTCCATGGTGGGACTCTTAACAAACAACGAAAATGCAGGCTCTGCGGCCTCTCGGCTGGACTTAAGCGACGTACTGGCCATGTAAACAAAGGGCAGGGCCAGGATGATGGCACCTAAGACAAGGACAATGTAGCCAATCCCAATTTTACGCGTATTCTTTTTCATGACTGCCCCGCCTTGCGCTGGAAGCAAACAAATTGGATTGCGGTAAGGATCAGCAGAATCGCAAACAGGATGTAAGCCACCGCGTTGGCCTTCCCCATTTGGGAATTCTCAAATGCGGTTCGGTAGATTAGTGGCACCATGGTGAGGCTACTGTCATTTGGGCCGAACTTTGCGGTGGCGTTCTGGCTCTTATCCGCCAGTAAGTAAATCGTGTCGAAAACCTGAGACGCCCCAATCACCCCCAGCACGGTGACGAAATAGATCTGCGGCCTAAGGCCGGGAATGGCAATGAATCTAAACTGCTTGCTTTGGCTGGCTCCGTCAATCTCCGCTGCTTCGTAAAGTTCTGCGGGAATTTGCTGCAACCCGGCTAAGAAGATCAGAATCGTAAATGGTAAGCCCTGCCAAATAGCTAAAGTTGCCAACGCCTGAGGAAAGTGGTTGGCTTCTTTCAGAAATGCAATCGGCTCCTTAGTGAGGTGCAAGCCCAAAAATAACGCATTGATCCAACCCTGCCGGCCCGAAAGAAACAGTTGCTGAAAGATCAGAGTCACGGATACCGCACTGGTCACCATGGGGGCAAAGTAGAGGAATCTCCACAGTCGAATGGGCCGAACGCCGTAATTAAGTAGCCAGGCAAACCCTAAAGACAGTCCGATCACAAGCGGAAGGGTCTGAAGCGCATACATAGCCGTCTTCGTCACGGCGTCTGACACTGAATGGTTTGCAATTACGGACTGATAGTTCTCCGTTGAAATGAACCGCGCGGTTGCCAAGGGCATCACTGGGTGATATTCGGTAAACGAAAGATAGAGCGCAACAACTGCGGGCAGAAACACAAACCAGATGGCGAGCCCTAAAGGAGCCGCAATGAAGAGGTAAGAAGCCCACCACTTGCGTAGCTTTGGAACTCCGGTAATCGCGCCTAAACAGCCAAGCAAAAGGCATCCAAAGGCAATTTTGCTGTATTCCAGAATAGTGGTTTTGTTCTTGTACTGATCAATGTGACGCAAGATCTTTCCGTACCGCTCTTCGTACAAAACCCCTTCGTCAACCAGCGCCTTCTGTGCTTGGGGCGTGATTGCCGCATACTCTTGCTTTAGTTTTTCTCGGGTGGCGGTTCTGAGCCGCTCCCGGTCTTGCGCCCATTCCCCGGATCCCCATTTTCTAAACACTTCGGATCGGCTAAGGCCTTTGCTTTGGGCAAATTCGTCAATCTGATCCGTAATCCACTTCTTCATTCGGTCAAGCACTGAGGATTCCAATTGACTCGGCAATTCTGACCCAATGACCGATGCAGGAAACCGTACGGAGGGTTTGGCCAAGGTCACGGCAATTCTGGATTCGTTTGCCTTTTCAAAGAGGGGGTCTTTCCAGAATTCATCATTTTCGTGATCGTACATCGCACTAATCGCGGGTGGTTGAAAATGGCTATCCGTGCCCAACTTCATGTTGGCCAGGCTGAGGTATCTCTGAGAATCCCGAGAATTAAGGAATTGCACCCATTGAAACCCTTCTTTAGGATGCTTGGATTCGGTGAAGATAACGTAAGCGGTTCCTCCCGCAATCGAGGCGGGATGTCCGTCTTTAGCGTACGGCAGTGGAAGCGCTTTCCACTTTCCGTCCACCTCGGGGTACTTCACTCTGATGGGGACCCCTAACCAGTTGCCATCCAACAGCAACGGGGTCATCTCGGCCTTGGTGTTGCTGGCAAACATTCCCGGAGCGCGAGATTCTAGGTCGTCTCCGGGATTGTCGTGGAAGTACCAGAAGTTCAGCGCCCGAAAAATTGCTTCTTGATACTTAGGATTGTTCCAGTTGATGACGCCTTTGCCCGAGGCGTCGGCATCAATGCCGGCGAGGTCATAGCAGAGCGTGTACTGGCCCAAAGACCACTGTTGGCCGGTAATCCAACCGTAATAGTAGCGATATCCGTTGGACTCCAGCTTGTCCAAAACGTTGTCTAGGTCATCCCAGGTCTTTGGCGGCTCTAGCCCCAACCGATCAAAGATGTCCGTGCGATACATCATTGACGGAACGGTGATTTCGGCAGGAATGCCAAAGAGATGAGCCCCACTCCTAAAAGGGCGAAGCAAATTAGGGTCAAACGCCTTCTCTAGCGCCTTGGCCGGTTGGCCAAATTCGTAGAAATCACGGACTCCACCCACTTTTCCGTACTTGAATGGGCCGCCTGTGTTGGTGATTCCGCAATCCGGTGGTAAGCCTGCAGCCATTGAGGTCATGTACTTCATGTCAAAGCTGCCCCACCCTACCGGTGTGATTTCAACATGAATGCCCGTCTTGGCTTCAAACACTTGAGACAGGTGTTTGTAGTTATCGACATCCGAAACATTTGCGGTAACGGCCCTGAACTTAACACTGGCCAAGGGTTTGGCCGCCCCCAAAGTTGCCGACCCCAAAAGACCGAGAATCGCAAACGAGTGGGGAACCAACCTAGGAAGAGCCCAACCTTGTTTTTCACACCAATGCGATATGTTATGTATCTCTTGGCAGATTTGCCGAACCGCAAGGAATACACGCCTTCTGAGGTGATAATTCTCCATATAACCTATCGGAAAGCTAACACTTTCTCCAACCGAGTTCGCACATTCATGAGGGCTCGCCCGTGGTGGTAGCCCTCGGTCCATCCGTCACTCTTGGTGGCACCCTGAATCACGGCCCCACCCGCCGAAACTGCCCGGAACCATCCCCCTGATGCTTTGTCAATCTGATGAGTTTTAATAAACTCCCATTGTCTAAGGAAGGCATCCCAATACTCACGGGACTCATGGCCAAACTTTTCGTGCATCAGCAGTAGCGCATTCAGCGCTTCGCCCTGAACCCACCAAATTTTCAATCGGCCAGAATCAGACTCTGGACCGTCATCGGGGTGCCCATGGTCGTAAACGCCGCCGTGCGCCTTATCTTCACCAATTCTCAACGTGTGGTCAACAATCTTTCTTGCCACCGACCACGCACGGTCTAAATTAAAGCCCGCAACTTCGGCGGCTTCCACAATAAGAAAGGCGGTTTCAATGTCATGCCCGTAGGAGTCCTCAGAAGGGACGGGGTTCCAGTCCGCAGTTAGGTAGATATGAAGATAGCCATCTTGATGAGTCACTTTACTGAGAATAATCTCATAAATCTCGGTGAGCCTCTCCCGTAGTAAATCGTTGGGCCACACATGGAAGAGTTCCGTAAAAGCTTCCAGTAGATGTATATGGGTATTCATTGATTTGAGGCTACGCGGAGTTCCAATCGCATCTTCACCCCCATGATCATTCAAGACAAGCGTTGATTCAGGTTCAGAAGGAACCTCCTGCTTCGGTAACTCCGGTTCAGTCACTTCAAAATAGCCAAGGTCCTGTTTATCGTGCAACTTGCTTTCCAACCACGCAAAAGCCTCCTTTACCATCTCCAGCGACTCGGGGTCGCCGGTTGCTTCATAGTGAGCCGCCAGCGCGTAGATCGCAAACGAATTTCCGTAGGCGTGCTTTTGACTGGCGAGTCCCCACTGTTGCGGGTACCGCCAGAAGAACCCTCCCCCTTGGCTATCCCACAAGTTCTGCCGGAGGAAACTCACCCCGTGATTGGCGAAGTTTTGAAATGACTGATTGCACTCCGGAAACGTCTGTGAAGCTTTGCAAGCTAGCCAAATCAGTCTCGACTGAAAGACAATATCTCGATCTCCACGATCAATCGATGACCAATTCTCGGCAAAGTCTTGTTGAAAACCGCCCACGCGATGATCTAACGACCCGGGAATCCATTTGGCCAATACGTCTGAGCGGAGGCTTTGGGTTACCTGCGCAATAAGCCGAGATCGGTCTTCGGTTCCCATGGGAGACCGCAAGTCGGATGGCTGAGGAGTCGGCGGGTTAGTCATGGGTCTCCGACTGACGCACCAAGATTGTATG
>JBBQUZ010000104.1:0-4022 GCA_038212035.1 Fimbriimonadales bacterium
CAGGAACGCAGAACTCACCATCCAGGCGCACAAGATTGAGAAGATGATCTGAACGCCCAGAATAACCGTAGCCAGATTCTTGCCGCCGGTAACATTGGCAATGGCAGTGGCTTGGCTTTGGGTTTGAGATGCCAAAATCGAAGAATTAAAGGCAGCCACGCGACGCTCAAGTTCCTCTCGAGCGGGTTTGTACTGTTCGTTGTACACCGCTAACGCCTGCTTAGAATTCCCTTTATCCACCCAGTCTATGATTTTGTTTTCCAAGGGGTTGCAATGGTTCTGGTCCCAATCGTCCGCATTATGGGCCAATTGTTCTAGCTTCTGGTGCTCGGGCAAAGATTTGATTTTATTGCGAGCTTCCTCAAAAAACTTGCCCGCATTGTCATCGGCTTGAATCTTAGCGGCCTTATCTTTCGGATCGCCGGTGACTACGTAAGATAGAGTCATCAGCGCCATTTCCTGTGATTCATGAGCGGCTTGGGTTGCCACGTGAATGGCCTCGGCCGACGTCCTCATTTCAGACTTAAGGCTACTTTCAATCGTCGTGAAGAGTACCGCCGCACTCAGCAACCCCAATCCTATGACAAAGCTAAATGCCAAGCCCAGCTTCCATGCAAATTTTAAATTCCTAAAAAGGTTCATCCGTTAACTCAGTTCCGGTGCCGATGCACTTTAGAATCGTCGGAGATCCACCGTGCATTCCTCACTTCAAAGTGCGCACTATCTTATGAACACCCTCCGGTCCCCGCCCCAACCTGGGCACTTGATCGGTCCTCGCAACGCAACCAAGAAGAGTAGATTTCGAAAGCAAACTTTAGGCGGCTTTGTCAGCCAAAATGAGAAATGCCCACTCCAACTGATACTCCGGCGACGCTGCCTGTTAGGCCCCCCGTACCCGGACTATCTCGGTTGTGGAACTACGCAAGGCCGCATCGAGCCCAATTTATTCAAGCAGCCACTTTCAGCACGCTGTTCAAGGTTATGGACGTAGTGCCCGAGGTACTCATTGGCGCCCTTATCGATGTGATCGTTCGAGGTAAAGCATCCTTCCTCGCCACCGCAATTGGCGTTGAAGATCGGTGGAAGCAACTCTTAATCCTGGCTTTCCTCAACGCGATCGCTTGGATATTTGAAGGACTTTTTAGTTTCCTGGCTTCCGTTTCATGGCGCAACCTGGCTCAGACCGTAGAACACGACATTAGGGTTGACCTATACCGGCACGTGCAAACCCTGGAGGTTTCATGGTTTGAAGATCAAACGAGCGGAGGCCTACTTAGCGTTCTCAACGACGACATCAACCAATTAGAGCGATTCTTGGACGGAGGGGCGGCCTCCATCATTGTTACGTTCTGGAACATGGTCTTTGTTGGCGGTGTGTTTGCGGCGAGTTCGCTGTTGCTCACTTCCATTGCGTTCATACCGATCCCCATCATCATTTACGCCTCGTTTCGGTATCAGCGTTTGCTGAAGCCGTTGTACAGCCGAGTTAGAGAAGCGGTCGCCGAACTGAGCGCTACCCTTGCCTCAAATTTAGGTGGCATCACCACGATCAAATCGTTTACGGCGGAGGACCGCGAAGCGGAGCGCCTCACGAAAGTTTCTCACGAGTACCGGTCGGCAAACCAAGTGGCCATTCTGACTTCTGCCGGCTTCCCTCAGTTGCTTAGATTGCTGATTCTCTCTGGCTTCACCTGCACCATTCTCATCGGGGGATGGCTGGTGCTAAAGGGCCAGATGCAAGTGGGCATCTACTCCGTACTTGTGTTTATGACGCAAAGGCTTCTGTGGCCCCTCACGGATCTGGGGCAGACCTTTGACGCCTACCAAAGAGCGATGGCATCCGCTAAACGCATCTTTGATTTACGAGACGTACGACCCACTTTGCAAGACGGCACCCGAGCCCTGATTAAGCCCATCAAAGGCGATATTGAGTTGCGCAACGTTCGATTTGGCTATGCGGACGGGGCGGATGTTCTGAAGGGCATCAGTATGAGGATTCCTGCCGGAGAAACCCATGCGGTAGTGGGTTCAACTGGCGCCGGAAAGTCCACCCTGATTCGCCTGTTGCTGAGATTCAATGACCCGCGGGACGGTCAAGTCTTGGTGGATGGTCAAGACGTCTGCTCCATCTCTTACGGAAGTCTGCGGGGCGCAATTGGATACGTGAGTCAGGATGTCTTTCTTTTCCACGGAACGGTCTGTGAGAACATTGCATACGGAAAACCGGACGCTACCCAAGAAGAAATTGAGGAGGCGGCAAAGGCCGCCGAAGCTCACGATTTCATCGTTGACTTGCCCAACGGATACGAAACGGTGGTTGGGGAACGGGGCCAAAAAGTTTCTGGAGGCCAAAGGCAGCGCCTTTCCTTAGCCCGCGCGATCCTTAGAGATCCCGTGTTTCTGCTCCTTGATGAAGCCACTTCTGCGGTTGACAACGAGACGGAGGCCGCGATTCAGCGATCTCTGGCCACGGTCACCCAGAACCGCACTTCAATTGTCATTGCCCACCGCCTTTCCACCGTTCGCGACGCCGATCGAATCTGGGTTCTCGAAGCCGGTCAGATTGCGGAGTTTGGCACGCACGACGAATTGGTGGCCAAAAATGGCTTGTATTCGGCGCTTTGGCGGGTGCAGACGGGTTCAAAAGGCTAGTTTCATGTGCTAAGGCCAGAAGGAATCCTTCGGGAATCGATGGGGGCGTCGAAGCTAGTCTTTTGGACTAGCACGTCAAAAAACTCGGTCAACGATAATGTAGTTTTGAGCGCGTCGAAGTGCGGGAATTGGCCGTGACGGGCGGCGAGTTTGGTCCATTGTTTAAGCCTCAGCAAACAACCCTTGGCGCTGTTGGGATCTTGAAAAAGCATGATCTCCACCAACGCTTGAAATTGCGCCACCCAGTCGTAAGCAAGGTCGGTCGGTTGGGCGATGTCAAGTTCGGTGGCGATGCGATGGGCGAGCGTCGGATCTGCGAGGGCACCGCGTCCGATCATGAAGTGGGCCGACCCGGATTCGTCTCGACACTGGAGGAAATCTTCGAAAGTCCAGATGTCGCCATTGGCAATCACGGGGATTCCCAGCGACTCCCGAACGCGGCGGATGGGGGACCAATACACCGGCGGTGCGTAGCCCTGAACTCGGGTTCTTGCGTGGACGGTGAGCCAAGACGCCCCTCCTTGAGCCGCCATATCGGCATTCTCGTAGACCTCGTCAATGGATTCCCACCCTAAACGAAGCTTTGCCGAGACGGGAATTTCGCACGGGACGGCTTGGCGCACGGCGGCGACAATATCGCGAATTCGGCACGGAGTCTTGAGGAGAGAAGCCCCTCCGTCGTGACGATTCACGGTGGGTGCCGGGCAGCCAAAGTTGATGTCGATGCCCTTGGCCCCCGCCTGGCAGGCGGTCGCTGCGGAGATCGCCATTCGTTCCGCGTCCCCGCCCAAAATCTGAACTTGAACTGGGAGGCCGGTGCTCGTAATCCCGTTGGTGAGAAGTTCTGGAACGTCGCGCCAAAACACCTTAGCGGGAATCGGATCCGCACTCACGCGGATGAATTCTGAAACCGCATAAGTAAACGCCCCCGCCGCCCCCTGAAAGGTGCGCATAGAAGCATCCGTGATGCCGTCCATGGGGGCAAGCACCAGGGCAGGGAGTTGGGGGTTCAGCATAATTCGCGGTCGAAAGTCGCTATCCAGATTATACGGGAGGCGGGCTCCCAAGCCCCTCGCCATGCCGCGCTGTCGCAATTCCTGTAAAGCCCTTCTCCTGCCCCGGATGGGAGAACGGTCGGGATGAGGGTGGGGCGGTCGCCGAGGGGGTTGTAGGTTTGCGATTTGGAAGGGACAGTTACCGGACCCGGAATTTCCCCCTCACCTCGATCCTCATACGCATTTAGATAAGCCTCCAAACGGTGAATTGCTTTGGGGTCTGCGCCTCCTTCAAACTAAATCCATCCAAAAAGAACGGATAAAACAAGCCTAGAGATGCCTAACTGAATGTATAAGACTCGCCCTCCTCTGTCC
>JBBQUZ010000105.1:0-3885 GCA_038212035.1 Fimbriimonadales bacterium
GCTTGGTGGGCAACGACACCAAGCCAGTCACGGTGTACTTTGGCTACGGAGAGAACTCAGACAGCCTGGAATCTATGACCCTAAAAGGGGTTTGGATGGACGAATGCGGTCAACGCGCGTTCAAAGCCTCCAGCTGGGAGGCACTCAACCGCCGGTGCGCCATTCACCGGGCGCGCATGCTTCTCACCACCACGCCCTACGTGTGGAACTGGCTGAAAACCGAAGTGTTTGATCGGTGCCTGGGCGGCGATCCGCATATCGGACTGATCAATTTTTCTTCGATTATGAATCCTCAATTTGATCTGAATGTGTACGAACGTCAGCGGCTTCTGATGCCCGCTTGGCGACACCAAATGATGTTTGAAGGCAAATTTACGCGGCCCGCAGGAATGATTTATGACTGCTGGTCGGCCCATAACCTGTGCGACCGGTTCTTGATTCCCCGGCATTGGTCGCGCATCCAAGGCATCGACTTTGGCAACGTGAACACGGCGGCAGTTTTCGGAGCGATTGATCCGGTTTCGGGGCAGGTTTTTCTGTATCGCAGCTATCACCAAGGAGGGTTAGATGCGGAGGGGCATGTGCGAGAGTTCCTCGGCGACACCCACTACTTCAAACCCGGATCCTCAACTCTCAAGTCGTGCCTTGCCGTGGGCGGAGCGCCCAGCGAGGACGATTGGCGGCGAGATTATTCGACGGCCAACTGGCCCGTACAGCGTCCGTTTTTGCGGGAAGTAGAAGCAGGAATATCGCGCGTCTACGGGTTGTTGCAATCTGGCCGCATCAAGGTGTTTAGAGACCTCACTCGTCTGATTGATGAGATTTCCACCTACAGCCGAGTGATCAATGAAGCGGGTGAACCCCTGATTGAGATTGAAGACAAGCACGCCTACCATCGGGTGGATGCACTGAGATATCTGGGAACCGCCATCCAAGATTTAGACGAGCCCGTGCAGATGCGGCGGTCGGTAAAGGATGTGCCGATTGGTTTTGAATCGTGGTCAGACCCCGAGGAGGGCCCGACCGAATCCCCGTCTCGGAGGGTCTCCTCCCTGAGAAATGTTCGCCGAAAGGAGGCGTAAACCTTGGCCTTACGAGATTCTGAACTGTTTATAGAAATGCCCGAGCCCGATAGGGCACCTTGCGACCCCATATTGCCTCAGACCATCAAGCCGCTACCCGGCCGGGTGGTGGTCCAGATGGACCCACCGCGTCAGCGCTACGGAAGCCTCTGTTTGCCGGATGAAGTAAAGGGGCGTACGCGCCCCGATTCTGGAACCGTTGTCGCGGTGGGACCGCCCAAAAGACTTCAATCGGGAAACCATGGTCCGGTGGAACTTATGATCGGTGATCGCGTGTTGGTGAGGCCGTATCACGGCCTTTGGCTAGATGATTTTCTGGCCGCGGACGGTTGGTGTTACCATGATCTGCGACTGTACGGAGTCACCCATCACTGGTCAGAGAGTATCGTCGCGGTTTGGGCCGGGGACGCTTGGCGGCCAAGTTTGGGTTGGCTACTGGTTCGCCGAGAACCTAATCACCGGTCGTCGGGCGGAATTCACTTACCGCGCGCCGGAAGACTTCCCAAGGCGAATCGCGCGCGGGTTCTCGCAACTTCAAATGGTGGACATATCCCCCCAGATAGCTGGGTTCTTTGCGACCCGGATCCCAATGCCGGTCTGCAACTCAGATTTGGCGACTTGCCGGGATGTGAATTTATTTCAGAAATCAGCGAAGACGGCATGAGGCAAGTGTGGGCGGTGATGGATGACAACTAGATCTCTAATTCCTAAGGGCTGGGAGGATCCTACCGATCGCAAACGTCTAGCCGACCAGTTGAGCCAAGACATTGATGCGTACGACGTCAGCATGCAAACACGTACTGACCAGTGGCAGCGCGCTCAGGATGTTTATGATGAAGCGCTGGTGTTGTCTTCCCTCACGTTTATAGATGGGATTGATCCTTACAACGTGGCCCTGATGCCGCAAAGAGTGGATGGCGTGGTGGAAGCGGTTTGCGGTCCCATCGCCAATTCTGAGCCCTATTTTGTGGTCAAGGGTACCGGTGCCTCGGGTGACCATTTGGATGACATCGAGAAGACGCTTCACTACGCCTTGGACCAGGCTGGATTCGATCGCCGGGTGAGGGAAGCCGGGTACATGGCCGCGCTTAGGGGTCGCGGAATGCTGCGGTTGCGCTACGAAACTCTGGATGCGGTGCACTTAGATCGTGATGTCCCGGTAGATTCTATGGCGACAAACGAAGAGTCTGCGGTTCGGTACTCAGGATTGGTGATTGATGTATTCAAGCCCGAAGATTGCGTGGTCTATCCCACTTATGCGGAGAGCATTCCGGAAGCACTTTTGGTCGGGCATCGGTTTCTGCAATCGCGGCAAGATGCGCGGGCTAAGCAACGGAGTGGTCGCTATTTTGCCGACCTCAACCTCCCCATTTTGTCGGAAAATTTGCCCGGCCAAGATCCCTCCGTGGTTGCGGATAGCGGAACGGACGGGGGACTTATCTGTTACGACCTGGTGGTAAAGGTCGCACCGCCGGGAAGTGAGTCCACCCGGCGGTATCGCGTTACTCTGCTAAAGCAAACCCGGGAGTTATTGGCAATGGAGGAATATGCGCTACCCACTCCGTGGTATTTCTCCCCCGCTTTTCGGTACGACATCAACTTGTTTTGGAACCGTCGAAGCCTAGCGGATCGCTTGCTAGAAGTGCAGACCATTTACAACGATGCCTACACGCTGATTGTGCTTTGTGCGGCCGCAAGTTCTTTTACCAATGTGGCGGTTACCAACTACCAAGGCGAGGCCCAGACCCAGAAGACCGGGATTGGCAAGTTCACCTTATTTAAGGGGAACCCCAGTTTCTTTCCGATTCCCTCCCAAGCCCGGGCTGATATTTTGCAATTTGTGATCCAGAGCATGGAGCACGTTGCGGATAGCTTGGCCCGGCTGTCTCGGGCAGGGTTAGGGATGGAATTTAGGTCGGGCGCCACCGCCACCGAGGTTCAAAACGTGGTGGCGGGTCAGGCCGCCGGAATCAACGAGTACACGGCCAACTTTGGAGTGGAACTCCAACGCATGGCGGATTTTGCCCGCTTTGTGCTCGCCGAAAACTGGAGTGCGTTTAAGGCGTTTCACGGCACCGCAGTCCCCGTTAGGCAAGCCAGCCAGATGCGGGCTCGGTGCCGGATTGAGTTGGCGGGTAAGAGTGGTGGGAGCTCACCGCAGGCCCTTATTCAGAAGATTCAGATGCTGTTGGGTTCCGCCAAAGAGCTGGGTATTTCGCCTTCTCCAGGGGAAACCCGGGTGAATTCTGACGCGCTTTTTGCCGCGATTGTAAACGCACTTGACCTGAATATTTCTACATCTCGCATTGTGGAGGAACCCCATCAACGCCCCGTTAACGCCTCTGAACCTCCCCGACCTGAAGTTCTTCTCCACCTCCTGCAGCAAGTCCGTGGCTCAATTCCTGTCGCGCCAATGGATGCAGGAATGCCAGGCCCTGTCCCAGGAGCTTGAGCACCAAGACCCATTGACCGCCGCTTCGCAACTGCGATTTGTCCAGGGCCAGTTAAGCGTGTACCGACGTTTGCTAGATCCCGAGTATCAGGACGCGCTGTTGGTCGATTGGCTCTCAACGCGAAGCGTGTAGACCGCGGATATGCGTGCCGAGGCGGGAGGCTGTAATCCCATTGCGAGTTCGGGAGTTCGGCGGTAGACACCGCCGAACCACCCCGAACCGCCGAACCACCCCGAACCGCCGAACCACCCCGAACCGCCGAACCACCCCGAACCGCCGAACCACCCCGAACCGCCGAACCACCCCGAACCGCCGAACCATCCCGAACCGCCGAACCATCCCGAACCGCC
>JBBQUZ010000106.1:0-3883 GCA_038212035.1 Fimbriimonadales bacterium
GGCGCGATTAGGAATAGCCAAGTGATGGATGCCATCAGTCGCCTCCCTGAGCAATACCGTAAGATCATTTTCATGCGGCACTTTCGCCACATGGAGGTCAACGAAATTGCCACCGAACTCCACAAACCAGAAGGAACCGTTAAAAGCTGGCTATTCAGAGCTCGCGCCATGCTCAAAAAAGACCTCCGCCCGGTCATGGGTTAAGCTAAGGCTAATTCAAGGTCAGAAAACTGTCAGAACCCACACATATATTTAGTTGAGCTAATTGCAAAACTAGGCATAGACAAAGATTCCGTTCCCTGCTTAGGTTCAAAATAGAGATCCAAGTGCTCCGTTTTTGGAGTTTTCCAACTGACTCAACTGAATGTACATATGGTGCCATGCCAGGATCGGTCAGCAAATAGGTCTGTCTCCCGGCAGGGGCACTAGAATCTAGCAACGGCCTTGATTGAAGGAAAATGTTTCACGGCGACAAGCCCTTTCTTGTCCCGGCAGGGACTATCCCCGAGTAGCCTGGCATAAGCCCTCGCGCCACTCCAGGATCGGTCAGCCGCTAAGTTGGTTCCCCGGCAGGGGCACTAGAATCTAGCAACGGACTTGATTGAAGAAAAATGTTTCACGGCGGCAAGCCCTCCCTTGTCCCGGCAGGGACTTTCCCACAGTAGCCTGGCATAAGCTCTCGCGCCATGCCAGGACTGGTCAGCCGCTAAGTTGGTTCCCCGGCAGGGGCACTAGAATCTACCAAATACTTACAATGCATACGATCTTGACCTACCGCATCGTATTCTCAACCAAGAATCGCGATCCATAGATATTCACGCACAGTGTTGATTACGTTCTTCGATATCTTGATCGAAAGGTTCTGGTGCCCCTGCCGGGGAACTTAGCTACATCGCAACTTACCTGGCATGGCGCCAGAGCTTATGCCAGGCTATTAGGGGATAGGCCCTGCCGGGACAAGGGAAGGTCATATACGTTTAGTGAGGCCTCGACAGGGTGAATTGTCTTGGCGGTCTGCGCCTCCTTTACGTTGGATCGCTACATCAACGACCGATGAAATGAGCCTCAAGGAGCCTAACTGACTGTATATATTGCAGAATCCTCTGCCGCCAGCGCGTTTGTCTATTGTCGAAGACCCTCGGGTCAAATTGGTTTCATACACGTTGGTTGCCTTCAAAGATGGGTCTGATCATTCCCGCCAGTTCCGGACGACCATATATATCTTTGGAGGTCTGGTGTACTCTCGCAGCTCGCCCTGAGAAATGAGACGAGAGTCCCAGGACCCGAAAATCTCAAGGACTGTGTTTTTGGCTGAAAGCGCCCTACCGGCTGGTACCCTAACTCTGTATGTTGGTTTCTGAAGCTCAAGTTCTCGATGCGTTACGAACGGTGATGGACCCTGACCTTCATCGGGATATCGTCGCCCTCAAATTCGTCAAGAATATCGAGATTGATGGATCCGTGGTGAAGTTTCAAGTTCAGCTCACTACTCCGGCCTGTCCCGTCAAAGAACAACTTAAGGCCGAGTGCGAGGAAAGGGTTCTTGCGCTGGAAGGCGTAACCGATGTCCATGTGGAGATGACCGCTCAGGTGAGAGAGCGGCAGATGCAGGCAGATGACCTGATTCCGGGGGTCAAGTCCTGCATTGCAATTGCCTCGGGCAAGGGGGGAGTGGGCAAAAGCACTTGTAGCGTAAATTTGGCAATTGCGTTGGCCCAAGCGGGAGCCAAGGTTGGGTTGATGGATGCCGACGTGTACGGCCCATCCATCCCGCTCATGATGGGAGCGCAAGACGAGCGACCCTTCACCCGAGACGGCAAAATCGTTCCGATTCAACGATACGGTATTCACATGATGTCTTTGGGCTTCCTCTTAGAGGAAGGACAAGCCGTTTTGTGGCGCGGACCCATGGTAGCGGGTACGGTTCGGCAACTGCTGGCCGACGTAGATTGGGGTGACCTTGATTACCTGTTGGTTGACCTCCCCCCCGGCACCGGCGACGCCCCAATGTCTTTAGCCCAGCTTGCCCCCTTGGCGGGCGTGGTCATTGTGGCAACTCCGCACAACGTGGCGGCCAACATTGCGGGCAAGTCGGTTCAATTGTTCCGCCGGCTCAATGCGCCAATTATGGGCGTTATCGAGAATATGGGCGCGTTTACCGACCCCGCCACCGGAACCGTAACGAGGTTTTTTGCCGGAACATCGGGTGTGGAACTCTCCAAACACCTGCAAGTTCCGTATTTGGGCTCCGTGCCCCTAGACCCCGATATCAGCGAGGCCGGCGACCGAGGAATCCCGGCGGTGATTGCTTACCCCCATACTTTCCAAGCGCAGGCGTTTAGGGAGATTGCCGGTAAATTGGCGCAGCAGGCATCCATTCTTGCGTTAACCCGGAAGGATTTGTTACAGGTAGGGACCTTGTCTGACCGACCAACTGTACAAGCAGTTTAAGTTTCGGGGGGTGAGAACGCCTAGGTGAGGGGGGCAAATGCCCCCTCTGCGTTCATCCCGACTTAGGCAATGACGCCAAACGCGGTATCCTTCGACCCACATGGACGAATTCGGTTTGGACCGTCCGGAACTCACAGGGAGCGTCATCTCAATGGAGTTTGGACAGGGCGGGCGGATTCAGCAGCTGTGGGCGAGCGACCCGGCCACGCCCGAAGAAGGCGAAGAATTTCAATTTATTGCGCCGCCCCTCAATATGGGCGAAGAGATGACGGATGACTATTTTCCCGGCACCATTCTGCTGGGAGCCCGAACGCATCCGGAAGACCCCTGGATCCTCAGCCGAAACTCTTCGGCGGAACCAACCAGTGATGAAGAAGACGCCTCCGTAGTGGGTTTTGAATACGATTTCAGTTTCATCGAAGAACTCCAGGGGACCGGATCCTTCTACGAGATTCCGGGGGTAATTCCCCAAATTGCCTGGGACTTCAAGCTTAAAAACCGTAGCCGCCGAAGCGTCGAGATTGGCGAACTCGCCTTTCCCTTCGCCCTCAACAATGTCTATGAAGGATTTCCCCGAACCGATCGGGGCCTCAAGGAACTTTGGAACGACCGAGTGTGCGTTCATAAGTTTATTGGTGGCGCGGCAAGCTATTTATTTGCGCAAAGACTCACCGCTCGCGCGCCCGGTCTCCTGATCTTTCCCGGTGAGAACACCCGCTGGGAGTTTTATAACCATGTCCCCGCGTCTCTGGTCACTCCGTACCGATGGGAAGGTATCCCCATGGTGTACGTTCATTCACGGGCCGCGATTGAGCGCGAGGGCTGGCCGGAGTGGTTTGGCGGGCACACGTCAACCATTCTGGAACCGGGAGAAGAACGAACCTACCAAATTAGGTTCGCCCCCGCCGAACGCGGGCCCGTAGATCATGTCAATACCGCGCTCGCCGCCTGCGGTAGGCCCGCAATTAGACTCATGCCGAGCGCAGTGATGCCGGCAGATGTCGGCATTGCGATTGAAGTTCAGGGCGCTACTCCAACCCGATTCTATACCGATGTGGATACCGAGCTAGAAACGGATGCCGACGAAGAAGGCGGATTTTGCTTTGTAAAGCCCACTACGGCGGGACCACTAAAGGTGAGCTTTGAAGACACCCTGGGCCGTGAGAGCGAAACCCACCTGTTTTTCACGGAGCCGATTGCGGATCTGATCAAAAAGAGAGCGGAATACATTGTTCAGCACCAGGTGATTTCTACCCCCGGTTCGCTATTTCATGCGATTGTCCCCGCTGATAACCGACAGTCGATACCCCTAACCGACATTGAAACGTATTCGACCCCGTTCGGAATTGAGAGTGGACTCGCTGATGCTCTCTTTTTGGCGGAGAAAAACACGAGATACCCGGAAGCAACCCAAATTGCGGCACTCAATGAC
>JBBQUZ010000107.1:0-3600 GCA_038212035.1 Fimbriimonadales bacterium
AGTTTGCGGCGATCCAAATGGTCGATGTTGTTCTGCCCACCAAAGCCGGGCCGGTCATTCGTAAAAGATGCGTCTCCGTACCAGAGCCGCACCTTGTTGTCCTACTTCAAAAGCTCGGTCTCAAGCTGCCTACAAGCATCGCCTTGGCCAAAGTGTAGTGTAACAAATCGCCTGAAAACCATCCTCCTTAGACTCAAATTTCACCGACAATACACCCCAACTGCGGAACTTGGGCTAGAGGTCTGCGCCTCATTTGCTTTAGATCGATACACCCAAGAACGATGAAATGGGCCTCAAGGCGCTTAACTAAACGTCTATGAGGGTGCTCTAGGAGCTATTTATTTGAACGGCTGACGTCAATCGGCTAGGATCTGGGAATGGATCGTCGCTCGGCATTACGCGAAATCCTGAGGACCGATGTGATCTCGGGGGCAAAGTCATTGATCGGGTGGGAACTCGTGCGGGGAGAGCGACGGGCCCGGATAGTGGAGACGGAGGCCTACCGATACGCGGATGACCCGGGGTGTCACGCCCATGGACGAACCTCAATGAAGAACATGGCGATGTTTGGGCCGCCGGGGTTTGCCTACGTTTACCTATGTTACGGTGTTCACTGGATGCTGAATGTGGTGGCGCACCCAGAAGATGACGGCTCGGCGGTGCTCATACGGGCGGCCGAACCCATTTCGGGATGGGAAGTAAATCCGGGATCCTTGGCCGGGCCCGGTCGTCTCGGGGCGATGTTTGGACTCTCCGCATCCGACAACCAAATGAACCTGCTCTCCACTTCCAGCGAATTGAGACTTGAACCGAATAGTCCAACCAACGCGATTCTCTGCGGCCCCCGAATCGGTCTGGCCGCAGGGAAGGGCCAAGAACTTCCGTGGCGCTTTGTGGATTCAGACCGGGTGGATTGGGCTTCTAAACCGCACAAAGGGCTCCGGCTCGCGCCCTAGTTAAAAGTGCTTTACGCCTTCCCAGGCGCTGGTTTGCCAGTTGTCAAGTGCGTGGGGTTCCGGCAGCCATTGGGGAAGTTCGATGATCATGTGATGAGCCAGGCTGGCTACGTAGGGTTCATACATTTTGATCGCCCCTTCCAGACGCGCTTGCGCGGCGGGAGATTCGTCCAGGGGGAATCCCAGGGACGCCATCTCCACTCTGATTGCTATCAACATGTCGGAAGTCAGTCTCGGTTCGGGCACTTCAATCGGTGATTTTCCTAAGACGTAGGCAAGGTCCACCACCACGTGTCGCGCCATCGCAAAAGTTGCCCGCGCTTGAAACTTCAGGGAGTTTTCAAAGGTGGTGTTACTTGCAAAGCCCGCTTCGATGACGGCGCAACCATCCAAGATCGCGGTGAGTGATCTTAGCCAAGATTGGTTGTCGTGTTGAGAGCGGTAAAAAGCAAGGAGGGGATAAGAAAGGTAACTTTCCAGAAGTTCGGCGGAGAACCGTTCCCAATCCTTGAGGAGACTCATCAGCGGCTCAAAGCAACCCAGTTCCGCGTGACGCCTCAGAAGTTCGGCCGCCGTGGGGTCAGACCCGGCTTTGCTATCCAACAAGAGCATGGTCACTTCTCGCCGTGAGAATGCACCGTACATTACCGGGACGTAGCTGATAATGAGGGCAAGAAATCCAAAGCCAACTCCGGCCTCAAGAACGGCCAACGAGCGGCCCAGATTTCCCGTGGGCGTGATATCGCCGAACCCCAAGGTAAAGAACGTGACCCCGCTGTAGTACAACTCCGCGTCGATGGATCGGGCAACAGTGAGGGCAACGCCACTGCCCCAGTTAACTAAGGCAAACCCGCAGATCAGCATGAAGGCCCAAAGGGCAAACAGTCCTAACAGAAGGAGCGAAGGGTGGGCCACCAAGATGGCTTGTCGGCGCCCGGATGGTTTCATGCGCCGGATCACGGCAAACACCGGCTGGGTTAGCCAAATGACCACCGTGGAAACCCGGACTGCGCGTTTCACAGTGCGGGGAAGGATTATGGTTTCAAAAGCGTCCAACAGTGCACCCAAGATCATGAGGCAGCCAACGCCAACGGCAAAATAGTTCATGGGTGAGTTGGTAGTTTACGCACTCACCCATGGTGGATCGCTTGCCCGACGGGTGACTGAGCAAGGGTGACGGCAGAACGAACGAGGATTCGGTGCACTTTAGGCAGTTCTTCTGGAACGCGTTCGACCGTCACCGTCACGATGCCGTTGGACAATCAATGCAATTTCTGGGTTTTTTGCTCTGCCATCCGGTAACGTTGAACCTGTTTGCGGAAATAGGAGACTGAAATGACCCAATTGGAAATAGTTGCGTTGTATCCCCACAAGCCTCTCGCCGGGCAAAAAGCGTTGGTTACGGGGGCCAATTCGGGCATTGGAGAAGGCATTGCGCGCCACTTGGCCGCCGCGGGCGCTGAAGTTGCAGTGAACTACGTAGTGAAGCCGGAGGTTGCCCAGGCTATTGCCAACGACATCGTGGCGGCGGGAGGCAACGCAATCGCCGTCCAGGGCGACGTGAGCAAGGAAGACGACGTCATCTCGATGTTCCAACGATGCATCGGAACGTTTGGAACCCTAGACATCCTTGTGAATAACGCGGGCCTGCAGCGAGACGCGCAGTTCCAGAACATGACGTTGGACCAGTGGAATCTTGTTATCAACATCAACTTAACGGGGCAGTTTCTTTGCGCCCGCGAAGCGCTCCGCGAATTCATTCGCCGCGGACCCCGACCCGAGGTTTCTGTGGCCACGGGCAAGATTATTCACGTGAGTAGCGTGCATGAGTTTATTCCGTGGTCCAATCACGTGAACTACGCTACCAGCAAGGGCGGAATCATGATGCTGATGAAGTCTTTGGCGCAAGAAGTGGCCTCGAGCAAGGTGCGGGTGAACTCCATTGGACCGGGCGCAATCAGAACGCCGATCAACACAAGCGCTTGGGATACTCCAGAGGCCCTGGCAAAGCTAATGAATCTCATTCCGTACAACAGAATTGGCGAGCCAGATGATGTGGGCAAACTCGCCGTGTTTTTGGCGAGCGATATGAGTGATTACATCACCGGCCAAACCATCTTTATTGACGGCGGAATGACGCTGATGGAAGGATTTGCCACCGGGGGATAGCCTTTAATGAACCGAGAACAAGAGCGATTGATAGAGAATCATGCGTCTACCCGGCCGTGGCAGCGATGGGGGCCGTATGTGAGCGAGCGCGAATGGGGAACCGTTCGCGAGGATTATTCGGCCGACGGATCCGCATGGGACTACTTTTCCCATGACCAGTCACGTTCTCGGGCCTACCGTTGGGGAGAAGACGGCATCGGCGGGTTTGGGGATCGCCACGGAATTCTTGCGCTTACGGTGGCGGTTTGGAATGGCCATGACCCCATTCTTAAAGAGCGACTTTACGGGTTAACCAACTCCGAAGGCAACCACGGTGAGGACGTAAAGGAGTGCTACTGGTATCTAGATGCGACCCCCACCCACAGCTATCAGCGGATGCTTTACCGATATCCGCACTCCGAATTTCCGTACGAGGAGCTGATTCGGCGGAATCAAGAATCGGGACGAACCGGCCCCGAAGTCGAACTCTTTGACC
>JBBQUZ010000108.1:0-3200 GCA_038212035.1 Fimbriimonadales bacterium
CACTGGGGGAGAAGGGCTCTCAGAACCCTCGCCTGCGGCGGTGCATTTCCGCTGCGGGAGAGGGCAGGGTGCCCCGTGAGCCTGCCCGCCCCTCAAACCCCCGAACCCCCGAACCCCGAGCTTCCGAACCTGCAACCCCCCGAACTCCAAAACCAACCCGAACCCTCCCAACCAACCCGAACTCCCGAACCACCCCGAACAAAAAACAAAGAAAATTACCTTACCCACCGGTTTTCCACAACCATTCTTGTCGATCCACTTCTACAATAGAAAACTTATCGTGAAGCAAGCCAGTACAGGGAATCGAAGTGTGAGTAGTTCTAGCGCAGTTATCAAGGTCATCGGCGTGGGCGGCGGTGGATCAAACGCGGTGCAGCGGATGATTCAGAGCGGGATCAAGGGCGTGGAATTCATTGCGATGAATACCGACGTTCAGGTGCTTGATCTGAGTGAAGCCACCAAGAAAGTTCAGTTGGGTGTAAACCTCACCCGGGGACTTGGCGCGGGAGGTAATCCCGAAATTGGCAAGAGTGCGGCCGAAGAATCTAAAAACGAAATTCGAAAGGTGCTGGAAGGAGCCGACATGGTGTTTATTACCGCCGGCATGGGGGGCGGAACCGGGACCGGTGCTGCGCCCGTGATTGCCGATCTCGCCCGAGAAATCGGCGCGTTGACGGTTGCCGTGGTCACCCGTCCATTCACTTTTGAAGGTCCGCGCCGGGCCCGGCTCGCCGAGCAAGGCGTTACCTCTCTAATGGGCCGCGTGGACACGATCATCACGATTCCCAACGATCGATTGCTCAGCGTAGTGGAACGAAAGACCACGTTAGTGGATGCATTCAGAGTTGCCGACGATGTGTTGCGACAGGGTGTGCAGGGCATTTCTGACATCATCACGATTCCTGGCCAAATCAACGTAGACTTTGCCGACGTAAGAGCCGTAATGCAAAATGCAGGTCCCGCCCTGATGGGTATTGGTTACGGCGTGGGCGCTCAGAGGGCTATCCAAGCCGCGCAATCTGCCACCAGCTCACCGTTGCTGGAACAGACTATTCATGGAGCCCAGGGGCTGTTGGTCAATATCACCAGTTCTGAAGACCTCACCCTTTTGGAAGCCAGCGAGGCGATGCAGTACATCCAATCTTTGTGCGATCTTGAAGAAGTCAACACCTTCTTTGGAACCGTGGTGGATCCCACTATGGAAGGCACCGTTCGGGTCACCGTGTTGGCTACCGGGTTTAATCCGTACAGTCAAGAAGGGAAGCGGGCCGCCGAGGCAACCTTTACGGTTCCTCATACCGCCGTGGTTCCTAACCCAGAAATGCCGGCTCCCTCCCCCCTGCCTACCAGTTCGTCGGTTTCTGGAGCGGAAATTGTGGCTCAGGCTCGTGAGAGATTGAATAACGCTAATCGCAACGCCACCCCAGACGCATCGGCGGTCTTTGACGAGTCTGATCTCGACATTCCGGCTTTTATCCGCGAACACCGAACGCGATAAGGTAATAACCTTGCGGTGTTGGCAGAAAAGCTGACACCGTATGGCCGGAGTCAAACGTCTTTGATTGGAAGATGTTATTTCCGCTCGCCATCGCAATTCTCGGTCAGCAAGCTGCTGCTCCCTTTGATCCGGCCGCAATGATGACGGCACCGTCCGTGGTTGAGGTTTCTCGCCTACGTGTAACTCCCAAGATCGACGGGAAAATTGAGGCAGAAGAGTGGGATTCTTTTACTACCACTGCGGCCACGCAAACCTACTTTGAGTGGGAACCCGCTCAGTTGCACTTTGCCGCCACCGTAGCCAATGGTCAAGATTTGGTGGTGAGCCTAGACCTCAAGCACGATGGATGGCTAGTGGGGAAAGACAACATCGAACTTCGAGTGAGTCTCACGGATGGCAAACCCTCTGCGGTCGCTCGTTTGCTGGATGCGACAAATGTTACGGGGCCCACGTGGCGAGACCTTCCGGAACTGGACTTGGCACTCAAGGTAGCCGCGACCTCTGACGCGGGAACCACCACCTACGAAGTCTCCGTTACCGACCCGGGAACTGACTTGATTGCGGCCAGCGAGAATCAGAAGATTGGCGTGAGAATGGATTCCGTTCCCACCGAGGTTCCGGCGCTTCCCGCCGTGATGCCGAGGTCCCTGGCAGTGGTGGCGTTGGTCAATTCAAGAGCCGCAGCGCTCCCCTTGGGGTTGAAGTGGAATACCGAATTTGGTGATATTCCGATCGTTCCCGGCGAGTCGGGGCGAGTAAGGTTGACCTTTAAGGGCAAAAACGATCTCAAAATCACTCGGCTTGAAATGCGCTCTGAGGGCTTCGGTCGTGACGCGACGAACCTGTTTGCTCTGCCATTCCCATCGTTTGATACCAAGGGCCGCGCCTACATCGACTATTCCACTCGGATCGCACCGGATTCATTGCTGGGTTACCGTATTCTGCGCGGAACCCTCACCACGGCGGATGGCGTTCCGTCCGTGCTCCAAACTTCGTATCGAATTGCGCCAATTGTGGATGTAGATGTGGTCCACACCGCAATTCCCGTTTCCTCCACCGACCGAGGCTACAAGCTCCCGTTTTACATCACGGCCAATTCTCGTTCCCGGGTTTCCGGAACCGTCACCATCAAAATGCCCGAGGGCTTTAGAGTGCTGAATGACAGCACCAAGACTTTTTCGATCTTCGGCGTGCGCGGTAAAACGCGCCAGATATTCGAAATCTACATCCCCGCCGGTAAGTCAGGCACCTACGCCGCAGATTTCACTCTGACCGTAAAGGACCAAATCCTAAAACAATCCGTCCTCTTCACGATTCGATAGGCAAGGTTCGCGCCGAAATACAGACCACGCCATGTAGTTTTCAAGAATTGAAGACGACTTGGTTGCCGTCCAATTGGAGGTGGTAATGCCCGATAAGAAATATCCGGAGCATATCGTGCCTCGTGAGCAAAAATGTATCATCGAGCGTACCGACTGAGCCTATGATTAATTTCATTATTTTGATTTTTGGCTCTATGACATTTTTTATGGGTTGAGTTCGAGTTTGCCTAGGAAGAAGAGGATGGCGATTCTGAAGTTGGCGAATCTTCTGAATCCTCTGGCGATGGTTTTAATTTCCTGAATCATGCTGTTGAGCGACTCTGCGGCGGCGTTGGTGACTCGGTGTTTGACGTAGGCCAGGAGACCATCTTGATGAGCGA
>JBBQUZ010000109.1:0-1611 GCA_038212035.1 Fimbriimonadales bacterium
TGGTTGCTATCGTCAGAAAGCGATTGGGACTCGAAGTTACCCTCCACCAGATTCTACAGGTTTTGAGTATCTCGCTATTCGAGAAAACGCCCATTTTACGGGCACTTCAAGCGTGCGGCTCCCAAAACGCCGTGCATGGAAACGCCAACCAGCTGATTCTATTCGACTTCTGAACCGGACAGCAGTGGTTTGTGGTAAGCGGGAGCGGGGGGTTAACCTAATTCCAGGAGACTTACTGAGCCGCGCGCGTGAGCGAGCGATCCCCATGCATTACCTAGGATGAGGACTGCTGTCCCTGATCACGTACGCGTCACCTTCAATGATGAAGTAGAAGCGCCAGTCGTTGTTTGACCCGCGCCTGCCATCGGTCTTTAGATTCGTCGTACTTCTTGGCCCGCAAGGAAGGATGGCGCAAATTCTGAACCAACAGCTTGGTCTGCTTGTCGAAGGCCTTTTGAACGGCGAGAGGGGCATCAATATAACTCTGCCGCGCTTTGCCGGTTAATAAGGTCCTCATCAGGACTTGGGTTTAGTGATCTTCTGGGATTTGGCCTTCGTTGCTTCCTTGTGTAGAAAGTCAACCATCTCTTTATGGGTCTCAAAGGGACCATGGATCCGACCAGCCTTTACATCCTCGTCCGCCTGATCCAACCGGGCGTCAATGATCCGGCGCTGCTCGGGCGTGTATTCATCATCAGCCGTGGGGAATTGGGTGCGGTCAATGATGGGGCTGGGGGTGATGACGATCTTGCCGTCCTTAAAACTGGCCTGAACAAAGTCGCCCTCACTGATACCGGCAAGTTGACGGAGCGATGGAGGTAGCGTCATTTGCCCTTTGCGATGGATTTTTACGACGGTGGTCATGGATTACGGTTACTGATAATTATCAAAAAGCCGGAAAGTTGAGCTAGGACGAGGGTAGAACATTTTTGGGAATACGTTTGTGGCAAGCGGGCAAGTTGGCCGCTCTCTGGCCACGATACCCTGGTATCTGAGTACAAAATCCAGCCCGGATGCGACCTATGACCGTAATGATCGAATTGCCCCCGGAAATTGAATCGAGCCTTGTGGCCCAAGCCAAGGCTCAGGGCGTTGCGCTGCCACGATATGTGGAACAGTTGCTGCGTGAGCGTGTCCCTGGCCGAATCGTGGGCGAGCTCTCGCCGCCCGAGCGTGCGGCAGCTTGGCGTGAATCGGTGAAGGGGCTTCCGCATACCCCTCCGTTATCGGACGAAGCAATCAGCCGTGAAAGCATCTATGGCGATCAAGGCTGATGAGCATCTTGGTGGATACGAACGTACTGCTTCGTCGAACGTAGACTCGACCGATCTCGCTGCCCAATATGGCGTGTCCCGTCAATGAACCTTCGCCTTTCGATTTGCCCAATCCTTTCTTACGCCATCTCTGATCTTTAGATCCTGAATGAACCGGTCGATCAATTTATCCATTTCTGGGGTTTCGAGATATCGCGACATTTGAACGACAGCTAGGCGAGCTTGAATAGACGGGAGCATCTCGCACGCGCTCTCGATGAGTGGCATGGAAGCGGTGTCATTTAATGCGGCAAGTCCAGTAGCCGCCGCAATAACAAACGCGGAGTTCTTCGCGCTT